>NZ_JCASIF010000006.1:0-260407 GCF_059686055.1 Telluria sp. ZB4P34 | reverse complement strand
CAGCAAAGAAAATGTCCGCTCAAAAGCGCGTTAGCTCGCGCTAACCTGGGCAACCAAGCGGACATTTCAACTTTGCCAGAAGCGGACATTTCAACTTTGCCTTTACAGGGTGGGCGGATTCGCCGCCCACGCGTTCGAATCACGCATGCATTGACGCGATGCGATTCTTCACCGTCCGGTTGAACGCGCGGTCGGCGAAGCCGACCACCCTACTATTGTGCCAGGTCCGCCTCGGTGGTGAACGCATCCGCGAAGAACTCGTCCTCCGGCAGGCCGCACTGCGCCACATAGTCGCGCCGCGCCGAATCCACCATGACGGGGGCGCCGCAGGCGTACACCTGGTGGCCGGAGAGGTCCGGGAGGTCCTGCATCACGGCCGCGTGGACGTAGCCGGTGCGGCCCTGCCAGGCGTCGTCAGGCAGCGCATCCGACACCACCGGCACGTAGCGGAAGTCGGGCAGCGTGGTTTCCCAGGCGCGGCACAGTTCGTCCATGTACAGGTCTTGCGGACGGCGGCCGCCCCAGTACAGGCGCACGGAACGCGTCGACTTCAGGTGCATCAGGTGCTCGACCAGGGCCTTGACCGGTGCGAATCCCGTGCCCGAGGCCAGCAGCACGATCGGCTTGTCCGATTCTTCGCGCAGGAAGAAGGTGCCGAGCGGGCCTTCGAAGCGCAGGATGTCGCGCTCCTTCATGGCGCCGAAGACGTGGTCGGTGAACAGGCCGCCCGCCAGGTGGCGAATGTGCAGTTCCAGCGGACCGCTGAACGAGGGCGCGCAGGCGATGCTGTAGGCGCGGCGCTTGCCGTCCTTGAGCAGGAACTCGATGTACTGGCCGGCGCGGTAGGCGAGCGCCTCGTTGGCCGGCAGCTGCAGGGTGACGATGGCCACGTCCGGTGCGGCCTTGCGGATGCCGGCGATCCGGGTCGGCATCTTGCGCACCGGGTACTCCGAACTGCCGCCCACTTCGCGCGCTTCGATCACCAGGTCCTGCTCGGGCACGGCGCAGCAGAACAGCGACATGCCCTGGGTCTTCTCGATCTCGCTCAGGGCGCGCCCCTGGTGCGGCTTGTGCTGCAGTGCGCCGTCCAGCACCTTGCCCTTGCACGAGCCGCAGGCGCCGTTCTTGCAGCCGTAGGGCAAGCCGATGCCGGCACGAATGGCGGCGGAAAGGACGGTTTCATCGGCCTCGCAGGTGAACTGGTGGCCGCTCGGCTGGACGGTGATCTGGAACGTCATGGTGATGTGTGCTGTGTTGTTGCCGGGAAGACGGGATCGGCAGGGCGCCGGCTCCGCCCTGAGTCTGCCTATTTTACACGCTGCCCCGGAACGGCGAGACGCCGCCGCCCGGGACGCCATCCAGCCTGGGTATCCGCAGGCGCTGCCGAAAAGCGCTGCCGATCCGCTATACAATCGCGGGCTGGTGGCGACCCGTCATCGTCGCCTTTTTTTGGAAAGATCGCCATGCAAGCCAGCCAACCCCCCTCCGGGCGCGCCCCCGCCCCCAGCCTGTCGGTCCGCCATGTGCCCCGTGGCCAGGGGCTCGCGTGGCTGGCTGCCGGATGGTCGTGTTTCCGGCGCAGGTGGGAAGCGCTGGCCGTCCTCAGTACGGCCATGCTCATCCTCCTGTGGCTGTTCAGCCGTCATGGGGGCATCCTGTTCCCCATCCTGGCCACCCTGTATCTCGGCGCAGTCGCGGTGTACTGCCGCATGGACGCCCAGGGCGACGCCTTCCTGGCCGGGAGCGGCGCCTGGCGCAAGCCCTCGCTGTGGGCGCTGGCCATCGTCATGGTCTTCCTGTCGCTGGCGCTGGGGGGCGTGGTTGCCGCGATCGCCGCCGGGGGGCTGGCGACCGGAGCCTACAGCGCCGTGCATTTCGGGAAGGGCCTGTTCTACGCGTTCGCCGCCGCCCAGGTGCTGGTGATCCTGGTGTGCTCGACTTTCTGGATGGCCCCGGCGCTGGTGATCGAACGGGGCGCCGGCGTGTTCCAGGCGCTGCGCCTGAGCGTGCTGGGCTCGCTGCGCAACCCGCTGCCTTTCCTGACGGTCGTGGCGCTGGGCGTGCTCATGACCGTGCTGGCCATGCTGCCGCTCGGCCTGGGCCTGGTCGTGGCCATGCCGGTGCTGGCCTGCGCCGCGGCCAGGGCGGCCGGGGAAATCGTCGCCTGAGCAGCCGCCCCAAGGCTCGCATACAATGCCAGCCGTGACTACTTATTCCCATTCGATGAGGCGGCCGCGCCTGCTGGTCGTCGGCTGCGGCGACGTCGGCATGCGCCTGCTGCCCCTGCTTGCCGGCCGCATGCGCGTGTTCGCGCTCACCAGCCAGCGCGAACGCTGTGCCGAACTGCGCGCCGCCGGCGCCGTCCCGGTCGTGGCCGACCTCGACCGCCCGGACAGCCTGCGGCGCCTGAAGGGCATGGCCGACTGGGTGGTGCACCTGGCGCCGCCGCAGCCCGAGGGCAGCGAAGACCGCCGCACGCGCCACCTGGTCGCGGCGCTCGGCAAGACCGCGCGCTGCGTCTATGTCAGCACCAGCGGCGTGTATGGCGACTGCGGCGGCGAACTGGTGACGGAAACCCGGCCGGTGGCGCCGCGCAATGCGCGCGCGCGCCGGCGCGTCGACGCCGAACGCGTGCTGCGCGCCTGGTCGCTGCTGAACGGCACGCGCCTGGCAATCCTGCGCGTGCCCGGCATCTATGCCGCCGACCGCCTGCCGCTCAAGCGGCTGGAGCAGGGAACACCGGCCCTGCGCCCTGAAGATGACGTGTACACCAACCACATCCATGCCGACGACCTGGCGCGCATCGTCCTGCTTGCGCTGTTCCGCGCCCGTCCGGGCCGGGTGGTGAATGCGGTCGACGACACGCGCATGAAGATGGGCGAGTATTTCGATGCGGTGGCCGATGCCTTCAGGCTGGCGCGTCCCCCGCGCCTGCCGCGTGCGGAGCTCGAGACCGTGGTCACGCCGGCGCTGCTGTCCTTCATGTCGGAATCGCGCCGTCTCGACAATACGCGCCTGAAGCGCGAGCTGGGCGTGCGCCTGCGCTATCCGAGCGTCGCGATGGCGCTGGCGCAGCTGGCCCCGGCTCCCGTACAATCTGGCGCCTAGAACAAGCGGTGCGGGAGCCAGCATGACTTATGAAGAATATCTCGACGAAGTGACCACGCTGATCGTCGAAAAATACGGGATTACGGACGCCGCCGCGATCAAGATCGTGGTTGCCGCGCAGGACAAGGAATACTTCGTGCCGCACGACGACAAGCCCGAGATGCGCACGATCGAGCGCGCCCACCTGGATGCGCGGACACTGTACCAGGCCAGCGCCCTGGCCAAGGCCGGCCCCGGCAGGAAGAAGTAAGGCCTCCCTGCCGCTCCGTCCGGAGCGGCATATCCACCCGACTCCGATGCGTCCGCTTGTGCGGAGGCGTCGGCTCGTCCATTGCAGTCTCTCCGGAATGGCCAGGGACTTGTGCAAACCATAAGACATACGTGTATCATTTCGCCAACAGCGAAAACTTCCGTACAAACCATGCCTGTTTGGCTTTGCATGCAAATATTTCGCGACAGATCACGAAAAGTGACAAATAATTTAATTCCTGAAAGAAACAAATGTCCATCAAACGTCTTCCGGACGGCGCGGAATACGACCCGAACCGGGTCCTCGACGCCATCATCGCCAAACTCCGCCTGAAGAACGATGCCGCGCTGTCGCGCGTGCTCGAAGTGGCGCCTCCCGTGATCAGCAAGATCCGCCACCAAACACTGCCGATCGGCGCTACGCTGCTGCTGCGCATGCACGAGGAGAGCGAGTTCAGCATTCGCGAACTGCGGGCCCTGATGATCAGGCCGCATGAAACGGAGCAGGAGCTGGCGGCCTGAGTGAAAAACGGCCGGCTGGACAAGCGTCGTCCGGCCGGCCATCAGGGAAGGAACATCAGGCCGCGTGCGCCAGTTCCTTGCCAGGTGCGGAGCAGAATGCGTGGCCAGCGTTCGCGGTGTCGCGCGGCTTGCCCGGGGCCGAGCAGAACGCGTGCGCAGTCTCGGCGCTTGCACGCGGCTTGCCCGGCGCCGAACAGAAAGCATGCGCCGCGTCGTTCGCCTTGCCCGGTGCGGAGCAGAACGCATGCGCCGCGTCGTTCGCCTTGCCCGGTGCGGAGCAGAACGCATGCGCGGCGTCGACGGCCTTGCCCGGTGCGGAGCAGAACGCATGCGCGGCGTCGATGGCCTTGCCCGGTGCGGAGCAGAACGCATGCGTGGCAGCGGCAGGTTTGCCTGGTGCCGAGCAGAACGCATGGGCGGCGCCGACGGCCTTGCCCGGCGCGGAGCAGAATGCATACGCCATGCCGGCAGTTTGCCCCGTCCCGAATTCCGCCTCGTAGATCACGCGCATCCGCTGGCCGGAGGCGATCTGGTCGCCGTCACTCGCGCCGGCGCCGATGCCGACATACGGATAGTGGTGCAGGAAGTAGCCGAACAGCGCTTCGCAGTCACGTGCGTACTTCATCGTATCGAGGATGTGGTAGTGCCAGAAGGTGTCGACGTCGACGGTGGGCGATGCCTCCGCGTCAGGGTACTTCTTCATCAGGAAGAGGAAGCGGCGGTACTCCGTTTCCACCGCGTCGGCCCGCAGCGCGGACCAGCCTTCGCCAGATTCGACATGCATCAGCTTCATTTTGATCGGGGCAAGATCGAGTGCTTCAAAGGCTGCGAATTCGTTAGTCGACATAGTGTTCACCTTGTTGTTGTTAGACCTGTTTGTTAAGGCATTCTTATTTATCCCTAGTGTTGAAGCGATACGCCAAGAATCCTCCTTGAATATGGTGACGCGTTTATCGGAAGCCAAGAACTGCATCTTGACCAGTGGCAGTGATAACAATTGTCCTGCGACGGGTCAGGTTTAATGTTGAGTTCTGTCAACCGAGAAACTGCTGTGCTGAAATGAGACAACATGGGGCGCAGCTGCTCCATGCTCACGCGATGGCTGGCAGCACGCCGTCGCTGTCGTAGGCCGGAAAAGCCGGCGCTGCGGGCGCATGTCCGCCGACGGGAATGGTGACGACGATCGTGGTGCCGGTATCCGGACCGCTGCTGATGGAGAAGCTGCCGCCGAGAATATTGACGCGCTCTTCGATGCCTACCAGTCCGAACGAACCGTTGCGGTTGCGGCTGCCCGGCTGCATGCCCACGCCGTTGTCGCGGATCGTCATCGTCAGCATGTCCGCGTGCTGGTGCAGGTCGATGCGCACCTTGCTCGCGCATGCATGGCGGGCCACATTGTTGAGCGACTCCTGCAGGATGCGGAAGAAGGCGGTCGCGCACTGGTCGTCGAGGTGGTGCTCGGTCTCGTCTTCGACCAGCTCGCACTCGATGCCGGTACGGCGTGCGAAATCGGCGACCTGCCAGTCCACCGCGGCATTCAGGCCCAGGTCGAGCACGTTGGGGCGCAGGTCGTTGATGATCTGGCGCACGCTGCGGATGGTGAGGTCGATCTGGCGCACCGTCGCAGCGGCGCGCTCGTGCAGGCGGCCGTGGCGATCGCGCGTGCGGTTGGCCAGGATCTCGGCCTCGATCTTCAGCGCCAGCAGGTTCTGCGCGAGTTCGTCGTGGATCTCGCGCGCGATGCGCTTGCGTTCGCCCTCCTTGATCTGTTCCGCGTGGGCGGCCAGCTGGCGCAGTTTCTCGTTGGTGGCCTGCAGCTTGGCCTGGCTCGCGCGCAGTTCGCGCGTCATGTCCTCGGCCATGCGCAGGGCGCTGCGGCGCGACGAGGCCATCGTCTGGAACAGCGCGTACAGCAGGGCGGTGCTGAGCGTGCCGGCGAGCGCGGCCAGCCAGGGATAGAAGAGGTCGAAGCGCGTGTACATCGCCGATTTATCGACGGTGAACTCGGCGCGCCAATGGCGCTGGTTGAATGCGATCGGCAGGCTGGCGCGCAGCAGGTCGGCTTCGTCGGGTACCGACTGCTGCGGTAGTTTCATCGCCAGGTGGCTGTCGTACAGGATGCCGCTGTGCCGGGTCTCGCCCGGCTCCTGCGGCACATCGTCGAGGTCGGTGAGTACCAGGCGTACCCCATCGATCGGAAATCCCTCGAGGATATCGTTGACCATCCTGTTGACGCCGAAACCGATACCGACCGAGCCCATGTACGCGGCGCGGCGCTCGGCAACGGTATTGATCGGCATGTTGCCGCGGTACACCGGCAAGCGCATCGCGAGCACGTTCTGTATGGGGCCGGGCAATACCCTCACGCGGAACCCGGAAGCGGCAATGGTATTGTTGTCGCGCGACTCCGCCGCGGTGTGGCTGATGTAGCTGCGCGCTTCCAGATCGCGGCCGAGCTTGTCGAGTGTCTGCGGGGTGGCAGGTTCGATGTAGGTGAGGATCGTATAGCTGTCGCGGCCGGGCACGGGACGCAGCCCCGCGACACGATCAGGCATGCCGTACTGGCGCAGGCGACTGCGCACTTCCGCCTCCACTGCCGGCAGTTCGGCCGGGCCGACGGTGCGTGCGAAATTGATGACCTCGATGCCTGGGAAGTTGCGGGGCGTATCGAGCTGCTCGACGTAATAACGGAACTCTTCGGGCCCGACCGAGGTACTGGCACGGAACAGTCCGGCCGTACCGCGCAGGATGTCGGAATAACTCTTGATGCGAGCGTCGATCGCATACTGGGCGGTGCGCGCCATGCTGCGAAAACGCGTCACGGCATCGCTTTCGATCGCCTTGGCGGTGGCCAGGTGGAGGGCGCCGCCGACCGTTACCGACAGCAGCGCCCCGATCAGCACCGTGGTCGGGAGTGCAGCCAGCTGGGCGTGGGGGTGGTGGGAAGGCATGGTCCGCATACTTGGCAAGTGAGTACGTCGCGTTAATGCGACAGACATTCATACGCTATGCGTGTTTAACTGACAAAGTACCTATCAGAACAATTAGGTATGGCAGATATGCAACGAAGTAGTCGCGGCGGAAATCTTTTTATTGGAAAAGAAATAGGGGGCGATTCTGTTGGCATGGCCCCCCATGGTGCGTTCGTGGCGCCGACTCCCCCATCAGGAGGATGGCGTAGAAGGAATCATTTGCCCCAGCTGTCCTTCAGCGTCGTGACGCGGTTGAACACCGGCTTGCCCGGCTGCGAATCCACGCGGTCCGCCACGAAGTAGCCGTGACGCTCGAACTGGAAGCGCTGGTCGGCCACGGCGTCCTTCATGCCCGGTTCCAGGTAGGCCGTGACGGTCTCGAGCGCGTTCGGGTTGAGCGCGGCCTTGAAGTCCTTGCCGCCGGCATCCGGCTGCGGCTCGGTAAACAGGCGGTCGTACAGGCGCACCTCGGCTTCGAGTGCGGTGGCGGCGCTGACCCAGGTGATGTTGCCCTTGACCTTGTAGTTGTCGGCGCCCGGCGTGCCCGACTTCGAATCCTCGAAGTATTTCACGTGTACCGCCACCACCTTGCCGTTCTCGTCCTTGTCGAAGCCGGTGCACTCGACCACGAAGCCGTACTTCAGGCGCACGCGCGAACCCGGCTGGTCGCCGGTCGGCGGGGTGAAGCGGTGATAACCCTTGCTCGGCACTTCCATGAAGTCTTCCTGCTCGATCCACAGCTCGCGCGTGAACGGGAAGCTGCGCACGCCCATCTCCGGGTGGTGCGGGTGGACCGGCGACGAGCACGCGACCGATTCGCCTTCCGGGAAGTTGTCGACGATGAGCTTCAGGGGACGCAGCACCGCTATCGCACGCGGCGCCTTCGGGTCGAGGTCGTCGCGCAGCGCGCCTTCCAGCGTGCTCATGTCGATCCAGCCGTCGGCCTTGGACACGCCGATGCGCTCGCAGAACAGCTGGATCGATTCCGGCGTATAGCCGCGGCGGCGCAGGCCGACGATGGTCGGCATGCGCGGATCGTCCCAGCCGGTCACCACACCCTCGTCCACCAGCTGCCGCAGCTTGCGCTTCGAGGTGACCACGTAGGTCAGGTTCAGGCGCGCCATCTCGTACTGGCGCGGCACCGGGCGCGGGAAGAAGCCGCCGTCGGCCAGGGTGTCCACCAGCCAGTCGTACATCGGGCGGTGGTCCTGGAACTCCAGCGTGCAGATCGAATGGGTGATGTTCTCCAGCGCATCCGAGATCGGGTGCGTGTAGTCGTACATCGGGTAGATGCACCAGGCGTCGCCGGTGCGGTGGTGGTGCGCATGGCGGATGCGGTACAGCGCCGGATCGCGGTTGGTCATGTTCGGCGAAGCCATCGCGTCTTCCGACATCCTGGCGCGCAGGATGTGCTCGCCGTCCTTGTACTTGCCGGCCTTCATGTCGCGGAAGAGTTGCAGCGATTCTTCCACGGGACGGTTACGGAAGGGCGAGTTGGTGCCCGGCGTGCCGAAGTTGCCGCGGTTCTTCGCCATCTCTTCGGCGCTCTGGCTGTCCACATAGGCCTTGCCTTCGCGGATCAGGTATTCCGCCATCTCGTACAGCCTGTCGAAATAGTCGCTGGCGTAATGCAGGTAGTCGCCGTCGCCCTGTTCCCAGGTAAAGCCGAGCCATTTCACGGAATCCATGATGGTGTCGACGTATTCCTGGTCTTCCTTTTCCGGATTGGTATCGTCGAAGCGCAGGTGGCAGCGGCCGCCGTAGTCGCGCGCCAGGCCGAAATTCAGGCAGATCGACTTGGCGTGGCCCACGTGCAGGTAGCCGTTCGGTTCGGGTGGGAAACGGGTGATCACGGGCGGCATGCCGTCGCGCTGGTGCTTTCCTGCCGCCAAGTCGTTTTCGATAATGGCGCGTAGGAAGTTGGACGACGGGGGATTGCCCGCCGCCGTTGGGGCGTTCTTGTCAATGCTCATGAAGAAGAGAATGGATAGGTTATGGCGGACATTTTACCGTAACGCAGGAGGGAGCCACCTCAGTATGTGGTGAAGCGCACGGTCGGCACGGTTTGGTAGAGACATACTTGGGGTAATCTGGTCCATTCGCAAGGCTCAACCATGAAAACCCTCGCCACCCATCCGGAACTGGTCCGCGCCTGGCTGCTGGCCCTGGCCGGCATGCCGCTGCCGCCGGTTCAACAACAGGCCCACCAGCAGCCTGCACGTCCAGCGCCGCCGGTCCAGCCTTACCGGCACTGAGCGGCTCGTTCGCCATCTTGTCGTTTCTATAGGATAATCTCGTCCTTGCCGTTTGCGGCTTCAGTCTTTGCGGCGTTTGCCGGGAGAGTTCCAATTGGAAAATTTATACGCGATCCTCGGCGTCGCCCCAAATGCCGGCGACGACGAGATCAAGAAGGTCTATCGCTCGCTGGCGATGCGCTACCACCCGGACCGGAATGGGGCGCCGGGCGCCGAAGCGCGCTTCAAGGCCGTCACCAAGGCCTATGAAATCCTGTCGGATCCGGTCCGGCGCGCCGAGTACAACCAGAGCGTCAACCACCGCATCGTGCTCGATGCCGAGGCCGAAGCCTTCGAACTGTGGCGCTCGCTGTTCGCGCTGAATGGCGTGAATCTCCAGGCCTGAGCCGGGGCCTGCGCCCATTATTGAATCAACAGGACACACAATGAAAAACGTACATCCCGAATTCTCGTTCCAGTCGCGCGAGCTGGAAGGACAGATCGAGGGCACGCTGGGCGACCCGCCCAACCGGAAGAACTACGACATGATGGTCGGCGCCCTGGTCTCGGAATACGCGGGCGGATCGGGCCTGGACGACGTCAACCTGATGGCCTTCGCGCTCGTTGACTGCATCAAGTTCAAGGATCCCAAGGGCCTGCTGCGCGAGGCTGCCGACTACGAAGGCGGCGACCCCTTGCGCGTGTTCCCGATGGCCGAATGCGATGGCGAACAGGGCCGCGCCATGTACGAGGCAATGACCGCGAATTATCCGGAGCTGGCGCGCCAGGCCATCATCACGGCCTTCCTGTACAAGAACCAGGCGCGCTGGGAAGACGAAGACCGCGACCTGGCCCGCCTCGGCGAAGGCGACGAAGGCGATGACGACGACATGGACGACAGCGCAGCGACCGACGACTTCACCCAGCTGTTCGATCCGGAAGGAGGGGAGCGCGAATGAGCGACCAGGAATCCAGTGGCGCTAACAAGGCCAACCTGCCTGCGCTGACGAAGCAGGTCAGCGAGCTGGTGCTGGCCGGCTCGCTCGAGCACGCCGAGGAGGCGTTCTCCCAGGCGGCCGACGAGCACGGCGACTATGCCGTCGTCGAAGTGCTGTCGACCCTGCCGCCGCAAGTGACCGCGCTGCACCTGTCGGGCTTCGACGGCGCCAAGACTTCGCTGGCTACCATGCTGGTGCCGCCCAAGGCCTGGGCCGAGAGCCTGGCCTACATCGCCGCCACCTGGCCGGACAACCTGATCGAAGACGATCCGGAACGCATCGCCGAGAACCTGTTCAACCACGTGCACGGCATCGTCTACGCCAACGAGGACGAAGACCGCCGCATCGAGCTGCTGCAGGAGGCTTCCGCCACCGACCATGGCGCGACCGTGTTCGCCATCCTGTGGTCGCTGGCGCCAAAGGAAATCCTCGAGCTGGCCGGCGAAATCCTGTCGAAGGGCCGCTACGTCACCGCCCAGACCAGCGGTGACAGCGACATCGCCCCGCTGGCGGTCGACCTGGCCAAGGCCAGCGAGGACGGCTGGGAGCGTTCGCTGATCGAGCTGTTCCCCGAGTTCCGCCACAGCGCCGAGATGGCCGACATGGAGCTGCCGGACGACCCGGACGAAGAATCGCCCTTCATGCAGCGCAACACCCGTGAACTGCTGTACCGCCTGCGCAGGCAGGTGCCCTCGGTGCGCAGCATGCCGCGCCGCGGTAGCCGCCGCAGCATGGGCACGGACATCTTCTCGTGAGCGGGGCCGCGTCAGCGATGCTGCCTGCCATCGTCATCGAGAAGCTGCCGCGCCTGGTGCGGGCGATCAGGCTGCTGCCACTTGAGGCCACGCTTGACGAAGCCGCGGTGCTGGCGGACGAGCTGTCCGGCATCACCGCGATGGTGGCCGAGAAGTTCACCAACGACCGCACCGCCGAAGGCATCCAGCGCGCCATGCTGCTCACCGTGGGCGGCATGTCGCTCGGCCTCGAGCACCTGTGCGGCAGCGACGACGACCTCGACGCGCTCGACATCCTGATCGAGGAGGGCGCCGAACTCGTGTTCCAGCAGGGCTTCCGCCTGGTAAAGGAGCTGGCCGCGCTGCCCGAGGACAGCCTGGTGGGCGAATACGACCTCGACCCCGTGTATTCCCAGCGGCGCCTGAAGGAACTGTTCGTCGACCTGTGCACGGCCGACCCGGGCGAGACCTGGTCCGGCTACGAACGCTACATCGGCCAGCTCAAGCAACGCCAGGGCGTGCAGGCGATCGTGCGCGCTGCCCAGTGGCTGCGCCGCCACCACTACGAAGGTCCGATCAACGATCCGGACCTGAACGCGGAGGGCGTGATCGCGCTGGCGGTCATCTTCGCGGTCGAAGGCGGTGGACGCGTCACGGCGCGCACCGGACAGAAGGAGTTCGAGCGCCTCGTGAAGTCGGTGCGCAAGAACAAGCCCGACTTCGAAGCCGGCTGGGCCGCGCTGATGGCGCAGCTTCCCCCGGCGCACCAGCCGATCATCGCGGAGCGCATCGCGACCTACCGCGAGCACTGCACGGTGCTGCAGCTCATCAATACCAAGGCGAGCTTGAAGCAGCTCTTCACCGAGCTGGAAAACTACGCAGGTTCCGAACTCGATCCGGACCTGCCGTGAGGGGCCCGAGATGAGCGGCGGGTGCGGTCCGGGATAGTCCTGCTCAGGCGGGCGCCACGCCCAGTTGCGACGTGAGCGCGTCGAGCGGCATCGGCCGGCCCAGCAGGTAACCCTGCACGACGTCGCAGCCGGCTGCCTGCAGCCATGCGTGCTGCTCCGCGGTTTCGACCCCTTCGGCCACCACTGTCAGCCTGAAACTGTGCGCCAGCGCGATCACGGCGCTGGCCAGGGTGCCGCCTGCCTCGGGCAGGGGACGCACGAAGCTGCGGTCGAGCTTCAACTGGTCGATCGGGAAGGATTGCAGATAGGCCAGGGACGAGTAGCCGGTGCCGAAATCGTCGATCGACATCCGGACCCCGAGGCTGCGCAGCGACTGCATGAAGCCGGCGGCCCGGCCGACGTCATCCATCAGGACGCTTTCGGTCAGCTCGAGTTCGAGCCGTGCGGCCGGCAGGCCGGTGCGCGCCAGGATGCCGCGCACCACGTCGATGAATTCATTGTCCCGGAACTGGCGCGCCGATACGTTCACCGCAATGCTCAGCGGCAAGCCGGTGTGCTCGCCCAAGGCAAGCGCATCGACGCAGGCCTGCTCCAGCACCCAGGCGCCGAGCTCGCCGATCAGGCCGGTGCCCTCGGCGATCGGGATGAATTCGTCGGGTCCGATGAAGCCGTGCTCGGGGTGGCGCCAGCGCACCAGTGCCTCGACGCCCAGCAGCTGGCTCGAGGCGCAATCGAATTGCGGCTGGTAGTACACCTGCAGGCCCTGCGAGGCGAGGGCGCGGCGCAGGTCGCGCTCGAGCTGGGCGCGGCGTTGCGCCGCCATGATCATCTCGCGCCGGAACCTGCCGAGCCGGTTCCGTCCCGCATCCTTGGCCTCGTACAGCGCGGTGTCGGCGTTGCTGATCAGTTCCGGTGCGGTGGCCGCGTCGTCGGGAAAGACGGCGGCGCCGATGCTGGCGGTGGCAAGGAATTCGGTCCCGTTCAGCTGCAGGGGGCGCTGCAGCGCACCGATGATGCGGTGGGCCAGCTGGTCGAGCTCCTCGCTCGTGCGGATGGCGTCGGCGAGGACGATGAATTCGTCGCCGCCAAGGCGGGCCACCAGGTCCTTGTCCCTCAACTGGGCGCGCAGCAGGCGTGCGACCTCGCGCAGCAGCTGGTCGCCGGCCTCGTGCCCGGCCGTGTCGTTGACCACCTTGAAGTTGTCCAGGTCGATCAGGAGCACGCCGACCTTGCCGCCGTCCGTCGTGGCGCGCTCGAGCATCGTATCGAGCGTTTCATTGCTCGCCCGCCGGTTCGGCAGCTCGGTGACGGGGTCGGTATAGGCGAGGTAGGCAAGCTCGCGCTCCGCCTTCGCCATGCGCGAACGGAGCTTGCGCGACACCAGGGTGCTGGTCAACAAGGCGCCGACGAAGGCCAGGCCGAGCAGCGCCCCGTAGCCCAGCAGGCCGTCGCGGATGCCCGTGGTGTCGGCGACCAGGCGCACCTGGCCCAGGCTGCGGCCCTGGTAGACCACGTCGCGGGTGACGATCACGGGAGCGAACCAGGCGTGCGCCGGCCCGGCCGGGGCGCCCGCGTCGCGCCGATAGGTGGCGAAGCTGGCCCCGTCCCGGTCCAGCACCAGCGCCATGCTGAGGAAGGGCGCCGGGTGGAAGGAACGCAGCATCTCGGCGGCCGCGTCCCGGTCCTGGAACATGAGCGGCGCCGAGACGTTGTCGGCGATGATCGACGCGTGCACCGTCACGTCGCCCACCAGGTTCCTGCGCAAGCTGATGAACTGGTAGGTCAGCAGGATGCTGCCGGCGACTGCCAGCGCCACGACTGCCGCGGCGAGCTGGCCGGTGCCGAGCATCTTCGAGAGCCGGGTCTTTCGGAGGGCGATGCGGCGGTTCACAGCACGTTCCGGGCAAGGCGCAAGAGTTTGGAACTGAAGCGCAGGCCATTGCGCGTGGCCTCTTCCGTGTTCACGTCGAAGCGGACGTGCTCGTCGCCGTCGACGAGGGTGATCGCGGCCGCGCCAGGGCCCGCGCCGTCGCGCACCACCAGCGTGCCCGGCAGGGCGGGCGGAGGCTCGGACGAGCGCGCCAGCACGAGCACATGGCAGCCTCCGTCCTTGAGGCGGCTGGCCGCTTCCATGGTGCTCCAGGCCCGGCCGTTGACGGGCTTGCCGTCGAATGAGCGCAAGCTATCCCACAGGGCGCTGTCGGGACTGGCGCACACGACAAAACCGTCCCTGGCGCGGGCCGGTTCCGGCCAGACCGTGAACTGTGCGAAGTTGTAGATGAAGGCGGCTTTCAGCTCGACGTCGCGCACCTGGCCGAGCGCATGCGCGTATGCAAGCGTGCATGCTGCAGCGAAGCCTAGCGATCGAATGCATGCCCACCTCATCGGTCAGAACCGGTAGCCAAGTTTGACGAACAAGGTGCGCCCCTCGCGCTCCAGGGCTTCCTGGACGAATGCCGGGCCTGCCGGGTCGGCGTAGCGCCGGTTGCCCGCATTGAACAGGCCGAGCGCCAGGCTGGCGCCGGGAAGCACGCTGGCGGCCGGGAACTGCAGGTTGAGGTTCAGGTTGACGACGCAGTAGCCGCCGGTCCGCGCTCCTTCGGTCAGGCGCGAGGACAGGCATTGCAGCTCGCTGCCCAGGCGGGTATGTGCGGCCAGGGGCGTTACCAGGTTCAGCTTGGCAAGATGGCGCGGCGAATTCACCAGCGCCGCGCCGCTGCCGTCCCTGGAACGCTGCCAGGCATAGCTCGCGCGAACCCGCGCGCCGCCGCCCAGCAGGCGCTCGAATGCGCTCTCGAATCCGCTTGCCCTGGCCCGCGCCAGGTTGCGGAAGATGAGGGCGCCGGTGGACTCGTCCACTTCCTGGGTGATCAGGTCCTTCATGGCGTACTGGAATACCGATACGGTCGCGTGCCCCGCCGTGCCGAGCGCATGTTCAAGGACGAGCTCGTGCGTTCGGATGCGCTCGGGAGCCAGCGCCAGGTTGCCGGACTGGACGCTGCCATTGTCCGGGCCATAATACATTTCGTAGGCGTTCGGCACCCGGAAGGCCGTGCCGTAAATGAGCTTGACCGTGTCGGCGGCGCTCAGCTTGACCAGCAGGGCCGCGCGCGGATTGGTGCTGCGCGCACCAGTGTCGTAGCGGTCGTGACGCAGCCCGACATTCAGCAGCGTCCGGGCGGACAGGCGGATCTCGTCCTGCACGAACAGGCCGCTGCGCCGTCCGGACCGGCGGTCGTCCAGCAGCATGCGGTAGGGTTCGCGGTCGTAGTTGAACTGGTCGCGGCGCGCGTCGCGCTGCAGATCCATGCCGAATACGATCTTATGCCGGCGCAACGCGGTGGAGGTCGCCTGCGCGCTGACGCCGTACCAGCGCGCATGATCGCCGTCGACGTTGGTGATGGACACTGCGCTCTCGCCCGGATCATCGCCGTCGGCCTTGTCGATGCGCACTGCGCTCTCGCCCGGATAATCGCCGACCCCGAGATAGTCCGCCTTGCCCCAGAGTGCCTGGAGCGACAGGCTCAGGTCGGGTGTGAGCGCCTGCGTATAGGCCAGGTTGACGAGGCTTTGCGCATCGGTGGTCCGGTTCGGGGTATTGAAGACGGCCCCGAACGAGCCGGTCGGCACGCCCTTGGTGCGGTGCACGTGGCTGGCGGACAGCACCAGGCCGCGATAGCTGGCCTTGACGAAGAAATTACGCGCGCGGTCGAAGTCCAGGCGCTCGGCCACACCACGATTGTGCTCGGGCGCATCGAATTCCGGATAGTACAGGTCTTGCCCGTCGCGTCCGTAGACGCTGGCCGACATGACCACGTCCGCGCCGCTCTGGCCATGCCAGCCCCAGCTGGTGCGCAGCTTGCGCTCCCCATGCTCGCCGGCGCCTGCGGACACGCGCGTTCCCTGCAGGTCGCTGCCGTCCTTGGTGACGATATTGATGACGCCGAACAGCGCATTGGAGCCGTAGATGGCCGACCCCGGGCCGGGCACGAACTCGATGCGCTGGACGTTGTCCATGTCGACCAGTCCTTCCGTCCCCAGCGGGGCCTGGTCGTACACGGCGTCGTTGACGCGCGCGCCGTCGACCAGGAGCAGGAAGCGGCTGTTGTAGTCGCCCGGCCGCAGGAAGCCGCGGGCGCCGAGATAGCTGTAGTTCCTGTCGTTGGTGGCGTACACGCCGGGTAGGGAGGCGAGTGCATCCGCCAGGGTGCGCCACCCGAATTCCTTGATGTCCGCCGCGGTCAGCACCACGACCGCCGAGGGTGCTTCACTGATGAGCTGCTCGAACTTGGAGGCGGCCGTGACCGTACGCATGGCGACCAGCTGCTCGAAGGGCAGGGAATCGAGCACGGCCGGGCTCGCCTCCTGGCGGGGGCTTGCCATGGCGGACGGCGTCGGCAGTCCCGTGGCCCCAGCAATCGCGACGACGGCGGCACATCGCCGACTCAAGAAAAAAGGGGCAAATGCAAACATGCGTGATAAGTTCTTATAAGAAATAACTATTTCTTTAAAGAAGTATCATAGCAGTTAGTTTGTTCTACCCATTTTGTATGGACATTCTTTTGCATAAATACAACAAGTACCCGCGTTTACGCTTTGACACGCGCACGACTGAAACGGCACTTGCGATCCCTGTCCGGGGGACTAAAGTGAATGGTTCCTGCGGATTCGCCGCACTCTTTCCAGGAGGTCCATCATGTTGCACGCCGCCGACATCCAACAACGTTTCAGCCAGATCCAGCAAACCATCAACCAGGCCGAAGAAGTCACCCGCAACGACCAGGGCGCGCCGTCCGACATCCGCGATTGCATCCAGAGAATCGCGCACGAAATGCCGGAAGCCCAGCGCGTGATGCAATCGAACGACCAGTCAAGGATGGTCGAATGCATCGACCGGCTGGAAGAAATGGGCGACGAAGCCAAGCGCATGTGCCGCAGCCAGCAGCCGTCGCCGCAGGTCGCGTCCGTCGTGACGCGGGTGCACGATGTCCTGTCGGACCTCAAGCACCAGCTGCACTGATCAGACCACCCCTTTGCCGCGCAGTGCGGCAATTTCCGCCTGGTCCAGGCCCAGCACGCCGGCGAGCACCTCGTCGGTGTGCTGGCCCAGCAGGGGCGGGGCCCGGTCGCTGGTGGCGGGCGTGGCCGACATCCGGATCGGATTCCTCACCAGTTTCACCTGGCCGGCGCTCGGATGCGGCAGTTCGATGGCGACCTCGCGGGCCTGCACCTGCTCGTTGGCGAACACTTCCTTGAGGTCGTTGATCGGCCCGCAGGGCACGCCCCTTGACTCCAGCAGGGCGATCCATTCGTCGCGCGTCTTCTCCTCGACCATCCCGGCCAGGATCGGCACCAGGGTGTCGCGGTTCTGCACGCGCAGCGGATTGGTGGCGAAGCGCGGGTCCTTCCCCAGCTCCGGCCGCCCGCCCGCTTCCACGAACTTCTGGTATTGCCCGTCGTTGCCGGTGGCGACGATGATGTGGCCGTCCGCGCAGGCGAAGGTCTGGTAGGGCACGATGTTGGCGTGCGCATTGCCCCAGCGCTTGGGCGGCTTGCCGCTGTTGAGGTAGTTGCTGCCCATGTTGGCCAGCATCGCCACCTGGGTGTCGAGCAGGGCCATGTCGATATGCTGCCCTTCGCCGCTGCGGTCCCTGTGCGTGAGCGCGGCCAGCACGGCCACGGTGGCGTACATGCCGGTCATCAGGTCGGTGAGGGCCACGCCGGCCTTTTGCGGGCCGCCGCCCGGCAGGTCGTCGCGTTCGCCGGTGACCGACATCAGGCCGCCCATGCCCTGGATCAGGAAATCGTAGCCGGCGCGGTGCGCGTACGGGCCGTCCTGGCCGAAGCCGGTGATCGAGCAGTAGACCAGGTCGGGCCGGATGGCTTTCAGGCTATCGTAGTCGAGGCCGTAGCGCTTCAGGTGGCCCACCTTGAAATTCTCCAGCACCACGTCGCAATGCCTGACCAGTTCGCGCAGCAAGCCTTGCCCTTCGCTGCTCGCGATATCCACCGTCACCGAGCGCTTGCCGCGGTTGGCCGACAGATAATAGGCTGCTTCACCCGTATCCCGACCCTGCGCGTCCTTCGCAAAGGGCGGACCCCAGGCGCGGGTGTCGTCGCCGTTGCCCGGACGTTCGATCTTGATCACGTCGGCGCCAAGGTCGGCCAGGTTTTGCGAACACCAGGGACCGGCGAGTACGCGCGACAGGTCGAGCACGCGGATGTGGCCGAGCGCCTTCGGCAGCGCGGCGGAAGGGGTAGCAGCTTGGGGCATTCTGTTCCTGCGGGGTTGTCCGGACAAGTTCCGGATTATAGCTGTCCGCGCGCGATGGTCCGGACCTCGCGCGAGCCCGGTGCGAGGGCGGCTTCGATGAGTTCGAGGGCGCGCTGCGGCTGGGCATCGCCGCACATGAAGATGTCGGCCGCGGCGAAGCCGTGCTCGGGCCAGGTGTGGATCGAGATGTGCGATTCGGCCAGCAGCAGCACGCCGGTCACGCCCATGCCCGGGCCGAAGGCATGGAAATGGCTGTGCAGGATACGCGCGCCGGCAGCCAGCGCGGCCTTGCGCAGCAGGGCGTCGATGGCGTCCGCATCGGTGAGGAGGGCGGCATCGATGCCGCCCAGGTCGGCCAGCAGGTGCAGGCCGGCCGGTTGATGCGCGGCGGGGCGGTGCGGCGTGTTCACTTGTGGCTGCCGCCCGAATAGCCGCCGCCGCTGCCGTAGCTGTGGCTGCGCCAGCTGTTGCCGCCGCCGGTGCGGCTCGAGGCGGCCATGCTGACCCAGCACACGATGGTGGTGACCAGGGTGACGACGATGGCGTAGAGAATGAAATTCCGGTTCATGCGGTCGGTATCAGGGTTTTTTGTCGGGGGCGAGCATCATCGGCAGGAACAGCGCCACCAGGCCGGCCGCGAGCACGAAGATCGTGGCCGTGAAATTGAAGAGCAGCGGAATGACGTTGAGCCCCAGGATCCAGAGCAGGGCGCGCCAGGCGATATCGGCGCGGCTCAGGCTCTTGCCGGACGAGGCCTTCGGCGCCGGCTGGGCCAGCCCGAACCAGGCGCGCACCTGGTCCTCGGCCACCGGCGTGGAGCGCGACCAGCTCAGTTCCTCATCCGTGTACTCGGCTGCCAGGCCGTCCTGGCCGTGCTCGTACTCGGCGACGTCCACGACGTCGCCCGCCTTGACGCGCCAGTTGAAGGCGCCCGCCGCGTACAGCACGCGGGCCGGGTAGACCCAGGACTGCCGGTAGGCCGCGCCATCCACCTGCACGGATTGCGCGGCCGGCAGCGGCGGCGCCGGCCAGTCGTCCAGCACCTGCGAGCGGAACCAGCCTTCGCTGCTCTCCACCAGCCAGAAGAAGGGGCCCTGCGGCGCGTACAGCAGGTACTCGTCCCAGGTTTCGCCTTCCTCGTCTTCGCGCCGCATCGCTCCCAGCACATGGTAGGCCTGCGCGCCGATCTTCGCCGTGGCGCCGAGCGACAGCGTGAAGGACACGCGTTCGTGCTGCTCGCCCTTGAGCAGCACCTCCACCTCCGGCGAGGACGCATCCATGCGCGTCGCGCAGGACGGGCAGACGCAGTTGGCCGCCAGGCCGGGCAGGTAGCGGATCGACGTTCCGCAGGAGCGGCACTGCAGCACGTCCACCTTGCCGCGCAGCTTGCCGGCGCTGGCCTTGATCTGCTCGTCGTCGCGCAGCAGCTGGCTTTTCATGTCCTCCAGCGTGACGGCAGTGCCCGCATAGAGCAGCGGCGTATCGCCCTCGGAATAATCGAGCGTGATGAAACTCGGGCCGCGCCGGAAGTCGGCCACGCGTGCTTCCCAGCCTTCGCCGACGCGAAACGGCAGTTCGCCCTGGCCGCCCGTGCACTTCGCCACGCGCTTGTCGGAGGCCACGTAGGGCCCGAAGCCGAGCTCGTACTGGCGGGTCACCTGAATGGCATCGAAGGCGGGCCAGCCGGGCGCCAGCTCGCGTTTGGTCGTCAATACGTACTGGCCGGACGCGTCGCCCAGCCAGCCATCCATGCCGTCGTCGAACAGCACGTACCACTCGTTCCACATGCCGGCTTCATAGCGCAGCTGGATGCGGCCCACGACGGTAAAACTGCGCCCGCCGTGCACGCCGGAGGTCCCGACCTGGATGCGCGAATAGTCTTCCAGCACCTCGGACATCTTGCCGAGGTCGCGCACCGCATCGCGTTCCTTCAGGACGGTCGCACGGCAGTACTCGCACACCGCCATGACGGAAGCATGCGAGCGGAAGCCGACCGGCGCGCCGCAGGAAGGACAGGAAACCGTCTGCATCAGCCGATCAGCTTCTTGAGCAGCTCGGCCTTGGTGCTGTCATAGTCGCCCTGCGAAATGAGACCCTTGTCCAGCAGGCCCTTGAGCTTGGCCAGCCGGTCCTCGATCGATTCGCCGCCGGCCGGTACGCTGGCCGGCTGCGGCTGCGTAGCGACGCCCGGCGCAAAAGCCCCCTGCATGCCCTGGGCCATGGCCTGGCCGATGGCGATGCCCGCGCCGGCGCCGGCGCCGATGCCGGCGAGGCCGCCTTCGTTCTGGGCCGCCAGCGGGATGCTGCTGGCCACCTGGAACTGGGTGAAGCCGCCCATCTTGTCGGCGCCCAGGCTGGCCTTCATGCCGGCCGAGATGCGCGCATCCAGCGCGGCCTGCAGTTCTTCCGGCAGGCTCACGCTGGCGACATTGAATTCGTCCAGCCCGATGCCGTAGCGCCCGAAGGCCGTGGCCAGGTCGCCGCGGATCTGCTGCGCCATCAGGGTCTGGTTGGCGGCCATGTCGAGGAAGGCGATTTTCGAGGCGCCCAGCGAGTTCGCCATGGTGGCCAGCATCAGGCCGCGCAACTGGTCTTCCACTTCCTCGCGGGTGTAGGCGGCGCGGGTGCCGCTGATCTCGGTGAAGAACAGCTTCGGATCGGCGATGCGGTAGGAATACATGCCGAAGGCGCGCACCCGGATCATGTCGAAATCCGTGTCGCGGATCGTCACCGGCTGCGGCGTGCCCCACTTGCGGCCGGTCTGCACGCGGGTGGAAAAGAAGTACACGTCCGACTTGAAGGGCGAGGCGAACAGCTTGTCCCAGTTCTTCAGGTTGGTCAGCACCGGCAGGGTGGAGGTGGTGAGGCGGTGCGTGCCCGGACCAAACACGTCGGCCACGCGGCCTTCGTCCACGAACACGGCCAGCTGCGACTCGCGCACGACCAGGGTGGCGCCGTTCTGGATTTCGTAGTCCTCCATCGGATGGCGCCAGGCCAGCACGCCTTCGCCTTCCTCGTTCCACTGCAGGACGTCGAGAAACTGCTTCTTGATGAATGAGCCGAGAGACATGATGGTTCCTCTATGCGTGTTGGGTAAGGTCAGGAGATGCTGCCGGCATTGACCAGGCCGATTGACAGCGAGACGGCGCCGAGCAGGATGCCGAAGCCCAGGTTGTCGTGCTCGATCTGGTCCTTCGACATGCGCAGGAGGCGCGTGGCGACGACGAAGACCAGCACCTGGATGAGCATGGCCAGCGCCGCCCAGGCGCAGAATTCGTAGTAGTCATCGGTGTGCATCAGCGCCGAGGCGATCGTCAACGAGAAGCCGAGCAGGGTGCCGCCCAGCGACACCGCGGCGGCGCGGTTGCCCTGGCGGATGAGCAGCACTTCGTCATAAGGCGTGACCCGCGTGTACACCACAAAAAATGCCAGGACCAGCGCAATTGCGGTCGCAAGATGCAGCACATAGTTTAGGATGGCGGGCACAAGCTTCTCCAAAGAAAGTAGTCAAGATTGCAGCAGCGATCTTAGAACAAATTTGCTTCATGACCAAAAAAATTCTGATCCTGTCGGTATTCGTTGTCGCTTCCTGTGGACTCGCCTACGAATTGATTGCCGGTGCATTGTCCAGCTACCTGCTGGGCGACTCGGTTCTCCAGTTTTCCACCATCATCGGCTGCTACCTGTTCGCCATGGGTGTCGGCGCGCACTTCTCGAAATACGTGCGCGACGAGGACGTGCTGTCCCGTTTCATCGACATCGAACTGGCCGTCGGCCTGATCGGCGGCGTCTCGGCAGCGGTGCTGTTCATGACTTTCACCTGGATGGGCGCGCCCTTCCGCACGGTGCTGTACGTGACCGTGTTCCTGATCGGCGCCATGGTCGGCATGGAAGTGCCGCTGGTGATGCGCGCCCTGAACGAGCGCCGCACCGAGTTCGCCGAGATCGTCAGCCGGGTGCTCACCTTCGACTACCTGGGCGCGCTGGCCGTGTCGCTGCTGTTCCCGCTGGTGCTGGCGCCGCACCTGGGCCTGGTGCGCACCGGCTTCCTGTTCGGGATGCTCAACGTGGGCGTGGCGATGTGGACCCTGTACGTGTTCCGCGCCGAGCTGGCGCACCTGCGCGGCAAGGCGATCCGCGCCAGCGCGGTGCTGTTCACGCTGGTGCTGGGCTTCGGCTTTTCGGACCGCATGGTGGAGTGGGGCGAGCACGGCCTGTTCGGCGACGACGTCGTGTACTCGACCACCACGCCCTACCAGCGCCTGGTGATCACGCGCTTCAAGGACGACCTGCGCCTGTATATCAACGGCAACCTGCAATTCTCCTCGCGCGACGAATACCGCTACCACGAAGCGCTGGTGCACCCGGCCATGCAGTCGCTGCCCTGGGCCAGGCGGGTGCTGGTGCTGGGCGGCGGCGACGGCCTGGCGCTGCGCGAAGTGCTGCGCTACCCGCAGGTGGAAGAAGTGACCCTGGTCGACCTCGATCCGGCCATGACCCAGGCCTTCGCGACCCGGCCCGAGCTAGTCAAGCTCAATGCCGGTGCGCTGAAGGACAAGCGCGTGAAGATCATCAACGCCGATGCCGGCATCTGGATGCAGAGGGAAGCCGGCATGTACGACGTGGCCATCGTCGACTTTCCCGATCCGTCCAGCTTCGCGCTCGGCAAGCTGTACTCGGTGCCCTTCTACGGCATGCTGCGCAGGCACGTGGCCGCCAACGGCCTGATCGCGGTGCAGTCGACCTCGCCGTTCTTCGCCCCGAACGCCTACTGGACCATCGAGGCGACGCTGCGCGAAGTCGGCCTGCAGACCTGGCCCTACCACCTGTACGTGCCTTCGTTCGGCGAATGGGGCTTCATCATGGCCTCGCCCCAGGGCCGCTTCGCGCCGCCCACCGCCTACCGCCTGCCGATGCGCTATCTCACCGGCGAGACCACGCGCGCCATGTTCGACTGGCCGCCCGACATGCCGCGCCGCCCGATGCCGCCGAACCGGCTCGACACCCAGTCGCTGGTGCGCGCATTCGAGGAAGACTGGCAGCAGGTGATCCGCTGATGGACCGGCGCTCCTTCCTGGTGACCGCGGCGGGCGCCGGCGCGGCCGGCCTGGCCACGGCGGCCGGCTTCTATCGCTGGCAGGAGATCAGGCCGGATGTGCACACGCCAGGGAGGGCGGAAGGGCACTTCCTGCGCGACCGCGGCCAGCTGCCGCCGCCTTCGGCGGTCGTCGAGACCGACGTCGTCATCCTCGGTTCCGGCATCGCCGGTCTGAGTGCGGCCTGGAAGCTCGGCAAGCTGGGTCACGACGATTTCATCCTGCTCGACGGGCCGGAAGCCTTCGGCAACGCAGCCGGCGCGCGCTACGGCGAGCTGGCCTGTCCGACCGGCGCCCATTACCTGCCGCTGCCGGGGCCGGAGTCGACCCACGTGCGCGAAATGCTGCTCGACCTCGGCATCATCCTGCGCGACGCGGACCAGGACAAACCCTACTACGACGAGCGCTTCATCCTGCACGGCCCGGAGGAACGCCTGCTGCGCGACGGCGTCTGGCACGAGGGACTGGTGCCCACGGATGCAGCGGATGCGGCCGAGCACAAGGCCTTCTTCGACGAGATGGCGAGACTGCGCCACGCGCGCGGCAATGACGGCCGGCGCGCCTTCGTGTTCCCGCTGGCGCTGTCGTCCGGCGACCCGGCCTTCGCCGCGCTGGACCGGCTCAGCTTTGCCCAGTGGCTGGGCGACAACGGCTACCGCTCCGCCACCTTGCGCTGGTACCTCGACTACTGCTGTCGCGACGACTACGGCGCCGGCATCGAGCGCGTATCCGCCTGGGCCGGCATCCACTATTTTGCCGGCCGCTCGGGCCAGGCGGCGAATGCGGACGAGAACGCGCTGCTGACCTGGCCGGGCGGCCTGGCGCCGCTGGCCGAGGCGCTGGCGGCCAAGGCCGGGCCGCGGCGCCGGGCGGGAACCGCGGCGAGGGTCGCCGAAATGGATGGCAAAGTGGAGGCGCTGTGCTTCACGCTGGAGCAGGGCAGGCCGCGCACTTTCCTCATACGCGCCCGCCGCGCCATTTGCGCCATGCCGCTGTTTATCGCCAGCCGCGTGGTCGAGGGCATCGAGCGCTACGGCTTCGATCCGCGCCGGCATCTGCCGGACTACGCGCCCTGGATGGTGTCGAATTTCCTGATGCGCGACTTCCCGCGCGAGCTGCCCGACGCGCAGCTGGCCTGGGACAATGTGGTCTACGGGGGCAAGGGGCTCGGCTACGTGGTCTCGACCCACCAGGACATCCGCTCGCGCCCGCCCGAGAAGACCGTGTTCACGGCCTATACGGCGCTGTCGAGCCGCACCCCCTTGGAGGCGCGGCGCTGGCTGCAGTCCGCCAACCCGGCGGAACTGCTGGAGCTGGCGAGCAGCGACCTGAAGGAGGCGTATGGCTGGGCCTTTGCTCCCTGCGTCGAGCGGGTGGACATCACCTTGCGCGCACATGCGATGGCGGTGCCGCAGCCGGGCTTTCGCACGCATGCGGGGCTCGCGGCTTTGCTTGAAGCCAAGGGTCCACTTTGTTTTGCCCACTCGGATTTGTCGGGCCTTTCCGTATTCGAGGAAGCTGCATGGTGGGGGAGTCGCGCGGCCGAGCGGTCGATACCCTCTGCTGGTGCACGATGAGCCGCTCGCGCGATCATTCGTACATCCGTCACCAGCATTTTTTTTCGGACATTCTGGAGCCTTGATGACCCTCGTCGCGGTGTTATATGCGGACCACTACCCGCTCGTCATTGTCGATTCGCTGGTCTCGCGGCCGGCGAATCCCGGTCCCGGCATATCGACTCCTTTACTCGATATCCCCGATGACCGCGCGGGTCTCGGCTATCAACCGGTCCGTCTCGGCCGCAAATTCTGGTTGCTGCCGGACAGGAGTTTGTTCCTGTACGCTGGCACGGTTGGATCAGCCCAAGCATTATTCGACTTCCTGAGTGCGCGCCTGGATGCGGAGACGCGTTATGGCCATGAAATCCACCAGCACGCAAAGGATTTTCGCAACACCCGCACCAAACGCAATTTTTCCTTCATCGTGATCGCGCAGTCCGACACGGGTAATGAGGTGTACGCCGACGGAACGGTGTGTGACGGCGATATTGCCACCTATGGGTATGTGATGGTCATCGGCAGTGGGGCGGAGGAAGGGATGGCGATGCTGAGACAATTTCCAGGCGCCGAGCCGTCCTCGGAAAGCGCCATGCAATTAAATGCTCAGAACGCCGCAGCAAGGCTTACCCGTGACTATCAGGATGATTGGGGCCACGGTTCGAAGATGTCCGCAGCCTCCTGCGGCGGATACTTCGAGGTCGTTCCTCCAACACTGTACGAGCTGAGCTTTGAATACCTCTACCGTAATACTGCTCAGCTTTTCCTGGAATGCGACAGTCGAGGCATCCGCGTGTCGAGATTCCTTGCTGCACATCAGAAGGATGAGGAGACCGTCATTATTGGCGGGAGCAATCTCATGGTTCCTGTCGAAGACTGGGGCTTTGTCCTTGATGGCGCATGCTTGCGCCGATCGTCGATTCTCGGCAACCAGGCGGATGCCGAACCCGCGGTTCCGTTCAATGGCGAGCTGCCGTTCGGGAATATCACATTCCTGGTTATCTACGCGACCGGCGTGCCGGATTGCGGTATCAGCGCTCACACGTTTCAAACCTACAGCCCCTCGGTTGGACATGGCTTTCCCGTGGCGATACTGTACGAGGATGACAGCCCGGAGATCGCCGATGCGGCTACCGGGAAAAGAATCGGCGCCGGCCGGGTGAGATTCGAGATCACGGCCCAGGGCGATACGAACCCACTGCGTCGCATGTGCGTGCGGATCAGCGGCTCCATGCATTGCCGTCTGTGCTCGGCCGGATCGCCGCCCCAGGTTGTCGCGTAGACCGGGCCGGGACACCCCTCCGACGGCGCTCGCCGGTCTTCAAACGGAAGGCCCAGGCTCGAGCAGCTTGGCCGTGACCAGCTTCCTCTCGTGGTCGACGATGCCGTCCACCAGGCGCTCGTCCAGTCCCATCCATTCCAGCACGAAGGCCGACAGCTGCAGGCTCGCCTCCAGCGTCTCCGGCACGACAATGCTGGCGCCGGCCAGGCGCAGGGCGCGCGCATGCTGCTCGTCGCGCGAGCGCACGAACAGGCGCACGTGCGGGAATTCGCGGCGGATGCCGCGCACCGCCTGCATGCTCGATGCCGGATGGTCCATGGTCAGCACGATGGCCGGCGCCTCGCCGGCATGGACCCGGCGCAGCAGTTCTGGACGCGAGGCATTGCCGAAGTAGACCGGCTTGCCCTCGGCATGCAACTTCGAGACCAGCTTGGCGTCGCATTCGAAGGCCACGAAGGGGATGTTCTGCTCGGCCAGCAGCTTGGCCAGCTGCTGGCCCACGCGGCCGAAGCCGGCGATGATCACGCGGCCGCGCGCCGACACCAGGTCGTGCTCGTCCGCCGCTGCGGCCTGTACGCTGCGCGCCTGTTCGTGGCGCTCGCCGATCGCGCGTCCCAGGCGCGCCAGCATCGGCGTGATGAACAGCGACAGGCCGACCACCAGCATGACCTGGGCGCCCAGCGCCGGGTCGAGGACCCTGGAAGTCATGGCGTAGCCGATCGCCACGAAAGCGAATTCGCCGCCCTGGCCCAGCAGCAGGCCGCCTTCGACGGCGCGGCTCCAGGGCTGGCCGCCGATGCGCAGCAGGAGCGCCACGACCGCCGCCTTGGCCAGCACCAGTCCGGCCAGCGAGGCCCCCAGCAGCAGCGGCGTCGCCAGGATCTGGCGGGTGTCGATGCTCATCCCGACGGTCATGAAGAACAGGCCCATCAGCAAACCCTTGAAGGGTTCGATCATCAGCTCGACTTCGTGCTTGAACTCGGTCTCGGCCAGCAGCAGGCCGGCGATCAGCGCGCCCAGCGCCATCGACAGGCCCGCCGCGGCGGACAGGCCGGCGATGCCGAAGGTGCTGAGCAGGATCAGCGCCATGAACACGTCCGGCTGGCGGTGCTCGGCGAAGGAGCGGAACAGCTTGTGGACGACACGTCCGCCCACCAGGTAGATCAGGGCAATGGCGACGGCGGCCTTCGCCAGCGTGGCGAGTGCGAGGATGGCGACGCTGTCGCTGCCCCCGCCGCCGCTGCCGCCCAGGGCGCCGATCAGGAGCAGGATCGGCACCACGGCGAGGTCCTGCAGCATCAGGATCGCAAACGCCGCCTGCCCGAGCGGGGTGCCGGTGGCCCCCTGCTGGGCCAGCAGCTGCATCACCACGGCCGTGGACGAGAGCGACAGCACCAGGCCGATGATCAGGGCGCTCCGCGAGTCGAGCCCGTAGGCCAGCAGCAGGACGCCGCCGATCAGCGCCGCGCTCAGGATGACCTGGCCAGTGCCGGCGCCGAATACCCAGCGCCGCATCGCCCAGAGGCGCGCGGCGGAGAGTTCGAGGCCGATCATGAACATCAGGAACAGCACGCCGATCTCGGCCAGCATCGCCACGCCTGCATCGCGCGGGAAGGTGAGGAAGCTTAGCCACGGCAGCTCGTCCGCCAGCAGGCCCAGGCCGAAGGGGCCGACCAGGGTGCCGACGGCGAGGAAGCCAACGACCTGGTTGATGCGCAGGCGCTGCAGGGTGGGGATCAGGATGCCGGAGAGGATCAGGAAGAGGATGATCTCCCGCAGGAATGGGAAGGCGTGTTGCTCTTGCACGTTCGTTGCGCCCGCTGGTTGGTTGATGGCGGGGCAATTGTAGCGTGTTGAAAGTGGAGCCGGGCTGTGTCGCTGCCGGGAAGGCGGCGAAAGAGGGATCCCGGCCTGCGCCAGGATGATGGTTTCACGGTGAGCGGACGTGGATGCGCTGCCGCTCACCTAACCCACGTCGTCCCGGCGCAGGCCGGGACCCAGGTCGACTTCATGCGGGCAGACGCACCACCTTCAGCAACTCCCTGCCTGCACCGCCTCCGGCGGCGTCTCCTCCTGCTGCCGGTGCCCGCTGGCGACCGGCTGGCGGCTTTCGGCGGTGTGCTGGAGTTCCTCGATCTCCGGGTCCTCCACGTTGCGCAGCTCGAGGTAACGGTCGAGCGCCTGGTCCAGGCGCGGCAGCAGGATGCCGCGTTCGCTCGTCAAGGCGCAGTAGGCGGGGCGCGCGGCCGGATAGGCGATGGCACGCGCTTCCAGGCGGCTGGCGTCGACGCCGGCCCGCTCGGCCGCCTTCAGCGCCAGTTCGGCCCAGCTCAAGGCGCCGCCGTTGGCCAGGTGCCAGACACCGGCCTCGCGGTCGATCGCCAGGTCCAGGCAGGCATGCACCAGGTCCGGCACGTAGGTCGGCGTGATGGTGAGATCGTTCGACGCCGTGAAGGATTCGCCGCGCTCGAGGGCGTTCAGGGCCAGGGTCACGAAGTTGTACTGGTCCCAGGGGCCGAAGAAAGCGCTGGTGCGCACCACCAGCGCATCCGGATGCTCGTCCAGCACCGCCACTTCGGCCTCGGCCTTGCTGCGGCCGTAGACGCCCAACGGCGCCACCGGGTCGGATTCCACGTAGGGGCGGTCTTGCTTGCCGTCGAATACGAGGTCGCTCGAGAAAGTGGTGAGGTGGATGCCGTGGCGCGCGCAGGCGGCGGCCAGGATGGCGGGGCCGGCGGTGTTCTCGCGGAAGCAGCGCTCGGCGTCGTTCTCGGCGTCGTCCACGCGCACGTAGCCACACGTATTGATCACCGCCCAGGGCTGGTGCTGGGCCAGGGCGCGCTCGACCGAACCGGCGTCGGCGATGTCCATGTCCTTGCGCGACAGCAGGCGGTAGGACAGGTTGCGCTTGCGGCACACGCGCGCAAAGGCGCGGCCCAGGGTGCCGGTGGCGCCCAGGATCAGGATCGGCGCCGCGCTGGTGCCGACCAGGCGGTGGCCGTCGGCCGAGATCGAGGTGAGCGCGGCGGGCGTGGCCACTGGCGGGTGGCACAGGAAGCGGCCCTGGCGGCGCCACCAGCCCTGGCCGCGCAGCACCGGGTGCGACAGCGGGCTGCCAGATGCCAGTTCCTTCATCATCTTCGCCAGCGCGGTCGGGCGCGGGGTAGGGGAGCGCACGTCGAAGGGGCCGGGTTCGTAGTACCCCTTGTTTTGCGTGACCAGGCTGTTCCAGTCGAAGGAGCCGAGCAGGGACCACACGGTGACGGCGCGCACGTCGACGCCGTTCTGCTGCGACTGCTGGGCCGCTTCCCAGATCTCGAGCAGCCAGCGCAGCTGGTCTTCGCGGTTGGCGTCGATGTGGGCTTCGGTGATGGCCAGCGGGATGCCGTAGCGGTCCCAGATCTCACGCAGCAGCGGGGCGATGCCCGGCGTCGGCGTGGCCAGCACGCGCGAGGCCTCGATATCGGCGCAGGGAATGCCGTCGGCCATGCCGCGGTGATGCGCGGGGAAGCGCTCGGGACGATGGTCGAGCCAGCGCTCGGAGGTGACGTAGTAGTTGACCCCGATGATGTCGGGCGGGCAGGGATTGTCGCGGAACCACAGGAATTCGCCGGCGGCGATGCCGGTCTTGAGCAGGTACTTCCACAGCTTGTGCTGCTCGTCGACCATGCCGCACAGCAGGTCCCAGGCCAGCCAGCGGCGCTCGTTGTAGAACTCGGCCACGTGGCTGAGTTCCGGGGTGCCGTAGGTCTTGCCGAGGTCGTCGGTCTGGACCAGCTTGGCGTCGGGGTTGACGGCGCGGATGGCGCGCATCGACAGCACCACGGCGCGGCACTGGACCAGCAGGGCTTCGATGAAGCTGCGATCGTCGCGCCCGTGCGGGTACCAGACGCCGTACAGGCCGGCGAAGCGGGCGGTGGTGCAGGGTTCGTTGACCGGGGTGTAGTACTCGATCCAGGGATAGCGGGCGGCTACGGCGCCGGCATACTCCGCGAGGCGTTCGGCGAACAGCGGGTCGACCAGGCTGGTGTCGCGCGGCCCGCTGCCGTGGTGCACCAGGCCGGCGATCGGCGTCACGCCGGCATCGCGCAGCGCATGCAGGCGCTCGTCGGGCCAGCTCCAGTCGGCGCTGGCGAGTCCGTTTGGCGCGGTACGTTCCCATAGCACGGGATAGCGGATTGCGCGGATGCCGGTGGACGCGAAACGCCCGATGTCGCAGGCACGGCCGTGATGGCCGTTGCGCTCGAGCTGGCTGAAGTATTCGTCGTGGACGCGGTTGACCGTGCATTCGAGGCCGCCCCAGAGTTCCAGGGGACGGGTTTGGCTGTTCGTGCTCTTTTGTGGATTCATCAGTTTCACCAAATATTAGTTTTCTTACAACAAACATCCTGCAGTGCGGCGTCCCGGGAAAAAAGTGTCGAAAGGGGAGCCGGCCCGCAGGCCATGGGACCCGGTAGCGGTTGACATCGGCGCGCCAACCTGCAACCATGCGGTCCATGAATTTTCCGAAAGCACATCACATCGTTCCGACCTGGTGGCGCCGCTCCTAGCGTGCGGCCACAGGAAATGACGTGCATTTCGCCTAACGCCGCCTCGATCCGGGTGGCGTTTTTATTTCTGGCGCAGGAGGATCGGGGCACTATCCAGGAAATACAGGAAACCCGATGAGCTCCCAGACCGTATCTACTTCTACCTCCGCTTCCCCACCCATCATCCTGACCGGCGACCGTCCTACCGGTCCGTTGCATCTCGGCCACTTCGTCGGCAGCCTGCGCAACCGTGTTGCCTACCAGGACAGCTACCGCCAATTCGTCATGCTGGCGGACGCCCAGGCCCTGACCGACAATATGGATGACATTGGTAAGGTACACCGGAACGTGGTGGAAGTGGCGCTCGATTACCTCGCGGTCGGCATCGATCCGGCCCGTACGACCATCCTGATCCAGTCGCAGATTCCGGAGCTCACCGAGCTGACCTTCTACTACCTGAACCTGGTGACGGTGGCGCGCCTCGAGCGCAACCCGACCGTGAAGCAGGAGATCGTCCAGCGCGGCTTCGAGCGCGACATCCCGGCCGGCTTCCTGACCTATCCGGCCAGCCAGGCCGCCGACATCACCGCCTTCAAGGCGAGCGTGGTGCCGGTGGGCGAAGACCAGATCCCGATGATCGAGCAGTGCAACGAGATCGTGCGCAAGTTCAACCGGACCTATGGACAGGACAGGGACATCCTGGTCGAGTGCAAGGCGATCGTGCCGGAAGTGGGCCGCCTGCCGGGCATCGACGGCCGCGCCAAGATGAGCAAGTCGCTCGGCAATACGATCAACCTGGGCGCCAGCCCGGACGAGATCCGCGCCGCCGTCAAGCAGGTGTACACCGACCCGCTGCACCTGAAGGTGTCGGATCCGGGCCACCTTGAGGGCAACGTGGCCTTCATCTACCTCGACGCCTTCGATACCGACAAGGAAGGCCTGGCCGAGATGAAGGCCCACTACACCCGCGGCGGACTGGGCGACAGCGTGGTCAAGAAGCGCCTGGAAGGCATCCTGCAGGACATGCTGGCGCCGATCCGCGCCCGCCGCGAAGAATATGCCAAGGACCGTGGCCAGGTGCTGCAGATTCTCAAGGAAGGCACCATGAAGGCGCGCGAAGTGGCAGCGCAGACCACGGACGAAGTCAAGAAGGCGCTGGGCCTGTCCTACTTCTAAGCGGCTTCCGGTATCGCGTCCTGCTACCGGGAGTGGCAGGACAAGTCTGCTTTGCGTTTCATGCTGGTATGCAATTGCTACCCGTGGCAAGCTGGCGCCTTCATCAACATGTGGAGGAGCTCATGAGCAAAGGCTTGCGCTTTACGGAAAAGTGGCTGCAGCGCGCACTCTGGCTGGTGGCATTCGCATTCGCGGCCTTCCTGATCGGCCTTGGCAGCGCCGTGGTCGGCAACCTGTGGGACGTCGAGGACGAGCTCACGGTCGAACAGTTTCTCGACCAGGGCAAGGCTGCCGCATTGCAGGCCGAGCAGGGCGCTCTGCGCGACAAGCGCGATGCCGCCAAGCTTGCTCACGAGCAGGCGGCGCAGAAGCACGAGGTGGCGCAGTCGAATACGCGGACGGCGCGCGCCACCTTCGACAACTGGCTCGCCACCCGGCGTGCGACCGCGCGGCCGGACCAGGATCCCGAGCTGATCGATCGAACCCGCGGTCTCGACCGGCTGGAGGCGGAAGAGCGCGCCGCCTTGACGGCGGTCCAGGCGCAGCAGCAAGCGCTGCTCGACGCGGACCAGGCCCTGGAAGCGACCGGGAGGCGCTGGGAGCAGCTCCAGGAACCGGCCCGTGCCGCCTATGCGGACGCCGCGCGCGCCAAGGAGCTGCGCGTCTTCCTGTACCGCCTGGCGCTGACGCTGCCGCTGCTGGTGCTGGCCGGATGGATGTTCGCGCGCAAACGCAAGGGCACGTATTGGCCCTTCGTCTGGGGCTTCATTATCTTTGCGCTGTTCACCTTCTTTTTCGAGCTGGTACCCTACCTGCCGAGCTATGGCGGCTATGTGCGCTACCTGGTAGGCATCATCGTCACTTTCCTGGTGGGCCGCTACGCGATCCTTTCGCTGCAGCGCTACCTGGCGCGCCAGAAGGCGGCCGAGGCGCTGCCTGACGTGCAACGTCGCCAGACCCTGCGCTACGACGTCGCTCTTGCCCGGCTGGGCAAGAGCGTGTGTCCGGGATGCGAGCGGCCGGTCGACCTGAAGGACGCCAGCCTGGACTTCTGCCCGCACTGCGGCATTGGGCTGTTCGACCGCTGTGGGGGCTGCAGCAGCCGCAAGAACGCGTTCGCCCGCTTCTGCTTCTCGTGCGGGACGGCGGCCAACACCTCGTTGGCCGATTAGTTTGAGCTGAGTCGTTCGAGCCTAGTCGCGCAGGTCCGCCGGCACCTTGCCGCCGTTGGCGGCCAGCTTGTTCATGACCTGGCGGTGCAGCCAGATGTTCATCGAGGCCGAATCGCTCGTGTCGCCGGAGTAATTCAGCTCGGCGGCCAGCTCCTTGCGGGCCTGCAGGCTGCTGTCCAGGCCGAGAAGCTTGAGCAGGTCGACGATCGAGGTGCGCCAGTTCAGTTGCTGGCCGCTCGACGCCTGCATCCTGGTCAGGATTTCCTCGACGTCGACCTGGTCCATCATGGCCGGGGCGGCTTGTGGCTGGACCTGCGGCTGTGCTTGCGGCTGGGCCTGGGGTGCAGCCTGTGGCTGGGCCTGCGGCGCCGGTGCCTGGGCTTGCGGGCCCTTGTTGGCGGCGTGCGCCTTCGGGAAGATTTTGCCGAAAATATTGCTCAAAATGCCCATGTCATCTCCTTGGTGAATGGTGGATTGGGAACGCATGCGTTGTGCCACGTGGCCAAGCGCGAGCGCCAGCGCGGCGCCGCCGATTGCCTTGACCAGGGTCGGGTGTTCGGCATAGAAGGCGCTCATGTGGTCGACGATGCCGGGGTTCTGCTGCTCGGCTTGTTGTGCGAGCTCGCGCACCTGCTCGGAAGAGACTTGCGAAGCCTGTTCCGGCGTGACCTTGCCGCCGCCGAACAGCTTGCCGAAAACGCCGCCCGCAACCGAGGACAGCTGCGCCGGGTTCAGGGAACCCAGCAGCTGGTTCAGCATGCCGGCGCGGCCATTCGCATCGCTCTGCCCGAACAGCTGGCTGACGACTTGCGGGAAGGGAGGGGTCTGGTCGGAACGCAGGGCGTTGGCGACGCCTTCGGCGACCGTTGCGCGCGGTGCGCTCTGGGCCACGCGGTCGAAGTCGTCTGCTGCCCGGTCCTGGTTGCCGCCGCCCAGGTACTGCGATAACAGATTGCCCAAATCAAATGCCATATTTCTTCTCCTGAAGCAGTCGCTCGAATAGCGAGCGTAGATGTTTTGCTACTGCTCCCTCTGTTCGCTGATCAACCGTGAGGCCCCATGGATCACTGGCGGCGCATGTTCTGCGCCATGTGGCCCAGTGCAATGGCAAGGGCGGCGCCGCCGATTGCCTTGACCAGGGTCGGGTTCTGGGCATAGAAGTCGCCCATACGGTCGACGATGCCCGGGCTCTGCTGCTCGGCCTTTTCAGCCAGTTCGCGCACCTCTTCGGGCGAGACCTGCGAGGCCTGCTCCGGCGTCACCTGGGTGGGCGCACGGCCGCCGCCGAAGAGGCTGCCCAGGCCGCCGAGTCCGCCCTGGCCGGATCGGTTGGCCAACTGGGACAGCACCGCCGGCCCGAGGGTGGCCAGAAGCTGGTTCAGCATGCCGGCGCGCTGGTTCGGGTTGCTCTGGCCGAACATCTGGCTCACCATCTGCGGGAAGGGCGGGGTCTGGTCGGAGCGCAGGGCGCCGGTGACGCCACGCGCCAGCATGTCGGGTGGGGCGTTCTGCGCCACACGGTCGAAGTCGTCGTGGGCCTGGTTATAGTTGCCGCCGGCCGCGCCGCCGCCAAGGTATTGGTTCAAGAGATTGCCAAGATCAAATGCCATGTCGTACTCCCTTGTGTTCAGAGACTGGAAGTTCGAGGGTAGAGGGCGGCGCGCCGGTTTCTCTGTTCGGTATCCAACGATGGGCGTCCGAAAGGGACATTTGCTTTCCATGTAGACATCTGCGCGCGGGCCGGGTTAAGCTTTTGCGCATGCCTTACCTGCCGCTCCTGCTGTTCGCCGCCGTCTACGCCTTCGCCACCGTCATGTGGGACCTGCCGTTCGCGGTCGGCGGCGTCTACCTGGCGCTCAGCCTCGGCTGCTTCCTGGCCTATGCCATCGACAAGTCGGCGGCGCGCGGCGGCAACTGGCGCACACCGGAAGCGACCCTCCTGCTGCTCGGCCTCGTGGGCGGCTGGCCGGGCGCCGTGCTGGCGCAACAGTGGCTGCGCCACAAGAGCGCGAAAACGGCGTTCCAGTGGAAGTTCCACCTGACCGTGGCGCTCAACCTCGGAATCTTCCTCTACCTGGCACGCCAGCTCGGCGGGCCGAGGGTTTCCTGATTTCTGCAAGCGGAGGCGGACATGTGGCGATATCCCAGGATCCTGGCCCACCGCGGCGGCGGCGCCCTGGCTCCCGAGAACACCTTCGCAGGCTTGAGGCGCGGCATGGAATTCGGTTTTCGCGCCGTGGAATTCGACGTGATGCTGGCGCGCGACGGCGTGCCGGTGGTGATGCACGACCCCTACCTCGGCCGCACCGTGAAGGGCGCCGGCCACGTGTTCGACTACGACGCGGGCGAGCTGGCGCGGATGGACGCCGGCAGCTGTTTCGGCCGGGATTACCGCGGCGAGCCAGTGCCCCTGTTCGTCGAATTCGCGCACTTCTGCAAGGCGCACGGCATCTGGATGAACATCGAGATCAAGCCGGCGCGCGGCTTCGACCGCGAGACCGGCGAGACGGTCGCGCGCATCGCACGCGCCATGTTCGCCGACGACATCGCAGACAACTGCGGGGCCGGCCGCCCGGAACGTGCGCCGCTGCTGTCCTCGTTCAGCCTGGCGGCCCTGGAAAGCGCGCGCGATGCCGCCCCGGACCTGCCGCGCGCTTTCCTGATGAGCGAGCTGGCCCCCGGCTGGCAGGAACTGGCGCACTCCGTGCAAGCCGTTGCCATTCACACCAACCACAAGCACCTGACCGAGGAACTGGCCAGGGCCGTGCTCGACGCCGGCTTCGGGCTGTTCTGCTATACCGTCAACGAGCCGGCGCGCGCCCGCGAACTGCTGGGCTGGGGCGTGCAAGCCTTCTGCACCGACCGCATCGACCTGATCGGGCCGGAGTCCGGCAGGCGCTGACCGAGCTTTCGTCCGGATCGATCTCTACGAAAAAGTTCACGCCAAGCCTCAAGTTTGGGTGACCAGCCGTCGTTATAAGGTGGCAACTACACCCACGGGTGATGGCCACCATGTCCCTATCGATCAATACCAATGTCCAGTCGCTGGCGACCCAGCGCGCGCTGAAGACGCAAAACGGCATTCACGCGCAGCTGCTGGCGCGCCTGAGTGCGGGCACGCGCATCCAGAGCGCTTCCGACGATGCCGCCGGGCAGGCGATCGCCGCGCGCATGGGCAGCGAGCAGCAGGGACTGGGGCAGGCAGCCCGCAATATCAGCGACGGCAGTTCGATGCTGCAGGTAGCTGAAAGCGCCATGGGGAACGTCGTCGAGAGCCTGCAGCGCTTGCGTGAGCTGGCGGTGGCCTCGGGCAATGCCAGCTACACGGCTTCCGACCGCGATGCGCTGCAGACCGAAGCGAGGGAGATCCTCAAGCATATCGACCATGTCGGCAGGCAGACCATGTTCAACGGCAGCGCCGTCTTCGCCCAGGATGCCGGCAGCATCGGGGGCGACGAGAGGAAGCGCACGGTGCTTGACGGTTTGAAGACCGGCTGGTTGTCCGCAGCGGAAGACATGGTGAAGCAGTATTTCGGCATCAGCGGGGATGGGGTCAAGATCAAGGTCAACCTCGACACGACCGACGGCGGGGCAGGCGTGCTGGCCTCGGTATCCGGTACGACGTCCGGCGGCAAGTATAACAATCTGCATCTGAACCTCGACATGGCCGACTTCGGCACGGCGGCAACGCCCGACGGTGGCGGTGCGCCGTTCTATAGCGACCGCATCGTCGCGCATGAAATGGCCCATGCCGTCATGTCGCGCACGATGAACTTCACGGCCTTGCCGGACTGGTTCGTCGAAGGAGCGGCGGAGCTGATCCATGGCGCGGACGAGCGCGTGCAAAGTGTGATCGCAGGCGGCACCAGCGTGTCCACCATCGTCAACGCGGTGGCCGGCGGCGGCGCCGTCTACGAGGGCGGCTATATCGCCACCCGCTACCTGCACGACCGTATGAAGGCGCTTGGCGTGGACGGGGGCATCAAGGGAATCATGCAATACCTGGCCAATAACCAGTCCGCCGACCTCGATGACGCGCTGCTGGCGGTCAGCGGCGGCGCCTACGCGGATACGACGGCTTTCCTGAACGACTTCACCGCCAACGGCGTCAACTACGTCAACACCAGAATGAACCTGACGAACGCCGACACGGGGGCGATCGGGGGGCTCGATGCCGACAATCTCAGCGCCCGGAATGCGCGGGCCGTCGTGCCCGACAGCGGCAGCAACGGCGCCAGCGATGGGCTGGCGCACTTCGAGGTGGAATATCCGGAACATGGCGGGTCGACCGCCACCAAGCTGGTGCAGATCCAGGCCGGCTCCAGCTCCACTGACGTGATCGACCTGAAGTTCGCGGCCATGAACGCCGGTGCGCTCGGGCTGGCCAACCTCGACATGCACAGGGGCGCGATCGCACTGCTGCACGTGGATGAGGCGCTGGCGTTCGTCAGCAAGCAGCGGACGCTGGTCGGCGCCACCAGCAACCGGCTCGACGTCGCGGCCAGCTCCCTGCAGACCAATGCCATCAGCCTGGCCGCGGCCAAAGAGCGGGTCGAAGGCGTCGACTACGCCAGCACCACGGCAGGGCTGACCCGGATGCAGATCCTGCAGCAGGCGGCGTCGGCCATGCTGGCGCAGGCCAACAGCCAGCCGCGGGCAGTGCTGTCGCTGTTGCGCTGATCGGCACGCGCCGCCGGCCCCCACGTTCCCGGCAGGCCCACGGCGCTTCCTTTTCCCCGCGCCGTAAATCTCTGGCCGGACTCATGACCCTGCCCGCAGCTAGGCTATAATCGATTTTTTATAGCGCATCCTCCCTCATTCCGCCCTTACGACATGAAATCCTCAGAAATCCGCGAAAAGTTCCTCAAGTTCTTCGAGTCCAAAGGCCACACCATCGTCCGTTCGAGCCCCCTGGTGCCGGGCAACGACCCGACCATGCTGCTGACGAACAGCGGAATGGTGCAGTTCAAGGATGTGTTCCTGGGCCTGGATACGCGCCCCTACTCGCGCGCCACCACCGTGCAGCGCTGCGTGCGCGCCGGCGGCAAGCACAACGACCTGGAAAACGTCGGCTACACCGCGCGCCACCATACCTTCTTCGAGATGCTGGGTAACTTCAGCTTCGGCGACTACTTCAAGCGCGACGCGATCAACTACTGCTGGGAGCTGCTGACCAAGGTCTACATGCTGCCTGCCGAGAAGCTCACCGTCACCGTCTACTTCGAGGACGACGAAGCCTACGACATCTGGGCCAACGAGATCGGCGTGCCGAAAGAGCGCATCATCCGCATCGGCGACAACAAGGGCGCGCGCTACGCCTCCGACAACTTCTGGCAGATGGCCGATACCGGCCCCTGCGGCCCCTGCACCGAAGTGTTCTACGACCACGGCGCCGACATCTGGGGCGGTCCTCCGGGCTCGCCCGAGGAAGACGGCGACCGCTTCATCGAGATCTGGAACCTGGTGTTCATGCAGTTCAACCGCGACGAATCGGGCACCTTGAGCCCGCTGCCGAAGCCGTCGATCGACACCGGCATGGGCATGGAGCGCCTGGCCGCCGTGCTGCAGCACGTGCACAGCAACTACGAGATCGACCTGTTCCAGGCCCTGATCAAGGCCGCAGCGCGCGAAACCGGCGCCACTGACCTGAACAACAACTCGCTGAAGGTCATTGCCGATCACATCCGGGCGGCTTCCTTCCTGATCGTCGACGGCATCATCCCGAGCAGCGAAGGCCACGGCTATGTCCTGCGCCGCATCATCCGCCGCGCCCTGCGCCACGGCCACAAGCTGGGCCAGACCAAGCCCTTCTTCCACAAGCTGGTGGCCGACCTCGACGCCGAGATGGGCACGGCCTATCCGGAACTGCACGAAGCCGCGGCACGCGTGGCACAGGTGCTCAAGACCGAGGAAGAGCGCTTCGGCGAGACGCTGGAAAACGGCATGAAGATCCTGGAGGCCCAACTGGCCAAGGATGCGAAGAACCTGGACGGCGCCACCGCCTTCACGCTGTACGACACCTACGGCTTCCCGCTCGACCTCACCGCCGACATCTGCCGCGAACGCGGCGTCACGCTGGATGAAGAGGGTTTCACTGCCGCGATGGAGCAGCAGAAGAAGACTGCGCGCGCCGCCGGCAAGTTCAAGATGGCCGCCAAGGTCGAGTACGCGGGCGAGAAGACCAAGTTCGTCGGCTACGAATCGCTGGCCCACAACACCCACGTGCTCGCCCTGTACTCCGAAGGCGTGAAGGTAGACGAACTGAAGGCTGGCCAGGAAGGCATCGTGGTGCTCGACACCACCCCGTTCTACGCGGAGTCGGGCGGCCAGGTGGGCGACCAGGGCCTCATTTCCAACACCTGTGGCAACGGCGCCAACCTGTTCGAAGTCGAGGACACCCTGAAGATCCAGGCCGAGGTCTTCGGCCACCACGGCGTACTGCGCCAGGGTTCGCTGAAGGTCGGCGACACCGTGGACGCGCAGGTCGACACCGCCAAGCGCGCGCGCACCATCCGCAACCACTCGGCGACCCACCTGATGCACAAGGCCCTGCGCGAAGTGCTGGGCAGCCACGTGCAGCAGAAAGGCTCGCTGGTCGATCCGGACAAGACCCGCTTCGACTTCAGCCACGGCGCGCCGCTCACGGCGGACGAAATCGCCAGGGTGGAAGCCATCGTCAACCGTGAGATCCTCGAGAACCACGCTACCCAGGCCCAGCACATGACGTTTGATGACGCCGTCAAGCACGGCGCCATGGCGTTGTTCGGCGAGAAGTACGGCGACAGCGTGCGTGTGCTGGACATCGGCTCCTCCAAAGAGCTGTGCGGCGGCGTGCACGTCACCCGCACCGGCGACATCGGCCTGTTCAAGATCGTGTCGGAAGGCGGCGTCGCTGCCGGCATCCGGCGCGTCGAGGCGGTGACGGGCGAGGGCGCGCTGGCGCTGGTGCAGTCGATCAACCGCAAGCTGCAGGAAGCCGCCGGCGCCCTGAAAACCAGCCCGGACGAACTGCCGTCGCGCATCGCCCAGGTGCAGGACCAGGTCAAGTCGCTCGAGAAGGAAGTGGCTGCGCTCAAGTCGAAGCTGGCCGCAGGGCAGGGCGACGAGCTGCTGGCCAAGGCGATCGACGTGAACGGCATCAAGGTGCTGGCCGCGACCATGGAAGGGGCCGACGTCACCGCGCTGCGCGAGACCATGGACAAGCTCAAGGACAAGCTGGGCACCGCAGCCATCGTGCTGGCCAGTGTCCTCGAAGGCAAGGTCAGCCTGATCGCGGGCGTGACCAAGGACGCCACCGGCAAGGTCAAGGCCGGCGAACTGGTGAACTTCGTCGCCCAGCAGGTGGGCGGCAAGGGCGGCGGCCGTCCGGACATGGCGCAGGCCGGCGGCACCGATCCATCCGGCCTGCCGCAGGCGCTGGCCGGCGTGGCCGGCTGGGTAGGCGAGCGCGCGTAAGCGGCTGCCTTACCCCTTGGAAGCGCCGCCCCGGGCGTAATGCTGTTCAGTTAGTGCAAAAAATGTAGGGTGGTCGGCTTCGCCGACCGCGCGTCCAGGCCACTTATGCACTGTGGCAGAGCACAATGGAGTTGAACGCGCGGCCGGGAGAACCCGGCCACCCACGCTTGACTGAACGGCATTAAGCCCCCGGGCGGCGTTTCTATTTGCGGCGCCGGCGTGCGAGCGCGGCCGCGCCGACGGCCAGCAGCGCCAGCGAAGCCGGCTCCGGCACCTCGCCGGCCTCTTCGACATCGATGCGGAAGCCGGCGACAACCGCATTGCCCAGCTCCTGTCCCAGCGTTCCGTCCAGACCGGCGAACCCAGCCTGAGCCCACGGCACGTTGTCGTTGTAGTAGTAGAAGTTGGCATTGGGGATGCCCTCGAATGCGAATTCCAGAAGATAGTCCTTGCCCGCTTCGAGGGTCACGCCGTCGAGGGCGTAGTCGATCCATTCCGCACCATCGGTGTCGACGGTGGAGCTGCCGCTGGCGAGGGTGGCGAGCTTGGCCAGCGTCACGCTCGACTTCGCGATTTCATACAGGCCGAAGGAGAGGCTTGTTCCCGACAGGTCGTGCCACAGGCCGACGCTGCCCAGGGTCTGCTGCGCGCTGACGCTGAAAGTGATACCCCGGCCCATCTGCCAACTGTCGTTCTGGGCGGCGTAGCTGGTCCCGACCGGGTCGTTCGGCGGCACGAATTCGACGGGAGCGGCCAGGCCTGCGCCGCTTGCCAGGAATGTGCTGCACAGAAGGGTAGCCTGCAAGAATTTTGCGATCATGGTGTCTCCTGGTTGTGGAGATGTCATAAGTGCAATTCCCATGCCAGAATGGCTCTTCTTTGTCGAATCAAGGACTTATCCGCGTCTGATTGGAAACGTTTCCGTTTTCTGTCAACTTTGTCGACAGCGGCCGTGTCAGGTCCTGGTCAGGGTATGCCGGCAAGCGTGTCTGGAATCGCGCGGCAGGGCCATATCCCCGTAGCGTTGCACCATGAAGGCGCTGTTCCGATGCAGTTGTGTCATCCCTTGGTGCAGGCGTGCGGGCAAAGTCACATTCGGTTGCGGGTGTGCAACAATATATGACTATTTTGGTGCGCTGCGTCATACTGCCAGAAAAGGAGTAGTATTCGATTTCCGAGCACCACTACCGAGCAGGCAAGCGATGAGCGACATGACTATCGACATTGACACCATGGAATTCCAGAGAGACCTGGATGCGCGCGGACTGAATTGTCCGCTGCCGATCCTGAAAGCCAAGAAGGCACTCGCCGAGATGGAAAGCGGCCAGGTGCTGCGCATCGTGGCAACCGATACCGGTTCCGTGCGCGACTTCCAGGCCTTCGCCAAGCAGACCGGCAATGCCCTGCTGGCCCACACCGCCGAGCACGGCGAATTCACCTTCCTGATGCGCCGCAAATGAGGCGCACACCTGGGCGCGCCGGACGCGCGCGCCCTGGCGGGGCAGGCGTGCGCCGGCCCCGTGCATTTCCCTCCAAACCCCGTACGATGCGCCGGTGGCATGCGTTTTAGTCGAAAACCTCTAGCAAAAAATCGCACGATCGTGCTTTAATTTCGACCTGAAGCAGAATTTCTCTTATAATCTAGGCCATTTTCGTCTGTTACCTCATTCCATTCTCTAAAGGCACCCTATGAAAGTCCTGGTACCCGTCAAACGCGTGGTCGACTACAACGTCAAGGTCCGCGTCAAATCCGACGGCAGCGGCGTGGATATCGCCAATGTCAAGATGTCGATGAACCCGTTCGACGAGATCGCGCTGGAAGAAGCCACGCGCCTGAAGGAAGCCGGCAAGGTCACCGAAGTGGTCGCCGTGTCGGTGGGCGCGCCGCAATGCCAGGAAACCCTGCGTACCGGGATGGCGATCGGCGCCGACCGCGGCATCCTGGTCGAGACGAGTGTCGAGACGGAGCCGCTGGCCGTGGCCAAGATCATGAAGGCGCTGGCCGAGAAAGAGCAGCCGCAACTGATCATCCTGGGCAAGCAGGCGATCGATGACGATTCGAACCAGACCGGCCAGATGCTGGCCGCGCTGCTGGGCTGGCCGCAAGCGACCTTCGCCTCGAAGGTCGTGCTGGAAGACGGCAAGGTCACCGTGACCCGCGAAGTGGACGGCGGCCTGGAAACCGTGCAGCTCACCCTGCCGGCGATCATCACCACCGACCTGCGCCTGAACGAGCCGCGCTACGTCACGCTGCCCAACATCATGAAGGCCAAGAAGAAGCCGCTGGAAACCGTCAAGCCGGAAGACCTGGGCGTCGACGTGAGCCCGCGCCTGAAGACCCTGAAAGTGACCGAGCCGGCCAAGCGCTCGGCCGGCGTCAAGGTGCCGGACGTGGCGACCCTGGTGCAGAAGCTGCGCACCGAGGCCAAAGTCATCTAAATATACTGAGGAAAAAAACATGGTCGCACTCGTCATTGCAGAACACGACAACGCCTCGCTCAAGGGCGCTACCCACCACACCGTGACCGCGGCCTCCCAGTGCGGCGGCGAGGTGCACGTCCTGGTCGCCGGCGCCAATTGCGGCGCCGCCGCCGAAGCCGCCGCGCAAATCGCCGGCGTGAGCAAGGTGCTGGTCGCCGACGCGCCGCACTTCGCCGACGGCCTGGCCGAGAACGTCGCCGAGCAGATCCTGGCGATCGCCGGCAGCTACTCGCACATCCTGGCGCCCGCCACCGCCTACGGCAAGAACATCCTGCCGCGCGTGGCCGCCAGGCTGGATGTGGCCCAGATCTCGGAAATCACCAAGGTCGAGTCCCCGGACACCTTCGAGCGCCCGATCTACGCCGGCAACGCCATCGCCACCGTGCAGTCGGGCGACAGCGTGAAGGTGATCACCGTGCGCGGCACCGCGTTCGATGCCGCTGCAACCGGCGGCTCCGCCGCGGTGGAGCAGGTGGCAGCAAGCGGCGACTTCGGCAAGTCGGCCTTCGTCGGCCGCGAGCTGGCCAAGTCGGATCGTCCGGAACTGACCGCCGCCAAGATCATCGTCTCGGGCGGCCGCGGCATCGGCTCGGCCGAGAACTTCAAGCTGCTGGAGCCGCTCGCCGACAAGCTGGGCGCCGCCATGGGCGCCTCGCGCGCCGCGGTGGACGCCGGCTTCGTGCCGAACGACTGGCAGGTGGGGCAGACCGGCAAGATCGTCGCTCCGACCCTGTACATCGCGGTGGGCATCTCGGGCGCGATCCAGCACCTGGCCGGCATGAAGGACTCGAAGACCATCGTCGCCATCAACAAGGACCCGGAAGCGCCGATCTTCTCGGTGGCCGACTACGGCCTGGTGGGCGACCTGTTCGAAGTCGTGCCGGCGCTGGTCAAGGAACTGGGCTAATCTACCCCTAGCCGATTCATCGTCGCTCCCGCGCGCCTACCCGGCGGGCCGGGGCGACGTTTTCACATCAGGAGACAAAGGTGAGCTATCAAGCCCCGCTGAAAGACATGCAGTTCGTTGTGAACGAACTGGCCAACCTGGCCGAGATCAACCAGCTGCCCGGTTGCGAAGACGCGACCCCGGACACGGTCGACGCCGTGCTCGAGGAGAGCGCGAAATTCTGCGGCGAAGTCGTCGCCCCGCTGAACCACGCGGGCGACAAGGAACCGAGCCTGTGGAAGGACGGCAGCGTCACCACCTCGAAGGGCTTCCGCGAGGCCTTCCGCGCCTTTGCCGAAGGCGGCTGGCAGGGCATCCAGCATCCGAGCGAATTCGGCGGCCAGGGCTTGCCGAAGCTGGTCGCGACGCCGTGCATGGAAATGCTGCACGCGGCCAACCTGTCCTTCGCACTGGCCCCGCTGCTGACCGACGGCGCCATCGAGGCGCTGCTCACCGCGGGTTCGGATGAGCAGAAGAAGCTGTTCCTCGAGCCGCTCATCAGCGGCAAGTGGACCGGCACCATGAACCTGACCGAGCCGCAGGCCGGTTCGGATCTCGCCGCCGTGCGCACCCGCGCCGAGCCGCAGGGCGACGGCACTTTCAAGATCTTCGGCACCAAGATCTTCATCACCTACGGCGAGCACGACATGGCGGAGAACATCATCCACCTCGTGCTGGCGCGCACCCCGGACGCACCCGCGGGCGTGAAGGGCATCTCGCTGTTCATCGTGCCGAAGTTCCTGGTGAACGCGGACGGCTCGCTGGGCGAACGCAACGATGCGCACTGCGTCTCGATCGAACACAAGCTTGGCATCAAGGCCTCGCCGACCGCCGTGCTGCAGTTCGGCGACCACGGCGGCGCCATCGGCACCCTGGTGGGTGAAGAAAACCGCGGCCTCGAGTACATGTTCATCATGATGAACGCGGCCCGCTTCGGCGTCGGCATGCAGGGCGTCGGCCTGGCCGAGCGCGCCTACCAGCAGGCCGTCGCGTTCGCGAAGGACCGCGTGCAGTCGCGCGAAGTGGCGGGTTCGCCCGGCCCGGTGGCCATCATCAACCACCCAGACGTGCGCCGTATGCTGATGTCGATGCGTTCGCAGACCGAGGCGGCGCGCGCGCTGGCCTATGTCGGGGCGGCGCTGTCGGACATCGCGCACAGCCATGCCGACGAAGCCACCCGCAAGGCGAATCTCGCAGTGTACGAATACTTGGTCCCGATCATCAAGGGCTGGTCGACCGAGATGAGCGAGAACGTGGCGCGCGACGGCGTGCAGGTGCACGGCGGCATGGGCTTCATCGAGGAGACCGGCGCGGCCCAGCACTACCGCGACGCCAAGATCCTGACCATCTACGAAGGCACCACGGCGATCCAGGCCAACGACCTGGTGGGCCGCAAGACCGTGCGCGACGGCGGCGCCGTGGCCAAGGCGCTGATCGGCCAGGTGCGTGCGACGGAAGCGCAGCTGGGTGAGCTGCAGGGTGAGGAGTTCGCCGCGATCCGCCGCCAGCTGGCGCTGGGTTCGGTCGCACTGGAGCAGGCGGTGGACTTCGTCGTCGCCAACGCCAGGTCGGACGTACGCGCCGTGTTCGCGGGCAGCGTGCTGTACCTGAAGCTGGCCGGCATCGTGCTGGGCGGCTGGCAGATGGCGCGCGCGGCCCTGGTCGCCCAGAAGAAGTTGGCGGCAGGCGAGGGCGATGCGTCCTTCCTGCGCGCGAAGATCGCCACCGCGCGCTACTTCGCCGACCACGTGCTGTCGTCGGCGCCCGGCCTGCGCACGGCCATCGTCGAAGGCGCGCCGGGCGTGCTGGCGCTGGAGGTCGATCAGTTTTGACGGTCTTTCGCCATCGAGCAAGGCGGCCTGAGGGCCGCCTTTTTTTTCATGGGGTCAGGTCTGGCATTTGGACACGGGCTGAGCAATACGACGGAGTAATGCCTGAGTTCGTGTCTGAATGTCAGACCTGACCCCCGGTGTGTTATGCAAACAAGATTTGCATGTCTTGGCTCAGGTGCAAATATTATTTGCACCCATGCGATCAGCCGTACGACCCACCCGTGTAGAGCAAATCGAACACCCGCGCGATCGTCCCGATCAGCACGATCGCTCCCACCCCCAGGATCAGGACCAGCACCAGCGCCAGCAACCAGCTCGAGCGCGAGCTCTTGCCGCTGCCCTTGTTGTACTGCGCGTCCCAGGCCTCGTCCGGCGTGAGGCCGATCACCAGCCCGCCGATGAAGCCGGCGATGTAGGACACCAGCAGCGGCAACAGCACATAGAAGGGATGCGGCTTGACCGCGCCCCACAGGATGCCGGTCACGGGCAGGCTGCACAGGTGCAGCAGGCCGAGCCGGTCGACGCCGCCTTTCAGGTAGAAACGGTGGATGCCGAAGCCGCCCAGCAGGAGGGCGAGCAGGGTAGCGAGGGTCTTGTTCTTGTGCCGGACAGCCATGAGCGTTGCCAAAAGTTCAGGAAACGTCGAGTATGGTGCAAAATGACAAGGAAGGCACGCATTGCGTGAACCCGGCCATGGGCCGCCTGTCCAATCCTGCACGCCCATCCACACAGTCCGACCATGCCTCGATGAGCTTCAAGACGCGTTCCTACCTGGCGGAAATCCAGCTCAAGCCGACGGCGCCGGTCGAGCCGCCGGTATTTCCGTTCACGCTGCCGGCGATCCGTTCCCTCGCGCGCTTGCCGCTGCATCCGAACGTCACCTTCCTGGTCGGCGAAAACGGCTCCGGCAAATCCACGCTGCTGGAGGCCATCGCGGTTGGCATGGGCTTCAATGCCGAAGGCGGAAGCCGCAATTTCAATTTCGCCACCCGGGAGTCGCACTCGAGCCTGCACGAGCACCTGCGCCTCGTGCGCGGCATCGAGCGGCCGCGCGACGGTTTCTTCCTGCGTGCCGAGAGCTTCTACAACGTCAGCAGCGAGATCGAGCGGCTGGACGAGGTTCCCAATGGATCATTGATGAGGATGTATGGCGGCGGCAGGTCGCTGCACGACCAGTCGCATGGCGAAGCATTCCTCAGTCTGTTCATGAACCGCTTTCGCAAGGACAGCTTCTATGTGCTGGACGAACCCGAGGCGGCCCTGTCGCCCCAGCGCCAGCTCGCGCTGCTGAGCCGCCTGCACGACCTGGTCGGCCAGCGCTGCCAGTTCGTCATCGCCACCCATTCGCCCATCCTGATGACCTATCCGAATGCCACCATCTACGCTTTCGGAGAGGAGGGCATCCGTGAGATTGCCTACGAAGAAACGGAACACTATCGCGTCACGCGCGACTTCCTTGCCAATCCGGCACGTATGTTGCGCGTCCTGATGGGCGAAGACTAGCCTGCAAGGGCTGGCGGTGGCCTTGTAGCAAAAAATGAGGGATAATACTCGTTTGGCCGAACTGCACGCCGCGTGTCCGCCGTGTTGCTATAACCGCTTGCCCCTATCTAGGCTTACGCGCTATAATCGTCGGCTTTCTCCGTCCAATACAACTTTTTGGAAATATTATGGTCGTTATCCGTTTGGCTCGTGGCGGCGCAAAAAAGCGCCCGTTCTACAACATCGTTGCAACCGATTCGCGCAACCGTCGCGATGGTCGTTTCATCGAGCGCATCGGTTTCTACAACCCGATGGCTTCGGGCGCTGAAGTCGGCCTGCGTATCGCTGCTGACCGTCTGGCTCACTGGCAAGGCGTTGGCGCACAACTGTCGCCGACCGTCGCTCGCCTGGTTGCCAACCAGACCCCGGCTGCTTGATTCAAGTACGCTAGGTAACAAGGTTTGACCGATTCGGCAGAATCCGGGGTGCAAGTCCCCGGCGACCTGGTTCAGGTCGGTTATGTGTCCGGCGCATTCGGGATCGTCGGTGGCCTGCGGGTCACCCCGTTCTCCGTGGACGCCGACGCGCTGCTGAAGGTCAAGACCTGGTGGCTCGACAAGCCGACCCTGCGTTCCGTTTCGGTACGCACGGCAAAGATGCACGGCGGCGACGTGGTCGCCACCCTGGTCGAACTGCGCGATCGCAACGACGCCGAAGCGCTCAAGGGCGCAGCGGTGCAGGTGTCGCGCAGCGAGTTCCCGAAACTCGAAGAAGACGAATACTACTGGTCCGACCTGATCGGGCTGGATGTGGTCAACCTGGAGGGCGAAGCCCTCGGCAAGGTGACCGACATGATGCACAACGGCGCGCAGTCGATCCTTCGCATTGCGCCGGCTGACGCCGGTGCGCCAGACGCGAAAGTAGCGGAGCGCCTCGTCCCGTTTGTCGAGCACTTCGTCAAGAAGGTCGACCTCGGCGCAAGACTGATTACCCTGGACTGGGGTCTGGATTATTGACCCGCAGTGTGGGAAATACCTGAAGCGGGGTCCCGATGCAGTTTGACGTCGTGAGCTTGTTTCCGGAGATGTTCGCAGCGCTGACGCAATCCGGCGTGACCCGGCGCGGCATCGAGCAGGAGCGCTGGGGCTTGACGATCTGGAATCCGCGCGATTTCACGCAGGACCGCCACCGCACCGTGGATGACCGCCCCTACGGCGGCGGCCCCGGGATGGTGATGCTGGCCAAACCGCTGGAAGCCGCGATCGCCGCTGCGAAGCAAAGGCAAGTCGATCTGGGCCTGCCGGCCCCGCGCGTGGTGTTCATGTCGCCCCAGGGCAAGCCGCTGACGCACGAACGCGTGGTGGCGCTGAAGGACGAGCCGGGACTGGTCGTGCTGTGCGGCCGTTACGAAGGCGTGGACCAGCGTTTGCTGGACCGTTGCGTCGACGAGGAAATCTCGCTCGGCGACTTCGTGCTGTCGGGCGGGGAACTGCCGGCGATGGCGCTGATGGATGCGGTAGTGAGGCTGCTGCCTGGCGTGCTGGGCGACGAAGCCTCGGCGGTCGAAGACAGTTTCGTCAACGGCCTGCTGGACTCGCCGCACTACACGCGGCCTGAAGTCTACGAGGGCGAACCGGTGCCGCCGGTCTTGATGGGCGGACACCACGCCGAGATCATGAAATGGCGCCGCCAGCGCATGCTGGAGGCGACCTGGCGGAAACGGCCGGACCAGCTGGCGCGTGCGCGCGCCGCCGGCCAGCTGAGCAAGCTGGATGAAAAGTTTCTGGCAGGGCTGGACCAGCCTGCCGAGTAAGAATGTACTTTGTGTACATGTAACGGCGGGCATGTTGCCCGCATGTTCAACCCCATCCTCTACCGGGCTTCATGGCAAGCTACAGCGCCGGCAAGATGGTTTTTGGAGTAATAAAAATGGATCTGATCCAACAACTCGAGCAAGAAGAAATTGCGCGCCTCGGCCGCAAGATCCCTGACTTCGCACCGGGCGACACCGTGGTCGTCAGCGTCAACGTCGTCGAAGGCAACCGCAAGCGCGCCCAGGCATACGAAGGCGTCGTCATCTCGCGTCGTAACCGCGGCCTGAACTCGAACTTCATCGTTCGCAAGATCTCGTCGGGCGAAGGCGTCGAGCGTACCTTCCAGCTGTACTCGCCGCTGATCGCTTCGATCGAAGTGAAGCGTCGTGGTGACGTCCGCCGCGCCAAGCTGTATTACCTGCGCGAGCGTTCGGGCAAATCGGCACGTATCAAGGAAAAGCTGCCGCAGCGTAAAGTGGCTGCTGCTGCTCCTGCTGCCGCTGAGTAATAGCGTCTTTGCTCTGAAAAAGGCATCCGCAAGGATGCCTTTTTCTTTATGTACTCGAGGATTGTGATTTGCTTAAGCCCGTATTCGATCCCACCGCAATGCCCGTCGAAGGCCTGGCCGGCGAACCCGCACTCGCGCCTGCGCTGTTGAGCGTCGAGGCCGTGCGCGCCCGCTTCGCGCACACCTTGCCCTGGGATCCGGAGCCGTCGGACGAGGCGTCCTGGGCGCCGCAGCTGCGCCTGCGCCGCGCCGCCGTGCTGGTGCCGCTGGTGGAGCGTCCGGAAGGCGTGACCGTACTGCTGACCAAGCGTACCGAGCATTTGTCCAGCCACGCCGGCCAGATCAGCTTCCCTGGCGGCCGCGCCGAAGAACTGGATTCGTCACCGATCGAGACCGCCCTGCGCGAGGCGGAAGAAGAGATCGGCCTGCACCGCCGCCACGTCGAGATCATCGGCGTGCTCCCCGAGCACGTCACCATCAGCGCCTACCGCGTCACGCCGATAGTCGCGCTGCTGCAGCCGCCGTTCGAGCTGAGCGCCGATCCGGGCGAGGTGGCCGAGATCTTCGAGGTGCCGCTCGGTTTCCTGATGTCCGGCGCCAACCACGAGCGCCGTTCGGTGGCGCTGCCGGACGGCAGCGGCACGCGCCGCTTCTATGCGATGCCGTACCAGGACTATTTCATCTGGGGCGCGACGGCAGCGATGCTGCGCAACCTGTATCACTTCCTGCGGGCCTGAGGCTGGCGTAGGGTGGTCGGCTTTGCCGACCGCGCGTCCAAACGCGACCTGAAGAGACGCGCCATCCAAACGGAGGGTTCCTGAACGCGCGTTCGGCAGAGCCGAACAGCCTACGAAACCTGCGTCGTGCTGAGCCTGCAGTATTAGCTCACGGCATTTCCTGATTTGATTCCAACCAGCTTCTCCGCTATCGTAGCGGCAGCACGGACTTGCCAGAACAAAAAAGGATTCCTGAATGACATTTTTCTCCATCCTAGTCGCGCTGATCATCGAGCAGCTCAAGCCGCTACGCGCCGACAACCAGGTCTACGGGGGCGTCAAGGGCTTCGCGATGCGCATCGAAGGCTGGTTCAATGCGGGCGAGCAGAAGAATGGCCGCATGGGCTGGATCCTGATGATGCTGGCGCTGATGCTGCCGACCTGGCTCATCTACTGGGTCTTCATGCGCTACAACCTGGTGCTGCTGGCCTTCGCCTGGAACGTGCTGATCGTTTACCTGACCCTGGGTTTCCGCCACTACAGCCATTATTTCACCTCGATCCAGCTGGCCCTGAACCAGGGCGACGAAGCGGGCGCGCGCCAGCTGCTGGCCGAATGGACCCGCCTGGACACCGTCGGCATGGACGCTACCGAGATCTGCCGCGTGGCCGTCGAAAAATCCCTGATTACCACCCACCGCAACGTATTCGGCGTATTCTTCTGGTTCCTGATGCCGCTCGGGCCCGCGGGCGCGGTGCTGTACCGCGTGTCCGAATACCTGGCGCGCGCCTGGAACGAGCCCGACCACATGCGCAACGAAGCCTTCGGCCAGTTCGCCGCGAAAGCCTTCTACTGGATCGACTGGATCCCGGTGCGCCTGACGGCGGTGGCCTTCGCCGTGGTGGGGAATTTCGAGGACGCAATCTATGCCTGGCGTAACTTTGCCGGCCGCTGGGCCGACGAATCGAAGGGCATCATCCTGTCCGCGGGCGGCGGGGCCATGGGCGTACGGCTGGGCACGCCCAACGAGAACGCACCGCAACCGCTGCCGATGGACGCGGCCACGGTGGACCTGAGCGACCGCGACGCCGAGTTCCTGCCGGGCGAGGAACCGAACCTGCGCGCGCTGCAAAGCACGGTCGGGCTGGTATGGCGGGCGCTGATCCTGTGGATGATCCTGCTGCTCCTGCTGTCGAGCATGGTGTGGCTGGGCTGAGAACCGCGATGTGCGGGATATCGTCCGGCAGTCTTCTATAAGATATAATACTGCGCTGAGCTTGTTCTTATCCACGCAGCATTCCTGTTCCAGCAAGCAGCACTATGGCCGAGTTACCGCACACCGCGGATAAGAAACTGAAGGACGAGTTTTTTATCCTGGGCATTACGAGCAAAGGCAGGCAGTTTCGCCCCAGCGACTGGGCCGAACGCCTGTGCGGCGTCATGTCCTGCTTCGCTCCCGGCGCAGCCAGCCGCAATTCCCACCTCCAGTTTTCCCCCTGGGTCCATCCGACCAACGTCAACGGCGTCAAGGCGGTGGTGGTCAGCCGCGAGTTGCAGAAGGTCGAGCCGCTGGCCTATCACTTCCTGCTGAACTTTGCCAAGGACAACGACCTGCAGGTGGCGGACGCCTGCTTCGTGCCCGCCCCTGGCGAGCAGAAACCAGCGGCCTAGGCCTTCCGGATTCGCGAACTGGCGCTATGATGAAAGTCGTAGCGCCTTTTTGTTTGTGCGGAGGACACCGTCATGCACATCCGCGATATCTCCACCCCCGAAGCCGCCCACTGCACCCGGGATGAAACCGTGCAGGGCGCGGCCCTCATGATGCGCCGCCTGCACGTGGGCGACCTGGTCGTGGTCGACCGCTTCGACGGCGCCAGCGTCCCGGTCGGGATCCTGACCGACCGCGACATCGTCGTCTCCGTGATCGCCCCCGGCCTCGACCCGGCCAGCCTGCAGGTGGGCGACATCATGACCGAGGACCTGCTGACCGCACGCGACACCGACGACGTCTACGAGACCATCGAGCGCATGCGCCTGCGCGGCATCCGCCGCGTGCCCGTGGTCGATGCCGGCGGCGGCCTGGCCGGCATCGTCAGCGCCGACGACCTGCTCGAATTCCTTGCCGAAGAGATGGGAGAATTGTCCCGTATTAGCCCATATCAACAAGCGCACGAGAGAAGGGCACGCCAGTAGCAAACCCGTCTGTTACCATCCTGCATTGTTCAAGAACATGCAGGGCGGAAAGTCCTGCCAACACGACAGGACACCATGGACAGATTGACTACCAGGCGCGGCATCGCCGCGCAGCTGCTGGCCGGCGGCCTCTGCTTCCTGCTCGCCGGCGCCGCATCCGGCGCGCCGGCCCAGGCCGCTGCATCCCAAAAGAATGCGGTGCAGAAGAGCGCCCCGCTGCCGAAGGGCGTCACGCTCGGGCCCTCGGCCGAAGGCATCACGGAATACCGCCTGGCCAACGGCCTGAAGGTACTGTTGTTCCCGGACGCCTCGCGCCCGACGGTCACCGTGAACGTCACCTACCTGGTCGGATCGCGCCACGAGAACTATGGCGAGACCGGCATGGCCCACCTGCTCGAGCACCTGCTGTTCAAGGGCACGAAGAAGAACCCCGACATCACCGGCCAGTTCGCGCGGCGCGGCATGGACTTCAACGGCACCACCTCGCTCGACCGCACCAATTACTACGAGGTCTTCCAGGCGTCACCTGGCAACCTGAACTGGGCGCTGCAGATGGAAGCGGACCGCATGGTCAATTCGCCGGTCGCGCAAAAGGACCTGGCCTCCGAGATGACCGTGGTGCGCAACGAGTTCGAGAGCGGCGAGAATTCGCCGGCCCAGGTGCTGTTCAAGCGCATGCAGAGCATTGCCTACGACTGGCACAGCTATGGCCGCTCGACCATCGGCAACCGCAGCGACATCGAGAACGTCCGGATCGGCAACCTGCAGGCCTTCTACCGCACCTATTACCAGCCCGACAATGCGGTGCTGCTGGTGGCCGGCAAGTTCGACCCGGATGCAACGCTGGCGCAGATCAACCGCCTGTTCGGCGCCATCCCCAGGCCGAAGCGCACCCTGCCGCAGTTCTGGACCGTCGAGCCGACCCAGGACGGCGAGCGCAGCTTCACCGTGCGGCGCCAGGGCGACGTGCAGATCGTCGCGGTCGGCTACAAGATTCCGTCCGACCTGCAGGAAGAGTCGGAAGCGCTCGGCTTCGCCTCGGAGATCCTGGGCGACGCGCCGAACGGCCGCCTGCACAAGCTGCTGGTGGAGACCGGCAAGGCCAGCCAGGTGTTCAGCTTCGGCCAGACCGGCTATGCGCCCGGCCTGCAGTTCTACGGCGCCGTGGTGAAGAAGGGCGAGCCGGTCGAGCCGGTGCGCGAGGCCCTGGTCGACGCCGTCGAAGGCCTGGCCAAGCGGCCGCCCACCGCGGAAGAGATGGAGCGGGTGCGCCGCTCCTGGCTCAACAGCATCGAGCGCAGCCTGAACGATGCACAGGGCTTCGGCGTGGCGCTGTCCGAAGCGATTGCGCTGGGCGACTGGCGCCTGTACTTCCTGGGCCGCGAGCGCCTCAAGGAAGTCAAGGCGGACCAGGTGGCGGCCAGCGCAGGCCGCTACTTCCTGCGCAGTAACCGCGTCACCGGCAGCTTCCTGCCCGAGGATGCGCCGGTGCGCGCGGCGATTCCGCCCGCGCCGCCGGTAGAAACCGTGATGAAGGACTACAAGCCCTCGGCGTCCAGCCTCGTGTCGGAGGATTTCGACCCGAGCCAGGCCAACATCATGAAGCGCACCACCTTGACCACCGCCGGCGGGGTCAAGCTGGCCCTGCTGCCGAAGAAGAACCGCGGCGAGACGGTGACCGTGCACCTGCGCCAGCACTTCGGCGACGAGAAGAACCTGTTCGGCAAGGGCATGACCTCGGCGCTCACCTCGGCGATGCTGATGCGCGGCACCAGCAAGTACAGCCGCGCCGAACTGGCCGATGCCTTCGACAAGCTCAAGATGGTGGGCAGCCCGAACAGCTTCCAGACCACGCGCGAACACCTGGCCAAGGCGATCGAGCTGGCGGCCCACGTGCTGAAGGGGCCGGCCATGCCGCCCGCGGAGTTCGAGCAGCTGCGCCAGCAGATCCTGGTCGGCCTGGAGGCCAGCCGCAACGAGCCGCAGAGCGTGGCGTCGCGCGCCATGGCCACCCACTTCAATCTGTACCCGCGCGGCGACATCCGCCACGCCAACACGCTCGAGCAGGACATCGAGGACATCAAGGCCGTGCGCCGCGACGACGTGGTGGCCTTCCACCGCGACTACTACAACACCAGCCCGGCCGAGCTGGCGATCGTCGGCGACTTCGATCCGAAGACGGTCGTGCCGCTGGTCGACGGTTTGTTCGGACAATGGAAGGCGCCGGCCAGCGTGGCGCCGGTGCTGCGCCGCCACGCGGACGTGGCGCCGCTGGCCCGCACGCTCGATACGCCGGACAAGGAAAACGGCTTCTACATGGCGAACATGAACCTCGACCTGAACCTCGAGGACCCGGACTATCCGGCCCTGATGCTGGCCAACTACGTGTTCGGCGAGGGTGGCCTGAAGTCGCGCCTGATGGACCGCATCCGCCAGAAGGAGGGCCTGTCGTATGGCGGCGGCTCCAACCTGTCGGCGGGCGACCTCGACCGCGCCGGCAGCTTCTCGATCAGCGCCATCGCCGCGCCGCAGAACCTGCGCAAGCTCGATGCCGCGGTGCGCGACGAACTGGCGCGCGCCGTCAAGACCGGCTTCACGGCGGAAGAGCTGGCAGACGCCAAGTCGGGCCTGATGCAGCAGCGCCAGCAGAACCGCGCCAACGATGCCGGCCTGGCCGCGGGCTGGACGGGCTACCTGTACCGCGACCGCACTTTTGACTGGTCGGCCGGGTTCGAGCGCAAGCTGATGGCGGTGACGCTGCCCCAGATGAACGCGGCCTTCCGCAAGGCCATCGACCCGTCCAAACTGTCGGTGGTGATGGCGGGCGACCAGGACAAGGCGAAAGGGGCGCCCTGATTCGACGTGGAAGCAACACCTTGATGACCTGACCATGACAGTCTCCCGATGCTGCGTTAGAATGTTTCCCTTAGGAATAATTGCTGCGAGGCATCAGGAGTATCATGAAAGGCATACTAAAAGCGCAAGCGCCGCAGGAGTTGCCGTTCGCCGGCAAGGTGGCGCTCGTGACCGGCGCCGCCAGCGGCATCGGACGCGCCACTGCGCTCGCGTTCGGACGCGCGGGCGCGCATGTCGTGGTGGCCGACACGGCCATCGACGGCGGCCACGCGACGGCGGCGATGATCGTCGAATCGGGCGGCAAGGCCTTGTTCGTGCGCAGCGATATCAGCAAGACGGGCGACGTCGAGGCGCTGGTCGACAAGACCATCCATCATTACGGCCGCCTCGACATCGCCGTCAACAATGCCGCGATCGACGAGGAAAACGGACCGCTGGCCGAGGGCGACGAGGAACAGTTCGAGCGCATCATGGGCGCCAACGTCAAAGGCGTGTGGCTGTGCATGAAGTTCCAGTTGCGCCAGATGCTCAAGCAGGGCAGCGGGGCGATCGTCAACGTGTCTTCGGTATCCGGCCTGGTGGGCGCGCCCAACCGCGCGGTCTACGCGGCCAGCAAGCATGCCGTGGTCGGCCTGACCAAGAGCGCGGCGGCCGAGTACGCACGCGAAGGCATCCGCATCAACGCGCTGTGCCCGGCGGCGGTGAAGACGCCGATGCTGGCGCGCTTCGTCGAGCGCGCGCCGGCCGACGAAAAGAAGCTCAAGGCCGCGCATCCGATGGGGCGCTTCGCCGAGACCACGGAAATCGCGAACGCCGCGCTGTGGCTGGCGTCGGAGCAGGCCTCCTACGTGAGCGGGCACGAGCTGGTGGTGGACGGCGGATTCACCGCAGTCTGAACGAGGTAGGGGTGATCCAGTCCACTGGACTGGATCACCCCTACGGACCGTCATTCCTTACCCAGTGCAAACTGGTGCACCCTACTTGGGACGCGCTTCCCTCAGGCGATGGCTGGACAGCGCCACGCGCCCGGCGCGGATCTCGCCCACCGCCTCGGCCACGGCGCGCGCCACGTTGCGCACCTCTTCCTGCACCGCGGTGTCCTGGTCGAGCGTCGCGTGGCTGCCGGCATACGATTCGTAGTAGCCGATGTAGCGGTCGAGCTGGGCGAAACTGCCGGCATCGATCAGTCCCATCCAGCTGAGCCAGTCGGACAGCGCGCGGCGCGTGCCTTCGATGCCGGCCACGTCGCCGTGCACCACCAGGCCGTAGGCGCGGCCCGCCAGGTGCTTGGGATAGTCCCAGCCGGCCAGTTCCAGCGCCTTGGCTTCCTCGGCCTTCTTGCCGTGGGTGGAGGTGGGGTCCGGGTTGCCGCCGTCGGCGCACACCAGGCGGTCGATCATCAGCTTGAGCACCGCCGGGGCCTGGTACCAATAGACCGGCGTAAGGATGATGACGCCATGCGCCAGGACCCAGCGCTCGTAGATTTCGTTCATCCAGTCGTTGACCTGGCGTTCGGCGTGGTTGGGATAGCAGCTGCAGGGCCAGTGGCACAGCGGCATGGCGGTCGACACGCAGCCCTTGCACGGATGGATATGGCGGTCGTAGTCCGAGTTGAGCAGGCTGAGGTCGAGGATGTCGGCCTCGAAGCCCTGCTGCGCCAGCACGTCGCGCGCGAGCATGGTCAGGCGCCAGCTCTTGGAGACTTCTCCGGGGCAGGTGCCGTCGTTGCGCGCGGACGCGTTGACCAGCAGGACGCGGTTGCGCGAGGCAGGGTCTTTCTGGTGGCGCTCGGCGGCCAGCAGGCGCGCGTGCGCTTCCTTCCATTCGACCGACAGGTCGTAGTCCGGATCGGCAAAGCCTGGCCCGGCCTTGACCGTGCGCGGCGCCTTGCGTCCTTCGCGGTAGGCCTCCCACGCCACCTGCTCGATCGCCTCCAGCTCGCCGCCCAGCCTGTCGTAGGCGGGATCCTGGAAAGCCTGCCGGAACCGCAGGTGGAACTCGTTGCGCCCCAGCTTGGCCGGTGCCTGCCCCTTGCGTACGTCCGTCATGCCGCCTCCGCTGCTCGTCGAATAGCGGAATTATCAGTCCAGCCCGATTGTGACAATGTACGCGCGCGCACTCACGCACCCGAAAGCCAGGACAAAGCTGGGGCGAAAAAAAACCGGACACGAAGTCCGGTTTTTCCGCGATCGCAGCTGCTTACTGGGCTGCGACAGTATTTCCGCCCTGCAGCAGGATGACCCAGTACTTGGCCAGATCGGTCGCACCGCCGCCGCCCTTGATGCCCTGGAAGGTCTGGATCGCCTCGTCTTTCTTGCCGGCGCGGACCTGCGCCATGCCCAGGCGCAGCTTGGCTTCGTCCGGCGCCTTCAGGCCGCCCTTGGCGATGCCCTGCTGAATGAAGCCGATGCCCTTGTCGGCCTGGCCCATGGTGGCGTAGGCCCAGCCCAGGTTGACGAGGCCGGCGCCGGTCTTGGCCTTGGCCGCATTCGCTTCACCGCCGGCGATGGTCTTGACGTCGTCGGCGGCCTGCTTGGTCGCCTTGCTGCGCAGCGCGTTGTGGGTCTTGGCGTCGCCGCCCTTGCCCAGCACGCCGGCCGCGAAGCCCTTGTCCAGCACTTCCTTGGCTTCGGCCGGGAAGCCGTCGCGCAGGGCCACTTCCGCCAGGTAGGTGTAGTGCTCCGGCGGCATGGCGCCGACGGCGGCCATTTCCAGGCGCAGCATGTTGGCGCCGTAGGTCGCTTCGTCGAAACCGGCCTTGCGGGTCACGCCGCGGTTGAGCAGGTCCATCCAGAAGTCGTCGTTCGGGTAATACTGCACCAGGTTCTCGAGCGCCAGCATGTAGCTGTCGTTGTCCTTGGCCTTGTTGGCTTCCTGGCCCAGTAGGCGCAGGTCGTTCTCGGCCGGCTTCTGGCCGGCCTTCTTGGCCTCGTTGATCGACGCCAGCAGCATTTCCTTGGCGCCGCCGAAGTTACCGCTGTTGACCTGCGCGCGCGACAGCGCCGTGCGCACCTTGGCCGGGTCGCCGCCTTCCTTCTGGAAGCGGGTGTACCACTCGACCGCCTTGGCGTAGTTCTTGGCGTTGAAGTTGGCGTCGCCCAGCGCCTGGAAATAGTTCAGCTGGTCGGCCTTTTCCAGGCGTCCCGAGGCCAGGATCGCTTCCATGGTCGGGATCGCGACGGCGCCGTTTTCCGAACCCAGGGCCCACGACAGCTTCATGCGGTTGATGACGTAGTCTTCATAGGGCGTGCGGTTCGGCATCGCTTCGGCCTGGGTGATGCGGTTCTGCACTTCGGTGAAGTTCTTGGCATCCATCAGCGCCTTGATGGCAGCCGGGTCGAGCAGCTTGAACATGTCGGGACGAACGGTGTCCTTCGCCGCTGCCCGCGCGGCGGCTGCCGCGGCATCGCTCTTCTGCTCGCTTTTTTGCTGCGCTTGGGCACTGGACACCAGTGCCGGAGCGGACACGCCGATCGCGGCGAGCATCAGGCAGAGGCGGGCAAGACGGAATTGGGCCATGGAGTATCCTTCAATTAAGTCGATAATGGTGGGGCATGCATGCTCAGCAATATAGCCAAGTTGCTATCCCGGACAAAAGCTGCATTGTCCCATAAAAGTGCCGTTTTCAGGCCCGGCAATTGTGCCGCATATGGGGGACGCCCCGCATGCGACTTTACATTGCCTTACATTGACTCAGCCGGCGGCTTGTGCGGGGGGAATTCGAAGCCAGGCACGGGGCACTTCCCGAGCGCCTCGATCTCCCCGGCCAGCCAGGCGACCACCGCGTCCACGGCCGGCGGCGCGAAGCCATAGGTCATCAGGGCCGGGGCGTCGAAGTCGAGCGCCTGGTAGGGATTCCACAGGGCCAGGTGCAGGTCTGGCCGCCAGCCGGCGCGGGCCTGCGGACCGTAGCGGCGGCGCGAGGTCGAGGCCAGCATGGTGAAGCGGCCGTCCTGGGGCAGGGCGCTCCAGTCGAAGCTTTCCGCATCCGCGAAGGTGACCAGCTCGACATCGTACAGCCGGCCGAGCGCGCTCGCCACGGCGCCTGCCGGCACGCCGGCTTCCGAGACGCCGTCGCTCACCACGTCGGCGCGCGCCACCAGGCGCACGCGGCTGCCGGGGGCGGGACGCCGCGGCCGGCCCAGCGCGCTCAGGCCGGCGCGCCAGGCGCGCGCCATCAGGGCGCGGTCGTCGTGCTCGGTCGCATAGGTCACCGGCCCGGCGGGATGCGCGGCGGCCAGCTTCGACAGGCGCGCCAGGCGGGCGTGCACGCCGTCCAGTGGCAGCACGCCGTCGCGGATCGCCGCGGCGATCGCCTGCACGGTTTCCACCTGCGTTTCGCGCGAGCCGATCGCCATCACCATGTCGGCGCCGGCCACCAGCGCGTTCACGGCCGCCTCGCCGGCGCCGTAGCGGTGCGCGATCGCGTGCATGTCCATGCCGTCGGTGATGATCACGCCATCGAAGCCGAAGCGCTCGCGCAGGATGCCGGTCAGGATCGGGCGCGACATCGTGGCCGGGTTGGCCGGGTCCAGCGCCGGGTAGACGATGTGGGCGGTCATCACGGCCGATGCTGCATGTTCACCTTGCGCCGCAATCCGGAACGGCGCGAACTCGAAGCGCTCCAGCTCGGCCAATGGCTTGTCGACCGTCGGCAGGTCGCGGTGCGAGTCGACGTGGGTGTCGCCATGGCCGGGGAAGTGCTTGACGCAGCAGGCCACGCCTTCGCTTTCGCTGCCTTCCATCCAGGCCATGGCGATGCCGGTCGCCGTTTCCGGATCGGCGCCGAAGGAACGCTCGGCGATCACCGGATTGTGCGGGTTGTTGTTCAGGTCCAGCACCGGCGCGAAATTCCAGTTGAAGCCGAGGGCGCGCACGGCACGCGCCACGGCGGCGCCGACCGCGCGCGCCAGCTGCGCGTCGTTCGCGGCGCCCAGCGCCATCGCGCTCGGCGGCGCCGGCACCCAGGTCGAGCGCACCACGGCGCCGCCCTCCTGGTCGAGCGCGACCAGGGCCTCGGGCCCCATCGCATCGCGCAGCATGCCGGTCAATCGCGTGAGCTGGGGCGCATCCAGCATGTTCTGGCGGAACAGGCAGGCGCCGCGCACCTTGTAGCAGCGCAGGAAGGCCTCGGTATCGGCGTCGAGTTCGGTGCCGAACAGCCGCACCATGATCAGCTGGCCGGCAAGCTCGAGGTAGTCGCTCTGGTCGTGGTTCATGTCAGTTCGTCTTGGTGACCTTGCTCAGGTGGCGCGGCTTGTCCGGATCGAGGCCGCGCGCTTCCGACAGGCTGGCCGCCATCATGTAGAAGGCCTGGATCGCCGTAATCGGATCGAGGTCGGGGATGGCCGCCGTCGGGAGCAGCAGGTCGCGGCTGGCGATGTCTGCGGTGGCGGCCAGCAGCACGCGCGCACCGCGCCCGCGCATCTCGTCGGCCAGCGCCACCAGGCCTGCCTGGGCCGGGCCGCGGGTGGCGAAGATCAGCAGCGGATAGCCTTCCTCGATCAGGGCCATCGGGCCGTGCTTGATCTCGGCGCCCGAGAAGGCTTCGGCCTGCAGCGCCGAGGTTTCCTTGAATTTCAGGCTCGCCTCCAGCGCCACCGGGAAGCTGATGCCGCGCCCGACCACCATGATGTTGCGGGCCGGCGCCAGCACCTCGATGGCGGCGGACCAGTCGGCGCCGCTGGCGGTGCGCAGCGCATCGGGCAGGGCCGCGATGCCGTCCTTCAGCTCGGGATCGTTCTGCCATTCGGCGACCAGGCGCGCGCCCGCGACCAGGCTGGCGATGAAGCTCTTGGTGGCGGCCACGCTCTGCTCCTTGCCCGCATGCAGGGGCATGGTCCATTCGGCGGCCCTGGCCAATGGAGAGTCGGCGTCGTTCACCAACGCCACGGTGGTGGCGCCGCCGTTGCGGAAGTAGCTGATCGGCTCGACCACGTCGGGGCTCTGTCCCGACTGCGAGATCGACACCGCCAGGGTGTCGCGCGTGACCAGCGGCGATTTATAGAGCGTGACCAGCGACATCGGCAGCGAGGTCACCAGGCGGCCCATGCGCGCCATGATCAGGTAGGCCAGGTAGCTCGAGGCATGGTCGGAACTGCCGCGCGCCACCGTCACCGCGCTGTGGAAGCTGGTCGAGCGCAGCGCGCGGCCCAGTTCAGCGTAGCGGTCGGCGTCCTGCGCCAGCTGGCGCGCCACGCAGTCTCCTGCGGACAGGGCTTCCTGGTACATGAGCGACGTCGGGGTGGGCGAGGTCATGGCGGCGGTCACTGTGCTTCTCCTTCGATATAAACGGCTTTGATGTTCAGGTCGCGGTCGAGCACCACGAAGTCGGCATGGCAGCCCGGCGCGAGGCGGCCGCGCCGGGTTTCGCCGAGGTAGTCGGCGGCATGGGTGGAGACGCGCCGGCTGGCCTCGGCCAGCGGCAGCCCGATCTTCACCAGGTTGCGCAGCGCGCCGTCCATGGTGAGGGTGCTGCCGGCCAGGGTGCCGTCCTGCAGGCGTACGCCGCCCATGCACTTGTGGACCACCTGGCGGCCCAGCATGTATTCGCCGTCCGGCATGCCGGCGGCGGCGGTGGAATCGGTCACGCAGAACAGCTTCGGGATGCAGCGCAGCGCGGTCCTGATCGCGCCCGGGTGCACGTGCAGCAGGTCGGGGATGATCTCGGCGTATTCGGCGTGCGCAAGCGCGGCGCCGACCATGCCGGGTTCGCGGTGGTGCAGGCCGGGCATGGCGTTGAACAGGTGGGTGAAGCCGGCCGCGCCGTGCGCCAGGGCCTGTACGCCCACCTCGTAGGAGCCGCTGGTGTGGCCGATCTGGACCCGGATGCCGGCGTCGGCGATGGCGCGCAGCAGCTCCATGTGGCCGTCGATCTCCGGCGCCACCGTGATCAGGCGCATCGGCGCCAGGGCGTGGAAGCGCATCACTTCGTCGAGCGTGGCTTCGCGCGCATACGGCGGCTGGGCGCCCAGCTTGCCGGAATTGATGTAGGGGCCTTCCAGGTGCACGCCGAGGATGCGCGCCTCGCCCCTGGCGCGCGTGCGGCAGGCGGCGCCGATGGCGGCCAGTGCGCGGTCGATGTCCTCGACCGGCGCGGTCATGGTGGTGGCCAGCAGGGCGGTGGTGCCGTGCTTCGCGTGCAGGGCGGCGATCACGTGCGGCGCGTCGCCGCCTTCCATCATGTCGCGTCCGGCGCCACCGTGCACGTGCACGTCGATGAAGCCGGGCAGGACATAGTCGTCGCCATTGCCCGCGGGGTCCGCCTGGTGTCCGTCGACGGCGTCGATGAAGGCTCCGTGGCGCAGTTCGCCGTGGATCCAGCCGTCCGGGGTGAGGATGTTGCCTTTCATGATGTGCTTTCTTGAAGTCGTTGCCCGATCATGCGCAATGCGCCGGAGGCCGAATCGCCCTGCGGCGGCACGCAGCGCGCCCGGGTGTCGGCAGGCAGCCAGGGCAGCATGGCCTCGCCCAGGCCGCCGCACATGGCCAGCGGCAGGGCGTGCGACGGGTCGAGCGCATCGGCGATGCTCGCCACTTCGCGCCCCGCGTGTTCGAGGATGGCGCGCGCCACCGGGTCGGTCTCGCCGTGCGCCACGACGAAGCGCGCCAGGCTGGCGTAGGTGGTCTGGTTGGCCCGGCCGAGCCACATCTGCACGGCGTCGCGCGAGCCGCCGCAGAACGCGATCAGCTCGCGGGCGAAGGCGCGTCCCTCTACGCGGCCGTCGAGCACCTGTTCGATGTGGTTCAGCGCGCGCAGGCCCATCCAGGCGCCGCTCGCTTCATCGCCGGCCGGGAAGCCCCAGCCGCCGACTTCGACCGCGCTGCCATCCGGCAGGATCGCTTCGCCGACGCTGCCGGTGCCGAGCGCGACGATCGCGCCGGGCCGGCCGCCGTGGGCGCCCATCACGGTGGTGTAGCCGTCGTTGTCGAGGGCCAGCCGGGCGTAGCCGGGGTTGGCGGCCACGAAGGCAGCCGCCCATTCCTTGTTGTGCACGCCGGCCAGGCCGAGGCCGATGGCGCAGGAGGACATCGGCACTTGTTCGATGCCGATGCCGGCGAAGGCCTGGGCGACAACGCCGTTGATGGTGGTCCACGCATTGTCGATGCCGCGCGACAGGGCCGAGGGGCCGCCGGTCGCCTGGGCGCATTCGATGAAGCTGGTGCCGTCGGGACGGGCCAGGCGCACGCGGGTGCCGGTGCCGCCGCCGTCGACGCCGATGAGGTAGTCGGTCATGGTGTGAGTGTTCAGCCGGAGGGTCAGCGCACTATAGGCAGACCGTACCATGCTGTCAACAGGTATTTAACTGGTATGCAAATTTTGTGAGCAGCTATACCTCCATAGCCTATGGTTATTTGCATAAGTCATTGACTTTGCAAATGTTTTTATTGGTATGCGAATTGGTATTGTAAAACTTGAAAAATTGCTGGTGTGGCTGCAGGAAGCGCTGGCGCCGCCGGCCGGCGGCGCCGAAGGGAATGTCGAGGCGGTCTTACTCGGCCGGTCGGCTGCCGCTGCGGTCCACCAGCAGCAGGCGGCCGCGTTCGTCATGATGCGGCTCCTGGCGCCCCGCCTTGCGCCGGCCGGCGCCGCGTTCTTCGCGTCCGGTGACCTTGACGGCGGCGTTGCCGGGACCGCTCACCGAGATGTCGGCGCGGCCGGCGCTCAGCCGGCGTCCATCGAGGCCGCCCGAACCGCTGAGCCGCGCCTTGACCAGGTCGACCTTGCCGTCGACCTGGGCGGAGGCCGGGCCGGTGATCTTGAGCAGCAGGCGCTTGCCGTCGATGCTGGCTTGCAGCCCGCCGGAGCCGTGCAGTTCGGCGTCCAGCGTGTCGGCTACCTTGGCCAGCTGGATGCCGCCGGGACCGCGTGCCTTCAGCGCCGCGCGCCTCACCTGCAGCGCGCCCGCATCCAGGTCACCCGAGCCGCCGACGTCGGCGGTCAGCTCGCCGATGCTGCCGCTCAGCGTCGCGCTCCCGGGGCCGCCGAGGCGCACGATCGCATTGGCCGCCTGCAGGCCGCTCGCCTGCAGCCCGCCCGAGCCGCTCACGTCGGCGTCGAAGCGCCTGATGTGGCCGGCCACGCAGGCATTGCCCGGGCCGCGCTGGACGGTGGAGGCCGCCTCGACCGCCAGCGCGCAGGCGTCGAAATCGCCCGAGCCGCCGATCTCGGCGCGCAGCTCGCGCGCGCTGCCCGACAGTGTCATGCCGCCCGGGCCGCTCATCTGCGCGCTCAGGCGCGCCAGGCGCAGGTCGTCGGCTGCGAGGTCGCCGGAACCGCTGAGCGTGGCGGCCAGCGCGTTGCCGACCCCGGCCAGGCGCACGTCGCCCGGACCCGACATCTCCAGGTCGACGTCGGCCGCCTTCACGCGGTGCAGGTCGAGGTCGCCGCTGCCGCCGGCGCGCACGGCCAGTTCGCGGACCACGCCCGACGCCTGCAGGTCGCCGGGCCCGTCCACGCTGAGCGCGAAGCGCTCGCCCGCCAGCTGCGACAGTTCGACGTCGCCGCTGCCGGACATGGCGAGGCGCTTGAGCCCGTTGGCCGTGATGCTGATGGTGACCGTGTCGCGCCGCTTGCCCCAGCCGAAGTGGAAACCGCGGCGCGCGACCGGCCGCACCACCAGGGTGTCGCCGCGCACCACGGTCTCGATCTCGTCGAGCTGCCGGCGCTCGCCCGACAGCTCGACCGCCTGCCGGCCCTGGGCGCGCACCACGACCGCGTAGGGGCCGGACAGCTCGATGGCGCTGAAGGCCGGCAGCTTGCGCTGCTGCGCGACCACGCTGTCCGGCGCATCGGCACGGCTGGCCTGGGTGGCGAGGACGCCGCCGGCGATGGCGGCGGCGAGGAGGGCGGGCCTGAGGACGGTTTTCATTGCTGATATTGCTGATCAGTGGTGGAAGCATCGGGAGCCTGGACAATACGACAAGCCGGCGCCGCAGGCAGGGGGAAAACGACGGAAACGCGAAAACGGGGAACAGGGTGCATATCCGGCGGATGAGCCGTCCCGGCCGGTGCTATATTGGCGCTTCCAACCCGAGGAGCCTCCCGATGTCTTCGCTCACCGTACGCAAGCTCGACGTCGACCTGTCGCACGGCTTCGGCCGCCGCTGGCTGGGCGGCGACGCCTACCGTACCCAGTTCTTCAACGCGCTGTCGATGACCTTCCCGATCGGCGAGCAGATGTTCATCGACAGCCTGCGCGCCGTGCCCGAGGAGTGCATCGCCGATCCGGCCCTGCGCGCCGACGTGAAGGACTTCATCGGGCAGGAAGCGACCCACCGCCACATGCACGTCCAGTACAACGCCGAGCTGGAGCGGCAGGGGCTGTCCTTCGTCACTGGCGGGCGTATCGCGCGCCGGGTGGCGCGGGTGAACGGCCTGAGCGTGCGCAGCCGGGTGGCCATCACCTGCGCGCTCGAGCACTACACCGCGATGCTGGCGGACGGCGTGCTGCGCCATCCGGAATGGATCGCCGACGCCGAGCCGCAGCTGCGCCGCCTGTGGGAATGGCATGCGGCCGAGGAGCTGGAGCACAAGGGAGTCGCTTTCGATGCCTATCGCGCGGCCGGCGGCGGCTACTGGCGGCGGGTGCTGTGGTTCCTGCACGTGAGCCTGGTGTTCTGGTTCGACAACTTCGTGCAGACGGCGCACAACCTGCACCGCGACCGCGCCCTGCAGCGTCCCGGCACCTGGCTGAGCGCCGCGCGCATGTGGTTCGGCCGGCGCGGACTGGCCTGGCACATGGCCGGGCCGGTGCTGCATTATTTCTCGCCGCGCTTCCATCCTTGGCAGCATGACAACCGCGCCCTCGTGCAGATGTGGCTGGACCGCAACACCGAGGCCTGGCGGGCGCTGCGCACCACCGCTCCTTGAGCGCCGTCGGGCCTGCCGCGTGACCGGGCAAGCCCCTGCGGTGTCATAATGGGAGCATGGAAGGAGAACTCCAGTGATTCGCTATATGGGCACCCGCAAGAACGAGGACGGGGCGGCCGTGTACGTCTTTATCGTCAACGGCATGCAAAAGGAAGTGCGCGAGCATGCGCTCAAGCAGCACCCTGGCTGCTACGAAGCCCTGCCGGCCGCGGTCAGGGCCCAGATTGCGGCCAACCGCGCCTGGCTGTCCAGGCTGTAGCCGGCCGTGCGACGCTCACGCCCGGCGGCTGCCGCGAAGTTTGGGACGACCTTTGGCACGACCTTTGCCACGACCTTCGCCGCATCCTTCGCCAGCTTGCTGCTCTCCAGCCTGCCGGCCCAGGCCATGCCGTCGACCTTCAGCCAGGTGATCGGCAACGCCCTGCTGTGCCGCAGCCACCTCGACAACCGCTATTTCCACGATTACCTCACCGCTTCCTTCGGCCCGGCCTACAAGCGCGAGGGCGGGGCCCACTGGTTCCGTGTCGAGGCCAGCCTGTGGGGCGCGGAGGTCACCGACGTCATGGTCAGCGACGACACGAGCGAGCTGGTCTTTATCGCGGCCGTAACCGGCAGCACGCCGCAGGAACTGGAAAGCGCGGCCCGCAGCGTCGCCGGCGGCCCGTTCCGGGCACAGGATGCGTCCGCCTTTCCTTTGCGCGTGTCAGACACGGGCAGCACGATCGCTTACATGAATGACAAAAGCAAGATATATTGCGCGAAGTTCAAGACGCAGCCGGCCCGCTAGCCGCGCATCGGCGCGTTCATTGGCCTGCTCATTTGTTTGACCACTGCTGGCACCGTCGCCCATGTACAACCACTATTTTCACCTGAAAGGTGCGCCGTTCTCGATCGCGCCGGACCCGCGCTACCTGTTCATGAGCGAGCGGCACCGCGAGGCGCTGGCGCACTTGCTGTACGGTATTGGCAGCGGCGGCGGCTTCGTCCTGCTGACGGGCGAGATCGGCGCCGGCAAGACCACGGTGTGCCGCTGCTTCATGGAGCAGCTTCCCGAGAACTGCCGGCTGGCCTACATCTTCAACCCGCGCCTGAGCGTCGAGGAGCTGCTGCAGAGCGTGTGCGACGAGCTGCGCATCGAGCTACACGTCGAGCTACACCCCGCACTGCAGGCGGCCGATGGCGCCGCCCCGGGCATCAAGGGCTACGTCGATGCGATCAACCGCTACCTGCTGGCCTCGCATGCGCGGGGGCTGAACAACGTGCTGGTGATCGACGAGGCGCAGAACCTGTCGGCCGAGGTGCTGGAACAGCTGCGCCTCCTGACCAACCTGGAAACCAGCGAGCGCAAGCTGCTGCAGATCATCCTCATCGGCCAGCCGGAGCTGCGCGGCATGCTGGCCCGTCCGGAACTGGAGCAGCTGGCCCAGCGCGTGATCGCACGCTATCACCTGGGGCCGCTGTCGGAGCTTGAAACCGGCGCCTACGTGGCGCACCGGCTGGCGGTGGCGGGCGCCGGCGGCACGCCGTTCCCGCCGGCCCTGACGCCGCTGATCCATGGGCTGACGCACGGGGTGCCGCGCCGCATCAACCTGCTGTGCGACCGTGCGCTGCTCGGAGCCTACGTCGAGAACAGCCCGCAGGTGACGCGCCAGATCCTGAAGAAGGCGGCCGCCGAGGTGTTTGCCGGCGAAGCGCCCGGACCGCGCCGCCTGCGCATGCCCGCCGTTGCGGGTGGCGTGCTGGCGGCCGTGGCGCTCAGCGCCGCCGCCTGGCAGGTGCTGCCGGTCCGGACGCCGGCATCGGCGGTGGCCGCCGCGCCCCCGCAGGCGGCGCCGGGCGGCGCCATGCCAATGGCGGGCGCGCCTCCCGCGGCTGCCGCGGGCGTGCCGCCGCTGCAGGCCGACCAGGCCAATGCGCTGCGCGAGCTGGCGGCGCTGTGGGGCCAGCCGCTGGAAGCCGGCGACCCCTGCGAGGCGGCGCTGCGCCGCGACCTGCGCTGCCACGCCGGGCGCGGCGGCCTGTACGAACTGCGGCTGCTCGACCGCCCGGCGGTGGTCACGCTGCATGACGGCCCGCGTACCGGCTACGCCGTGCTGTCGGCGCTGGACGGCAACAGCGTCACCCTGAGCGCCGGCGCACGGCGCGAAAAAATCGACCTGGCCACCTTCGTGGCCCGCTTCGGCGGCGAGTTCACCACCTTCTGGCGCATGCCGCGCGGTTTTCGCGAAGTCGTGGCCGAGGGCGACCGCGGCCCGGACGTCGACTGGCTGGCCGCGCGCCTGGCCGGACTGAACGGAGCGCAGGCGCCGCAGGCCGCGCTTCCGCTCGACGCCGCCACGCGCGAATGGCTGCGCCGCTTCCAGGCCGCACAGGAACTGAAGGCGGACGGCGTGGCCGGGCCGCGCACCTACATGCGCCTCAACCAGCTCTCCGGCGTGCCGGAACCGCGCCTGCTGGCCCGGGCGACGACCGGAAAATAACGATGTCGTACATCCTCGAAGCCCTCAAGAAGGCACAGGCCGAGCGCCAGCTCGGCAACGCTCCCAGCATCCATGCACCGGCGCCGGCCTATACGGTGGCGGTGACGCCCGGCAGCCGCAATCCGCTGGTGGTCGGCATCGCCGCTGCCGCCATCGTGGCGGCGCTCGGCGCGGTGTTCCTGTTGCGCCAGCCAGCGCCAGTGCCTGCGCCGGCGCCAGTGCCGTCGCAGGCAGTCCAGGTCCAGGCGCCGGCCGCTGCCGCAGTGCCCGCTGCTGCCATGCCGACTGCGGCGCCGGTCGCCGTCCAGGCGCCGGTTCCAGCGCCGGCCGCGCCGGCCAAGCCGAAAGCGCTGCCGGCCCCGGCCAAGCCGCCCACGCCGTCCCGCGTGGCCGAGGCGGCGCCGCGCGCACAGCCCCGCTCGGAGCCTGCAGAGCCCGTGCTCGATGCGCCGCGCGCCACGCCCATGGCAGCGGCGCCGGCGCCTCCAGCGCCGGAGGACAGCATCGGCCCGGTCCAGTCGCTGCCCGAAGCGGTGCAGCGCGAGCTGCCGAAAGTGGCCTTCGGCGGCTATATCTATTCACCGAACCCGGCCGAGCGCCTGCTGCTGGTCGACAAGATGCTGCGCCGCGAGGGCGAGGAAGTCGCCCCCGGACTGGTGCTGGAGCGCCTGTTGCCGAAAGCGGCGATCATGAATTTCCGTGGCTACCGCTACCGTGTCGCGTATTGAACCGCTCGATGCGCCGCCAGGCGAGGCCCGCCACGGCTTGCTGCTGGGCGTGGTCGGCTGGTCCGGCAGCGGCAAGACCTCGCTGCTGGAAGTGCTGATCGCCCGGCTGGTGGGGCAGGGACTGCGCGTCAACGTCATCAAGCACAGCCACCACGACGTCGAGCTCGAGCCGCCGCACAAGGACAGTGCGCGCCTGCGCATGGCGGGCGCTGCCGAAGTGATGCTGGCCTCTCCCTACCGCGTCGCCATCCTGCGCGAGCTGCGCGGGGCCGACGAGCCCGCGCTGGCCGAGCACCTGGCCCGCCTGGCGCCGGCCGACCTGACTCTGGTGGAAGGCTATAAATGGGAGCGCATCCCGAAGCTGGAGGTGTTCCGTCCCAGCCTGGGCAAGCCGGCGCTGTATCCGGACGATGCGGACATCGTCGCGGTGGCCGCCGACGCGCCGCCGCCGGAAGGGCAGGGCGGGCCGCCCTGGCTGGACCTGAATGATACGGATGGGGTGCTGGCGTGGCTGGACACGTGGATGCGGAAAAATTAGCAATCGACCCTAAAGTTCCTGTGCAGCCTGCCGTAAAGGGTGGATACGCCTCAATGGGAGAATCACATGGATGTGTCCACTATTGCCAAGCTATCCACCAGCATCGCCGAAACCGGCAACCGCCAGGAAGTGAGCCTCGCCGTCTTCAAGAAAGCGCAGCAGATCCAGGAGGCGACCGCCACCCAGCTGATCGAGGCCATTCCATCCGTGCAATCGGCTAACCTGCCGCCGCACCTGGGCAACAAGATCAACACGACGGCCTGAGCCGGCGTTTCCCCCTGTCCTGCCGAACCGGCTCCCTGCGCGCGCGGGCCATGCCGGCGCCGCCCCGGCTTGCATCTTTCCCCCACCTGATAAATACTGGCGGCTTCCACCTGCCAGGAGTACCCGCATGACCCACCGCCACGCCCTGATCGCCGCAGCCCTTGCCGGCGTTTGCGCCCACGCCGCCGCCCAGGACCAGATGGGCGTGCCGAAGGCCGACCAGGAAACCTGCTACGGCGTGGCCAAGGCCGGCCAGAACGATTGCGGCACCGCCACCCACGGCTGCGCCGGCGCCGCCCAGGCCGATAACGATCCGAACGAATGGAAATTCGTGGCCAAGGGCACTTGCACCAAGCTGGGCGGTGCGCTGGAAGCAGGCAAGGCCCTGCAACCCCGGCCCGCCCAGGACCAGACCGAGCCGGCCAAGAGCGCCGAAGCCAGGAAGTAAGACATGCACGCCGCCGGCGTGGGGCTGCGCGCGCCGCATTACCGCGCCTTCCTCGCAGAGCGTCCGGCGGTCGGCTTCATCGAAGTCCACAGCGAAAATTACCTGGCCCGGACCGGCTGGGACTGGCACGTCCTTGCCGAACTGCGCCGCGACTATCCGCTCAGCCTTCACGGCGTCGGCCTCGGACTCGGCTCGGCGCGCGGTTTCCCGGATGCCCACCTGGAACGCGTGCGTGCGCTGGTCGACGCCCTCGACCCTTTCCTCGTCTCCGAGCACCTGAGCTGGGGCGCGCTGGCCGACCGCCAGCTCAACGACCTGTTGCCGCTGACGCTGGACGAGCCCACGCTGGCGCTGCTGTGCGAGCGGGTCGACCGCGTGCAGGGCCTGTTGCGGCGCCGCTTGCTGGTCGAGAACGTCTCGACCTATGTGCGCTTTCGCGCGGACAGCATGAGCGAAGCCGCCTTCCTGGCCGAGCTGGCGCGGCGCACCGGTTGCGGAATCTTGCTCGACGTCAATAACCTCTACGTCAACCAGCACAACCACGGCGAAGACGCGCTGGCAGCCATCGCCGCGCTGCCGCCGGGCAGTGTCGGCGAGATCCACCTTGCCGGCCACCTGGAAACACCGCTGGCCCTGGTCGACCACCACGGTGCGGCAGTGGCCGAGCCGGTCTGGGACTTGTACCGTGCGGCGCTGCGACGCTTCGGCCGGGTGCCGGCGCTGGTCGAATGGGATGCCGACCTGCCGCCGCTCGAGGCGCTCGTGGACCAGGCGGCCAAGGCCGATGCCATCGCCCAGGCCTACCCGATACCGGCCGCCGTTCCAGCGCGCGAGGGGGCCTCCGTGCCCCCTGCGGCATCCGCCGAGGCCCTGGCCGCGCTCCAGCAGCGCTTCGGCGAGGCCCTGTTCGACGGCCGCCGGGAAGCCGCCCTGCAGCCTTTCCTGCGCGAAGGCGGACTGGCGCGGCTGGTCTTGTATCGCGGCAACCTGATTGCCGGCTGGGAACGCGCCCTCGGCGAGGCGTATCCGGTGCTGCGCCAGCTGGTCGGCGAGGAGTTCTTCGCCGGCCTGGCGCGCGCCTACGGCAAGGCCATGCCTTCGCGGGACCCGGACCTGGCCGCCTTCGGCGCGCGTTTCGCGGACTTCCTCGCGGGCTTCGGCCCGGCCGCGCCCTATCCCTACCTGCCGGACGTGGCGCGGCTCGAATGGGCGGTCCACCTGGCCCACCTGGCGCCGGAGCGGGAGCCGGCGGCGCTCGGCGCCCTGGCCGTCCTGTCCCCGGAAGCGCTCGACTCCGCCCGTTTCACCCTGCACCCGTCCGTGGCGCTGCTGCGCAGCCGCTGGGCCGTCGCCGCCCTGTGGCAGGCGCACCAGCCGGGCGGCCCGGGCTTGCCGGCCCAGGTCGAGCGACCCTGCTCCGCCCTGGTCGTGCGGCGCGAATGGCGGGTGGAGGTGATGGAGGTGGGGGCGGCGGAGGCGGCGGCCCTGGAGCGGCTGGTGGCGGGCGCCAGCTTCGGCGAAGCGGTCGATGCCGCACTGGACGCGCTGGGGAGCGCGCCGGAGGAACAAGCGGCGCCGGGCATCGGCGCCATGCTGCAAGCCTGGTTCAGGCTTGGCGTGGTGGCGGCGATCGCGGCGAACGGGGTCGGCCAGGACCCTCGGGCGCGCTAAGGGGCGCCGGGCGCCGGACACTCAAGGGCAGGGTTCAGCGGAGCGTGCTCGGCAGGAGGCGCGGCGGATGTCAGTGGAACGCGCGCAGGATGCGCTGTTCGCCGGTGCGGTCGCAGTAGCGCTCGTTAGCGGCGCGGGTGGCGGCCATCATGCGCTCGAGCTGGGCGTCCTCGAAACGCGCCAGCTCCTCGTTGGCCGCTTCCAGCGCCAGCGCCAGCTTGGCGCGCGCATTCTGGTACAGCACACTGGTGTAGTGGTCGGTGTTCTTGAGCAGCTCTTCCGCATTCTCGATGACGAGACGCAGGTCTCCGATGAGCTGCTCCTGGGACTGGGTGCGGTGTGGGGTTTCCATTGCTTCACCTTTGGCCGGTTGATATAAGTCGGTCCTGACGACTTAAAATATAAACAAGGAAGCCCCGTTCTGTTTGTTAGGGCGCAAACATAAGCCCGCCATTCTGCGCCACTTTTTTTCAGTAAAAGACCTGCTTTTATTGGACGCGAATCTGCAGGTCGCCGATGCTCACCGTCTGGCCGCTGCGGATTTTCGCGGTCTTGCGCAGCTCCTGCTTGCCGTCGACCGACACCGCGCCGCTGGCGACCATGTTCTTGCCGGCGCCGCCGCTGTCGACCAGGCCGACCAGCTTCAGCAACTGGTTGACCTCGACGAATTCCGATGTCAAATCGAACACTATTTTTTGCATGCTATCCTCGGGAGTTGTGGGCGCCAGTGGCGCCCACAACGGGCGCCCTTGGCTTATAACGGGCGCCACCGGCGCCCGTTGGTTTACTCGACCGCGTCCGGCCTGGTCATGTCGATCGGCACGATCCACTGCCCGAACTGCTGCTCGGTGACGAAACCGGATTGCAGCGCCGCCTGGCGCAGGGTCAGGCCCTCGTGCGATGCGGTCTTGGCGATCTGCGCGGCGCGATCATACCCGATGTGCGGGGCCAGTGCGGTCACCAGCATCAGCGATTTTTCCATCAGCTCGGCGATGCGCGCATGGTTCGGCTCGATGCCCTGGGCGCAGTGTTCGTCGAACGAGCGCATGCCGTCGGCCAGCAAACGTGCACTCTGCAGGAAGTTGTGCGCGATCATGGGCTTGAACACGTTCAGCTCGAAGTTGCCCTGCGAGCCGCCGACCGTGATCGCCACGTCGTTGCCGAATACCTGGCAGCACAGCATCGTCAGCGCCTCGCACTGGGTCGGGTTGACCTTGCCGGGCATGATCGAGCTGCCCGGTTCGTTCTCGGGAATCATGATCTCGCCCAGGCCCGAGCGCGGGCCGGAGGCCATCCAGCGGATGTCGTTGGCGATCTTCATCAGGGCCGTCGCCAGGGTCTTGAGGGCGCCGTGGCTCGACACCAGGGCGTCGTGCGCGGCCAGGGCCATGAACTTGTTGGGCGCGCTCTTGAAGGAGAGGGCGGTGCGCGAGCTCAGTTCGGCCGCGATGCGCGGCGCGAAATCCGGGTGCGCGTTCAGGCCGGTGCCCACCGCGGTGCCGCCGGCGGCTAGCAGCAGCAGGCCGGGCAGGGTGGACCGGATCGCGCTCTCGGCAAATTCCAGCTGGGCCACGTAGCCGGAGAATTCCTGGCCCAGGGTCAGCGGCGTGGCGTCCTGCAGGTGGGTGCGGCCGATCTTGACGATCGATTCGAAGTCGCGCGACTTGCGCAGCAGGGTGGCGCGCAGCTGGCCGAGCGCCGGCAGCAGCTTCTGGGCCACGGCGGTTGCGGCGGCCACGTGCATGGCGGTCGGGAAGATGTCGTTCGACGACTGGCCCATGTTGACGTGGTCGTTGGGGTGCAGCAGGCGCTTCTCGCCGCGCTCGCCCTGCAGGAGCTCCGATCCGCGGTTGGCCAGCACCTCGTTCATGTTCATGTTGCTCTGGGTGCCGGAGCCGGTCTGCCACACCGCCAGCGGGAATTCATCCGGGTGATGGCCCTCGAGCACCTCGTCGGCGGCGCGCATGATGGCCTCGGCCTTATCGGGCGGCAGCTTGCCGAGCGAACGGTTGACCGCGGCGGCGGCGCGCTTCACCTGTGCCAGGGCCGCGACCAGTTCCGGCGCCATGCGCTCGGTCGAGATGTGGAAATGGTGCAGCGAACGCTGGGTCTGGGCGCCCCAGAGGCGCGCTGCCGGTACCTCGATCGGGCCGAAACTGTCTTTTTCAATCCTGTTGTCCATGATGGGTCCTGTGGTTTCCTGGCTATTCACTAAAGAGTTTAGCCGATTGTCCGATAATGACGTTCGGGCTTCACTATTCCACGCTATGGCTTGCCGCCTTCCACTGCTACTGTCTTGCGCGCTGCTGGCCGCCGCCTCCTGGACTGCCCAGGCGGCCGAGCTCGGCGAGCCGCGCGTGCGCTCCTTTGTTGGCCAGCCGCTGGTGGCCGACATCGAGCTGATCATGCTGGAAGATCCCGGCCCGCTGGTCCAGGTGCGCCTGGCCGATGCCAACGTCTACCGCGGCGCCAACCTGCGCATGTCGGCGGTGCTGTCCACGCTCAGCATGAGCGTGATGCGGCGCGACGGGCGCCAGTTCCTGCACGTGACCTCGCTGCGCCCGGTGGAGTCGGAACACCTGCACCTGTACCTGGAACTGGTCGACGGCGCCCAGCGCAGCGTGCGGCTGGCCACCTTGTGGCTGGCGCCCGATCCGCATCCCGCGCCGGCCCCGGCCGCGGCGGCGCTTCCGGTCGTGGCCAGGGCGGCCGAACCCGTCCCGGTGCCGATTCGCTGGCCGAGCCAGGAACCCCCGCGCGCGCAGAAGCCAGGGCCGAAGCCGCCAGCGCCCGCCAATCCGGCCGCGCAGGCGCCGAAGCCGGCGACCGCGCCGCGCAAGGAGCCCGGCGCCGCCCCCGCCGGGCCCGACGCTGCCGCTGCCCCGGCCGGCGGATCCTGCGCCCCGCAGGCAGCACGCGAGGCCGACGCCTGCACCGTGCTGGACGCGAAGAACGCCATGCTGCGCGCGCAGCTGGGCCAGCTCGAGAACAAGGTGCGGGCGCTGCAGCTGGAGGCAGGGACCGCACCGGCTGCCGCGGCCCAGCCTGCGAAAGTGCACAAGCCGAAACAGAAGAAGCCGGAGCCGCCGCCCAAGGACGAGCCGTCGTGGTTGCCGGCGGGCGTCGCAGCCGGGGTGCTGGCCTTGCTGGCCGCCCTGGCCGTCGCCGTGCGTCGCAGGCGGGGCAGGGCGCGCCCCGTCGAACCCCGCGTCGGGCTGGCGGCGCGCCTCAGGGCCCGCCTGAAGCCTGGCGCCGCCGCCGCGCCGGCGGTCGAACCGACCCTGGATGAGCGTGCGCACGAGTCGTCTACACAACTTTAGAATTTGCGTTATACTGGGTTCGTGGTCGCGAGATCACAGACGGCACAGAGGCCTGGCGCAGCCACCACCGATAGCGTGGCGCGGAAAGCAGGCAGACGTTGAGGAAACGCCTGTGTCCGGAAGCAGTTCGTGTGCCAACTGCGGCAGCGAACGCCGGATGCAACCGGCAAGAGGCGACGCCAGGAGATACCTGGTGCTCGCTCTCCCCCATTCCGTGGCCGAGCAGTCGCTCGGGCACAACAAAAAGCGCCTGCGGGCGCTTTTGTCTTTTTCGCCCCTCGGTGCGCGGGTCTGCGCCGGTCGTCCATGCGCCCTGCCTGGCGTGCCGGCCCGGCGGCCCCTGGCGGGCTACAATCCTCCTGCGGCATGGACCCGGGACAGCGATGAAAAATTGGATCAACCGTTTATTGGGCGGTGGAGAAGCTGCCGCCCCTGCGCAGGACGATGCGGAAGCACGCGGCGCCGGCCCGGACGGCGCCGACACCGACGCCCTGTACTACCGCTGGCTGGTGCGAGCGGCCAGCTTCGATGCGGCGCCCGATACCGAACGCCTGATCCTGGAACAGGTGCGCACGCTGGCGCAGAACCCGGGCGTCGCGGCCGAACTCGTGCCCCGCGTGCCGGAACTGATTCCCAGGCTGCTGCGCAGCATGGGCGACGACAGCGTCAGCACTGGCGAGCTGTCCGGCCTGGTGGCCGAGGACGTGGTGCTGGTGGCGGAAGTGCTGCGCGAAGCGAACAGCGCCTATTACCGTCCCGTCACACCCATCAGGACACTGGAAGGCGCCATCCTGCTGCTGGGGCAGAACGGGCTGCGCATGCTGCTCGCACGGATCGCCTTCCGGCCGGTGATCGAGATGCACGAGAGCGGAGTCGCGCGGCGGGTGGCGCCGCTGGTGTGGAGCCATTCCGAAAAATCCGCGGTGGCCGCCAGCCTGATGGCGTCCGCGCTGGCGGCCGACATCTTCGAATCCTGCCTTGCCGGGCTGATGCAGGACGTCGGCCTGGTGGTCGCCTTCCGGCTGGCCGACCGGGTCTGCCGGAACGGCAGGGCGCCGGCGTCGAGCGCGTTCGGGGTGGAATTGCTGGCGCGCAGCCGGCAGCTGTCGGCCGTGATTGCCACGCACTGGGATTTTCCGCGCAGCGTGGCCGATGCGATCGTGGGAGCAGGCAGCGCCAGTGGCGGCGGCTCCGCCCTGGCGCAGGCGCTGGCACAGGGCGACCGCCTCGCCAGGCTGCGCCTGCTCATCGACGCCGGGCTGCTCTCCGAGGACGATCCAGCCGTCGCGCAGGGGCTGAGCGCTTACCAGAAACGCTGCCTCGGCAAGCTGTCCAGGCTGGAAGAGTAGGGCAGCTTCCACAGGCAACAAAAAAGGCGCCCTCAGGCGCCTTCGTCGGGTCGATCCGGACGCGGCCGGATCAGTGTGCGCACAGCGCACGGTCCAGCTGCCCCATCCACGGGTCAGTCACGTCGCGGATCGCGCGGTCGTTGGCCATCAGTTGCTTGAGCAGGTCGATCTTGCGCTGGCGCTTGGCGCCATCCAGCGCCGGCACGCCGCCGATCGCGGCGCCGGCGGCCACGCTGGCCTGCACGTTCAGCCTGTCGAAACCGGTCCAGTCGCCGGCCTGGGCGGCGCCCTTCATCTGGCCGGTGATGCCGGCAAGGTTTTCATACATCGAGAGGACGTCGTTCGGGGTCATGTGGGGCACCAGGATCGCTCGCCGGCCGGATTGCCGGGTATCTAAGACGTTTACGGATGGGCTTTCGGGAACTTTAGGGGGTTTTTAAAAAAAATTTAAAAATATTGTGGGCCGGGAGAAGTGTTGCAATTTACGCATGTTCCACCCGTCCTGCATGCGGCAGAATGCGCCCGCCGTTCCCCGTTTTGCGCAGTCTGGCCCCGTTTTTTGCAGTCTGTCGCAATCCGGCGGCAGGCCGCGCCCGGCTTTCCTACAGTGCGTGCTGGGTCCTTGCGCCATGGAGCGCAGGCACCCGTATGGATAAAGCAGACCAAAACAGATAAAAACAGATTCGAGAGAGAGTGTATGAGAGACATGCCAGTCGCGCGGGCGACCAGGGCCGCCGCGGCCGTCGCATTCGCGCTGGGCGCTGCCACGGCGCAGGCCGAAGCGCCGTTTTCCTTTGCCGCCACGCCGGGCAAGCTGCCGAAAGACGTGGTGCCTCTGCAATATGCGGCCCACATCATTCCGGACATCGCCGCCAATACCTTCCGCGGAACGCAGACGGTCGAGATCGAGGTCTTGAGTCCGACCTCATTGATCATGCTCAACGCCGACAATATGCAGATCGATGCCGCCTCGCTGTCCGGCAAAGGCATCGGCACGCTGGGGCTCGACCCCATCCTCGACAAGGCGCAGCAGACCTTGCGCTTCAAGCTGGCCCAGCCGCTGGCGCCGGGTAGATACGCGCTGGCGCTGCAGTTCCGCGGCCAGATCAACCGCGAAGGGCGCGGCCTGTTCTACGTGAACTACAAGGCCGGAGGCAAGGAAAAGAAGCTGATCGCCACCACGATGGCGCCGACCGATGCCCGCCGCATGCTCCCGACCTGGGACGAGCCGGCCTTTCGCGCCCGCTTCAAGCTCACCGTCGACGTGCCGGGCAACTTCAAGGCCTATTCGACCACCCCGATCGAAAAGCGCGAAGAGCTCGCAGGCGGCATGCAGCGCATCAGCTTCGGCAACACGCCGAAGATGCCGAGCTACCTGGTGGTGCTGGTGGCCGGCGAGATGGAGCGCTTGTCCGCCAGGCAGGACGGGGTCGACATCGGCATCGTGACCACCGAGGGCAAGCTCGGTTCCGCCACTTTCCCGCTGGAGGCGTCGCGCGACCTGCTGCGTTACTTCAATAACTATTTCGGCATCCCGTACCCCTTGCCCAAGCTGGACCAGATCGCCATTCCGGGCGGCTTCAACGGCGCCATGGAGAACTGGGGGGCGGTGGTCTATAACGAACCGACCCTGCTGTACGACCCGAAGAAGAGTCCGGAGCGGGTCAAGCGCTTCACGTTCAACATCAATGCGCACGAGATCGCGCACCAGTGGTTCGGCAACCTGGTCACCATGGCCTGGTGGGACAACCTGTGGCTCAACGAAGGCTTCGCCTCATGGATGGCGGCCAAGGCGACCCAGCATTTCCACCCCGAATGGCGCCCCTACCTGGAGGGCATGGCCGAGCGCGAATACGTAATGAACCTGGACGCGCGCAAGACCACGCACCCGATCCAGACCCCGATCGAGACCGAAGAGCAGGCCGCCGCCGCTTTTGATGCCATCACCTACCTGAAGGGCCAGGCCTTCCTGCGCATGCTCGAGGCCTACCTGGGCGAGGAGCCGTTCCGCAAGGGCATCCGCGCCTACATGGCGAAGCACCAGTATTCGAACACCACCTCGCGCGACCTGTGGGCGGCGCTGGAAAAGGCCTCCGGCAAGCCGGTCGAGAAGCTGGCTTCGGAATGGACCCTGCAGCCGGGCTTCCCCCTGATTCGCGTCGAGGGGGTGTGCGAGGACGGCAAGCGCAAGGTGACCCTGTCGCAGGAGCAGTACCGCCTCGACGAGCCGCCGAAGGAAAAGCGCGTGTGGAGCGTGCCGCTGCAGGTCGGCACGGTGAACGGCAAGGCCTGGACGACCCTGCTGTCCGGTCCCAGCACCACGATCACCCAGGCCAGCTGCGAAGGCGCGCTGGTGGTGGACCCGCACAGCGTCGGCTACTTCCGCGTGCAGTACGACCCGGCCAGCTTCCGCGCGCTGGCCGAGCAGGCGCCGCGCCTGCCGGACAGCACCCGCCTGAAGCTGCTCTCCGACACCTGGAGCTTCGCGTCGAACGGCCGCATGGGCCTGGACGGCTACCTGGACCTGGTGCGCAAGTACGGCGACGAGCCGCGCCTGGCGGTGTGGGACGCGATCCTGGGCAACCTGCGCACGCTCGACACGCTGGCGCGCGGCGAGCCGGAGCAGGCCCTGATCCGCCGCTTCCTGATCGACTTCGCGCGCCCGAAGCTCGACCAGCTCGGCTGGGACGAGAAACCGGGCGAGACGGTCGAGGAAGGCCAGCTGCGCGGCCTGCTGGCCACCGCGCTGGCGCGCGCCGGCGATCCGCAGGCGATCGCGGAGGGCAAGGCGCGCTTCGCGCGCTTCCTGGCGGACCCGGGCTCGGTGACGCCCGCCATGATCGATTTCGTGATGAGCACCGCCGGCCGCTATGCCGACGCCGCCACCTACGACGCCCTGGCCGCCCGCACCGCCAACGCCCCCACCAGCGAGGAGCGCAACCGCTTCGGCCGCGCGCTCACCAGCGCCCAGGATCCGGCACTGGCCGCGCGCACCCTGCAATCGCTCCTGTCGCCGCAGACCCCGCCCGACCTGGTGCCCTATATCCTCGGCGGCGTCGCCGGCGTACACCTCGACCAGACCTGGAACTTCGCCGTCGCCCACCGCGACGCGCTGCTGGACAACATGGAGGCGCTCGGCCGCAACAGCCTGTTCGCCGGCATCGTCTCCTCGTCCGCCGATCCGAAGCATGCGGAGATGATGGAAGACTACATGCGCAAGAACTTCGGCGCGGACGGCGCTGTCGAAGGCGAACGCGTCGGCAACGGCGTGCGCATCCGCGCCGCCCAGAAGGCGCGCCTGCTGCCGCAGGTGCGCGCCGCCCTGCAATAACAGAACCCCCGAATACCACCCATCAAAGAAGGGAAGCCATGAAAACCAGCTGGACCTCCAACAAGACCGCTATCGCGCTCGCACTGTGCGGCGCATTCGCCCTGGCTCCGGCACACGCGGCCGGCCAGGCCGCCGCGCCGGTTTCGGCTGCCAAGCCCGCCGCCGCCGTGCTGCCGGGCGACGATTTCTACGCCTATGCCAATGGCGAGTGGATGGCCAAGACCGAGATTCCCGCGGACCGCGGCGCCTGGGGCGCCTTGTATGCCCTGGCCGAGGAGACCAATGCACGCATCGTCAAGCTGGTCGAGGAAGCGGGGACCAGCAAGAACGCCAGCCTTGACGCCCGCAAGGCGGCCGACTTCTACAAGGCCTGGATGAACGAGGCGGCGATCGAATCCGCCGGCCTGGCCTCGCTCAAGCCGCGCCTGGCGAAGATCGAGATGATCAAGGACCGCGCGGCCCTGTCGCGCGTGCTGGGCGAATTCCTGCGCGCCGACGTCGACCCGCTGAACGCCACCAATTTCAATACGCCGAACCTGTTCGGCGTGTGGATCAACCAGGGCCTGACCGACCCGTCGCGCAACCTGCCTTACCTGCTGCAGGGCGGCATCGGGCTGCCGGACCGCGCCTACTACCTCGACGACAGCCCGAAGATGGCCGAGCTGCGCACCAAGTACCAGGCCTACATCGCCGCCATGCTCAAGCTTGCCGGCCTCGACAATGTCGAACAGCGCGCGGCCAGGATCTTCGCGCTGGAGACCGAGCTGGCCAGGAGCCATGCTTCGCGCGAAGAGTCGGCCGACATTCAGAAGGCCAACAATCCCTGGACCATGAAGGATTTCGCCGCCAAGGCGCCGGGCATGGACTGGAACGCCTTCATGAAGGGCGCGCGCCTCGACAGGCAAGACCGCTTCATCGCCTACCACCCGGGCGCGCTCAAGGGCGCGGCCGAACAGGTGGCGGCCACCGACCTGGCCACCTGGAAGGATTACCTGGGCTTCCACAGCCTGAACCAGTTCGCCGGCACGCTGCCGAAGGCGTATTCCGACCTGCGCTTCGAGTTCTACGGCAAGGGCCTGACGGGCTCGCCGCAGCAGTCGCCGCGCTGGAAGCGCGCGCTGGCCGCCACCAATGGCGCGATGGACGAAGCGGTCGGCAAGATGTACGTCGCCAGGTACTTCCCGGCCGAGGACAAGGCGCGCATCCTCAAGATGGTTGCCGACATCAAGACCGCCTTCGAGCACCGCATCGACAAGCTCGACTGGATGGCGCCGTCGACCCGCGCCCAGGCCAAGGAAAAGGTGCGCACCATGTATGTGGGCGTGGGCTATCCGGATACCTGGAAGTCGTACGACGGCCTGCAGGTGTCGCCGACGGACGCGCTGGGCAACGTGCTGCGCGCGCAGGAATTCCACTACGGCCAGCAGCTCGCCAAGCTCAAGCAGAAGCCGAAGAAGACCGAATGGCATATGCCGCCGCAACTGGTGAACGCGGTCAACCTGCCGCTGCAGAACGCCATGAACTTCCCGGCCGCGATCCTGCAGCCGCCGTTCTATGACCCGAAGGCCTCGGGCGCGCAGAACTATGGCGCGATCGGCTCGGTGATCGGCCACGAGATCAGCCACAGCTTCGACGACATGGGCGCCCAGTTCGACGCCCAGGGCCGCCTGCGCGACTGGTGGACCAAGGAAGACCTGGCCCACTTCAAGCAGGCCTCGCAGAAACTGGTGGAGCAGTACAACGCCTACAAGCCCTTCGAGGACCTGGCCGTCAACGGCCAGCTGACGCTGAGCGAGAACCTGTCCGACCTGGCCGGTCTGGCCGCGGCCTACGACGCGTTCAAGGCCTCGCCGGGAGGCAAGGGGAGCGGCCCCGAGGCCGACCGCGCCTTCTTCACCGGCTTCGCGCAAGCCTGGCGCACCAAGATGCGCGAAACATCGATGCGCCGCACCGTGCTGACCGACGGCCACGCGCCGGGCCAGTACCGCACCTATACCGTGCGCAACCTGGACCCCTGGTACCAGGCCTTCGAGGTGCAGCCGGGGCAGAAGCTGTACCTGGCGCCGGAGCAGCGCGTGCGCGTCTGGTAAACGATGGCGCGATGCGGGCGCGCGGATTGCGCCCGCCCGCATCGCGCATTGACGGATAATGCCGTCATGGACACCGACGACATCTCCCGCCGCACCCTGGCCCATTACGACCAGACCGCCGATGCCTTCTTTGCCGGCACCATCGACCACGACGTCAGCCAGAACATCGACGCCCTGTTGACGGCGATCGAGGCTCCCGCGCCCTGGACCATCCTCGACCTTGGCTGCGGCCCGGGCCGCGACCTCAAGACCTTCAGCGCGCTCGGCCACCAGGCCATCGGCCTGGACGGCAGCGACCGCTTCGTCGAGATGGCGAGAACATACAGCGGCTGCGAGGTCTGGCGCCAGGACTTCCTGCACCTGGACCTGCCGCCCGCCATCTTCGACGGTATCTACGCGAACGCCTCCCTGTTCCACGTGCCCAGCGCCGCGCTGCCGGGCGTGCTGGCCCAGCTGCATGGCAGCCTGAAGCCGGGCGGTGTCCTGTTCAGCTCCAACCCGCGCGGCGACAACCGCGAAGGCTGGAACGGTCCCCGTTACGGCAGCTACCACGACTATGACGCCTGGGAACGCTACCTGACCGGGGCAGGTTTTACTCCATTGCATCACTACTACCGTCCGGCCGGCTTGCCGCGTGAACAGCAGCCCTGGCTGGCCAGCGTCTGGCGCAAGCCCGTGTGTTAACTGGCGCACAGAATTGCAGGAGGATCAGGCCTAAGGTGGGACCTCGCTCCACGAACAGACGAGGTGACTGAGATGAACGACGATCAAATCAAGGGCAAGGCCAAGGACATCGGCGGCAAGGTCCAGGAGAAAGTCGGCGAAGCCGTCGGCAACCGCCAGACCCAGCGCGAAGGCGTGTCGAACCAGGTCGAAGGCAAGGTGCAGGAAAAGGCAGGTGACGTGAAGGATATCTTCAAAGGAAACCGCTGAGCCCTGCCGCCTGGAATGAAAAAGCCGCGCACTGCGCGGCTTTTTCGTCATGGGCCTCTAGCCTGAACTTCGCTGTTGCGCAGGCCGGTCGCCCAGCACGTCTTCGACGTACAGCATCTTGACCAGCACCGCCAGCCCGGCTGCCAGCGGCGTGGCCAGCGCCACGCCGGCGAAGCCGAACAGGGTGCCGAAGACCAGCTGCATGACGACTACCAGGGCCGGCGGCAGGTCGACCGCCCTTGCCTCGATCAGCGGCTGCAGCACATAGCCTTCGACCAGCTGGATGCCGACGAACAGCAAGGCAGTGTACAAGGCCAGGTCCGGGCTGACCGACAGCGCCAGCAGCACGGCCGGTATCCCGGCCATGATCGGACCCAGGTAGGGAATGAAATCGAGCAGGCCGGCAATGATGCCCAGGATGAGGGCGAGGGGCACACCCAGCATGCTCAAGCCGGCCGCGGTGACAATGCCGACGATCAACATCGAGGCTGCCTTGCCGAGCAGCCAGCTTGCCAGCGTATGCCCGAGTTCACGCTGCACTTCCCTGGCGCGCGGGCGCTTGCTTGGCGGTACCAGCCTGATCGCGCCGTTCGTATACAGGTGCGGCGAGGTGGCGAAATAGATGCCGACGAAAATGATGATGACCACGTTGCCGATCGTGCCCAGCACGCCGCCGAAGAACAGCCCGGCGTTCGGCACCATATTGCCCATCTGTTTGACGATCTGATCCGGCGGCGGCAGCTCGGCGGCCACACGCTTGAGCAGCGGAAGCTGCTGCACGGCGCTCTGGAGGCGTTCGACGGCGGCCGGGATTTCCTTTGCCAGCTTGCTCGATTGCTCGGCGATTTGCGGCGCCATGGCCCAGCCGCCGAGGCCGATGATGGCTGCCAGCAGCAGGACAACGATGGCCAGCGCGACCCTCCGGTTCATGTGCAGGCGCCGCGCCAGGATCTCGCTCAGCTTGTACAGGAGGATCGCGCACAGGATGCAGGCGAAGACCAGCAGCAGCGCATCGGCGGCCAGCACGACGGCGGCGGCCAGGGCCACGAACAGGATGGCCAGGCCGTTGATCATACTGACGCGCTTGGCCAGGCGGCGCTGGGTTTGCGGCGGGTCGGAAGCATGTTCTTGATCTTGTTCGGTCATCGCAGTCCCCGGTGGGCGGCAGTGCCGCGTTGACAAAAGACTAGCATTCGCAGCGGCAAAATGTCGCGCGAATGCTGACATTTGTGCAATGTGAGGATGCGAACAGAAACGGTGTCGACGCTGCCGTATTCTGTACCCATGCATGGCCATCCGGGCATGTCAAATCAAGGAGAAGACCATGATTAACAAAAATCAAGTTGAAGGTAAACTGAAAGAAATCGGTGGCAAGATCCAAGAAGAATTCGGTGATGCGATCGACAGCCCGACGCAGGAAGCCAAGGGCAAAGCAAGCAAAGTCGAAGGCAAGACCCAGAAGACGATGGGCGATGCACAGGAAAAAGTGGAAGACAAGCTGGACGACGCTGCGCGCCGCCGCCCGCACTGATTCGTTTCTACGTTTCGCGAACAGCCGCCCGAGGGCGGCTGTCGTCGTTTACGCGGCCCAAAAAAACAGCCGCCCAACAGGCGGCTGCTTGCACTTGGCACGACACGCAGCTTACTTCGCCGCCGTCCCACCCAGGTTCTTCTTGTAGAACGCCTCGATCAAGCCATACACGTGACGCTGGTTGACCTTGCCCGAAATGCCGTGCTTGGCGCCCGGATAGGTCATCAGGTCGAACTGCACGTTGCGCTTGACCAGCTCGTCGATCAGGCGGGTGGTGTTGGAGAACAGCACGTTGTCGTCGGCCATGCCGTGGATCAGCAGCAGCGGCGACTTCAGGCCGTCCAGGTGCGCGAACACGCCGCTGCGCTCGTAGGCCTTCGGGTCGGACTTCGGCGTGCCGCCGACGTAGCGCTCGGTGTAGTGGGTGTCGTACAGCGCCCAGTCGGTGACCGGCGCCACCGACACGCCCATCGCGATCTTGTCCGATGCCGCGGCCAGCAGGCGCAGGGTCATGAAGCCGCCGTAGCTCCAGCCGAACACGCCGATGCGCTTCGGATCCACGAATGACTGCTGGGCCAGCCAGTCGACGCCCACCAGCTGGTCTTCGACCTCGACCTTGCCCAGGTTGTTGTAGAGGGCGTCGGTGAAGGCGCGCTCGCGGCGGCCCGAGCCGCGGTTATCCAGGCGGAATACCACGAAGCCTTGCTGCGCCATGTACTGGTCAAAATAATTGCCCCAGGCGCGGGTCACGCGCTGCGAGTGCGGGCCGCCGTAGGTGAACAGGAAGACCGGGTAGCGCTTGTTCGCATCGAAGCCGGCCGGCTTGATGATCGAATAGTGCAGTAGCTGGCCGTCCTTGGCCTTCAGCGTGCCGTATTCGGTCGCCAGGTGGTCCGAGATGTACTTGGCGTAGGGGTGGTTTGCGTTCAGCTCGTTCTTCTCGAGCCATTCCACCATCGTGCCGTCGGCGCGGCGGATCGACACTTGCGGCGGGGTCTTCGGGTTCGAGTAGGTGTCGACGAAGATCTTGCCGTTGCTGGCGAACGCAGCCTCGTGCCAGCCTTCGCCGCTGGTGATGCGGTCCGGCTTGGCGGCATTGCTGCCGTCCAGCTTGAGCGCATAGGTCTGCTTGTCGATGATCGCGTCCTTGCCCGACGAGATGTAGACGCGGCCGCCGGCCTCGTCCACCGCCAGGATGTTGTCCACGCCCCATTCGCCCGTAGAGAGCGGGTACTGAAGTTGGCCGTCCAGGCCGTACAGGTAGAGGTGCTTGCGGCCGCTGCGCTCGGAAGCCCAGATGAAGGCCTTCTTGCTCTTCAGGAAACGCAGGTCGTTGTGGATCTCGACCCAGGTCTTCGAGGTCTCGGAGAGGAGCGGGCGCTGCGCCAGGGTGTCCACGTCCACGGCGATCAGGTCGAGGCGCTTCTGGTCGCGCGACTGGCGCTGGTAGACCAGGGTCTTGGCGTCGGCGCTGAAGTCGGCGCGCACCAGGTAGATGTCTTTCTCCGGGCCCAGGTCGATTCTCCGCTGCTGGCCGGTGGCCGGGTTGACCATCATCAGCTCGATCAGCACGTTCGGATCGCCCGCGGCCGGGTAGTGCTGGTCGATCACTTCGGTGCGGTCGGCGAAGATCTCGAAGCGGCGCGCCACCGGGACCGGTTTTTCGTCATAGCGGCGGTAGGCGATCGCGGAATCGTCCGGCGCCCAGTAGTATCCGGTGTGCTGGTCCATCTCTTCCTGCGCGACGAATTCCGCCTCGCCGTTGTGGATAGTGCCTTTGCCATCGGTGGTCAGCTGGCGCTCGGCGCCGGTCTGCAGGTCGATCACGACCAGGTTCTGGTTGCGCACGAAGGAGACGTAGCGGCCCTTCGGCGAAATCTTCGGATCGGTGACGTTGCCCGAGGCGACCTTGCGCGGGGCATCCGGTTTCGACGCGTCGACCAGGAACAGGTCGCCGCCGATCGGCACCAGCAGCTGCTTGCCGTCCGGCGACCAGTAATAGCTGATGATGCCCGACAGGCCGGCGGTGCGGGCGCGTTCGCGGCGCGCCTTTTCCTCCAGCGACAGCTCCTCGTTCGGCACCAGGCGCTTGGAATCGACCAGGCGCTGGGTGCTCTTGGTCTTCATGTTGTATTCCCACAGGTCCTGCTGGTACTGGTTGTCGGCACGGCCGCGCAGGAAGGTGACGCGTTCGCCGTCCGGCGAGACGCGCAGGTTCTTCACGCTGGCGCCGGCCAGGGCCGGGTCGCCATAGATGCGGTCCAGCGTCAGGCGGTCGGCCGTTGCGGGAGCGGCGGCGAGGGTGGCCGCGAGAGCAGCCGTGAGGAGCAGGGAAGGGCGCATGGTATGTCTCTGGAGTAAATTAATTTGTGACAACTGCGGAACGATACCAGAGTCGCCGCCCAAAAGCTGTATCAGGTATGTATCAAGGACTGTGCCGACCCCTTGCCGCTTTCCCCTGCGCGGATGCGCTGGCGCGCCAGTTTCTCGAACGACCAGGTGAGCAGGACGGCTGCCACGGTCAGCGCCACGACCAGGCCGATCCAGAAGCCGGTGGTCGACATCGGCGCCGCCGGCGTCCAGGGGAACCAGCTCGGCGCCAGCCCCAGGATGCAGCCGAGCGGCAGCGACACGCCCCAGAAGGCGAGCAGCTGGATGATCATCGGCGGACGCGTTACCTGGTAGCCGCGGATGGCCGAAGCGGTGGCCACCTGGGTGGCGTCCGACAGCTGGAACAGGGCCGCGAACAGCAGCAGGTGGGCGCAGGCGGCCTGCACTGCCGGGTCGGACGTATAGGCAGCCGCGATCTCCCAGCGGAAGATGGCGATGAAGATCGCCGACAGCGCGCCTACCGCCACCGACATGCCGACGCCGACCCAGCCGACGAAGCGGGCGCGCACCGGATTGCCTTCGCCCATGGCCTGGCCGACCCGGGTCATCATGCCGATCGAGAAACTGAGCGGCACCATGAACACGAGCGAGGCGAAGTTCAGTGCGACCTGGTGCGAGGACACGGCCACCACGCCGAAGCGCGCCACCAGCAAGCTGATCAGGCCAAAAGCGCTGACTTCGGCAAAGTAGGTCACGCCGATCGGCAGGCCGAGGCGCAGCATCGCGCCGATTTCCTTCCAGTCAGGACCTTCCCAGCCGGTGAAGGGATAGGTCATGCGGTAGGCCGGCGCATGCCTGATCCAGACGATCATGGCGCCCAGCATCAGCCACAGGCCTGCGGCTGTCGCGACGGCGCAGCCAACCGCGCCGAGTTGCGGGAACCCCAGCTTGCCATACACCAGCACCCAGTTGCCAAAGACATTGAAGATGAAGCCAATGATCGCGATCCACATGATCGGCTTGGTCTGGTTGATGCTGGTGCTGTAGCCGTACAAGGCGCGGTAGCAGGCAAACGCGGGCATGCCGAGACTGACCACGTGCAGGTACATGGCGGCGCGCTCGGCCACGTCCCGGTCCAGCCCCACGTGGTCGAACAGCAGCGTGCACAGGTTGGCGAACAGCATGGCAAGCAGGCCGACCAGCAGGCCTTTCCACAGCGCCTGGCGCACCGAGTGCGGGACCTGGCCGTAGCGCGCCGCGCCGACTTCGTGGGCCACGACCGTGTTGATCGCCATCATCGTGCCCATGACGGTGACCAGCACGATCGACCAGACCGAGGTGCCGAGCGAGACGGCCGCCAGTTCCTCGGCGCTCACGTGCCCGGTCATCGCCACATCGGCCACGCCCATGCCCACCGTCGCCAGCTGCCCGACCAGCATTGGCCAGGACAGGCGCCACAGGGTGGCGATCTCAAGACGGACCGGCGATGCGGCGGCGGAGGAAACGGTGGCGGTCATGGCGGATGTCTGGCGATACGGGAAGCCCTCCATTCTACTGTTGAAGTGACGAGCCCGCCTCGGATTGCCGCTCTCATGCATGCCAGATAGATACTGCTCTTCCGTTCTTGATTGGGCGCAAGGTCTCGCGCTCGAAAGTGCAGGACCGTTAACGCTGCGAGAGGAGAGCGCCATGGAAGAGCTGTTGCCGTACTACGAGCGTGAACTGGTCTACCTGAACACGGTCGGGCGCGAGCTGGCGCACCAGTACCCGCGCCTGGCCGGCGAACTGGGCATCGGCGCCGAAGGCACGGAAGACCCGCACATCCGGCGCCTGGTCCAGGCCTGCGCACTGCTCAATGCGCGCACCGCGCGCAAGCTCGACGACGACTATCCCGAGTTCACCGAAGCCCTGCTCGGCAGCCTGTATCCCACCTTCCTGCAGGGCATACCGTCCTGCTCGATCGCCAGGATCGGCCACAGCAGCAGCGAACACGGGCTCCAGCCGAGCGGCAAGCCCGAACAGCTGCAGACCGTCCCGCGCGGCACCGAAATGAGCGCCCTGCACGGCAAGGGCACGGCCTGCCGCTTCCGCACGGCCAGTTCCCTGGTGCTGGCGCCGGTCGGGGTGGCGCGGGCTCGCTACGAACCGGTGGTGCATGCGCCCACCCATGTGCGCTTGCCGGCCCGGGCCACCGGGCAGGTGGCCATCACCATCGAGAGCGCGGCGCCGGCGCGCCTGCTGCGCCAGCTCGGCATGCCGCGCCTGCGCCTGTACGTCGACGCCGATCCGCTGCTGACGGCGGCCCTGATCGACACCCTGTTCATGCACGTGGGGGCCAGCTATCTCGACATCGGTGACGGCGGGCCGTGGCGCCAGCTCGAGGGCGCGCCGCTGGCGCTGGGCGGCTTCGGCGACGACGATGCGCTGGTGCCGCTGCGCCCCAGCGAACACGCCGCCTACCGCCTGCTGAGCGAATACTTCGCCTTCCCGGAAAAATTCCATTTCATCGACATCGACCTGGGCAAGCTGGCGCCCATGCTGCCGGCGGCCGCGCACCGCTTCACGCTGCACCTGGTCGTCGGCGGCCTGCACGGGGACAGCGGCGCCGCGCGCCTGTTGGCGACCCTGGGCGCCTCGCACCTGGTGCCGGGCTGTGCGCCGGTGGTCAACCTGTTCCACCAGGCGGCCATGCCGGTGCGCATCACGCACCGCACCGCGATGTACGACGTGGCGCCGGGACGCCACGAAGACGACGTGGAGGTCTACAGCATCGACCGGGTGGAGGTGCTGCGCACGGCCGAGGGCAGGGTGCAGTCGGCGGCCTACCGGCCGTACTACGGCCTGCGCCATGGCGAAGGGGGCGAACTGCGCGATCGCTACTGGTTCGCGCGCCGCGACGACCGCGGCCTGCAGCGCCAGCGCATGAAGATCGGCTTCACCGATGCCGGCATGTCGCTGTCCCCGGACGAGCAGTGCGTGGCCTCGATCGACTTGACCTGCACCAATGGCGCGCATGCGGCCACGGTCGGCTTCGGCGCGCCCGGCGGCGACCTTGGCACGGAAACGGCGACCGGCGGACTGCCGATCCACCTGCTGCGCCGGCCGACGCTGCCGCACAGCTTCCCGTCCTCGGGCGGCGCACACTGGCGCCTGGTGGCCCAGCTTGCGCTCAACCACCGCTCGCTGGGCGACCTGGACGCCTTCCGCGAAGTGCTGACCCTGTACGACCTGTCGCGCTCGGCGGCAACCCAGCGCCAGATCGCCGGCATCGCCGCCATGGAAACCCTGCCGTCGACGGCCTGGATGCGCACCCGGATCGGCGCGACCCTGGTGCACGGGCTGGAGGTCCGCATGACCGTGGACGACGAGGCTTTTGCCGGCAGCAGCCTGTATGTGTTCGCCGAAGTGGTGAACCGCTTCCTCGGCCTGTACGTGCACGTCAACAGTTTCACGCGGCTCGTGGTGCGCTCGGCCCACACCGACAGGGAGCTCCTGCGATGCGAGCCGCGCAACGGCAACCTGACGCTGGTGTGAGTGTGGGGAGCAGCACGGGCGGCATCGATCATCTGCTGGCCGAACCCTGGCGCTACGAACTGTTCCAGGCGATCCGCCTGCTGTCGCGCTGGCTGCGCCGCTACGGCCTGTCGCCGGAAACGGCGATCCGCTTCGAGAACAGCCTGTCGCTGGCCTTCCCGTCGAGCGAGATCGAATCGCTGGGCTTCGTCGACGCGGGGGAGGGCGCGATGCGCCTGCAGGTGCGCACGGCGGTGATGGGCCTGCTGGGCGTGCACGGCGCGCTGCCGCTGCATTACACGGAACGGATCGCCGGCTGGGAGCACGACACCCGCGACGAGGGGCCGCGCGCTTTCTACGATGCCTTTTCCAGCCGCCAGGTGGCGCTGTTCTACCGCGCCTGGCGCAAGTACCGCGTGCGCGGCGGGCCGGACGAGCACAACCTCGACCGTTTCCTGGCCCAGCTCGCCGCGCTGGCCGGCGCCGGCTGGCAGCAGGGGGGGCGAGGGCAGCCGGACACCGGACTGGCCTTCGAAAGCCTGGCCTATTTTGCCGCCCAGCTGCGCAGCCGTGTGGTACCCGCGCACCTGATCGCCGGCGTGCTGGGCGAGTACCTGGAGGTACCGGTCACGGTGGAGCAGTTCGCGGGCCGCTGGGACCCGCTAGGTGTGCGTGAACGCAGCCGGCTGGGGGAGAACAACTGCGAGGTCGGCCTCGGCGCCACGCTCGGCGAGCGGCTGCTGCGGCCGGAACTGGGAATCCGTATCCGCGTGGGGCCGGTGTCCTCGACCGTGTTCGAGCGTTTCCTGCCGGGGGCAAGCGGGGCCCGCGCGCTGGCGGCGCTGCTCGAGCGCTTTGCCATCGAAGTTCCATATCGCGAACTGCAGGTCGTGCTGCGCGGCGACGAGGTGGACGGCGCCAGCCTGGACGGCACGGTGCGGCTCGGGCTCGACGGTTTCCTGTGCACGCGCCGCGACCAGCGCGACCGCGACGACGTCTGCTACCTGCTTCCCTAGATGCGCGCGCCCGTCATCCGCGCGACGCCTGCCTGGTGGGCGACCTACAATCGACCCGACAAGCGAACGAACCAGACAGGAGGGCATATGGAGAATAGTGTGAATGCGGGCGATCACCTGGACCTGGTGAGCGAGAAGGACCTGATCGGCAGGCGGGTCGCGGTGTTGATGACCGACGGCGTCGAGCAAATCGAATACACCGCGCCGCGCAGTTTTCTCGAGGAGAAAGGTGTCAAGGTCACCCTGGTTTCGCCGAAGGCGGCAGGCGAGGACGTGCAGGGCATGAACCACGACCAGCCGGGCGACAAATTCAAGGTGGAACTGAACCTGGCGGACGCCAGGGTAAAGGATTTCGACGCCCTGCTGCTGCCGGGCGGCGAGGAGAATCCGAAGCGCTTGCGGCAGGATCCTGCGGCGATCGCCTTCATCAAGGAATTCGACGACGCCGACAAGGCGATCGCAGCCATCTGCCATGGGCCCTGGCCCCTGATCGATGCGGGCATTGCGGAGTCGAAACACCTGACCAGCTATCCGGCCATCCAGGACGACCTGAAGGCGGCGGGGGCGGAATGGACGGACGACGAGGTCGTGGTTGACGGCAAGCTGATCACGAGCCGCAAGCCGGACGATATCCCGGCGTTCAACGATGCGCTGATGAAGCAGTTGATGGTGGTGCAGCAGGCGGGGAAGGATCCGGGGCCGACGTCTTGAGCGTGCGGCGCCGAACCCTATGGTACGGCGCCAGCATGGAAGGAAGAAGCCTGCGCCGCGCAGGCTTCTAAGGTCTTACTTGCGTGAACGCAGCGCGCCGATACCGACGAGGCCCAGGCCCAGCAGCGCAAGCGATGCCGGTTCGGGTACGTCCTCGATCTGGTAGATTTCCGTCACGAAGCCTGCAACGTTGACATGGTCGGGATTGGACAGGCCGGTAGAACTGCACTGTGCAAAATCATCCACGCACTGTACCCGGGAGACCGTCTGCCGGTAGAAGAACGAAGCGTAAGGTGTGGCAGGGAGTTCGCTGAAGTCCAGGACGTCGTTGAAGAGGTCGGTATCCGTAAAGTTCAACTGCCCCTCCTTCTCATAGCGTACACCGCTATAGTTCGCGCCGGAGCGGTAGCCTTTGGTGACACTGTTGAGAAGCATGTAGCTGATGCTTTCGCTTGGATCGCCTTCGGTTTGTACGCTTCGGCTCAGTATCGAAGATACACCGCCACCGGACAGGTCCGGCGTGAACGAATGCGTACCGAACACGGTTTCCAGCGTGAATCCAAGCACCGGGGGGCGTCCGCGCACACCACCCTTGCCGATGCATTTCGCCGCGTCGTACATATAGCATCCGTAATCGCGCACAGCATTGAAGTTGCTGATTCCACCTGAATCGAACTGAATCGGTACTACGGCGTCGGGATCGAATGTCATCGTACCCTTGAGCGAAAAATCTGAATAGCTGAGCTCGTTTCCGTTGGGAGCATAGGCGTGCGTGAGGACGCCGGAAAAGCCGAGGGTGATCGGTTTGGCCATCGTCGGGCCTGCGGACAGCAGCAATAGGGCTGCACAAAGCGTTAGCGAAGATTTCATCAATCTCTACCAAGAAAGAAAAATTAAGAACAAGCAATTTCCGGACCAAGAAGATTTTTTCTTACGAATCAGAAGCTTATGCTCCTTGAAGCTTGAGAAACAGCAGAAGTGTAAAAAACATCGACACAGTTTCAGGTTGGCAATAAAAAAGCCGCTGACGAATCAGCGGCTTTTTGGAAAGCTTGGTGGAGGCGGCGGGAATCGAACCCGCGTCCGCAAGCACTCTACAGACAGTTCTACATACTTAGCACTATCAATTAATTTAACCTGGACAACGGGGATGTGCACCCTTTGGACAAGCGAGTCACCTATTATTTAACAGTCGACCAAGTGACCCGGCCTACTGCGAGCCCCTGTAAATGAGTCCACGAACCTTGCGGCACACCCCAGGGGCGAGGTGTTGTGGACCTAGCAGCAATTAAGCTGCGAGTGCGTACGAGTTATCGTTTGCAGTTATTGATTTCTGGATGTATTTACGAGGTAACCAGTCCTCGGTATGCCCTGCGCTGCTTTGCAACCAACGTCGAAACCAGGTCGCCCCCAACGAAAGAAGCTTCATTGTACTCCAATTCGCCGTCCCGTGCAGTCGAACGGCTTGGATCGCGCTGAATGTCAAGCCACCCCGGAAGATATGCGCACAGGATGACGAATGTGCAATATCATGGCGCGGGTAGTCTGGTCAATGTCACATCTGTCGGATGGGAACGCGAATGGATTGCATCGTCTGTGGTAATACTCAAACGGCTGGGCTCGCATTGTGGCATGCGACCTGTCCCGCCTGTCACTACGAAAGCGCGGCGCTGTCCGTTGCGATCAACGAACATACGGGGCCCGAAGTCAACGAAGCCGAGCGCGAAGCGGGCCTGAAGGCCCTGCGGCTCGAGAATTTCCGTGCCATTGTCCAGTACGCCAAACGGCATGCCCGGCCCGGAGGACGCAGCCTGCTCGACGTGGGCAGCGCCCATGGCTGGTTCCTGGAAGCGGCGCGCGAGCACTTCGAGGTACTCGGCGTCGAACCCGATGCGGTGGTCGGCTCGCGCGCCGCGGCGAGGGGTCTGCCGGTGCGGGCAGGCTTCTTCCCCGATGTACTGCGCGCGGACGAGCGCTTCGACGTCATCGTCTTCAACGACGTCATCGAACACATCCCGGACATCCGCAGCGCGCTCGACGCCTGCCAGCAGCGCCTGGATCCCGACGGCATCCTGATCCTCAACCTGCCCAGCAGCCGCGGCTTCTTCTACCGCCTGTCCAAAATCATCGCGCGGCTCGGATGGCGCTCGCCTTTCGAACGGCTGTGGCAGAAAGACCTGCCGTCGCCGCACGTGCACTATTTCAGCACCGACAACCTGGCCAGGCTGGTGGCGGAGCGCGGTTTCGAGCTGGTCGACAGCGCCGAGCTGCCGGCCCTGCGCGCCAAGGGCTTGCGTGAGCGGCTGAGCTGCGCCGGCAACGTGCCGTTGCTGTCGCTGTGGGTGCAGTACGCCGCCATCCTGTGCGCGATTCCCGTGCTGCGCGTCTTCCCAAGCGACATCATCGTCTGCATTTTCCGAAAAAAAACCGCAGGCTGAACAAGCCTGCGGTTCGGTAGGGAACAGTCACCAGGAAAGGCCGGAATGCGCCCCGCCCGGGTGAAAGCTAGCGATTGCGGTTGGCGATCTCGTTGCCGATCATGCCGCCGCCGATGATGCCGGCCACGGTGGCGAGCTTCTTGCCGTTGCCGCCGCCGATCTGGTTGCCGATCAGGCCGCCGATCACCGCGCCGGTGCCGATGCCGACATAGTTCGGCTGGGCCGGCGCCGGAGCAGGAGCGTGCTGCGGGTAGTAGCGCGGCTGGCTCGGCTTGGCGTGCACCACGCGGGTCTTCTCGACCACGCGGACTACCGGCTTCTCGCGGATCACTTCTTTCACGATCACGCGCTCAGGCTGCGGTGCGGGCTGGACCGCGGGCTGCATGTAGGCGAGCTGCTGGCCGGCTGCCACGGGCACGAGCATCTGCGGCGCCGGGCCGGCTGCCAGCTGGGTCGCCAGTTGCGGCGTCACCGGCGTCGCCGCCAGCTGGGCGGTCGCCATCTGGCCGTGGACGGTAGCGGCCGGCACCATCACGACCTGGCCCTGCGCCGTAGTGACCGGCACCATGTTCGCTTGCTGCATCGCCCCCTGGGCCGCATACGGGGAGGCGGCTGCCAGCTGGGCTGCCGGCGCGCCGGGCGCGCTGTTCGAATTCGGCAGCAGGCCGGTGATTGCGGCGGCGCCGGTCAGGCTGACAACGACGACCGACACGGCGGCAGCGGCCATCAGGGGATGAATGCGCGAGGTGATGACATTCTGGCGAGTGGTTTCCATGTTCTGCTCCGTAAATGACGTTGTTGTCGTATGGGAGTAGATTACCGGCGAGCTCGCCGCAGAACTAGACCGAAGCCTGTATCAATCGTAAAGACTTGTAAGCGAGAAGCGAGAAGCGAGAGGTGATGCGGCGGGCCGCAAGGCCCGCCGGGGAGGGAGGGCTTACGCCGTGGATGCAGTGGCGCGTGCGTTTTCCACCACGGTGCGCAGGGTTTGCAGCAGGTCGGTCGGGGTGTCGAGCAGGTAGTCTGCACCCCAGCTCGAGGGTTCGATGGCGCCGCAATAGCCCCAGTTGCAGGCCACCGTCACCATGCCGGCGGCGCGGCCTGCTTCGATGTCGCGCTTGTCGTCGCCCACGTACCAGCAGTGTTCGGGCGGCACGCCCAGGCGGCGCGCAGCTTCCAGCAGCGGGGCCGGATGGGGTTTCGGGAAGCCGGTGGTGTCGCCCGACACCACGCAGCCCGCGTGCGACAGGCCGATCTGCGGAATCAGCGGATCCGTAAAGCGCGCCGGCTTATTGGTGACGATTCCCCACGCCATACCGGCCTGTTCGATCCCGTACAGCAGTTCGGTCACGCCGCCGAACAGCGAGCTGTGCACGGCCATGGTTTCCTGGTAGCGGTCGAACCACTGCATGCGCAGTTCCTCGTATCCCTCGTCGCCCGGCGCCAGGCCGAAGGCGGCGCCGATCATGCCGCGCGCGCCGGCCGAGGCGGTAGGGCGCAGCACCGAATAGGGTGTCGGCGGCAGGCCGCGTTCGGTGCGCAGCCAGTTGACGGCGGCCGCGAGGTCGGGCGCGGTGTCGGCCAGCGTGCCATCGAGGTCGAACAGAATGGCACGCGGTGCCGGCAGGACGGTCGGGAGGGTCATGGAAAGGATAGAAGGAACAGTGCGCGGGAAAGTAAAACGATTACTGCGGCGGTTTGCTGCACGCCACCATGTAATTCACGTCGGTGTCGTTGTTGAGCGAGTAAATCCGGGTCAGCGGATTGTAAGTCAGGCCTTTCAGGCCGTCGACCTGCAGGCCGGCCAGGCGCGCGAATTGCGACAGCTCGGCCGGCGTGATGAACTTGGCGTAATCGTGGGTACCGCGCGGCAGCATGCGCAGCACGTATTCCGCCCCGATGACGGCGAACAGGTAGGACTTGGGGTTGCGGTTGAGCGTCGAGAAGAACACGTGCCCGCCCGGTTTAACGAGCGTGCTTGCTGCCTGCACGATCGAGGCTGGATCCGGCACGTGCTCGAGCATTTCCATGCACGTGACCACGTCGAACTGGCCGGCTTCTTCCGCCGCCATTTCTTCAGCCGAGATGTGCTTGTAGCGCACCTCGACACCCGATTCCAGGCCGTGCAGGTCGGCCACCTTCAGGGCCTTCTTCGACAGGTCGATGCCGGTGACCTTGGCGCCCTTGCGCGCCATGGCCTCGGACAGCACGCCGCCACCGCACCCGATGTCGATCACTTTCTTGCCCAGCAGCGGAGCGCGGGCATTGATCCACTCCAGGCGCAGCGGGTTGATCTCATGCAGCGGACGAAATTCCGAGGTCGGATCCCACCAGCGATGAGCCAATTCGCTGAATTTCTGGATTTCTAATGGGTCTGCGTTCGTATTCATACTTGGATAATAACGGAAATGAGCGGAACCACGGGCTGCCGCACGGAAAATATGTAAGGAGATGTAGCACATCCCACTGTACTCCGGGCCAAGCCGGACACGAAAAAAAACCCCGCCTTGGCGGGGTTCCATTGCAATCCCTGCGGGACTACCTGTTGACGGTACGGGTACCGACCACTTCGATTTCCACGCGGCGATTCTTTGCGCGGCCACTCGCGGTCTTGTTGTCGGCTTCGGGCTGCTTCTCGCCCTTGCCTTCGGTATAGATGCGGTTCTCTTCCACGCCCTTGCCTTTCAGGTAGGCCTTGACGGCTTCGGCGCGGCGGATCGACAGCTTCTGGTTGTAGGCATCGGTGCCGATCGAGTCGGTATGGCCGACGGCGATGATGACTTCCAGGTTCATGTCGCCCAGCTTGGACACCAGGTCGTCCAGCGAGGCCTTGCCGGCCGGCTTCAGGATGGCCTTGTCGAAGTCGAAGAATGCGTCGGCCGAATACGATACTTTTTCCGAGGTCGGGACTGGGGCCGGAGCCGGAGTCGGGGCCGGCGCCGGGGCAGGCGCCGGTGCGACGACAGGTGGAGGCGGCGGCGCCACGCACTTGCCGTTCTCCAGCTTCTCCGGCGGCACGCACAGCGGCGCGTCGCAGCCCGGGACCGCGTCGGCCGGGGTCCAGTAGCCGGTACGCCAGCACAGGCCGAAAGGATTGCGGGCAATCACGCCGCGGCTGTCCTGCACGTAGGCGCTGTACGGGGTACGCGCCTGGATGTCGGTGGTCAGCGGCGCATACGGCGCATCACTCTGGGCAGTCGCATTGCCCGCCATCGCAGCCAGGGCGACGAGCAGTAGGGTTGCCAGCTTATTCATATTCTTTTTCCTTTCGGGTAAATGCCTTGCGAAACTCAGCGGGGCGTTATGAGCAAAATATTAACACGTCCGGGGAAGGGAGCCAGTTCCGCATTGTGAAACACACAATTGATTTCCTGTCCATTTTGCCACATGCACTAGAAGCGCACGACTGTACCCAAATCAAACATTGTGCATTTTTCCATGACGTTGTTTTATTGCAACATTTTAGCAAGCGGCCCCGGCCGACATCGACAATGCTGGAACTGTCCGCCGTGAATCATGGTTTTGTGCTGACGCCAAGTGGCGCATGGTAGAATCGTCAGTTGCAATTAAAAGGACTTCGATAAATCTGCTGCGCGTTGCAGCGTCGGGTTCGGATGCTCACTGTACTTCTCGTACAGCTGCGCTTCCGGGCCAACGCTGTTGCCGCTCGCGACAGTTTCTCGAGGCCCTTCATAACCATCAGCCTGAAAGCAATCGACCCGCCCAATGGATCAATTCGCAAAAGAAACAGTTCCCATTTCCCTAGAAGAAGAAATGCGCAAGAGCTACCTCGATTACGCGATGAGCGTGATCGTGGGCCGTGCTCTGCCGGACGTGCGCGACGGCCTCAAGCCGGTGCATCGCCGCGTGCTTTACTCCATGCACGAGAGTAATTACGCGCACAACCGTCCGTACGTGAAATGCGCGCGCGTGGTCGGCGATACCATGGGTAAGTATCACCCGCACGGCGACGCGTCGATCTACGACACGCTGGTGCGCATGGCGCAGGACTTCTCGCTGCGCTATACCCTGGTCGACGGCCAGGGCAACTTCGGCTCGATCGACGGCGACAGCGCCGCGGCAATGCGCTACACCGAGTGCCGCCTGGACAAGATCGCCAGCGAACTGCTGGCCGACATCGACAAGGATACCGTCGACTACCAGCCGAACTACGACGGCAAGGAAAAGGAACCGACCGTCCTGCCGACCAAGATCCCGAACCTGCTCATCAACGGTTCCTCGGGCATCGCGGTGGGCATGGCCACCAACATCCCGCCGCACAACCTGTCGGAAGTCATCAACGGCGCCCAGCACCTGCTGAAGAACCCTGACTGCACGATCGACGAACTCATCGAGCTGATCCCGGCGCCGGATTTCCCGACCGCCGGCATCATCTACGGCGTCTCGGGCGTGCGCGACGGTTATCGCACCGGCCGCGGCCGCGTGGTGATGCGCGCCAAGACCCACTTCGAGGAATACGGCAAGGACGGCGGCCGCGTCGCGATCATCATCGACGAGCTGCCCTACCAGGTGAACAAGAAATCGCTGCTCGAGCGTATCGCCGAGAACGTGCGCGACAAGAAGCTGGAAGGCATCAGCGACATCCGCGACGAGTCCGATAAATCGGGCATGCGCGTGGTCATCGAACTGAAGCGCGGCGAAGTGCCGGAAGTGGTGCTGAACAACCTGTACAAGCAGACCCAGCTGCAGGATACCTTCGGCATGAACATGGTGGCGCTGGTCAACGGCCAGCCGAAGCTACTGAACCTCAAGCAGATGCTCGAGTGCTTCCTGTCGCACCGCCGCGAAGTGGTTACCCGCCGCACCGTGTTCGAGCTGCGCAAGGCGCGCGAGCGCGGCCACATGCTGGAAGGCCTGGCCGTGGCGCTGGCCAACATCGACGATTTCATCGCGATCATCAAGGCCGCGCCGACGCCGCCGATCGCCAAGGTCGAGCTGATGGGCAAGGCCTGGGATTCGTCCCTGGTGCGCGAAATGCTGAACCGCACCGAGATGGGCGCGTCCGGCGGCATCGAGGCCTTCCGTCCGGAGCACCTGCCGAAGCACTACGGCATGCAGCAGGATGGCCTGTACAAGCTGTCCGACGAGCAGGCCCAGGAAATCCTGCAGATGCGCCTGCAGCGCCTCACCGGTCTGGAACAGGACAAGATCATCAACGAGTACAAGGAAGTGATGGACCACATCGCCGACCTGCTCGACATCCTGTCCAAGCCGGAACGCGTGACCACCATCATCAGCGACGAGATGGTGCAGATCAAGAGCGACTACGCCGACAACGGCAAGGACACCCGCCGCTCGGTGATCGAGCACAACGCCAGCGACCTGGAAACCGAAGACCTGATCACCCCGCAGGACATGGTGGTCACGCTCTCGCACACCGGCTACATGAAGTCGCAGCCGATCGCCGAATACCGCGCCCAGAAGCGCGGCGGCCGCGGCAAGCAGGCGATGGCGACCAAGGACGAGGACTGGATCGACCAGCTGTTCATCGCCAATACCCACGACTACATGCTGTGCTTCTCGAACCGCGGCCGGATGTACTGGCTGAAGGTGTGGGAAGTGCCGCAGGGCTCGCGCAATTCGCGCGGCAAGCCGATCGTCAACATGTTCCCGCTGCAGGACGGCGAGAAGATCACCGTGATCCTGCCCCTGTCGGGCGAGAACCGGACCTTCCCGGAAGACCACTACGTGTTCATGGCGACCTCGCTGGGCACCGTCAAGAAGACCCCGCTGCGCGACTTCAGCAACCCGCGCAAGGCCGGCATCATCGCGGTCGACCTCGACGAAGGCGACGTGCTGGTGGGCGCCGCGCTGACCGACGGCCAGCACGACGTGATGCTATTCTCGGACGGCGGCAAGGCGGTGCGCTTCGACGAGAACGACGTGCGCCCGATGGGCCGCACCGCGCGCGGTGTGCGCGGCATGAACCTGGAAGAAGGCCAGCAGGTCATCGCCCTGCTGGTGGCCGAGAACGAGCAGCAGTCGGTGCTCACGGCCACCGAGAACGGCTTCGGCAAGCGTACCCCGATCACGGAGTACACCCGCCACGGCCGCGGCACCAAGGGCATGATCGCGATCCAGCAGTCCGAGCGTAACGGCAAGGTGGTGGCGGCGACCCTGGTCGAGACCACCGACGAGATCATGCTGATCACCACCGGCGGCGTCCTGATCCGCACCCGCGTGGCCGAGATCCGCGAGATGGGCCGCGCCACCCAGGGCGTCACCCTGATCGCGGTGGAGGACGGCACCAAGCTGTCCGGCCTGCAGCGCATCGTCGAGACCGACCTGGAAGAGGTCGAGATCGAACAGGCGCCGGAATAAGCCAGCTGACGGGCCGCATCGACGCGGCCCGTTTTTTTTCGTGCGGGCCGTATGGTTCGCACAGCAACCTGAACCGGGTACCTGGCCCGCAAGCACAACAATGAAAAAATTGATCCTCGCCCTGAGCACTGCCGCTGCCTTCGCGGCCATTCCCTCGTTCGCCCTGGCCGCACCCGCCGCTGACCCGCAAGCCACCGTCGCCGTCAAGGCCATGTTCGACGCGATGGAGATGCGCAAGAACATGAGCGCCATGCATGCGCAGATGCTGCAAGCCATGCCTGCCATGATGCGCCAGCAGTTGGGCGGCATGATCCAGGCCGATCCCAAGCTCAATGCGGAGCAGAAGAAGCAGGCCATGGCGAAGGTCGAACAGTCCCTGCCGCACATGTCCCAGTCGATCGGCAGGATCTTCAGCGATCCGACCCTGATGGACGCCCTGATCGACGAGATGGTGCCCCTGTACACCAACAACTATACGGTGGCCGAGATCAAGGAAATGACGGTGTTCTACCAGAGCCCGGTCGGCCGCAAGATGATGGCGCTCACGCCGAAGCTGTCCACCGAAGGCATGGCGGCGGCCCAGCGCGTGATGATGCCGCGCATCGGCAAGCTGATGCAGGAGATGGCCCAGGACGTCCAGAAACCCTAAGCGAACAGAAAGGACCGCCGGATGGCGCAAACGCAGGTATATAACTTCTCGGCCGGCCCGGCCGTCCTTCCCAAGGAAGTGCTGCAGCAGGCCGCAGCCGAGATGCTCGACTGGCATGGCAGCGGCATGTCGGTGATGGAGATGAGCCATCGCGGTCCGGAATTCATCTCGATCTACCAGCAGGCGGAACGCGACCTGCGCGAACTGCTGGCGGTGCCGCCCAACTACAAGATCCTGTTCATGCAGGGCGGGGGGCTCGGCCAGAACGCCATCATCCCGCTCAACCTGGTCGGCTGCTGCCCGCAGCCGGCGACGATCGATTTCATCCATACCGGTTCCTGGTCGGGCAAGTCGATCAAGGAAGCGAAGCGCTACGCCAACGTCAACATTGCGGCTTCGAGCGAAGCGAACGGCTTCCTGGGGGTGCCGCCGCAGGACTCGTGGCGCCTGACCTCGCACGCGGCCTACCTGCACATCTGCACCAACGAGACCATCGACGGCGTCGAATACAACTTCGCGCCCGAGATCGGGCCGCGCACGCCGATCGTGGCCGACATGTCCTCGCACATCCTGTCGCGGACCATCGACGTGTCGAAGTACGGCCTGATCTTCGCCGGCGCCCAGAAGAACATCGGCCCGGCCGGCCTGACCCTGGTGATCGTGCGCGACGACCTGCTCGAGGACGCGCTGCCGATCTGCCCCTCGGCTTTCCACTTCAAGACCGTGGCCGAGCACGAATCCATGTTCAACACCCCGCCGACCTACGCGATCTACATCGCCGGGCTGGTGTTCGCCCACCTCAAGAAGCAGGGCGGGGTGGCGGCCATGGAACGCATCAATATCGAGAAAGCGCGCCTGCTGTACGAGGCGCTGGATGCCGACGATTTCTACCAGAACCGCGTCGCGCCAGACAACCGCTCGCGCATGAACGTACCGTTCTTCCTGCGCGACGAATCCCTGAACGACAAATTCCTGGCCGGCGCGAAGGCGCGCGGGCTGCTGCAACTGAAGGGCCACAAGTCCGTCGGCGGCATGCGGGCATCGATCTACAACGCGATGCCGCTCGAGGGTGTACAAGCCCTCGTCGATTATTTGAACGAATTCGCAGGAAGATGACCATGCGTTCAACGGCGTGTGCGGTAACGCATGGGCCGGTTGAACGCGCGGCCGGCAAAGCCGGCCACCCTACGCAGGGTGGCCGGCTCCGCCGACCGCGCGTCCAACAAATGCATGAACGGCCCGCGACATGAATAACGAGCTAACGATGAACGACAAACTCACTCCCCTGCGCGAGCAGATCGACGCGATCGACGCGCAAATCCTCGACCTCCTGGGCCGGCGCGGCCAGATCGCCCAGCAGGTCGGCCACGTCAAGGCCGAGACCAACGCCCCCGTGTTCCGCCCCGAGCGCGAGGCCCAGGTGCTGCGCGGCGTGGCCGAGCGCAATCCCGGCCCGCTGAAGGACCGCGACGTCCAGACCATCTTCCGCGAGATCATGTCGTCCTGCCGCGCGCTGGAAAAGCGCGTCACGGTCGCCTATCTCGGCCCGTCGGGCACCTTCAGCGAGCAGGCCGTGTACCAGCAGTTCGGCACCGCCATCGAGACGCTGCCCTGCGTCTCGATCGACGAGGTGTTCCGCGCCACCGAGGCCGGTACCGCCGACTTCGGCGTGGTCCCGGTCGAGAACTCCTCCGAGGGCGCGATCAACCGCACCCTCGACCTGATGCTGGCCACCACCACCGTCATCAGCGGCGAGATATCGATTCCGGTCCACCACAGCCTGATGACGAAGACCGGCAGCATGGAGGGCGTCACGGTCGTGTGCGCCCACTCGCAGGCGCTGGCCCAGTGCCAGGTCTGGCTCAACCTGCACCATCCCGGCATCGAGCGCCGCGCCGTGGCATCGAACGCCGAAGCGGCGATCCTGGCGAGCCAGGATCCCACGGTGGCCGCGATCGCCAGCGAGATGGCGGGCGAGCAGTACAGCCTCGGCGTGGTGCAGGCCCACATCCAGGATGACCCGCACAACCGCACCCGCTTCGCCGTGATCGGCAGCCTGGAAACAGGGCCTTCCGGCCGCGACCACACCTCGATCGTGCTGGCAGTGCCGAACAAGGCGGGCGCCGTCTACAGCCTGCTGGCGCCGCTGGCGAAGCACGGCGTCTCGATGACCCGTTTCGAGTCGCGCCCGGCGCGCATCGGCACCTGGGAGTACTACTTCTACGTCGACATCGAAGGCCACGTGCGTGATCCGGCGGTGGCCCGCGCCCTCGGCGAGCTGAAGGACAACGCGGCTTTCTTCAAGATACTCGGCTCCTACCCGCAAAGCCTTTGATTTTTTTCTATCTTTTATTCGAGAATCCCCATGTCCCAATTCGGTCCCGATTACGTCCGCGCCATCGCCCCTTACCAGGCCGGCAAACCCATCGCTGAAGTCGCCCGCGAGTTCGGCCTCGAGGAAGCCAGGATCGTCAAGCTCGCTTCCAACGAAAACCCCTTCGGCGTGCCCGAATCGAGCCGCGCCGCCATGGCCCGGGCGGCCGCCGACCTCGGTCGCTACCCGGACGCCAACGGCTTCGAGCTGAAGGCGGCGCTCTCCAGCCGCTACGACGTGCCTGCCGACTGGATCACGCTCGGCAACGGCAGCAACGACATCCTGGAAATCGCCGCGCACGCGTTCGTGCAGAAGGGCGAGTCGGTGGTGTACTCGCAGTACTCGTTCGCCGTCTACGCGCTCGCCACCCAGGGCGTGGGCGGCCGCGCCATCGTGGTGCCGGCCAGGGACCATGGCCACGACCTGGATGCGATGGCCGCCGCGATTCAAGGCGACACCCGCCTGGTCTACGTCGCCAACCCGAACAACCCGACCGGCACCTTCATCCCGGCCGAGCGCGTCGAAGCCTTCCTGCAGAAAGTGCCTTCGAACGTCGTGGTCGTGCTGGACGAGGCCTACAACGAATACCTGGCGCCCGAGCACCAGTTCGAGTCGAGCCAGTGGGTGCGCAAGTATCCGAACCTGATCGTTTCTCGCACCTTCTCCAAGGCCTATGGCCTGGCCGGCCTGCGGGTGGGCTTCGCGATCGCCCAGCCGGCGGTGACCGACCTGATGAACCGCATCCGCCAGCCCTTCAACGTCAATTCGCTGGCCCAGGCCGCCGCGGTCGCCGCGCTGAACGACAAGGACTTCCTGGAGAAGGGTGCGCAGAACAACTTCGCCGGCTACCGGCAGCTGACCGCCGCCTTCGAGGAACTCGGCCTGGAATACGTACCCTCGTTCGGCAACTTCGTGCTGGTGAAGGTCGGCGACGACGAGGGGGCCGGCGCCCGCGTCAACCTGGCCTTGCTGAAGCAGGGCGTGATCGTGCGCCCGGTCGGCAACTACGGCCTGCACCAGTGGCTGCGCATCTCGATCGGGCTGCCGGAGGAAAACGCGGCATGCATCGCCGCCCTCAAGCAGGTCATCGGCTGAATGATCGACCGCCTCGTCATCGTCGGCGCCGGGCTGATCGGCGGTTCCTTCGCACTGGCGCTCAAGCGCGCCGGCGTGGTCCGCCACGTGGCCGGCCTGGGACGCGATCCGCAGGCGATGGCGCGTGCGCTGGAGCTGGGCATCGTCGACGAGGTGTGCGATTCGCCGGCGCAGGCGCTGCGCGGCGCGGACCTGGTGCTGCTGGCGGCGCCGGTGGGGCAGACCGGCTCCATCCTTGCTTCGCTGCTGCCCCATCTCGAACCGCACACCATCGTCACCGACGCCGGCAGCACCAAATGCGACGTGGTCCAGGCTGCGCGCGAAGCGCTGGGCGACCGGATGCGGCAGTTCGTGCCCGGCCACCCGATCGCCGGCAGCGAATCGAACGGACCGGACGCCGCGCGCGCGGAGCTCTACCGCGGCAAGAAGACCGTGCTCACGCCGCTGCCGGAGAACGCCGCGAACGACGTGGAACGGGTGGCCGCCGCCTGGCGCGCCTGCGGTTCGCTCATCCACACCTTGAGCCCGGAAGACCATGACCGCGTGTTCGCCGCCGTCAGCCACCTGCCGCACCTGCTGGCCTACGCGCTGGTGGACGACATCGCCGCCAAGCCGCACGCCGGCCTGCTGTTCCAGTACGCGGCCAGCGGCTTTCGCGACTTCACCCGGATCGCGGGATCGTCGCCCGAGATGTGGCGCGACATCAGCCTGGCCAACCGCGATGCGCTGCTCACCGAGCTCGATGCATATCTGGCACAATTGACTACATTGCGGGCGCAGCTCGCCGCCGCCGACGCACGCGGCCTCGAAACCGTCTTCGCCAATGCGCAGCGCGCACGGCGCGAGTGGATCGAGGCGATCGAGGCCGGCTCGGCGCCCCCGCAGTCCGAACATCCGCATCAGGACACAGAATGACGCAGTCTAAACACTATCCGCAGCACATCGACCTCGAGCCCGTGATCCACGTGGAGGGCCGCGTGCGCCTGCCGGGCTCCAAGAGCATCTCGAACCGCACGCTGCTGCTGGCGGCCCTGTCGCAAGGCACGACGACGATCCACGACCTGCTGGCCTCGGACGACACCATGGTGATGCTGGGCGCGCTGCGCTCGCTCGGCATCAAGTGGGACGAGGTGGACGAACGCACCGTGCTCGTGCACGGCAACGGCGGCGTGCTGCCGATCCACGAGGCCGACCTCTTCATGGGCAACGCCGGCACCGCGATCCGCCCGCTCACGGCGGCGCTGGCCGTGATCGGCGGCGACTATACCCTGCACGGCGTGTCGCGCATGCACGAGCGCCCGATCGGCGACCTGGTCGACGCCCTGAACGAAGTGGGCGCCCAGATCGAGTACACGGGCGAACCGGGTTTTCCGCCGCTGCGCATCCGGCGCGGCCGCATTGCAGCCAACCGCATCGCCGTGCGCGGCAATGTGTCGAGCCAGTTCCTGACGGCGCTCCTGATGGCGGCGCCCCTGATGGCGACGGGGCACGCCGTGTCGATCGACGTGGTGGGCGAGCTGATCTCGAAACCCTACATCGAAATCACCCTCAACCTGATGCGCCGCTTCGGCGTGACGGTGGAGCAGAACGGCTGGTCCTCGTTCACCGTGCACCCTGGCCAGCACTACGTCTCGCCGGGCAGCATCCACGTCGAAGGCGACGCCTCCTCGGCGTCCTACTTCCTGGCGGCCGGCGCGATCGCCGGCGGGCCGGTGCGGGTGGAGGGCGTGGGCGAGCAGAGCATCCAGGGCGACGTGCGCTTCGCCGATGCGCTCGAACGCATGGGCGCCATCGTGACCCGCGGCGAGAACTGGATCGAGGCGCGCTCGAGCGGCGTGCTGAAGGCCATCGATGCCGACTTCAACCACATCCCGGACGCCGCCATGACCATCGCCGTGGCGGCGCTGTATGCCGACGGCCCGAGCACGCTGCGCAACATCGCCAGCTGGCGCGTCAAGGAAACCGACCGCCTGGCGGCCATGGCTCTGGAGCTGCGCAAGGTGGGCGCCGAGGTGGAGGAGGGGCCGGACTACATTCGTATCACGCCTCCCGACCAGCTGAAACCGGCTACCATCGACACCTACGACGACCACCGGATGGCGATGTGCTTCTCGCTGGCCTCGCTCGACGGCAAGGCGCGGCGCGGAAACGCCATGCGCATCAACGATCCGAAATGCGTCGCCAAGACCTTTCCCGAGTACTTCGAGGCGTTTGCGGGCATCGCGCGCAACGAGCTGTTTTAATCGACCAAGCAAGGCGGCCCTGCCGCCTGCACACGCATATGCCGAACAATCCCATTCCCGTCATCGCCATCGACGGCCCGACCGCTTCGGGCAAGGGCACCGTCGCCGCCAAGGTCGCCGAGCGCCTGGGCTTCCACCTGCTCGATTCGGGCGCCCTGTACCGCCTGACGGCGCTGCAGGCCCTGCGCCGCGGCACTGAGCTGCGCGACGAGCACGGCATCGCCAAACTGGCCGAGCACCTGCCAGCGCATTTCGTCGGGGGCGACATTTTCCTGAACAACGAGAACGTCACCGCGGCCATCCGGGCCGAAGAAGTTGGCAACATGGCATCAAAGATCGCCGCGCTGCCGACCGTGCGCCAGGCGCTGTATGCCCTGCAGCTGGGCTTTCGCGAGACCCCCGGCCTGGTGGCCGACGGGCGCGACATGGGCACGGTAATCTTTCCTGGGGCAAAACTAAAAGTGTTCTTGACCGCAAGCGTCGAGGCAAGGGCGCAACGCCGGTATAAGCAATTGATTGACAAAGGATTTTCTGCTAATATGGACGATCTGCTGAAGGATTTGAAGGAGCGGGACGAGCGCGACACCAAGCGCGCCATCGCTCCCCTGGTCCCGGCAGAGGATGCGCACTTGCTCGATACCTCGAATATGACGGCTGCGGAAGCGGTTGAACAGGTGTTGGCGTGGTATGCGCATTCCTGAGTTTTGAAGGGTATTGATACCTTCGCAAATTGTCTTCACTGCCACTGGCAGTGAAGACTTCCCGCGCAGGCGGGAATCCAGGTTCCTTGCGTCTAGTTGGCTTGAGTCATCGCCGCGAAAGCGCAAACGAAATTGGGTCCCCGCCTTCGCGGGGACGACGTGCAGGAGTACGTGGTCGTGGGAGCGTGGTCGAAAGCTCGCCTTCTACGCACGTTCGCCGCGCATCGTTCTCGTAGGTGCCTGCGACAGCAATTCCGCCGTCGCAGGTGTGTGTCAACCTAACCCCAGTTCAGTCCGCACTATCGCCGGCCTGCTGGGCTAACTTGAGTAATATCCTTTATGTCTACTGCAATCAATCAAGATACCGGCATGGAAAGCTTCGCCGCCCTGTTCGAAGAGTCGCTGTCGCGTCAGGACATGCGTTCGGGCGAAGTCATCTCGGCTGAAGTCGTGCGCCTGGATCACAACTTCGTGATCGTCAACGCCGGCCTGAAGTCGGAAGCCTTCATTCCGGTCGAAGAATTCAAGAATGACCAGGGCGAGCTGGAAGTCCAGATCGGCGACTTCGTCTCCGTGGCCATCGAATCGCTGGAAAACGGTTTCGGCGATACCATCCTGTCGCGCGACAAGGCCAAGCGCCTGGCATCGTGGCTGGCGCTGGAAAAAGCAATGGAATCGGGCGAGATCGTCACCGGTACCGTCAACGGTAAAGTCAAGGGCGGCCTGACCGTCCTGACCAACGGCATCCGCGCATTCCTGCCGGGTTCGCTGGTCGACACCCGTCCGGTCAAGGACACCACCCCGTTCGAAGGCAAGACCCTGGAGTTCAAGGTCATCAAGCTGGACCGCAAGCGTAACAACGTCGTCCTGTCGCGCCGCGCCGTCATCGAAGCATCGATGGGCGAAGAGCGCCAGAAGCTGATGGAAACCCTGAAGGAAGGCACCGTGGTCACCGGCGTCGTCAAGAACATCACCGACTACGGTGCGTTCGTCGACCTGGGCGGCATCGACGGCCTGCTGCACATCACCGACCTGGCATGGCGTCGCGTGCGTCACCCGTCGGAAGTGCTGTCGGTTGGCCAGGAAATCACCGCCAAGGTCCTCAAGTACGACCAGGAAAAGAACCGCGTCTCGCTGGGCGTCAAGCAGCTGGGCGACGATCCGTGGACCGGTCTGTCGCGTCGCTACCCGCAAGGCACCCGTCTGTTCGGCAAGGTCACCAACCTGACCGACTACGGCGCGTTCGTGGAAGTCGAGCAGGGCATCGAAGGCCTGGTGCACGTCTCGGAAATGGACTGGACCAACAAGAACGTGGCTCCGAACAAGGTTGTCCAGCTGGGCGACGAAGTCGAAGTCATGGTCCTGGAAATCGACGAAGAGCGTCGCCGTATCTCGCTGGGCATGAAGCAGTGCAAGGCGAACCCATGGGACGACTTCGGCATGACCCACAAGAAGGGCGACAAGGTTAGGGGTTCGATCAAGTCGATCACCGACTTCGGCGTGTTCATCGGCCTGCCGGGCAACATCGACGGCCTGGTGCACCTGTCGGACCTGTCCTGGACCGAAGCCGGCGAAGAAGCCGTGCGCCGCTTCAAGAAGGGCGACGAGCTGGAAGCCGTCGTGCTGGCCATCGACGTCGAGCGCGAGCGTGTCTCGCTGGGCGTGAAGCAGCTGGAAGGCGACCCGTTCAACAACTTCGCATCGCTGAACGACAAGGGCACCCTGGTCACCGGCACCGTGAAGTCGGTTGAGCCGAAAGGCGCCGTCATCGCCCTGAACGACGAAGTCGAAGGTTACCTGCGCGCTTCGGAAATCTCGCGTGACCGCGTGGAAGACGCCGGCACCCACCTGAAAGTGGGCGACAAGGTCGAAGCCCTGGTCATCAACATCGATCGCAAGGCTCGCAGCATCCAGCTGTCGATCAAGGCGAAAGACAATGTCGAGACCCAGGAAGCGATGAGCAAGCTGGCCAACGACAACAGCGCTGCTTCGGGCACCACCAGCCTGGGCGCACTGCTGAAGGCCAAGTTCGACAACAAAAACTGAGCAAGAACTGAGCAAGACTTAGTTCTGACAGGAGCGACCAGATGACCAAGTCCGAGCTGATCAACCGCCTGGCTGAGCGCTATTCTCAGCTGGTGGCAAAAGATGCCGAGTTTGCCGTCAAGACCATCCTGGATGCGATGACCAATGCCCTGGCAACGGGGCAGCGCATCGAGATCCGCGGTTTCGGCAGCTTCGCGCTGAACAGCCGGCCTCCCCGCATCGGCCGCAACCCGAAGTCCGGCGACAAGGTGATGGTGCCCGAAAAACGGGTGCCCCACTTCAAGCCGGGCAAGCAGTTGCGCGAGCGGGTGGACGCGATGGTCGGGCAACCGATCATGGAAGACTGAAGTCGTCTGCGAGCACGCAGACAAGAACGGCGTCCCTTCAGGGATGCCGTTTTTTTTCGTGCTTGCGTCAGCGGTTTGCCTACAGAATTGGATCCCGGCCTGCGCCGGGGTGACGGTCTTGAGGCGATTGGTGAACGCAAACAAGGGCGTTCCGGTAATTCCATAGCGCAGGGATTAGCTCTACCTTTGCACCACCCACTGTCGAGCACCCCCTCGCCTTTTGAAATATCATGTTGGATATGCGACACTTCGCCTTTGAGCACCCATTTACGCATTCACCCAGCGGGCACTGCTGATGAAATTTGTCTCCACCATTGTTGGCATCATCCTGTTCGTGCTGTTCTTCGGCTTCGCCCTGAAGAACACGCAGGAAGTCGAGCTCTATCTCTTCCTGGGCTACGAACTGCGCGGCCCGCTGGTGCTGATGCTGCTGGCCTTCTTCATCGCCGGCGCCGCACTCGGCATCCTGGCCCTGACCCCGACCGTGTTCCGCCAGCGCCGCCAGACTTCACAGCACCAGAACACCATCCAGGCCTTGCAGAGCGCCGCCGGCACCGGCACGGCCAACCTGCCGCCGCAGCCGGATGCCGTGAGCCCGGCGCAGAAGCTGGCCCAATAAGCGCCACAGGCGCCACACAGAACAAGAACATATGGAATTCGAAATCTGGATGCTCCTCGGCATCCCATTCTTCTTCGGCCTGGGCTGGATCGCCGCCCGCGTCGACATCAAGGAACTGGTCTCCGAATCGCGCTCGCTTCCGCGCGGCTACTTCAAGGGCTTGAACCACCTGCTCAACGACCAGCCCGACAAGGCCATCGACTCCTTCATCGAGATCGTCAAGCTCGACCCTGAATCGGCCGACATGCACTTCGCCCTCGGCAACCTGTTCCGCCGCCGCGGCGAGACCGAGCGCGCCATCCGCGTGCACCAGAACCTGCTCGCGCGTCCCGACCTGCCGAGCGAACAGAAGGCCCACGCCCAGTACGAACTCGGCATGGATTACCTGAAAGCCGGCCTGCTCGACCGCGCCGAGGAAACCTTCAACCTGCTGGTCGACACGCCCTTCGAGGTACAGGCGCGCCGCGCGCTGCTCGAGATCTACCAGCGCGAAAAGGAATGGCGCCGCGCGATCGACGTGGCCGTGGGCCTGCAGGAATCCGGCGCAGGCGCCCGCCAGAAGGAAATCGCGCAGTTCTACTGCGAACTGGCCCAGGACGCCTTGGTGCACCTGCAGCCGAGCGACGCCATGCAGCTGCTCGACCGGGCCCTGCAGGCCGATCGCTCCAGCGTGCGCGCCACCATCCTGATCGGCGATGCCCAGCTGGCGCAGGGCGACGCCGAAGCGGCCCTGAAGACCTGGCGCCGCGTCGAGCACCAGAGCGTGCCGCACGTGGCGCTGGTGGCAGCACGCCTGATGGACGGCTACCGCAAGGTCGGACGACCGCAGGAAGGGGTCAAGCTGCTGCGCGCCTATCTGGCGGAAGCGTCATCCATTGACCTGATCGAAGTGGTGTTCAAGGCGGTTATCGAACTCGACGGCGTGGAGGCTGCCAAACAGCTGGTGATCGAGGAACTGCGCCGCAATCCCACGCTGCTGGGCCTGGATAAGCTGCTGGAGGCGCGCCTGATGGACGCACCGGCCCACGTGTGGGAGGAACTGTCGATGGTGAAAAACCTGGTGCAGCGCTACACCCAGAAGCTGGCGCGCTACCAGTGCAGCCACTGCGGCTTCAAGGCGCGCCAGTTCTACTGGCAATGCCCGGGCTGCAGCCGCTGGGAAACCTATCCCCCGCGCCGTACCGAAGAACTTAATGTGATGAATTGACGCAGCAAACTTATGACTCACCCGATCCCGAGCCGCCTGCTGGCGGCAGACAGCTTCCGCCGCGCGGCGGCCCCTGAACTCTCCAGCGTGCGCCTGCTCGTGGTGGGCGACGTCATGCTCGACCGCTACTGGTTCGGCGAGGTCTCGCGCATCTCCCCGGAAGCCCCGGTGCCAGTCGTGCGCATCGAGCGCCGCGAGGAACGCCTGGGCGGCGCCGCCAACGTGGCGCGCAACGCCGCCGCACTGGGCGCCCACACGGGCCTGCTGGGCGTGACCGGCAAGGACGAAGCAGGGGAAGAGGTCGAGAAGCTGTTGCGCGAAGCAACGATCCATAGCTATATGAAGCGCGACGACGCGATTTCCACCATCATCAAGCTGCGCGTCATCGGCCGCCAGCAGCAGATGGTGCGCATCGATTTCGAGGATGCGCCGACCGAGACCGTGCTGCGCGACAAGCTCGACCAGTTCCGCGCGCTGCTGCCCGACTACGACGTGGTGATCATGTCCGACTACAACAAGGGCGCGCTGGTGAACGTGGCCGAGATGGTGAAGGAAGCGCGCGCCGCCGGCAAGATCGTGCTGGTCGACCCGAAGGGCGACGATTTTTCGCCTTACCGCGGCGCCAGCATCCTGACCCCGAACCGTTCTGAACTGCAGCGCGTCGTCGGCGCCTGGAAGACCGAGGAGCAATTGACCGACAAGGCGCAGCGCCTGCGCGCCGAGCTGGGCCTGGACGCCTTGCTGCTGACGCGCTCGGAAGAAGGCATGAGCCTGTACAGCGCCGACGAGGTGCTGCATGTGCATGCCGACGCGCGCGAAGTGTTCGACGTCTCGGGCGCCGGCGATACCGTGATCGCGACGCTGGCCGCCATGCTGGGCGCCGGCGCGCCGCTGGCCGACGCGCTGGCCACCGCCAACCGCGCCGGCGGCATCGTGGTCGGCAAGCTGGGTACTGCCACCGTCACCCGCGAGGAACTGTTCCCGGGTTGAGTTCGCTCAAGCGCCGACCGTCAACGACGGCCGGGCAGCTCCGTTAGGGCAGGATGGATGGCGCCGCCATCCATTTGTGAACCTACGGAGAACGAGTAATGATCAAGAAACTGATGCTTGCTGTTGCCGCACTGGTCGCCTCGACCGGTATCGCCTTCGCCCAGGTGGACGTCAACAAGGCCGACACGGCCGCGCTGGACGGCGTCAAGGGCGTGGGCCCGAACATGTCGAAGATGATCCTCGACGAGCGCGCCAAGGGCCAGTTCAAGGACTGGGCAGACTTCCAGCAGCGCGTGAAAGGCGTGGGCGACAAGAAGGCGATGAAACTGTCCGAGGCCGGACTGGTGGTCAACGGCAAGGCGATGGAAGCGGGCGCCGCCAAGCCGGCCAAGGCGGAGAAGACCTCGGCCAAGGCCGGGGGCAAGGCGAAGCCGGCCGAGCAGAAGGCGATGTAAAACAAAAACCGCGGCGACGCTAATGCCGTTCAGTTAAGCGTAGGGTGGCCGGGTTCTCCCGGCCGCGCGTCCAGCTCCGACGTGAGCTGCCACTGTGCATCAGTGATTTGAATGCGCGGCCGGCGAAGCGTGGTCTGGTCCACTGGACCAGACTACCCCTACATTTTTTCGCTAACTGAACAGCATTACCGCGGCGACGCGGTTTTTTGTTGCCGGAAGGCCGGGCAGGCCACGCTGTCCGGCCAGGCACGACCTTACTGGCGGATGCGGATGGCGATGTTGACCTGCGGCTCGCGCCGGTCATAACGGTCATATCGCTCATATCGCTCATAGTGGGGCGCATGGCCCGCGTATGCCGGATAGTAGCCTTGCTGCACGACCGGACGCCCGTCGTAGCGGTCGTGGTAGCGGCGCTCATCGTAGCGGCGGTCCGAATGGCGACGGTCCGAATAGTGGCGGTCCGGACGCGCGCACTCGCGCTTTTCCTTGTACCTGCCTTTCTTCCATTTCTGCTCGACCTTGCAGTGCCCGTCCCAATATACCTGCTTGTATACGCGGTCATGACGGCCTTTGCCGTGTCCATGTTTCCAGGAGTCTGCCATGGCGGCGGACGGTACCGATGCAAGGGCAAGCAACAACAGTGACATGGCCGGTTTCTTCATGATGGGCTCCTTATCCGTATGGCGCCATACTAGACGAGCCCGGCCTGTGTTCCGCTGCGACTGTGTTATCGAATGTTACAGGCCCGCATGGGCTTGCTCAGCCGGCGGCCCGACGCAGGATTTTTTCCATCGGCCTGCCTTTCGCAAGCTCGTCCACCAGCTTGTCGAGGTAACGGATCTGCTGCATCAGCGGGTCCTCCACCGCTTCGACGCGCACGCCGCACACCAGGCCGGTGATCAGCGCGCTGTCCGGATTCGGGGCGGGCGCCTCGGAAAAGAAATCGGCAAAGCTCGCCTGCCGGTCGATCTGCCGCTGCAGGCCGGCACTGTCGTAGCCGGTCAGCCAGCAGATGAGCTGGTCGACTTCTTCCCTGGCGCGCCCCTTTCTTTCCGCCTTCTGGACGTAGAGCGGATATACCGTGGCGAAGGAAGTGCCGAAGATACGGTGCCCGGACATGCGCCTCCCTATGAGCAAAATTATTTTTGATGAATTTGAGCAATAAAACACAGGCCGTGCTATAGTTGATCTTTCCCAAGGGAAATATCACTTAGTTTCTTGCTAAGCCCATCCGGTGTTAACTTACTATTTAGTCATGACAACAAGGTCTCTCACCATCGGCAAGCGCCTGGCAATTGGCTACGGCGCCGTCTTTTTCCTGATGATCGTACTGACGGCGCTGGCGATCAGCCGCGTCGGCGACATCGACAGCATCCTCAACCATATCAACGACGTCAACAACGTCAAGCAGCGGTACGCGATCAATTTCCGCGGCAGCGTTCATGACCGCGCCATCGCCTTGCGCGACGTCGTCCTGTCGGCCGATCCTGCCGCCGCTGCCGCTCCGGTCACGCTCATCAAGGTATTGGATGAGCATTATGCACGCTCGGCCGAGCCGATGGACAAGCTGTTCCAGTCGCTGGACGATGTGCCGCCGGCCGAGAAAGAGGCGCTGGCCGCCATCAAGGCGCAGGAAAGCCGCACCAAACCGCTGATCGAGCGCGTGATCGCGCTCCACGCGGGTGGTCAGGCGCCCGAAGCCGCCGCCTTGCTGTCGCAACAGGCGGCGCCGGCCTTCGTCGACTGGCTGGCCAGCATCAACGTCTTCATCGACATGCAGGAGAAACAGAACAACCAGGAAGCTGCCGACGCGCGCAAGATGGCGTCCGGTTTCTTCGGCTGGATGGCGTTGTTGTGCCTGGGCGCCATTGCCGTCGGCGCGGCCGGCGCCTGGTACATCGCCCGCAGCCTGCTGCGCCAGCTCGGCGGCCAGCCCGACTATGCCGCATCGATCGTCAGCGCCATTGCCGCCGGGGATCTCGGCGTGAAGATCGAGACCGCCTCCAATGACCGCAGCAGCCTGCTGTTCGCCATGCAGGGCATGCGCGACAGCCTCGTTTCCATCGTTGAGCAGGTGCGCAACGGCACCCTGAACATGGCGAGCGTGTCGACCGAGATTGCCGACGGCAACCGCGATCTGTCCAGCCGCACCGAACGCCAGGCCGGCACGCTGGAAGCGACAACCGCATCGGTCGAGCAGCTTACCGCCACCGTGCGCCAGAATGCGGACAATGCCCACCAGGCCAACGCGCTGGCGGAATCGGCGTCGGAAGTGGCGGTGCGCGGCGGCGCCGTCGTCGCCCAGGTCGTCGAAACCATGGCGTCGATTAACGAATCCTCGAAACGGATCGTCGATATCATCGGCGTGATCGACGGTATCGCCTTCCAGACCAACATCCTCGCATTGAACGCCGCGGTCGAGGCGGCGCGGGCGGGCGAGCAGGGGCGCGGGTTTGCCGTGGTAGCGGCCGAAGTGCGCAACCTGGCGCAGCGCTCCGCTGCGGCAGCCGGGGAAATCAAGGGACTGATCGGCAGCTCGGTCGAGCGCGTCGGTGCCGGCGCCCGGCTCGTCGACGAAGCGGGCTCGACAATGAACGATATCGTGGCATCGGTGCGCCGTGTCACCGACATCATGGCCGAGATCAGCCGCGCCAGCGCCGAGCAGAGCGCCGGCATCGGACAGGTCAACGACGCGATCGGCCAGATGGACGAGGCGACCCGCCAGAACGCAAGCATGGTGCAGCAGGCGACGGCGGCGGCGGCGGCCCTGGCAGACGAGGCCGAGCGCCTGGCGCAGGTAGTCAGCGTGTTCCGCCTCGGATCCGCGCACGGCGCGATGCAGGCCCGGCCGGCGCGGCTGGCCATTGCCGCAGCCTGATCGACAGGGGGCTGCCGCGGCGGCGGCGGGCCCCGCGCGGCTGGCGCATGTATTGACTGACACCAATCACAGCGCATGAGAAGATGTGCATGTCTTCCTGTACACCACACTAGAAAGGTACTCATGCCTCACGCCCGCATCCCTTCCTCCCTGCTGGCCGCAGTGCTCGCGTTCGGCGCCGGCACTGCCGCTGCAGCCGCCACCCCGGCCACTGCAGCCCCGGACATGAAGCGCCAGCAAGCGCAAATCAACAAGATCCTCGCCGAGATCTCGCCCAAGCGTATTGAAGGCTATGTCGCCAAGCTGGTGAGCTTCGGCACCCGGCACACGATGTCGGAAACCGAATCGGAGACGCGCGGCATCGGCGCCGCCCGCCGCTGGATCAAGGCCGAGCTGGAGCGCTGCGGCGCCGGCACCCCTCTGCAAGTGGCTTTCGACAGCCACGTGGCGCCAGTGTCTGCCCGCATTTCGCGCCCGACCGAAATCGTCAACGTGGTCGCCACTCTGCCCGGCACCCAGCAAGCCTCGAAGGACCGCATCTACGTCGTCAGCGGCCACTACGATTCGCGCGTCAGCGACGTGATGAACTACACGGCCGACGCCCCGGGCGCCAACGACGACGCCTCGGGCACCGCGGCCACCATGGAACTGGCCTGCGTGATGGCCAGGCACAAGTTCGACGCCACCATCGTCTTCATGGCGGTGGCGGCCGAAGAACAGGGCCTGCTGGGCGCGCGCCACTGGGCCACCCAGGCGCGCCAGAAGAACCTGAACATCGCCGGAATGTACACCAACGACATCATCGGCAGCTCGCGCGCCGACAACGGCAAGGTGGACAACAAGCAGGTGCGCCTGTTCTCGCAGAGCATTCCTGCCACCAAGGAAATGAGCGAGACCGTGCGGCAGCTGGTCGCCACCGGCGGCGATAGCGATTCGCTGTCGCGCCAGTTGGCCCGCCACACCAAGGAGATGGGCGAGCGCTATGTGAAAGGCTTCAAGGTGTCCGTCATCCACCGCGCCGACCGCTACCTGCGCGGCGGCGACCACATGCCTTTCCTGGAGCAGGGCTATGCCGCCCTGCGCTTCACCGAGCCGGCCGAAGACTTCGCGCACCAGCACCAGGACCTGCGTACCGAAAATGGCAAGGTCTACGGCGACCTGGTCGAGTTTAATGATGTCGATTACATTGCCAAGGTGACCAAGGTGAACGCGGCGGCGCTGGCCTCGCTGGCGCTGGCCCCGGCTGCGCCGCAGAACGTCAAGCTGCGCACCGACAAGCTGACCAACGATTCGACCCTGGTCTGGCAGGCGAATGCCGAGCCGGACGTGGCCGGCTACCGCATCGTGTGGCGCGAGACCACCGCCTCCGACTGGCAGGGCGCCAAGTGGGTTGGTAACGTCACCGAGGCAACGGTCGATTTGTCGAAGGACAATGTGTTCTTCGGTGTGCAGGCAGTCGACAAGGACGGCAACGTCAGCGTCGCCACCTATCCGCTGCCGCAGCGCTGATCCGGCGCAGCTGATGCCCTGGACCGTCCGTCCCGGACGGTCCAATACGCCACCTTGCTGTCCGGATTAAAATAGCGGTTTAGGAAATCGCGAGAGAGCAAGGAATGGCTTACCAGACCATCGAAGACACGATCGGCAACACCCCGCTGGTGCAGCTCGTGCGCCTGCCCGGCGCGGATGCCGCCGCGCGCAACAACATCATCCTTGGCAAGCTCGAAGGCAACAATCCCGCCGGTTCCGTGAAGGACCGCGCCGCCATGTCGATGCTGCGCGGCGCCGAGGAGCGCGGCCAGATCAAGCCGGGCGACACCCTGATCGAAGCCACCAGCGGCAACACCGGCATCGCGCTGGCGATGGCGGCCGCCATCCGCGGCTACAAGATGGTGCTCCTGATGCCGGACAACCTGTCCATCGAGCGCCGCCAGAGCATGGCCGCCTACGGCGCCAGGATCATCCTCACGCCCAAGTCGGGCGGCATGGAATACGCGCGCGACATGGCCGAGCAGATGCAGAAGAACGGCGAGGGCATCATCCTCGACCAGTTCGGCAACCAGGACAACCCGCGCGCCCATTATGAAACCACCGGCCCGGAGATCTGGCGCGACACCGACGGCCGCGTCACCCATTTCGTCAGCGCCATGGGCACTACCGGCACCATCATGGGGGTGTCGCGCTACCTAAAGGAACGCAACGGCGCGATCCGCATCATCGGCGCCCAGCCGGAAGAAGGTTCGTCGATCCCGGGCATCCGCAAGTGGCCGGAAGCCTACCTTCCCAGGATCTACGACAAGGCGCGCGTGGACCAGGTGGAACCGGTGAGCCAGGCCGCGGCCGAGCAGATGGCGCGCCGCCTGGCGGCCGAGGAAGGCATCTTCTGCGGCATCTCGGCGGCCGGCGCCTGCGAGGTGGCGTTGCGCATCTCGCAGACGGTGGAAAACGCGATCATCGTGTTCGTCGTGTGCGACCGCGGCGACCGTTATTTGTCGACAGGCGTGTTCCCAGCCTGATTCTTTCGTGTCAGGCCAAGTAAGTATCCGGACGAATCGATGCCGTTCAGCCTGGCTGAGCGGCATTTTCATTTGGCGCTGTCAACGGCAAGTATGGATAACGCCGACAGCGCCTGTCATCTTGTGCTCATGGAGAGGCCGGGCGATCGCCCCCCTCTGGAGGGGATGGACGGCGAGCATGTCAGGCCTTAGTGTTTCCGGCTCTACCTACTCAGCTTGCCGCCATGCCAATGATCAATCGTATTCTGTCCCCGCTGTTCGTCCTTGCCTGCGGCGTTGCGCATGCTGCCGGTCCGGCGCAACCGGCCTTCCATCCAGACGCCCTCGTCGACGCGGCAATCGCCCAGGTCAAATCGAAAGCCTACCGTTCGGGCCAAACCGATTGGCCGGCGCTCGAAGCCAGGGTCAAGGCGGCGGCGCGCGCTGCACGCGATCCTGTCGATCTGCTCCACGCCTACCATGTCCTGCTGCAAGGGCTGGGCGACAAGCATAGCTATGTTGCCGCCTCCGCCGCGGACCGGGCCGAATACAAGGCCAGGCATGGGCGCGAATTCGACCTCATCGAAGGCGTCGAGCCCAAGAAGAAGCCGGCATCGCGATTCCTGTCCCGCCGCGACATCACGGTGCGTCCCCTATTGGTCGGCAACAGCGAAGCATTGCTGATCGCGATGCCGTCCATCGGGGCGGGCGGCGCCAGGAAGGATGCATTCGCCAATGCTGGCTACGCTGCAGTGCGGCTCAACGCAGCCGCCACGTGTGGGTACGTGATCGACCTACGGGGGAATATTGGCGGAAATATCTGGCCGATGTTTGCCAGTCTGAGCAACCTGTTCAGCGACGGTCCGCTCAGCTATAGCATCGGGCCCGGAGGCGAGCGCGCCGGCGCAAGCGTGAACCGGCAAGGCGCGGCCTATTACAAGGACAGCGGCGCGGAAACCCTGCTCGCCAAGGCCGGGCAATGGCGCGAGATGCCGCGTATGCGGACACTGCCTGCCGCCGTGTTGCTGGACGACGGCGTCGCGAGTTCCGGAGAAGGGATAGCGGTGGCGTTCAAGGGCCGTGGCAATACGCGATTCTTCGGCGAGAAGACGGCAGGGCTGGCAAGCGGCAACGAGGTGTATCCCGTCGACGGGAAAACCAGCCTGGTCGTGACCGTCCAGATGATGGCGGACCTGAAAGGACGTTCCTATCCGGATGGGATCGTGCCGGACCAGCCCGTTCCGTATGGCGAAGGCGCGATAGACGATCCCGACGATGCGGTGGTCGAAGCTGCCAAAGCCTGGCTGCACCAGCAAGCCGGGTGCCGGTAAAGCGGATTGCACAGGCCGGGACGCCGCAAAGACGAACGGCCCGGTCGTCGGTACGATCGGGCCGTCAAGGCCGGCATGCGTGCCTGAATGAAGCGCGTCCGTCGGCAAGCCAGGTCGCGGACAAGAACAGCTGCCCCGCAGGGCAGACCGGCTTACGCCTCTTTCGGAGCGGCGCCTTCTTTCGGTTTGAACTGCTTGTCGCTGATGCGGAACTTGGCGCGGCGATCGCCCATGAGGTAGCGCAGGTCGCGGATCGACAGGTCGCTCACTTCATGCATGCGGATCAGGAGCGAGGCGCCGACCGGCAAGCGGTGGTGGCGGATCTTCGAGATCACCGGCGGCGCCACTTCCAGTGCGCGCGACAGGGCAGCATCGTTCTTCAGGCGGAGGTTCTCGATCAGGGTGTCGAGCAGGCGGTTCGGATTGTATTGCAGAAGCTCATCGGACTCCGAATCGCTATTCATATCAATGCCGACTTGGTTTGTCATGATTCAATATCCTATTTTTGGGTTGGACGGAGCCCCATGCGGCGCTCGGCTCCAGGCTTCGGTATTTCGACATTTTCTATTCAATTGTACAACTAATTTGTAATCTGATACTCAATAGCAATAAAAATCAGATTGTCCTAATGGGCATTGTTGTCTCATCGCAACAATAGCTGCAATGCAATTCTCTCATAAACTCACTGAAATAATAATTGCTTTTTGATTAAGCGACAGTGTAGCGAGATGGAGGTGACGATGCCGCACAGTATGGTGAACACTGACAGGACGACAAGAATAGTGGGGGTATGGCAGCAGGAGAGATGTTTCTACAGAGAATCTGCAAGAAAGCGAGGCATACCCCAGGGGAGTATGGCGGCATGCAAAGTCGGGGGCGGAGCTAAAATGGCGAAAGCTTCGTTACAAATCGATACAAATTTTCCACTGAGCAATGCTTATCCGCCTCGCGAAGTCCGCACGGCACGGCCGAGTTCAATGACCGACATGGCATAGAAATAACTGCGGTTGTACTTGGTGATGGCAAAGAAGTTATCGTCTGCCACCCAGTACTCGGTTGCTTCGGCGCCGTTTTGCAGGTCGACCAGGCCGTACAGGCGTTCGGCCGGCAGCGCCGCCGCGCTCGTGACTCCGGCCGACCGCAGTTCCTCCGGACGCAGGGTGGCCGCCAGCCCGCGCTCGAGCAGGGGCTCCCAGGCATGGTTGGGCGACACGTCGGCAGGGTAGACCGGGGCGCCGCGATGCTCCGGGTTCCAGCCGTGCTGGACCAGGAAATTGGCCACGCTGCCGATCGCATCCTCCGTTGAATTGCGCAGGTCGATCTGGCCGTCCTTGTTGAAGTCCACGCCGTACTTCAGGATACTGCCCGGCATGAACTGCGGCATGCCGACGGCGCCTGCAAACGAGCCCAGCAGCGAAAAGGGCTCGATCCGGTGCTCGCGCGCGAAGACCAGGGTATTCGCCAGTTCGCTGCGGAAGAAGGCCATGCGGCTGGCGCGGTTCGGCGTTTCGGGGTAGGCGAAGGCCAGCGTGGTCAGGGTGTCGAGTACGCGGAACTTGCCGGTGTCGCGGCCGTAGATGGTCTCGACGCCGATGATGCCGACGATGATCTCGGCCGGCACGCCATAGGCCGCTTCGGCGCGCGACAGCGCCTCGAAATTCTCGTTCCAGAAGCGCACCCCGGCGGCGATGCGGATCGGCTCGATGAAGCGGTCGCGGTAGGCCTGCCAGTTCTTCGGCTTGCCCGGCGGCGCCGGCTTGACCAGTTGCACTGCCGAGTCGATGAAGCGGACCTGGCCGAACAGCGATTCCAGCCAGGCGCGCTCGAAGCCGTGCTGGGCCGCCATCTCGTCGATGAACGCGCGCACCGCCTGCCATTCCATGAAATTGCTGTGTTCGCCATCGTAGTCGATGGCGGCCGCCGCCGGCGCGGCCTTCAGCACACGGCTCGACTTGATCGACACGCGCTTGCCGGCCTTGGCGGCCCGCGCCTTCTTGGCCTTGGCCTTGGCGGATGCGGTGGTGGAGTTGCGCTGGTCTTTTGCCGCGGCGCCGGCCTGTCCGGTCGGGGCAAGGGCCAGTGCCAATGCGGCAAACAGGGGAACGATCGATTTCATCTGACTTGCGACAGTAATCTCTTCAAGGTGGCGGCCAGCTGGCGAACCTCTAGGCTCGCACCAGGCTGGGGCGACGCATAACGCCAGGCGCTATAGCGGCGCAAGAACTCGGCGGCGGCTTCGCGTGAAGGCGGCGCCAGTTGCTGCGTGGCCGCGATCCGGGCCGCATAGGCGGTGGGCCCTTCATCCGCTGCACGGGCCAGGCCGGCATGAAGATGGGCCAGGCGCTTGCATAGCGAGGAGTATACCGCCTCGATCGGATCAATTTCCCTACGGCGATACAAAATTCTCGCCAGTAGCAACACTCCCGCGCCCAGCATGATCAGGGCGGCAACACGCCAGCTGGCCAGGCTCGCGCCCAGGCTGTGCAGGAAGCCGCGCTGGCGTTTGGGCGTGTAGTTCAGCACCCACTGGTTCCAGCCGTTGTTGACGGCGCCGATCGCATCGCGCAGGCGCGCCAGCAGCGAATCGCCGTCGCTCTGGAACACCGACAGGCCGCGCAAGGCATCGATGCCGAAGGGCGGCGGCGCATCGACCGCGGCCGAGAGGTTGCGGCGCACCCGCTCCGGCGCCACGGCGGCGGTGGGGTCGACCCGCACCCAGCCGCGCCCGCGCAGCCAGACCTCGGCCCAGGCATGGGCGTCCGACTGGCGCACCGTCACATAGCCGTCGATCGGATTGAGCTCACCGCCCTGGTAGCCTGTGACCACGCGCGCGGGGATGCCCGCGGCCCGCATCAGGAACACGAAGGCGCCCGAATAGTGCTCGCAGAAGCCTGCGCGGGTCCCGTACAGGAATTCGTCGACCGAATGGCGGCCCAGCAGCGGCGGCTCGAGCGTGTAGCTGTAGGGCTGTTCGCGGAACTGGCGCAGCACCGCATCGATGCGGCGCGCCGGCACCGCTTCGCGCCGCAAGGCCAGCCCGGCGGCCAGCGCCTTCGGGTTGTAGCCGTAGGGGAGCAGCAGCCACTGGCTGGGGTCGTCGAGCTCCTCGCGCCCGTCCAGCGCGTACTCGGGGTAGGAGATCATCGCATAGCGCACCCGCTGCGACAGCGCGCGATCGGTACTCAGCTCGAGCTGGTGCGAAGCGCGCGCACGGTAACCGGGCACTTCCGGCAGGTGGGCCGGCATGTCGAGCGCGAACAGCCAGCGCGCGTCGGACGGCTCCAGCGTGACCTCGTAGCGCTGCGCCTGGCCGCGCACGCGCAGGGAACTGCCGATGTTGCTGGGAAGCGAGCCGCCGCGGGTCCAGGCCGTGCCATCGAAGGCATCGAGCACCAGGCCGCGCCAGTACAGCTGCGTCTTGGGCGGCACCGGGCCCTCGAAGCGGACGCGGAAGGCAGGGTCTTCGGACATGGCGAGCTGCGACATCTGCCCCGGCGCCATGCGCTCGGACAGGCCGGACTTGCCGTTGCCGCTACCGCCCGCGCCCGCCATGCTCCACAGCGGCCCGCCCAGGCGCGGGAACACGAAGAACAGCACCACCGCGATGGGGGCGGCGAACAGCAGCATCTTCGCTCCCATCGCCAGGCGCGTCGCCAGCGGCGGCACCCTGCCGGTGAACTGGAAAGACATCTGGGTGGTGAGCAGGGCCAGCACCGCCGCGACCATCATCAGGGCGGTGCCGATCCCCTGGGCGTAGAAGAAGTTGGTCAGCACCAGAAAGAAGCACAGGAAGATCACCACGTACAGGTCGCGCCGCGCGTGCATTTCCAGCATCTTGAAGGCCACCAGCAGCACCAGCATGGCCACGCCGGCGTCGCGCCCGAGCAGGGTCTTGTAGCTGAACTGGACCCCGGCCATCGCGATCGCGGCGATCGGCAGCAGCACGATGGCCGAGGGCATGCGCTTGCCGCGCAGCGTGACCAGGCCGCGCCAGGCCAGCGTGGCCGCGCACAACAGCGACACCCACAGCGGCAGGTGGACCGTGTGCGGCGCAAGGACCAATACCGCGCTGCCCAGCAGGAGCAGGGTGTCGGCCTTGTCCCTCGGCAGCGACGCCAGGCGCTTCATGCCGCCTCCTGGACGCCGTACAGCGCCAGCGCGCGCAGGCAGGCCGCCTGGTGGGCCGCGCCGTTGCCGGCGTCGTAGTGGACCGCGCCGAGCCGGAAGGCATAGGGCAGGGCGCGCTGTTCGGCATCCAGCACCCAGCGCGTCATGCGCGACAGGCGCAGCTCCAGGTCGAGCTGTGGGGGCAGCTGCGCGAAGTCGAGCACCAGCTCGTCTCCCACGCCGCCTTCGAAATGCTTGGTGACGAGCTGGCCGCCGAGCGCCGGGTCGAGGCGCGCGATCTGGCGCCAGGCCAGCTGGCGCGGCGAGTCGCCCGCCTGGTAGCTGCGTATGCCCGCGAAGTCGTCGTTGCCGTTCGCACGGCCGGTGCCCACGGCATTGCCTGACACCGGCAGCGGCGGCGCGCCTTCTTCGGGGCGCGGGTAGACCAGGGCGCGGGCGGCGGGGCGCCAGTAGCTCCAGGCGCGGAACAGGCCGAGCGGAAAGCGCGTGGACAGCACCACGCGCGCCGGCTCCAGCCAGCCGCGCGCGCCGCTCGGCACGCCCAGCAGCACGCTGGCGCTGCCGTGCGCGCCGATGTCGGTCGCGTGGCGCGGCTCGGCGACGCTGTCGAAATCGATCCAGACGCCGTAGCGCCCCAGCGCCGTGCGGTTGGCCACGTGCAGCTCGAACTGTGCTTCCTGGCCGGCGAAGACGGCCGGTACCCGCCCCTGCTGCAGGGCCAGGTGGGCCAGGTTACGGTAGGTGAAGACCATGTCGACCAGCGCGCACGACAGCGCCAGGAAGGTCAGGGCGAAGCCCAGGCCGAGCGTGTAGTTGATCGAGCCGATCAGCAGCACCAGCAGCAGCACGGCGAAGCCGATGCCGGCCCGGGTCGGCAGGATGAACACGCGGCGCTGGCTCAGCACGATTTCGCCGGTATCGAGGGCGCCGCGGCGCGGCAGCCACTTGCCGGTCGTGCGCCGCAGCCAGCCCCGGAATCCCGATGCGCCCACCGCCATCTAGACCGGAACCGATTTCTGCAACTGCAGCACGAGGTCGCGGCTGGCCAGCGCCATGCCCTGCGCCGCCTTGAGCGGACGCAGGCGGTGCGCGCAGACCGGCACCAGCACGGCCTGGATGTCTTCGGGGATCACGTGGTCGCGCCCTTCGAGCGCGGCCCAGGCGCGCCCGGCCTGCAGCAGCGCGATCGCGGCGCGCGGCGACAGGCCTTCGGCGAACAGGCCGTTCTGGCGCGAGGCCTGGGCCAGCGCCTGCACGTAGTTCACCAGCGAAGGCGAGGCGTGGATCTCCTTCAGGGCGCGCTGGGCCCTGGCCAGTTCGTCCGGCTGCATCGCCGGCTGCAAGCCGCGCAGCATGGCGCGCCGGTCCTCGCCCATCAGGAGGGCGCGCTCGGCGGCCGCGTCCGGGTAGCCCAGCGACAGGCACATCAGGAAGCGGTCGAGCTGCGACTCGGGCAGCGGGAAGGTGCCGACCTGGTTGGCCGGATTCTGGGTAGCGATCACGAAGAAGGGCTCGGGCAGGGCGCGGGTAACGCCGTCGGCGCTGACCTGGCGTTCCTCCATCGCCTCGAGCAGGCCGGACTGGGTCTTGGGCGTGGCGCGGTTGATCTCGTCGGCCAGCAGCACCTGGGTGAAGATCGGGCCCGGGTGGAACACGAAGTCGTTCTTCTCGCGCTCGTACACCGAGATGCCGGCCACGTCGGCCGGCAGCAGGTCGCTGGTGAACTGGACGCGGTTGAACTTCAGGCCGAGCGAGATCGCGAGCGCGTGCGCCAGCGTGGTCTTGCCCACGCCGGGCAGGTCTTCGAGCAGCAGGTGGCCGCCCGCCAGCAGGCAGGTCAGGGCCAGGCGGACCTGCTGGTCCTTGCCGACCACCACCTGGCCGACCTGGCGTGCGGCAGCGTGCAGTTGATTGAACATGGTTGGGTTCCAGTGAACTGTTCGGAGCGGATTGGCCACTCCCATGATAGATTAGCGCCATTGACAAGCTGCATGCTCCGTCGGCAACAAGCCTGAGCACCGATTCTATGCGAGAACGGCCCCGAAGGCATGCCAAGGATGAGCGGCACACGAGCAGGCAACTACGACAAGGACGATGAGTACAGCAATCTTCAGCCATCCCGACTGCCTGCGGCACGACATGGGCGACTGGCATCCTGAATCGCCGGCGCGGCTGCGGGCGATCGACGACCAGCTGATCCTGGCGCGCCTGGACGGCCTGATCGAGCAGCGCAGCGCGCCGCTGGCCCAGCTCGGCAACATCCTGCGCAACCATACGCCGGGCGCCGTGGCGCTGGTGCGCGACAACGTGCCGGCCGCGGGCGACTACTATCCGCTCGACGGCGACACCATCCTGTGCCATTACAGCTACCAGGCGGCGCTGCGCGCGGCCGGGGCCGCGGTGGCGGCGACCGACGCCGTGATCGCGGGCGAGATCGACAACGCGTTCTGCTCGACACGCCCGCCGGGACACCATGCGACGCCGGGCGAGCCGATGGGTTTTTGCTTTTTCAATAACGTCGCCATCGCTGCGCGCCATGCGATGGAGGTGCACGGGCTCGAGCGGGTGGCCATCGTCGATTTCGACGTCCACCACGGCAACGGCACCGCGGACGCCTTCCGCAAGGACCCGCGGGTGCTGATGGTCAGCCTGTTCCAGCATCCGTTCTATCCGTATTGCGACCCGGAGCCGATCACGGCCACCAGCGTCAACGTGCCGGTCCCGGCCCTGGCCGACGGCGAGACCGTGCGCAAGCTGGTCACCGAGCTGTGGCTGCCGGCGCTGCACGCCCACAAGCCGCAGATGATCTTCGTCTCGGCCGGCTTCGACGGGCACCGCGAGGACGACATGGGCGGCATCGGCCTGGTGGAAAGCGACTACGCCTGGATCACGCGCCAGGTGATGGAGGTCGCCCGGCAGCATGCGCGGGGCCGCATCGTGAGTTGCCTCGAGGGCGGCTATGCGCTGTCGGCGCTCGGCCGCAGCGTGGTGGCGCACCTGAAGGTGCTGGCCGAGCTCGAATAAATAGGCCCCGCAAGGGGCAATCAGCGGCAGCCGGCCGGCCCGCTTGCGGGCTCGGCGCGGAACGTCTTTCCCGGTCCCCGGCTCTAATCCTTCACGGCTTCGCCACCAGGCGCGGAGCGAACGACAAGGAGAAGAAAATGAGACCGATCCGACGCTTTTGCGCGCTGTTTCTGCTGTTGGCCGCCACCTTCGCATCCGGCCTGGCGGCCGCCGCCAACTACACGCTCTGGATCAACGGCCGCGCCGGCGGCGCCGTGGGCGCCCCAGGGAACTACCAGGACTTCAGCTATTGGGGCACATCCTCGACCCCGGCCGGCGTCAACAAGAAGGCCGTCAACTGGGACGGCCGCAGCAGCATCGCTTCCCAGAGCGGCAAGGTACGCGACGCACTCGACTGCTTCTGCACCGGCCCCAACTGGTGCTACGTCGTCACCTACAGCGCCGGCGACCTGATGCTGGGCTACACGCTGGCCAACTACGGCGGCTCGGCGCGCATGAAGAAGAATGCCATCCCGGACGCGAGCGGAGTCTGTGGCAACAGCGACGGGCCCAGTGACAGCGCCTGGCAGACCGGCTGGAACATCAAGTGGGTGCGCGCCGCGGCCGGCGCGGCGGGCGGCTCGGAACTGTCGGACGCCGGCTCCTGGACCACGTCCGAACCGCTGGTGCAGGACCTCAGGACCAGCACCGCCCGTGCCATGTACAACCACAACGACACGCGCAACATCTGGTTCTACATGTACGCGGGCGCCAGGGGCACGCTGTATTCGGGCCTGCTGCCGGGCCAGGACGACCAGGTCGTGGCCTACCATAGCAGCGGCGGCGTGGCCGGCAGCTCGGGCCGTTCCCTGTGCAATCCCGGCGACTGGTTCTGCAACGACCTCACCTACGGCGCCGCCGGCAACCAGGGCGGCAGCAGGAAGTGGAGCTACCACGCGGTGGTCTTTCGCGACGACAGCGAAGACTACAACCATTACATCAACGGCAACTGGGGCGGGATCGTGGGCGTGGTGCGCGACGCCGTAGTGAACAGTGCCTACTAGGCCGGCCAGGCTGCTGGCCGGGTCGGGCGCGGCATCCCTGCTTGCGCTCGCCCTGTGGTTCGGCGGCGCCGAGCGGGCGGCCGAGCCGGGGGCGGCAGCATCCCCGCAGCCGCCCGCCAGCCCGCAGTTCCTGGCGCAGCTGCCGCCGGACCCCGACCCCGAACCCGCGCGCGCGGACAGGCGCCGCCGCTTGCTCGAATACGTCCAGCTGACCGACCATACCTATTGCAGCTACCTCGACGGCAGCAGGTATCCGGCGGCCTCGCGTCCGGCCGCGCAGAACCCGGACCAGATGCAGCCGAACCAGCCGGTGACCGACATGCACCCGATGCGCACGGAGGACGGCGCCGGGCATGCCGAGGTATTCCTGCAGACCTCGCAGTCGCGCGTCTACCTGGCCGCCGGCGAGGCGGTCGCGTTCTCGCTACGCGCGGTGAACGCGCAGGGCGCGGTCGTGCCGCTCGTGATCACGCGCGCCGTGGCCCAGGGCATGAGCTACGGGACCAGCCGCCCGACGACGCAGGTGGCACTGGCCTTCGGCGACGATGGCGGCGGCGCCGATCCCGTGGCCGGCGACCAGGCCTTTGCCGCGATCCTCGCGCCGGGACAGACCGGCCTGGCGGGCTTCCACGGCACCATCCGCACGGAGGTGCGCTACACGGCCGGAGGGCGCAAGGGCGTCGTGCTGTTCGACGTGATCCATACGCCAGTGCTGCCGGCCGCCTGGACCGGGCGGGTGCGCGAGGCGCTCGACGGCGGCTCGCTTGCCTTTTACCTGGGCATCGAGGTACGCCAGCCGGGTCGCTACATCGTCACCGGCAGGGTCGACGATGCGCGCGGCAAGCCCTTTGCCCTGGCCACCTTCAACGACGTGCTCGGCGCAGGTGCGCGCGAGGTGAGGCTGCTCGTGTTCGGCAAGCTGATGACGGACGGGGCGCCCGCACTGCCACTGGTGCTGCGCGACGTGGACGGCTACCTGCTGCGCGAGAACGCGGACCCGGACCGCCTGCTGGTGCCGCGCCTCGAGGGTCGGGTGCTGGCAAGCCGCACGCACAGCCTGAAGGAGGTATCGGACGCCGAGTGGGAGAGCGAAGAGCGCAGCCGCTACCTGGCCGAGTACGCGAAGGACCGTCTGGCGGCGCGCGAACGCCTGGCTGCCTTCGATCCGGGCCAGCCGCTGCCGCCGAGCGCCTGTGAGCCGCTTCTGCGCTAGCCTTGCAGCAGGGGGAAGCGGTCGACGAGGCAGGCGGCTCCCACCATGCCGCACAGGATGCCGAACGCGCACCAGCGCGCCAGCGCGTTTTTCGGGGGGGCATGCATGGCAGCGCGCATGATGGTTCTCCAGATCGCAGCAATGGTCGGAACCGCCAGTGTGCGCCGATCCCGCCAGATTGCGTTGCAGAGGATCAACAGCCAAGCCCTTGCGCCCGCACTGTTCTTTCAGCTACCGCGCGCCAGCGTAAAATAGCGGCCTGATTGAAGATTACGAAAGCACAGCATGTCGATACAATGGTTCCCGGGGCACATGAACGCGGCCAAGAAGGAAGCCGCCGAGCAGATGGAGAACACCGACCTGGTGATCGAAGTCCTCGACGCCCGCCTGCCCGAGGCGAGCTGCAACCCGCTGGTGGAGCAGTTGCGCAAGTTCCGCCAGCGTCCCTGCCTGAAAATCCTGAACAAGACCGACCTGGCCGACCCTGTGGCGACCGCGGCCTGGAAGGCGTTCTATGACGCGCAGGAAGGCGTGACCGCCTATCCGATGACGACCAAGCGGCCGAACGAGGTCGCGCGCATCCCCGAGATCTGCCAGTCGCTGGCCCCGCACCGCGGCGTGCCCACCAAGCCGCTGCGCATCATGATCATGGGGATTCCGAACGTCGGCAAGTCGACCCTGATGAACGCGCTGCTCAAGAAGCGGGTGGCCAAGGTCGGCGACGAGCCGGCCGTGACCAAGACCCAGCAGAAGCTCTACCTCGGCAAGCACATCGTGCTGGTCGACACTCCCGGCATGCTGTGGCCGAAGATCGCGATGGCGAGCGACGGCCTGATGCTGGCCGCGAGCCACGCGGTGGGCTCGAACGCGCTGATCGAGGAAGAAGTGGCCGAGTTCCTGGCCAGCCTGCTGCTCGAGCGCTACCCGCAGCTCCTGAGCGCGCGCTACGGCTTCAAGACCGAAGGGCTGGACGGCGTCGCCGTGATCGAGAACGTCGCCCAGCGCCGGGGTTTCCGCGTGCGCGGCGGCGAGTTCGACTACGAAAAGGCGGCGCACGTGCTGCTGCACGACTACCGCACCGGGGCGCTGGGACGGATCAGCCTCGAGACGCCGGATAGCCGCGCCGCTGCGCTGGCGCGCCACGAAGCCGAGGTGGCGGAGCGGGCGCGGATCGCCGAGGAGAAGGCGGCGCTCAAAGCCGAAGAATCGGCGCGCGGCAAGCGCGGGACCTGACGGGTTTGTGGGGTGGTCGGCTCTGCCGACCGCGCGTCCAACTGCCGGATGCACTGTGGCTGCTCACGCCGGAGCTGAAGTCCAACTGCCGGATGCACTGTGGCTGCTCACGCCGGAGCTGAAGTCCAACTGCCGGATGCACTGTGGCTGCTCATGCCGGAGCTGAACGCGCGGTCGGCGGAGCCGACCACCCTACGTCCCGCCAAAGCAGAAGCTGGATACGGTCAGGCTCCCGAAAAAATCCTCCTCGTGGTACACGCAGGCCGCCGGCTCTTCCTCTGCCGCCCCCAGCACCACCATCAGCGGCAGCAGGTGTTCCTCGCGCGGATGCGCCGCCCGCGCCATCGGCGCCGCTTCCCAGCGCAGCAGCGCCGCCGTGCGTTCGCGCGGCGCCAGGGCCATCGTGTCCTGCAGCCAGCCATCGAAAGCGCGCGAAGCGGCCGCGCCGGACGGGCCGAACTGCCGCAGGTTGTGGTAGGACAGCCCGCTCCCGAGAACCAGCACGCCTTCGTCGCGCAAGGGCGCCAGCGCGCGGCCGGCCTCGACGTGGGCCTGCGGGTCCAGGTCGCGCCGCAGCGACAGCTGCACCACGGGCACGTCAGCCTCCGGATAGACCGGATACAGCATCGAGAACGTACCGTGGTCGAAGCCGCGCGCCGGGTCAAGCCCGGCCGGGTGCCCCGCCGCGCCCAGCAGCGCGGCTGCACGCTGCGCCAGCGCCGGATCGCCGGGGGCAGGGTAGCTGAGCTGGTAGGTGTGCGGCGGGAATCCGCCATAGTCGTAGATCATGCCGGGCGCGGCGCCGGACGAGAGCATGAAGCCCGGCGTCTCCCAGTGGCTGCTTACGACCAGCACGGCGCGCACCGCCCCGTCATGGGCCTCGCGGATGGCGGCCAGCGAGGCTGCCAGCTGGTCGTAGGCGGGACCGTATTGGTCCTTCATCCACGGCCAGGGACCGCCGCCGTGCGAGACGAAATAGGTGGGAAGGCGCATGGAGGACTCCTTCGTTCGCGAAGCCCCCATGATAGCCGACGGCGCCTCAGCGTGCGCCGTCCCTGCGCGCCAGCGCCATCAGCCCGAACAGGCGGGCGCAGCGCATCCAGGCCAGCGCAAGCACCGCCAGCTGGGCCAGCAGCAGTCCGCCGGCCAGGCTGGCGGCGCCGAGCGCCGGGACGTTCAGGCGCGCGATCGCCAGCAAGCCGGCCAGCAGCAGCCCGGCCGCGCTGATCCCGAGGTACAGGCCACAGGCCGCAAGGGGCCGGCGCACCAGCAGCTTCATGCCGTCGTACCAGGCCAGCACCGCCGACTTGCGGCGCCGGTCCAGCGCCAGCACGGCGCGGCCGGCGTCTAGCGTCGCATGGGCCAGCAACAGCAGCAGGCCGGCCACCAGCGCCGCGCCCGGCGCCGCCGGGCCGGCCGTGGCGGCGGCAGGCCCCTCTGCTGCAGCGACGAGCATCGATCCGAGCACGGCCGCCACGCCGAGCGGCGCCACGGCCCACAGCAGCATGCGCAACAGGCGACCGTATTCGCGCACGCCGCCGGCGACCAGCGCGGCCAGGCCGAGCGGGGCCGGGGCGCGCGCGGCGGTGATGGCCGCGCCGGTCAGCAGGGGCGAGAGCAGCAGCGTCATGGCCAGCGCCACGATGCCGCCGGCGCCGATCGCCGAGGCGTACCGGGTGTGCAGGCCGACGAGGTCCCCGATCGCCACCAGGTCGAGCCGCTCGGCCAGGGCCGGCGCGGCGGCGCTGTGGTCGAAAGCCGCGCCCAGCATGGTCCAGATGGGCAGCGTGGCGACCAGCGCAGGCAGCAGCAGCGCCACCAGCCAGAGCAGCATCAGCCGCCATTGCAGGGCGGGGCGCAGCGCCGCCAGCAGGCTGCGCAGGCCGCCCTGGCCATGCTGCGGCAAAGCGGAAGGCGCGGCGGCGGTAAGCCCGGCAGGAGAGATCGTGGTCGTCATACGGTGGCGATGAAGGACAGGATGAGTTGGATGAAGGCCGCGGCGTCGACCGTCCAGCGCGTCGATGCGCTGCGGTTCGGTGCGATCGTGCGGCTGTCGTCGAGCTTGTTCACGTCGAGGTAGTGGCTGCGGCGCGGGTCGATTTCGGCCGAGACGGCGCGCGCCGGCTTGACCCAGCTGAAGGTGCGCCATTTCTCGCTGGGCGAGTCGGCATGCCAGGCCACCGTCTCGCTGCTGCCGTCGGCAAAGCGCACCACCAGCGTCTGCGGCACGCTGGCGCCTTCGCGGCGCAGGGTCACCTGGGTGCGCCAGGGGAAGGGCCCCTGGCCCTTCTTCGCGTTGGCGTTGGCCTTGTGCCAGTCCGCGCGCTGTTGCGCGATGCGCCGCTCCAGCGCCGCCGGCGCCTCCTCGATGCGCTTGCCGTTCACCAGCCGGGTGCCGGCCGGCGGCAGCACTTCCTCGCTCGACAGTGTGGCGACGCGGTCGTCCACGCGGCCGGTGGCGTACACCTGCTGCGCAAAGACGTCTTCGACCGCGGCGCGCTCGCCGCTGCCGTCGGCCAGCGCCTCGCGCAGGTCGGCGATGCTGGGATGGCGGAATTTCCAGCGGCGGTAGTATTCCTGGAAGCCCCGCTCCATGGCCTCGCTGCCGATGCGCTCCTCGAGGTCGCGCAGCACGATCGCGCTGCGGGTGTACACCGGGCCGATGCCCTGCAGGCGCTGCCAGGCGTTGTGTCCTGGCGTGTCCGCCGGGCGCTGCGGGCTGAACAGGCGCATGGCGTCGAAGCCGTCGAAGCCGGGGTCGATGCCGACGCGCTTGAGCAGGGCCGGCGCCGGGTATACCTGCTGGCGGCGGTCGCGCAGCATGCGGCTTTCCCAGTAGGAATTCAGGCCTTCGTCCAGCAGGGGCTCCTCGAACTCGTTGCTGGCCAGGATGCCGTAGAAGTAGCCATGGCCGAACTCGTGGATGGTCACGGCGTCGAGTTCGTACTCGGCCAGCGATTTTTCCGGCACCGCGGCATGGCCCCCGGCGGTGAAGAAGGTCGGGTATTCCATCGCGCCCGCTTCTTCCGCGCCGGGCGGGGGGATCACGACGGTGAGGGTGCGGTAAGGATAGGGCCCGAGCATGCGCGAGAAGTAGGCCAGCGAATCCTTGGCCGCCTTCATCGCCGGCTTGGCGCTGGCTTCGTATTCCGGCGGGTAGAGTACGCGTACCGTCACGATGGGGCTGCCGGGGCCGGTCCAGGTCTCGACCAGGGGCGGGGCGCTGCGCTTGTCCGCGGTCCAGGCGAAGTCGTGTACGTCGTGCTGCACGTAGCGGTGCGTCACCATGCCGTTCTTCTCGCTAGGGACGCCCTGCCGTTCGCCGGTGGCGCCTACCGTATAGCCCTTCGGCACGGTCAGGCTGACGTCGTAGCTGCCGAAGTCGGCATAGAACTCGGAGTCGAGGTGGAATTCGTGCGCGTTCCAGCGCGGCGCCGTGGCCCCGCGTTCGCCCGGCAGCTCGAGCACCGCGATCTTCGGGAACCACTGCGCCACCAGGTGGAAACTGCCATAGTAGCCGGTACGCGCGATCACCCGCGGCAACTGGGTGGTGAAGGCCATGTCGAGCGTGGTGGACGCGCCCGGCGCCACCGCCTCCGGCAGGTCGAGGCGCGCCACGGTATGGTCGGTGGCGGGGCCGTTGTCGGGCTGGACGAACTGCCACGCCACCTTCGCGCCGCCCTGGCTCACGCTGCGCAGGGCGATGTGTCCCCACTCTCCCTGAGCGGTGCCGACGCTGCTGCGGAACCCCTCGCCGCGCAGGCGCTGCTCGGTGAAGAAGGTGCTGCCTTCGCCTTCGAAGGCGTTCATGTAGAGGTGGACGTAGACGCTGCGCACCGGCACCGCGCTGCGGTTGCGCCAGGTGAGCTGCTGGCGGCCGTCGACCACGTGCCTGTCGGCGTCGAGGGTCGCCTCGATGCGGTAGCTGGCCACGCGGTCCGACAGTGTCGCTTGGTCGCCGCTGCGCATGCCGCCCCAGGCGCCGGGGGCGCTCGGCACCGTGACGGCGGCCGCGTCCGGCGCGGCAAGGGCGATGCCGTCGAGCGAAGACGGCGTTCCCGCTGCCGGCGCGTCGGCCTGGACGACCCAGGTTCCCGCGGCCAGCAAGACGGCCAGCGGCGCGGCGGTCAACAGCGTACGCAGCCGCTGCCGGCTCCATGAAATGTGCATGCAACACTCCCAGATGGTGTGGATCTTCCTGTTCTATGGCCGCGACTATATCCAACAAGTTGAAGCAATGCCATCGTTTGTGCATAGACCGGAAGAGAGGCGCCGGCAACGGGGAAAGACTTGTCAGGTTATAATCGCCGGGTTCAGGTGCCCGCGCGCGCAGTCTGCGTGCGCAGTTAAACGGGAAACACGAGGCAATGGCGCTGCGCGCCGGCGCCGAGGTGTGCTGCCCCCGCAACGGTCAACAAGCGACAGCGACAGGCTTGCCTGTCGCTGTCAGGCTGCCTCGATTACCACTGTGCCTCAGGCATAGGAAGGTGGGGCGGTCGGTCTTGCAAGCCCGGATACCGGCCAGGACAGGTGGAAGCGCCGCGTGGCATGGCCCGCAGCGACTTCCGTTGAACTCCGGTGTGCGGGGACGCAGGCCGGCGCCATTACCGAGAACATCCAACATGAAATTTGCTGCTGTACCGCGCAGCGCGCCGGCTTTCAAGCCGCTCGCGCTGGCTTGTGCCTTGTCCCTGTCCGTCCTTGCCGCCGATGCGCTGGCCCAGGAAGCCCGCACCATCCCGCCGGACGCCCCGGCCTCGATCGTCATCACCGGCGCGCGCTTCCCGGCCCAGCCGGCCAGCGCGCCGATCGGCGCCACCGTGATCACTGCCGAGGACATCCGCCGCGCCGGCGCCACCGATGTCAATGCGGCCATCCGCAAGCTCGGCGCCGTCTACGGGCGCCAGAGCCTGGACGGCTCGCCCGACTTCGCGCTCGACCTGCGCGGCTTTGGTTCCAACAGCGCGCAGAACCTGGTGATCCTGGTCGACGGCGTGCGCCTGAACGAGAACGAGCTGACCAATGCGGTCCTGTCGAGCATCCCGGTCGACACGGTGGAGCGCATCGAGATCCAGCGCGGCGGCAGCAGCGTACTGTACGGCGAAGGCGCGACCGGCGGCGTGATCAACATCATCACGCGCCGCGCGCTGTCAGGCGGAACCCACGGTTCGCTGTTCGCCGAAGGCGGCCGCTTCGACACGCACGACGTGCGCGCTTCGCTCACCCATGGCGCCGGCCCGCTGTCGTTTGATGTGGCCGTGGCCGACCGCGGCACCGACAACTACCGCAAGAACGGCCGCTTCGAGCAGCAGACCGCCAGCGGCGGCGTCCAGTTCGCATTGGCTGGAGGCCGCGCCGGCCTGCGCTTCGAGCGCTCGAAGCAGGATGCGCGCTTCCCGGGTTCGCTGACCGAGGCGCAGTATCTGCTCAATCCGCGCAACAGCTTCACGCCGGACGACTTCGGCGCCCTCGACACCGACCGCTACAGCGCCTTCGCCGAGCACCGCATCGGCAACCTGGAACTGGCCGCCGAACTGTCGCGCCGCGAGCGCGAAGTCGAGGCCAACTACTTCTACATGAGCAACGGCGCCAAGGTGGCCTCGCGCTCGCGCTACGACGCGCGCCAGACCCAGTTCTCGCCGCGCCTGCGCCATACGGCGAGTCTGAGCGAAGGGAAAGACCAACTGCGCAACGAACTGGTCGTGGGCATCGACCTGGTGCGCTGGGAACGCCAGACCGCGTCCGATTTCTCGCGCGGCGATGCCGGGCAGCGTTCGAACGCCGTTTACCTGCGCAACGAGCTGCTGTGGAACGCCCCGCGCAACGCACGCCTGGCCATCGGCGGCCGCCACGAGCGCTTCACCAAGGATTATTCCGACCCGCTGGCCTTCCCGCCGGTGGTGAACGAGCACCGCAAGCAGTCCATCAATGCCTGGTCGTTCGAGGGCAGCGTCGACGTGCTGCCGCAGGTGAACCTGTTCGCCAAGGCGGGCCGCAGCTACCGGCTCGCCAACGTCGACGAGAACAGCCTGCGCTCCGGTCCGGACGTGCTGGCGCCGCAGACCTCGCGCGACCTGGAACTGGGCCTGACCGTCGGCCCGAGCGGGCGCCAGCTGGCCGCGCGCCTGTTCCGCCACCGTCTGACGGACGAGATCTTCTACGACCCGACCATCGGCTGGGGCGCCAACACCAACCTCGACCCGACCCGCCGCGAGGGCCTCGAGCTGGAAGGCCGCTACGCAGTGACCGAGGAGCTGCGCCTGACCGGCCAGTGGCAGAGCGTGGACGCGGAATTCACCGGCGGTCCCAATGCCGGCCGCGAGATGGTGCTGGTGCCGAAGAACGTCGTCAGCGCGCGCCTGGCGTGGACCCCGGACGCCCACAGCGTCGACGTCGGCGCCCAGTGGGTCGACAGCCAGCGCTACGGCAGCGACTTCACCAACGGCTGCGGCGCCCGCATTCCGTCCTATACCACGGTCGACGCGCGCTACGCCTACCGCATCAAGGGCTGGGAAGCGGCAGTCAGCGGCCTCAACCTGGCTGACCGCCAGTACTACAGCAACGCCTTCGGCTGCCGTTCGGGCATCTACCCGAGCGACGGCCGCCAGCTGAAGCTGTCGCTGCGCTACGACTTCTGATGGGCGCGCTCCGCACCATGCTGGCCGCGCTGGCGGCCTGCGCTGCGCTGGGCGCCGAAGCCGCGGTGACCGTGGTCGACGATGCCGGCCGCCGCGTCACCGTGCAGCAGCCGGCCCGGCGCGTCATCTCGATGGCGCCGCACGCCACCGAGCTGCTGTTCGCCGCCGGCGGCGGCGCGCGCGTGGTCGGGGCCATGAACTACAGCGACTATCCGGAAGCGGCGAAGAACATCCCGCTGGTGGGCAGCAACAGCGTCATCGACATGGAGCGGGTGCTGGCCCTGAAGCCGGACCTGGTCGTGGTCTGGCACAGCGGGAACACGGCGCGCCAGATCGCCCAGCTCGAAGGATTGGGCGTGCCAGTCTTCCACAGCGAGCCGCGCCGCATGGGGCAGGTGGCCGACAACATCGAGCGCCTGGGCCAGCTGATGGGCACCGGACCGGCGGCCCGGGGCGCGGCCGGGGAGCTGCGCGCCAGGCTGGCGGCGCTGGCGGCGCGCTATGCCGGGCGCCCGCCCGTTACGGTGTTCTACCAGATCTGGGACCAGCCGCTGTACACCCTCAATGACGACCAGGTCGCCAGCGATGCGATCCGCGTCTGCGGCGGGCGCAACGTGTTCGGCGCGCTGAAGGCGGTGGCGCCGGAAATCGGCGTCGAGGCCGTGCTGGCGCTCGACCCCGAAGCCATCCTGGCCGGCAGGCGCCACGATCCGGCCAATCCGGGGCTCAAGCTGTGGGAGCCGTACAAGAGCATGACCGCGGTCAGGCGCGGCAACCTCTTGACGGTTAACGGCGAACTGCTGACGCGGCCGGGTCCGAGGGTGATCGATGGCGCCGCCCGGCTGTGCGAAGCCCTGGAAGCGGTGCGGCAGCGGCGGCCGAAATGAAGCCCGGAACTTGGCAAGCCGGCCATTGAATTAACAAATCCCCGTATCGCCCACGTTAATTCCGTAAGCAAATGCAAAATTCAGTCCTTCCTCAGAATGGCGGGCCGAAAAAGTGGTAATCTCCCGGCGTTTGCTCAATTACTTGTGGAAGGAAACCTATGCGTTCTCTGCGTTTTGCCCTCATTGCCACCGCGATGGTCGCCAGCACTGCCTTTGCGTCGCCGGCCGACCCGAAGAACGGCGTGGACTACCAGACCTTGACGGCACCGCAGCCGGTGCAGGCGACGGGCAAGAAGGTCGAGGTCATCGAATTCTTCGCGTACCACTGCCCGGCCTGCAACATGCTGGAACCGGCCTTCAACCAGTGGGCCAAGAAGCAGGGCGACAACATCGTCGTGCGCAAGGTCCATCTGCCGTTCCAGGGCGCGAATGACCCGGAAGCCCACCTGTTCCTGACCCTCGAAGCGATGGGCAAGCTGGAAGAGTTCCACCCGAAGGTGTTCCGCGCCTTCCACGTCGAGAACAAGCGCCTGCTGAAGGATGACGCGATCATCGAATGGGCCGTGAAGAACGGCCTGGACCGCGCCAAGTTCATGGAAACCTGGAACTCGTTCGGCGTGACCACCAAGCTGCGCCGCCTCGGCCAGGTGCAGGCTGCCTATAAGGTGACCGGCACCCCGACCATCATCATCGACGGCAAGTACGTGGTGCAGCCGAGCGTGGTGGCCGAAGTGAACAAGATCCGCGACGTCGGCCAGATGCTGCAGGCGACCACCCAGGTCATGGACGCACTTGTCAAGAAGGCGGCTGCCACGAAATGAGCAATGACGTCGAACGCGAAGTCCTCAAGATGTACGCTGGGTCCCGGCCCAACGAGGACGACCTGTTTGAGAGCAGCACCGTCAATCACGTGGCGTGGGGACTGGCAGTCTTCTTCGCGGGGGTGAGCATCTGGCTTGCGATCGCCCTCGTGAATGCGGAGAACCAGCGCTACGCCCTGATGACCAACAAGTGCCCGGACCCGCTCTTCGAAGGCGGCATCGACAAGACCTGCCTGCAGGCCGTGCGCTCGCGCGACCACTGGTGGGAACACCTCTGGTTCGGGGCTACCCACTTGAGTGGGGAATACGAATATGTCTCGCGCTATCCCCACAAGCGCACCGCCGAGAAGCCCGCCGCCGAGCGTTGACCTCTACGGGGTCAGCGCCTTTCTTTCTTCCAGCGACAGCACCTGCACGGTCTTCACCGGCTGGCCGGTACCCGCCTGGAAGAAAGGGTTGTTCCGATAGCCGCCGCCCAGGCGCGCCTTGACCAGCATCCACCCGACCTTGCCCACCACCTTGGCCGTGCTCAGGCCACTTGAAGCGACCGGGGCGCTCGCCGACCGGGTCTCGACCCTGCAACGCAGCGGCCCGAGAACCCGTTCAAGCTCCGCGTCCGGTGCGGCGAGGCAGGCCCGCACCAGGCCGACATAGGACGTGCGCGGGTCGCGCGGCGTGTTGCCGATCGGGGTAAGGCAGCAGCTTGCATACCAGCGGTACAGGCCCTTGGGAGACAAGGACATGCAGGCCAGGTGTTCCCGTCCGGCCTCGAAGCGCACGGCAGCGGGCAGGGCGGCCGCCACCTCGGTGCCGCCGGCCGCATCCAGGATGCCCGTGCCCAGGAAATGGCCGTAGGCCTGGCAGTCCTTGCAGTAGCAGACGGCGCGCGCGGCCACGCGCCTGACGTCGACCTGTCCGCGCAGCTGGCCGCAGCGGCAGCGTAGAGCGATTGTCATGGGGCGCCTCCATGCATGACGAGAGTGTAATGCTCGACGGTCGGGAAGGGGTCGTAAAAATGGTGCAGCAGCGCCTTCCATTCCTGGTAGCGGTCCGAACCGCGGAAACCCACGGTATGGTCGTCGAGCGTACGCCAGTTCACCAGCAGCAGGTAGCGGTTCGGCCGTTCCAGGCAGCGCTGCAGCTGGTGCGACAGATAGCCGGGCATGCCGGCGATGATGCCGGAAGCCTGGCCGAAGGCGGCTTCGAATGCGTCTTGCTGTCCCGGTCGCACGTCCAAATTGGCAACTTCGAGGATCATCGCAACTCCTTGGGTGGGTTCGGCATGGACTTGCCGTTGTCAGGCGGGAAGGGTGATGACAAAACGCGCGCCGCCCAGCGGCGAGCTTTCCGCACGCAGGGCGCCGCCGTGCAGCGCGATCGCCTTGCGTGCGATCGACAGGCCGAGGCCGAAGCCGCCGGTGGCGCGATCGCGGCTGCGGTCGAGCCGGTAGAAGGGCTCGAAGACCTTGTCGCGTTCCTCGTCGGGGATGCCGGGACCGTCGTCGTCCACCGTGATCTCGACCTGCTTGCCCGTGCGCGTCGCCGCCAGCAGGATGCGGCCGCCCGCGTATTTCTGGGCATTGCGCAGCAGGTTGCAGACGGCGCGCGTCAGGAGGCGGCGATCGATCGCGAGTTCGCCCAGGTCCTCGGCGAGCCGGGTGTCGAGCGCATGCTGGCAGGGCGGCAGCATGCCGGTGCAGTCGCGCAGCACGTCGAGCAGCGCCGCCGGCGCGGCCTGCACATTGCGGGCGCTGTCGAGCTTGCTCATGTCGAGCAGTTCGTTGACGAGGGAATTCAGTTCGCGCAGATCGCCTTCCATGGCCTTGATGCGCTTGCTCAGGTCCGGGTCCCTGGCGCGCGCGTCGAGCAGTTCCATGCCGAATTCCAGCCGTGCGATCGGGGTGCGCAGCTCGTGCGACACCGAGTGCAGCAGGCTCTTTTGCGCTTCCAGCAGGTCTTCGATGCGGTCGGCCATGTGGTTGATGCGCTCGGCCAGCGGGTAGATCGAGGCCGAGGGCTTCATTTGCGAACGGGCGCTCAGCTTGCCGCTGCCGAACGCGTCGGCCATGCGCGACAGCGACTGCAGCCCCTGCCAGTGCGAGCGCGACCACAGCGCGATCGGCACCAGCAGGGCCACCGCGACGATCACGTAGCGCAGGGCTTCCATCTTGAGCGCCTGGTCGATGTCCACCGGCAGGTTTTGCGCGTGCAGCACTTCCTCGTGGCTGCCGATGTAGCGTTCGCCTTCCAGGTCGACGCGGCGGTAGAAGCTGCGGCTGGCCGGGTCGAGCACCAGTTCGCCACGGTCAAGCAGGGTGCGGCGGGCGGCGGGGAGCGCATCGCGCGCCTGCGCCAGCGGAATCAGGTCGTAGCGCACGTTCGAGACGACGCGCACATTGTTCAGGCGGGTGAGCCAGTCGTCCGTCGGCGCCTTGTCGACGTAATGCTCGAGCAGAAAAATCTGCCCGGCCGCCTGGCGGCGCGCGATGTCCTCGAGCGGGTCCCCGAACAGCCGGCTGAAGGCGAAGTAGATCACGAAGGTGGCCGCCGTGATCGACAGCATGACCAGCACGAAGAAGCGGAAAAAAATCCGGTTCACGTACCCATCTCGCAAGACTCACAGTGTCGGATTGCTGCGTAAGACATAGTTTCTCCTTGGCGGCATTGTATAGGAGCAATCGTGCTCCGTGGAGGTCTTACAAATTGACGACAATTCGTCGACAGTTCGAGGGGGAATGCGGCGCCGGGAATTCTTACCATGCTCAACATCAGGTACGGATTTATCTGGTTTTCCGTTTGCCCGCCTGATATGCGAGTGTCGGCGGGTTTTTTTATTCAACAGTACGTGATCGGATGCCGGTCGGGTACTTCAGGAAATGACCGGTGCGGGAGCCGCACCGGCTACGAGTGGAGAAGAAAAAAATGAGCATGTTTGGACGCACCCTCGTCACTGCCGCGGTAGCCGGCATGACCCTGGCAGCCTGCGGCGGCGGCGACAGCGCCGGCACTTCCGGCATGAAGAACCAGCAGGCAGGACAAGGCATCGCCGTCGGCGAGCCGAATGGTGGCGTTCCAGTCGTTTCCGAGTACATCAAGATGGCGCAGGACAGCGCCTGCACGGAGGACCGCAACACGCTGTTCGTCATCGACAGCAAATACGTGCTGTGGGACCGTGCCGGCAATTGCCCGGACATGGCTTATGAACAAGTTCTGATGGGGCCGACCCCGCAGGCCGTGCTGTGCCGCTCGGGCCAGACCATCGCCGGCCCGCGCACCAGCTGCACCGACGAAGCCGCACGCCCTCTGTTCGAGACCGTGCTGAAGAACCTCGACAAGGCCGATCTCGGCCTGGGCGCCGCCCACAAGGTCGAGCAGCTCAGCTTCCTGCCCAAGTCGGGCGCCCCGATCGCCTACAAGACGGTAGTGGCCGACAGTTTCTCGAACATCACCACGCCGCGCGAAGTCGTCATCAAGGACGCGGCCGCCTGGTCGGCCCTGTGGGCCGAGCACAGCAAGGGCCGCATCGCGGCGCCGGAAGTCGACTTCTCGCGCAACATGCTGGTGGCCGTGTTCTCGGGCGGCGGCAATGCCGGCTGCCGCACTTTCGAGGTGGTGTACGTTGGTTCGCGCGACGGCAAGATCCTGGTCGAGTACGAAGACCGCGACGTGTCGCCGGTGGCGATCTGCCCGGCGGCCGTCACCCACCCGATGCGGGTCGTGTCGATCCCGCGCGCCGATGCGCCGGTAGAGTTCCGCAAGATCGTGTCCGACTTCGTCAACTTCCAGACGATCGAACCGCATGTTCGAACGCAAATCACGACGGCACGCAATGTCGTGGTACGCGATGAAAAGGCCTGGGCGGACCTGTGGGCCGAGCATGCAGGCACCCAGGCGCCGTTGCCGAAGGTCGACTTCACCAAGCAGATGGTGATCGCCATGTTCCGCGGCGCCATGCCCGACCTCTGCCATTCGTCGGGTATCCGTTCGGTGAATTTCCAGGACGGCAAGCTCCGGGTCGGTATCGTCGATTCGTTCCCGGCCCCAGGCCAGGTATGCGCCCAGGCGCTGGTCTTCCCGGCACACCTGGTGACGGTAAATTACAGCGACGCGCCGGTGGAATTTGTCGTGGAAGTTCCTCCAAAGCAGTAACAATAGGTGAGAGTTCAGCTTGCTCGACGTAAAATATCGGCTTGCTGAACTTTGATCGTTAAAGACATGAAAAAGCTTTTCGCCCTGGTCCTGGCTGTCTCGGGCAGCGCCGCAAGCGCACAGACGCCGACCACCAACCCGATGCCCGATGGCAGCCGCGATATGTATGCGGGGCTGGGTATCGTGTCGGCGCCGCGCTACGAGGGGGCGGACAGCAGGAAAGTGCGGGCATTGCCGGTGCTCCAGGTACAGTGGAGCAACGGTGTGTTCGTGTCGGGCATGAGCGCAGGGATGCACCTGTCCGCTGATCCGCTTGTCGAGTACGGCCCGCTGCTGGCCCTGCACCCGGGCCGCACCGAATCGGGCTCCGGCAATCGCCTGGGCGAATTCGAAGGCATGACGCCCCTGTTGCCTTCTTCGGTGCGCGACTCCGCACTGAGCGACAACCCGCTGGCCGGGATGGAAACGATCAAGATGCGCCCGGAAGCCGGCGCCTTCTTCAATTATTACCTGTCGCCCCAATGGCGCCTCACCAGCAACGTGCTGGCCGGCGCCGGCAACGACCGCAACGGCGTGCGCGGCGACATCGGCATCCAGCGCCTGGCGATGCAGCTCGCGTCGCACCACACGGTGTCGGTATCGGCCGGTATCGGCTTTGCCAACCGCGCCTACCAGCAGAGTTACTTCGGCGTCACCGGGCAGCAGGCCAGGACAAGCGGCAATTCCCCATACTTTCTGGACGGCGGCCTGAAGGACGTGCGCATCGGCGCGCGCTGGAACTGGGCGCTGACGCCGTCCTGGATGCTGACCTCCAGTGTGCAGGCCGCTCGCCTGATGGGTGATGCGCGCCATAGTCCGCTCGTCGAGCGGTCCGCCAACGTGACGGTTTCGACCGCTTTCGCCTACCGGTTCTGATGATGCGACTCGCACACGCCACCGCATGCGTCTGTCTCCTGGGCACGGCCACCCTGGCCGTTGCGCAGGCGCAGCCGCAGGCGTCGGATTGGGCGAGCTACCGCGATGCCTACCGGGCCGTGGTCGTGTTCGAGAAGTACGGCGGCGCCAAGAACCTGCTGCAGAACCACCTGCAACTGGTTCCGCGCGAAAAAGGCGCGTTGGGCGAGGGCGTGCAGCTGGCCCTGAGCGGCAAGACCGTCCAGACCAGCCTGGCGCTCGACGCACTGGGCCGCGGCGTGCTGCCGCTGGTGAAAGCGGCCTATGACGAGAACGCCGTGCTGACGCCGAATCGCAAGCTCGGCCCGTTCAGCCTGCGCACGCGGGTGACGATCGCGCCGCAGCCGGACAATACCTACGACACGGCCGAGCTGCGCGCGGCCTGCGAACAGGCGCTGACCTATGCCCGCCACGTGGACGCCGGGGCGCGCTCGCGCCAGTGCGTGGGGGTGCGGATGGTGTTCCCGAAAAAGGGCGTGGAGACCTCGGTGAAGCTGCGCCGGCCGGATGGCGAACAGGCGCTGCCGGTGGCGCCGGGACCGGCTTTCGCGGGTGACGTGGATGCCGATTTCCCGGTCGTGAACTACCGTTTCGGCGCCGAGCGCGCCCAGGTGGTCACCTACAGTGCGCCGCTGGCGCTCGTCCCGCTGTTCGAGTGAAGGGTTGGTAGGGTGGTCGGCTTCGCCGACCGCGCGGTGATCGTTAGCGCCTGAAACAAGGCGAGGGCAGATCTTGCTGGGGTTAAACGCGCGGTCGGCAGAGCCGACCACCCTACGCTCAATTCCAGGCCGACGGCGAGAACAGATAGCCTTCGCCCCACACCGTCTTGATCTTCTCCGATTCCGCATCTTCGAACTTGCGGCGCAGCTTCGAGATGCAGTTGTCGATGCTGCGGTCCAGGCCGTCGAACTCGATGCCGCGCATCTTCTTGAGCAGCGCGTCGCGCGACAGCACGCGGCCGGCCGCTTCCGCCAGCACCAGCAGCAGCTTGTATTCGGTATTCGACAGTACGCAGGGCTCGCCGCGCCAGACCACGCTGCGGTCGGTCGTGACGATGCGCAGCGCGCCGAACTGCAGCACCCGGGTGTCGGCGCCGCCCTTGACCTGGGCCGTGCGCCGCATCAGCGCGCGCAGGCGCGCCAGCAGCACGCGCGGCTGCACCGGCTTGTTGACGAAATCGTCGGCTCCCTGTTCCAGGCCCGATACCTCGTCGTAGGAATCCTCGCGCGCCGTCAGGATCAGGATCGGCACCTCGGACATTTCGCGGATCTGGCGGCACACCACCATGCCGTCGAGGCCGGGCAGCATCAGGTCGAGCACGACGACGTCGGGCGACAAAGTCTTGAAACGTTCCAGCGCCTGGTCGCCGCGGGTGACGAGGTCAACCGCGAATTCATAGCCGGACAGGTATTCGGTGACGAGTTCCGCCAAACGCGGATCGTCTTCCACCAACATCACTCGGTACATGCGCATTTTCTCCTTGTCCGAGATTGTATAAGACTAGTTGCAGGAAATCACAGCCCCTACAAAGGGGGGACATTTGCAGACAGTTTGCCGACATTTGCCTGGCGTTCGGCAGCAAGCGCGCACCATCTTACTCCGCTGCCGGACTGGACGCCGGCCTTCGCCTTTCCTCCCGCCGGGATGCTCCCGGGACGGTCCACATCGTGTAAAGTCGAGCAGCAGTAATCTCGACAATCACACGCAATCGGAGACCACCGGATGAGACTCGACCGCCGCCCCTTCGGGCTGACCCTGATCGCCACGCTTCTGATCGCCACCACCACCGCCACCGCCATGGCCCAGGAGAGCACCATCGCGCCCCCTGCAGCGATGGTGCTGGAAAACGTGCCGCCGGTACGCGCCGCCCTGGCCGCCCAGGTGGCGAAGTACAACGAATTCAAGCCGACCTCGTACGCCGCATGGCACCCGACCCGGCTCGAGATGATCGTCTCGCGCCGCCACAACAACACGCCGCAGCTGTTCCGCGTGGCCAGGCCCGGCGCGCCGCTGGAACTGATGACCGACTACGCCGAGCCGGTGCGCACGGCCCAGTACGAGCCGCGCCACGGCAAGTTCTACGTGTTCGGCCGCGACACCGGGGGCAACGAGGTGTTCCGAGCGTACCGGCGCGACGTGGGGCTGAAGCCCGGCAGCGCGGATGCGATCCCCGTCACGCCGGACAATCGCCGCGTGCAGGACACCGCCTGGGCGAAGAAGAGCGGCCGGCTGCTGTACGTGACGGTGCCGGTGGGCCGCCAGGGCTCGAACGACCAGATCAATTCCACCATCAGCATCGTCGACCCGACGCAGCCGGAACAGGCGCGCGTGCTGGCCGAGCTGCCGGGCGGCGGCTGGGGCGCGTTTGCGTTCTCGCACGACGACCGGCAACTGGTGTACAGCGAGTACGTGTCGGCCAACGAATCCTATCTGTGGCTGATGGATGTCGCCAGCGGCAAGAGCCGGCGCCTGACGGAGCAGGGCGCCAGGGGAGAAGAAACGGTCGCCTACGGCAATGCCGTATTCGCGCGCGATGGCAAGGGCGTCTACACGACCAGCGACCGCGGCTCGGAATTCCGGCGCCTGGTCCACATCGACCTGGCGAGCGGCAAGGAGACCGTGCTGACGCCCGGGATCAACTGGGACATCGACGACTTCGACCTGAGCGACGACGGCAAGCTGCTGGCATTCGTCGCCAACGAGGACGGCAGCAGCGTGCTGCGCATGATGCGTACCAGCGACCGCAAGCTGGTGGCCCAGCCGAAGCTGCCGATGGGCGTCATCGGCCGCATCGAATGGCACAACAACAGCCGCAACCTGGCAGTCTCGCTGTCCTCGGCGCGCAGCCCGTCCGAGGTCTACGGCATCGATGCGAAGACCGGCGCCGTGACGCGCTGGACCCGGCACGAGAAGATGGCCGTCGACATGAACAGCTTCGTCGAACCCGAACTGGTGCGCTGGAAGTCGTTCGACGGCCGCAGCATCTCGGGCTTCGCCTACCGGCCGGACGCCAGGAAATTCCCCGGCAAGCGCCCGGTGGTGATCAACATCCACGGCGGGCCGGAAGGACAGTCGACGCCCGGTTTCCTGGGCCGTAACAACTACTACACGGACGAGATGGGCCTGACCGTGATCTACCCGAACGTGCGCGGCTCGCAAGGGTACGGCAAGAGCTTCCTGAAGCTCGACAACGGCAAGCTGCGCGAGGATTCGGTGAAGGACATCGGCGCGCTGCTCGACTGGATCGCCACCCAGCCCGACATGGATGCGTCGCGCGTGGCGGTGGTGGGCGGTTCCTACGGCGGCTACATGAGCCTGGCCGTGTCGACCATGTACCCGGAGCGCATCGCCGCCGCCATCGACGTCGTCGGCATCTCGAACTTCGTTACCTTCCTCGAGCGCACCGAAAGCTACCGCCGCGACCTGCGCCGCGTGGAATACGGCGACGAGCGCGATCCCGCGATGCGCAAGTGGATGGAAGCGACGGCGCCGGCCAGCAACGCGGCGAAGATCAGGAAGCCGCTGTTCGTCGTGCAGGGCAAGAACGACCCGCGCGTGCCCTGGCAGGAGGCCGACCAGATCGTGGCCACGGTAAAGAAGAACGGCACGCCGGTGTGGTACATGACGGCGAACGACGAAGGGCACGGTTTCGGCAAGAAGGCGAATGCCGATTACCTGTTCTATTCGACGATCGATTTCTTCAATACCTACCTGCTCAAATAATTCGTAGGGTGGGCGGGTCTCCCGCCCACGCGTTCAGACCACGTATCTCGGCCTGCTCCGTGGTGTGCATTCGTTCGATGAACGCGTGGGCGGCATAGCCGCCCACCCTACGGACCTCAAGCAGTGACCAGATACTCGGCGATGGCGTTGCCCACGTCGGTGGTATTGGCCGTCCCGCCCATGTCCGGCGTACGCGGCCTGCTCACCAGGCAATGCTCCATCGCCCGCACGACCGCATCGTGCGCTTCCGTATAGCCCAGAAACTCCAGCATCATCGCGCCCGACCAGATCATGGCGATCGGATTTGCGATGTTCTTGCCGTAGATGTCCGGCGCCGAGCCGTGCACCGGCTCGAACAATGAAGGGAAGCTGCGCTCGGGATTGAGGTTGGCAGAGGGGGCGATCCCGATCGTGCCCGCACAGGCAGGGCCCAGGTCCGACAGGATGTCGCCGAACAGGTTCGAGGCCACCACCACGTCGAAGCGTTCCGGCGACAGCACGAAGCGCGCGGCCAGGATGTCGACGTGGTACTTGTCCCAGCGGACGTCCGGATAGGATGCCCCCATCGCGGCCACGCGCTCGTCCCAGTAGGGCATCGAAATCGCGATGCCGTTCGACTTGGTGGCGGCGGTCAGGTGCTTCTTCGGGCGGCGCCGGGCCAGCTCGAAGGCGCACTTGAGGATGCGGTCGGTGCCGTGGCGGGTGAAGACGGCTTCCTGCAGCACCAGCTCGCGCTCGGTGCCTTCGAACATGCGCCCGCCCACCGCCGAGTACTCCCCCTCGGTGTTCTCGCGCACCACATAGAAATCGATGTCGCCGGGCTGCTTGTTCGCGAGCGGGCAGGGCACGCCCGGCATCAGCCGCACCGGGCGCAGGTTCACGTACTGGTCGAACTCGCGGCGGAATTTCAGGAGCGAACCCCACAGCGAGATGTGGTCGGGCACCGTGTCGGGCCAGCCCACGGCGCCGAAGAAGATCGCATCAACGCCGGCGAGCTGCGTCTTCCAGTCGTCCGGCATCATCTGGCCGTGCTCGAGGTAGTAGTCGCAGCTGGCCCACGCGAAGTGGACGAACTCCAGCCCGATGCCGAAGCGCCTGGCTGCCGCCTCGAGCGCGCGCAAGCCCTCGGGCATGACTTCCTTGCCGATACCGTCGCCGGCGATGACGGCGATCCTGTGCTGTTGCATGGCTGGCTCCTGGGCTGAATGCATGTCAGCCGTCAGCTTAGCAAGAAAACACTCGCGACGATCGACCTGCGTGTGGCCGGGTCGTCGGCGCCGTAAATAGACACAGCCCGCGGAAGCGGGCTGTGTTTGTCAGGCTTGGGAGCGCAGAACGGCTCAGGCCATGTTCTGGTTCACGAAGTTCCAGTTCACGACATTCCAGAACGCATCAAGGAACTTGGCGCGCGCATTGCGGTAGTCGATGTAGTAGGCGTGCTCCCAGACGTCGGCGGTCAGCAGCGGCTTGTCGGTGGTGGTCAGCGGGGTGCCGGCGTTGGAGGTGTTGACGATGTCGACGCTGCCGTCGGCCTTCTGCACCAGCCAGGTCCAGCCCGAGCCGAAGTTGCCCAGCGCGGACTTGTTGAACTCTTCACGGAACTTGTCGAACGAGCCCCACTTGGCGTTGATGGCGTCCGCCACCTTGCCGGTCGGCGCACCGCCGCCGTTCGGGGTCATGCAGTTCCAGAAGAAGGTGTGGTTCCACACCTGGGCCGAGTTATTGAACACACCGCCGCTCGACTTCTGGATGATCTCTTCCAGGGACAGGTTTTCGTACTCGGTCCCCTTGATCATGTTGTTCAGGTTGGTGACATAGGTCTGGTGGTGCTTACCGTGGTGGAATTCCAGGGTTTCGGCCGAGATGTGCGGCTGCAGGGCATCTTTAGCGTACGGCAGTGGCGGCAGAGTATGTTCCATGTGCTATTCCTTGTGCGTTGGTTGGACGGGTTTTGTTCCAAAACCGCGCTATTCTAAACCGGATGGCGCGATGTTGCTTGCTTGACCAGTGCTGCTTACTCGGGCGCTTCTCCAGGCGCGGCCTGTACGCTCGAGACGACGATATCGGCGCTGCCGCCCGCCAGCCGCAGGTTCAGCTTGTTGCGCGCCTTGACCTGGGCCGGATCGCGCAGCACCTCGCCTTTCACGTTGCGCACGATCGCATAGCCGCGCTCCAGCGTGCGTTGCGGATTCAGCAGTTCGAGCTGGGCGGCCAGCGCCCCCAGCCCGTCGCGCCGCTGTTTGACACTGTTGCACAGGCTGGCGTTCAGGTGGCGCCCGTCAGCCAGTAGCTGGGCGCGCAGGGTACGCATGTCGGGACGGTGGCGCATCCAGCGCTGTTGCAGCTGGGCCAGCACCAGGTTCTGGCGGTTCACGGGCGTACGCACCGCATGGGTCAGCGCGGCCGCCATCGACAGCAGCTTCACGCGCTGGTGGCGGATCTGGGCCGAAGGGCTCAGCAGGCGGCGGCTGGCGTTGTCCAGGCCCTGGCTGGCTTCCGACAGCGTGCGGCGCATCGCACGGCGCAAGTCCGTCGCGTCGGCTTCGAGCGAGGCGAGCCAGTCGGCGCGCGGCGTGGCGGCCAGTTCGGCGGCGGCGGTCGGGGTGGCGGCGCGTACGTCGGCGGCGAAGTCGGCAATGGTAACGTCGGTCTCGTGCCCGACGCCGGCAATCACCGGGATGGCGCAGGCATCGATGGCGCGCGCGACGACTTCCTCGTTGAAGCTCCACAGGTCTTCGATCGAGCCGCCGCCGCGGCACACCAGCAGCACGTCGGCTTCCTGGAGCCGCGAGGCCGTGGTGATGGCCTCGGCAATCTTGTCGGCGGCGAACTGGCCCTGCACCGGAGCGGGGTACAGGATCACCCGGACATGCGGCACCCGGCGGCGCAGGGCGGTCAGCACGTCGCGCAGCGCCGCCGCCTGCGGGCTGGTGACGATGCCGATGGTGCGCGGGAACAGCGGCAGCGGGCGCTTGCGTTCCTGGTCGAACAGACCCTGGGCCGCGAGCTTTTCCTTCAGCTTCAGGAAGGCTTCGTAGAGCTGGCCGACGCCGGCGCGGCGGATCGTCTCGACGTTGATCTGGTAGTCGCCGCGCGCCCCGTACAGGGTCACCAGGGCGCGCACCTCGACCTTGTCGCCCTCGCGCGGGACGAAGCCGGCGTACTGGGCGCGGCCGCGGAACATGACGGCGCGCACCTGGGCGGCATCGTCCTTGAGCGTGAAGTACCAGTGACCCGAACCGGCCCGCGTGAAGTTCGAGATCTCGCCGCCGATCCAGGCCAGTGGAAAACTCCGTTCGAGCAGGCGGGCCACCTGCTGGTTCAAGGATGTCACGGTCATGACGGGCGTGGCGGTGTAGGCGGGATCGGCGTCGGTCGGGCGTTCCATGGCGGGTCGATGAAAGGGCAAGGGCATGCTTATGTCATATCTTGGCCAAAACGACAAGCGCCTGTCGCCATCCGTGCGCGCACCAAGCGACGCATTGTGGACGGATTATTGTTGCCTTTTTTCAATGCACGGGAATGAAGTCTTTAAGAATCAATGGCTTGGCAAGGGCACTTCACACTTGGCCACAATCTTATCCACAAATTCTGTGGGGAACTCAGCGAGGTAAGAGCGAGCTCGCCTCAATTTTATGCAGGGCGTGCACTTTCGTTTGCGATCAAGGACTTAGCATGCATACGTGGCGCTTGGTCACATTGTTGTCCACAAAAGCTGTGCATAGCAATTGAATCACGACGAACATGTGTGGCCCGCCCATGTGGGTGGCGTGCGCTGCTCAAAAATGGCACTTGGAAACTTTTTTCTTTAGTATCAGCAACTTAGCTAGCAGGAGAGAGGCTTGCACACATCCTTGTCCACAAAAAGTGTGCACAAGCGGAACAGCCGTCTCTGCAGCTAAAAGGGAGTGCGCTCATGGAAGACGCAAGCTACGGCGCCCTGGTCGATGCCCAATTCGACGGCAGACACAATTCATCCTTCTAAATCATATGCTTAGTTACGCATCCCTGTGCTTCATCACATCCTTGTCCACAAAAAATGTGAACAGATTGAATTTTCTTGGCCCGAGAGCCCACAGCGCTGAACAAATGCTGCTTCGGGAGCGATTTATGCACCCAAACACTTGTCTACAAGCCGATTGATGAATTTTTGTGCGTCGAGTTTTTGTTGAGCCAAATCAAAGGCTTAAGTCTTCAAAATCCCCTTTGCACACATTATTGTCCACAAAAACTGTGAGGAACCCCACAGGGTGCCGGGGTGTCGCGCGTAGTATGCGCTGATTAAATTTTGCGCTTGGGAAATTTGTTCTTCAAAATCAAAGCATTAGGCCTTGCCGCTGACCCTTGCGCACAATTTTGTCCACAGAATTTGTTCGTAACACTTTTTCTTGTGCCAGATCAAAACAAACTGCCGAGTTCGGCCGGGAAGAGGCAAACCAGCCCGGCCGGCGCCTGCCATTTTCTTGCGCAAGGTCAAAATGTCCTTATAAATCAACGTCGTTCGTCCAAACGCGCGGGCTTGCGCACATTTTTATCCACAGAAGCTGTGCAGAACCGCAGGGTGCCGCACTTGCCGCACTGCTGGCAACTTGTTACATTGCTGAATTGATTTCTTTCGCTCAGGAGTTTCTTTTGCTCGCCATTTTCCAAGCTGCAGGCTGGCCTATCTGGCTCTTGCTGATCGCCTCGATCGTCGCTGTCGCCCTGATCGTGGAACGCCTGATCTACCTGCGCCGCGAGAAGATCCTCCCAAAGGCATTGCTGGATGAAGTGATCCGCGTCTACCGCGCCGGCAAGGTCACGCCCGAGGTGGTCGACAAGCTCGAACACAATTCGCCGCTCGGCACCGTGCTGGCCGCCGCGCTGCGCAATGTCGACGCCCCGCGCGAGGTCATGAAGGAATCGATCGAGGAAGCCGGCCGCGGCGTCGCCCACGGCCTGGAGCGTTTCCTGACCACGCTCGGCACCATCGCCTCGCTCGCCCCGCTGATGGGCCTGTTCGGCACGATCGTCGGCATGATCGAGATCTTCGGCGCCCAGAGCCCGACCGGCAACAACCCGGCCCAGCTCGCGCACGGTATCTCGGTGGCCCTGTACAACACCGGCTTCGGCCTGGCCATCGCCATGCCTGCGCTGGTGTTCTACCGCCATTTCCGCTCCTCGGTCGACAGCTTCATCGTCGAGATGGAGCTGCAGGCCGTGAAGGTCGTCGACGTCGTGCACGGTAGCCGCAAATGATGAACTTCCGCCGCGGCCGCCAGCGTGAGGAACCGGAGATCAACCTGATCGCGTTCATCGATGTGCTGCTGGTCATCCTGATCTTCCTGCTGGTCTCGACCACCTACAGCAAGTTCACCGAGCTGCAGATCACGCTGCCGACGGCCGACGCCGAGAAGGTCCAGCAGCGGCCCTTCGAGATCAACGTCACCATCGACGCCAAGGGCAACTACACGGTCAACAGCGTGCCGGTCTCCTTCCACAGCGTGGCCGGCCTGGCCGAGAACCTGAGGAATGCCGCCCGCAGCGGCGGCCCGGACGGGCAGCCGGCCAATGACCCGGTCGTGATCGTCAATGCCGACCAGTTCGCGATGCACCAGATGGTCATCAATGTGCTGGAAGCGGCGCGCGTGGCCGGCTACGACAAGCTGAGCTTCGCGGCCCAGACCGGCACGAAGAAATAAGCCGGGGACGCCGCGGCGTCCACCAGCCCTTCCATGGCTTCCAAGCTCGAATCCACACTCACCCATGCCTGGCTGCGCCGCGGCCCGCTGGCCCGCATGCTGCTGCCGCTCGCGCTGCTGTTCCGGCTGCTGGCCGGCCTGCGCACGCTGCTTTACCGCCTCGGCATCAAGCGAAGCGAACGCCTGCCGGTGCCGGTCATCGTTGTCGGCAATATTTTTATTGGCGGAACAGGCAAGACCCCGCTCACGATCTGGCTGGCGGACAAGCTGCGCGCGGCCGGCATGCGTCCGGGCGTCATCTCGCGCGGCCATGGCGGCGCGCAAGCTGCGCCCCGTGAAGTGACGCCGCAGTCCAGCGCGCAGGATGTGGGCGACGAGCCGCTCCTGATCGCCGCGCGCGCCGCTTGCCCGGTCGTGGTCGGTCGCCGCCGCGCGCAAGCGGGCAGGGCGCTGCTGGCCGCGCACCCGGAGGTCGACGTCCTGATCGCCGACGACGGCCTGCAGCACACCGCGCTGGCGCGTGACGTCGAGATCGTCCTGTTCGACGGGCGCGGGGTCGGCAACGGCTGGCTGCTGCCGGCCGGACCGCTGCGCGAGCCGCCTTCGCGCCGGCGCGATTTCACGGTGGTGAACGCGCCCGAGATCACGCCGCAACTGGCGCGCGCGGTGGGCGGGGAGCCCTTCCGCATGGCGCTGGCGGGCGACTTCGCCGAACCCTTGATGCGGCCGGAGGCCTGCCTGCCCCTGGCGCGCCTGCAGGGCCGCCGCATCGTCGCGGCCGCCGGCATCGGCAACCCGGGGCGCTTCTTCGCGATGCTGCGCGGCGCCGGGCTGGTCTTCGAGGAACTGCCGCTGCCCGACCACCACGACTTCCGCGACCGTCCCTTCGACAAGCTGGATGCCGATGTCATCCTGATCACGGAGAAGGATGCAGTAAAATGTCGGCAACTTGATAACCTGAAGGACGATCCGCGGCTGTGGGTCGTACCGGTGACGGCGCGGATCGATACCGCGCTGGCCGAACAAATCGTGGAGAAATGTCGTGGACGCTCGACTGCTTGATATCCTGGTCTGCCCGCTGTGCAAGGGCCCACTCCAGTACGACAAGAAGGCGCAGGAACTCATCTGCAGCCCTGACCGCCTTGCATACCCGATCCGCGATGGCATCCCCATCATGTGGGCCGACCAGGCGCGCAAGATCGAACCGGTGTAAGCCGATGGGTTTTACCGTCATCATCCCGGCCCGCCTGGCCTCGACCCGCCTGCCGAACAAGCCGCTCGCCGATCTCGGCGGCAAGCCGATGGTGGTGCGCGTGGCCGAACGCGCCCGCGCGTCGGGTGCGGCGCGCATCATCGTCGCCACCGACCACCCGGATATCCTGGCCGCCTGCGCAGCGCACGGCATCGAGGCCTGCATGACCCGCACCGACCATCCCTCGGGTACCGACCGCATCGCCGAAGTCGCCGCCACCCTCGGGCTGGCGCCGGATGAGGTCGTGGTCAACCTGCAGGGCGACGAACCGCTGATCGATCCGGCCCTGCTGGCCGCCTGCGCCGCGCTGGTGCGGGAAGGCGTGCCGATGGCCACCGTGGCGCACCCGATCCACGAGCTTGCCGAGGTATTCAATCCGAATGTGGTGAAGGTCGTGCTCGACAAGGCGGGCAGGGCGCTGTATTTCTCGCGCGCCACGATTCCCTGGCACCGCGATGGATTTGCACAATCGACAGATGCGCTGCCGGCCGGCTATGCGCCCTTGCGCCACGTCGGCCTGTACGCCTACAGCAATGCTTTCCTCCAGGCCTATCCGGCGCTGGACAGTTCGCCGCTCGAAACCATCGAGGCGCTGGAACAGCTGCGGGTGCTGTGGCACGGCTACCCGATTGCCGTGCATATGACCGACAGCGCGCCGCCTGCCGGTGTCGACACACCCGACGACCTGGAGCGCGTTCGCCGCCACTATCTTGACTGAACTTCCCGGGGCTGGTTTTAGCTTGTCTGCGCCACATCAAATCGGGCTGGCGGCAGGCCCGGGGATTGGCGTCAAAGCTGACTTTTGTGGTAACTTTCGTATCAAGTAGCCAGATATATATCAAATGCCGCACCAAAGCGCTCAGTTCCAACATTGATCGCTCACAATAAAATTATCAACATCCTCTAAGAATCTAGGAAACTCATGCGTCTCATTCTGTTAGGAGCACCCGGCGCCGGTAAAGGCACCCAGGCCAACTTCATCAAGGAAAAGTTCAACATCCCGCAGATTTCCACCGGCGACATGCTGCGCGCGGCGATCAAGGCCGGAACCGAGCTGGGCCTGGCTGCGAAGAAGGTGATGGACGCGGGCCAGCTGGTGTCGGACGACATCATCATCGGGCTGGTGAAGGAACGCCTGAAAGAGACCGACTGCGCCAACGGCTACCTGTTCGACGGCTTCCCGCGCACCATCGCGCAGGCCGACGCCATGAAGGACAGCGGCGTGGCTATCGACTACGTGCTGGAAATCGACGTGCCGGACGAGCTGATCGTCGAACGCATGTCGGGCCGCCGCACCCACGCCGCCTCGGGCCGCGTCTACCACACCAAGTTCAATCCGCCCAAGGTCGACGGCGTCGACGACGTGAGCGGCGAGCCGCTGGTACAGCGTGACGACGACAAGGAAGAGACCGTCCTGAAGCGCCTGTCCGTATACCACAACCAGACCGAAGTGCTGCTCGGCTACTACAACAAGTGGGCACAGTCGGGCCTGCCGGGCGCGCCGAAGTACCGCAAGATTTCGGGCGTCGGCCAGGTCGAGCAGGTGCGCGACGCAGCCTTCGCGGCGCTGTCCGAATAAACGCGTTCGTGTGTCGATCGAAACGGCCCTGCAGGGCCGTTTTTTTCGTGGTGGGTGGTCGGCTCTGCCGACCGCGCGTTCAGCCAGTGCTCGTGGCGCCACGGTGCATGCCGGAGTTGAACGCGCGGTCGGGCAAGCCGACCACCCTACGTCCATCGCACAGCTTACAGATATCGCTCGACGGCGGCCGTCAGCGATGCCCGGTCGGAATCACCGTGATAGCGTTCGCCGTTGATGAAGAAGCTCGGCGTCCCGCTCGCCCCCAGGGTTTTTCCTTCTTCCGCCTGGGCCTGGATGTGCTCGCGGTGGCGGCGCGTCGCCAGGTCTTCGTCAAAGCGTTCCTTTTCGACGCCCAGTTGCTGCGCCAGCAGGGGCAACTGGCCCGGCGCCACCTGGGCCTGGTGCTCGAACAGCGTGTCGTGCATTTCCCAGAACTTGCCCTGGGCCGCCGCCGCTTCCGCGGCCTCGGCGGCCGTTTCCGCGTAGGGGTGCATCCCGAGCGGCAGGTGGCGGTACACCAGGGTGATGCGCTCGCCGTAGCGCTTCTGCAATTCGCGCAGGGTCGGATGGGCGCGCGCGCAGTAGGGACACTGGAAGTCGCCGTATTCGACGATGACGATGTCGGCGTTCGGATTGCCCCGCACGTGGTCGCCTTCCACGATCTGCAACTGGCCCATGCTCGCTCCTGTGAATGTAGAGGGTCCGATCTTCGCATGCACGGGCCGCCCACGCCGCCCGTTACCCTTCATCAATCATGTGAGGAAGTGTTTCGCGTGCGCCCGCCTGGCTCGCGCGGGCAGATAATGGCCTGTCCAAACACGAATCGTATGAGGTGCACCATGAGTCCCATCCAGTCCATGATTGCCGTGCTGTTCGCGTTGGGCTCTAGCGGCGCGCTGGCCCAGAACGCGACGCCACAGCCGCCCACCGGCAAGCCGGTATCCGACAGCGCCACCTTCGGCCCGGTGCTGAACCCGGAGGCCCCACCCGCCACCACCCGACAGCACACCCAGGCCACTACGCAGGCCACAACGCAGGCCACCACGCAGGCAGCCGGCGAAGCCCGTCCGCAGGCGCAGGAAGAGCGTGCCGGATCGCCGCCGGTCACCGGCAAGCAGAACGAAGTCGATCCGTCGGCCCGCCCGGCGCCCGTGCCCCCGCAGCCGCAGGCGCAACCGCAGACCCGGCAGCCGCAGACCCAGCTGGAGCGGCAGGGTGGGACCGAGCGCAGGCAGGAGGCCGGGAAGGCCAGGCAGGCCCAGCGCCGCCCGGGCGCCGTCCAGCAGATCGAAGGCACGCCTCGCATCGTCGCCCCCAGCCCGACGCCGGTTGCCGGGGCACAGGCCAGGATCGCGACGCCGCCGGTGGCGCCCCAGTCGACCCAGGTCATGGGCTGCATGGGCAGCACCTGCACCGACGTCAACGGCGCCACCTACAACGCGAGCGGGCCCGGGAACGCCACGGTCAGCAGCAGTGGCCGCCTGTGCACCCGCAACGGCGCCACCATGCAATGCCTTTGAGCGGAGAAGCGTAAAGCGCTCCCGGATGGTTTTTCTTGCCAAAAGTTCGCTACAATGCCGCTGTTTGACGTTTACGTAAACGTAACTTCGCCTAAGTGAGCGTGAGCGGGCGTCATCACCGTTCGAAGACAGCGGCACTAGCACTTTTAAAAGGGAAAACCATGCAAATTCAGAACAATGTGTTCATCGTGACCGGTGGCGCCTCGGGCCTGGGAGCGGCCACGGCGCGCATGATCACGGAGGCAGGCGGCAAGGTCGTCATCGCCGACGTGCAGGTCGATGCCGGCACCGCGCTGGCGGCGGAACTGGGCGGCCAGTTCGTCAAGTGCGACGTCACCCTCGAGGCCGACGGCCTGGCCGTGGTCGAGGCAGCAGGCAAGCTGGGCCTGCTCCGCGGCCTGGTCAACTGCGCCGGCGTGGCGCCGGCCATCAAGACCGTCGGCAAGGACGGCCCGCACCCGCTCGAGGCCTTCCAGCGCGCGGTGAACATCAACCTGGTCGGCACCTTCAACATGAGCCGCCTGGCGGCCGACGCCATGGGGAAGCTTGACGCCGCCGAGTACGGCGAGCGCGGCATCATCATCAACACCGCCTCGGTCGCGGCCTTCGACGGCCAGATCGGCCAGGCCGCCTACGGCTCGTCCAAGGCCGCCGTGGCCGGCATGACCCTGCCGATGGCGCGCGACCTGGCGCGCAGCGGCATCCGCGTGATGACCATCGCCCCGGGCATCTTCGAAACCCCGATGCTGATGGGCATGCCGCAGGAAGTGCGCGACTCGCTGGGCAAGATGGTGCCGTTCCCGCCGCGCCTCGGCATGCCGAAGGAATACGCGCACCTGGCCAAGGCCATCATCGAAAACGTGATGCTCAACGGTGAAACGATCCGCCTCGACGGCGCGATCCGCATGCAGCCGAAGTAAGCGGACAGAGCGCTGCCTGAAGCCGCCCGCCAATTGTTGTACGATGGGCAGGTGTCGGGCGCGTGGCGCGAGCCGCGCGCCCGTTTTGCTTTCTGGAGAATCGATTGAACAAGTTGACATCGCTGGCGCTCGCGCTGGCATTGGCGGGCGTCCAGCCCGTGCTGGCGCAGGACGCACGGCAGGCCGCCCCCGAAGCCGCCACCGGTTACCGTGAAAAGGCTGGCTGGCCCGCGAAAAGCTACATGGTGGCCGCAGCAAATCCCGTCGCGGTGGATGCCGGCTACCGGATCCTGAAGCAGGGCGGCAGCGCCATCGACGCTGCCATCGCTACCCAGCTGGTGCTGACCCTGGTCGAGCCGCAATCGTCCGGCATCGGCGGCGGCGCCTTCCTGGTGCATTACGACGGCCGCAAGACCCAGGCTTTCGACGGCCGCGAGACCGCGCCCTCTGGCGCCGACGAACGCCTGTTCCAGCGCCCTGACGGCACGCCCGTGTCGCGCACCGAAGGGGTGGTCGGCGGGCGCTCGGTGGGCGCGCCGGGCGTGCTGCGCATGCTGGAACTGGCGCACCGCGAGCACGGCAAGCTGCCCTGGCGCGCGCTGTTCGCGCCCGCCATCAAGCTGTCGGAAGAAGGCTTCGCGGTGAGCCCGCGCCTGCACGCATTACTGTCCGGCGACCGGCACCTGCGCAAGGACCCGGAGGCAGCGCGCTACTTCTACGGCAACGGCGGCGAGCCCTGGCCGGTCGGCCACATCCTCAAGAACCCGGCGCTGGCGCAAACGCTGCGCGAGATCGCCGAGGGCGGCGCCGACGTGTTCTATGACGGTCCCATCGCGCGCGCCATCGCGGCCAAGGTGCAGGGCCATCCGACCAACCCGGGGCTCCTGAGCGCCGCCGACATCGCCGCCTACCGGCCGAAAGTGCGCACGCCGGTCTGCAGCGACTATCGCGCCTACACGGTGTGCGGCATGCCGCCGCCATCCTCCGGCGGCATCGCCGTGGCCCAGATGCTGGGCATGTTCGAAACCATGGACATGCAGTCGCTCGCCCCGCGTAATGGCGTGCCGGGACCGGATGCGCTGCACGTGTTCAGCGAAGTCGCGCGCCTGGCCTATGCGGACCGCAACCGCTACGCCGCCGACACCGACTTCGTGCCGCTCCCCGGGCGCGGGGTGCCGAGCCTGATCGACAAGACCTACCTGGCCGAGCGCGCGAAACTGGTGGGACCGCGCTCGATGGGCGAGGCGCCGGCCGGCAAGCCGCCCGGCATGGACGTGGCATGGGGCACCGACAACGCGATCGAAACGCCGTCGACCTCGCACCTGTCGGTGGTGGACGGCTTCGGCGCCGGACTGGCGATGACGACCACCATCGAGGACGCCTTCGGCTCGCGCCAGATGGTGAACGGCTTCATCCTCAACAACCAGCTCACCGACTTTTCCTTCGCCTCGCGTGACGCCGACGGTCCGGTGGCCAACCGCGTGGAAGCCGGCAAGCGCCCGCGCAGCGCGATGTCGCCGACCGTGGTGTTTGACCGGAACAGCGGCCGGCTGGTGCTGGCCGTGGGCTCGCCCGGCGGCCCGGCCATCATCAACTACGTGGCCAAGGTGCTGGTCGGTACCCTCGACTGGGGTTTGAACGTGCAGCAGGCGATCTCGCTGCCGAACTTCGGCAGCCGCAACGGGCCGACCGAACTCGAAGTGGGGCGCTTCCCGTCCACCACCATCGAAGCCCTGAACGCGCGCGGCCACAAGGTGCGCCTTGGCGAGCAGACCTCGGGCCTGCACGGCATCCAGCGTATCGAAGTGCACGGCGTGCCGCTGTGGTATGGCGGGGCCGATCCGCGCCGCGAAGGCGTGGCCAGGGGCGACTGAGGCCATGCCTGCGTCGATCGCCGCAGCGTACGACCAGCTGGCCGCACGCTGGCTGGACGCGGATGACCACTTTGACCACAGCAACGGCGTGCGCCAGCATGAACGGGCGCTCGCCTTCCTCCACGGGACGGCGGATGCCTGGGCGCTCAATGTCGGCTGCGGCTGCAATACCCGGTTCAACCGTGCCATGCGTGCCCATGGCCTGCGCATCGAAGGCGTCGACATCTCGGCGCGCATGGTGGCGCTGGCGAAACAGGCCGATTCGGAAGTGGTCCTGCACCATGCGGACGTGTGCGACTGGCCGCTCCCGCGCAGCTATCGCTTTATCACGGCCTGGGACAGCATCTGGCACGTCGGCCTCGAACAGCAGCATGCCCTGATGCACAAGCTGATGGGGGCGCTCGCACCCGGCGGGGTTTTCATCTTTTCCTCAGGCGGCCTGGATGGCCCCGCCGAACATGTGGACGACGCCATGGGCGTGCCGGTCAGCTACAGCACCTTGGGGATACCCGGGCTGCTCGAGCTAGTGCGCAAGGCGGGCTGCATCTGCCGGCATCTCGAGTTCGACCAGTATCCGCTGAAGCACGTCTACATCATTGCGCAGCGCCCGGCCTGAGGCAGCTGGCCGCCGGCGCGACAGTCGGTGACGAAATTGGGAAGTCCCGAGGACAAAGTCGCGACAGATGCGGCGCCGGGGAAGGCTAGGATGCATGGACCCTTCGACCTTGCGGACACCATGCATACTACCTTCCTCGCTTATCGCCCCCGCCTGGCCGCCGCCAGCCTGCTCCTCCCGATCGTCCTGCTCAGCGCCTGCGGTGGCGGCGAACCAGGCAAGGGCGGGGCCGGTGACGGCCCGCCGCCTGTACAGTCGGCTGTGGACCATCGCGCTACCGGCGAAGCCATGGTCAAGGTGCGCGCCAGCGGCAGCGGCAGCGGCAGCGGCAGCGGCAGCGGCTGGGTCGCGCTGGCCGAGAAGCTGGAACCCTCGTTCGCACCCTTGCTGCGCCCGATGCGCCGCCTCGTGATCGCCGAGGGCGCCGCCGCCACCAGCGCCTATGCGCCGCCGGACGGCTGGTCGCTGCTCGACTTCGCCGTCCACCCCAGCCGCGAGATCAGCGTGGTGATCGCCACCGACACGCAGGTGCGCCTGCTGCGGCTCGACCGGCGCGGCGTTCCGGTTTCCCAGCTCGACTTCCAGGATGCGGCGATCCCGAACGATCCCTATATCGGCGAACCGGCCTTCATCCGCGACCACAAGGCCCTGCTGCCGCAGGCCACGCGCGACGGCGTGCGCCTGGCGCCGCTGGGCGAGCACCTGGCAATGGCCTTGCACACCCGCCGCAACTCGATCCTGGCCTACCGCTACACCTTCGGGGATGGCGGCTTCGTGCGCAGCTGGCGCACCCTGGTCGAGCCCGGCGTTGCCGTCTATGGACGTTCAGTCACCACCGGCACCTTCGACCCGTTCGGCGGTCTGCAAGGACAATGGCAGGTGCTGCTGGATACCGACGCCAAGGGACGCATCGCGGTGGGCGTGAACCTGAATCCGACCGACTACGCCGAGGGCCATGCCGAGCATTTCAAGGAAACGCTGCCCGCCGAGTTCTACAGCGGCGCCCTGGTGACCGAGCTGGCCGCGGACGGGCGGCGGGTCGGCACCAGCTACCTCGACACCCGCGCGCCGACCGAAGTGAAGGCCCTGCGCTGGCACGGCGACGCCATCGTCGCGGTCGGGCGCATCCTGCCGGAGCGCCGGCCGGATGGTTTCGGCTGGGACGGCCTGCTGAGCGTGATCCCGGCCGGGCAGACGGGCAAGGCCGCCTATCGTGCGATCGACTTCGACCGCGGCGACGCCCTGCTCGACGTGGCCTCGCTGCCGGACGGGCGCCTGCTGGCTTCCGGCAGCAAAGCCTACTTCCAGAACCCGAACGGAGCCAGCATCTCCGACGACGCCCGGCCGCTACTGGCCGTGCTCGATCCGGACGGCCGGGTGCGCGAACAGCTGCCGGTAGCGGCAGGGCCGCGCCACAACCAGCTGCGTTCGGTGACGCCGTGGGCCGGGACCTGGCTGGCGGCGGGCATGGACAACGGGCCGGGCACGCACACGGCGGACGCCGATCCGGCCCTGTTGCGCGCCGATGGTTTCGTGCGCAGCTTGACGCTGCCTTGACGGAAACGCAAAAGCAACAAGATCCTGACTATTTCCCAAGGGATAGGCAATTTTTGCTAAGCTTGGGCACGTGGACAGCAACGAGAAAACAGGCCTGGTCCTCACAGGCGGTGGAGCGCGCGCCGCCTATCAGGCCGGCGTGATGCATGCGATCGCCCGCATCCTGGCCGACGCCGGCCGTCCGGCACTGCGCTCCCCCTTCGACATCATCTGCGGCACCTCGGCCGGCGCCCTGAACGCCACCGCGCTGGCCTGCCGCGCCGACGACTTCCAGGCCGCCGTGCGCGGCCTGCTGGCCGTTTGGGAAGGCGTCGCGGCGCACCAGGTCTACCGCGCCGATTCGCTCGCCGTGCTGCGTTCGGGCGCACGCTGGCTGTCGCTGCTGTCCTTCGGCTGGATGCTGCGCAAATGGCGCGCCGCGCCGCCCCGCTCCCTGCTCGACAACACCCCGCTGGCCGGCCTGCTGCACCGCGCACTCGACCTGCCGCGCCTGGACGCGGCGCTGGCCGACGGCGTGCTGCATGCACTCGCGATCACGGCCTCCTCGTATAGCAGCGGCCACCACATCACCTTCTACCAGGCCGCGCGCGAGATCGCCCCCTGGCTGCGCCACCAGCGCCTGGCCATGCCGACCCAGATCAGCGTCGAGCACCTGCTGGCCTCGAGCGCCATTCCCTTTATCTTCCCGGCGGTGCCGCTGTATCTCGGCGGCCGGCGCGAGTATTGCGGCGACGGCTCGATGCGCCAGCTGGCGCCGATCGCGCCGGCCATCCACCTGGGCGCGACCCGCGTGCTGGTGGTGGGAGCCGGGCGCATGTCGGAAGCGGCGGCGGACGCCGCCGAGCCGGCGCCGGGCGGCGGCTACCCGAGCCTGGCGCAGGTCGCCGGCCATGCGCTGTCGTCGATTTTCCTCGACAGCCTGGCATCCGACATCGAACGCCTGCAACGGGTCAACCAGACCCTCGAGCGCGTCCCGCCAGAGGCGCGTGCGGCGCTGCCGCTGCGGCGCGTGGAACTGCTGGTCATCGCACCCTCCGAGCGCCTGGACGACATCGCGCTGCGCCACGTGCACAGCCTGCCGGCGCCGGTGCGTACGCTGCTGGGCGGGATCGGCGCGCTCGAGACGCGCGGCGCGGCGCTGGCGTCCTACCTGCTGTTCGAGGGCAGCTACACGCGCGAGCTGATCCGCCTCGGCGAACACGACACCCTGGCGCGGCGCGACGACGTGCTGGCGTTCTTCCCCGCATGAACGCGCTGCTGCGTCGACTCGTCATGGCCTTGCTGCTGGTGCTGTGCAGCGGCGCACTGGCCGCGCCGCCGCGCCCGACGCTGCGCTTCGAGCACCTGTCGGTGGCCCAGGGCCTGGCGCAGGAAACGGTACTGGCCGTGGTGCAGGACCGCGACGGCTTCATGTGGTTCGGCACCCAGAACGGCCTGTCGCGTTTCGACGGCTACCGCGTCGTCAACTACCGCAGCGTACCGGGCAAGCCGCGCTCGCTGTCGAACAGCTGGGTGCGGGTGCTGCACCTCGACCGCCACGGCAGGCTGTGGCTGGGAACCGATGGCGGCCTGAACCTGTACGATCCGGTGACCCAGTCGTTTACCCTGTTCGCGCCCGAGGAAACGGCGCGCCGCGGCAACGGCAACCGCCACATCAACGCCATCGTCGGCGACGGCCGCGACGGGCTGTGGATCGGCACCAACGACGGCCTGCAATTCTTCGACACCGCGCTGCGCCGCTTCACCACCTGGCATCACGAGCGCGGCAACGATCGCAGCCTGAGCGACGACAACGTGAACGCGCTGGCGCTGGACGGCGGCGGGCGCCTGTGGATCGGTACCGGCGGGGGGCTCGACAGCCTGGCGCCGGGCAGCGGGCGCATCGAGCGCCATGCTTCCGGCCTGGGCGCGCGCAGCAAGCCGGTGCATGCGCTGATGGTGGACGGCGAGCAGCGCCTGTGGGTCGGCCGCCTGGGCGGCCTGGAACGGCGCGCGCTGCGCGGGCCGGATGCGGGCCGGGTGAAGCGCTTCGGCCAGCCCGAGGGCCTGGGCCCGTGGTGGATCACGACGCTGTACCGCGACGCCGGGGACGAGATTTGGATCGGCACCCACGACAACGGCCTGCTGCGCTGGCGCGGCCGCGAGGACCGCTTCGACAGCTACCGCCATACCGTCACCGACCGCCACAGCCTGGGGGACAACCAGGTCTCGGCGCTGTATCGCGACCGCCTCGGCACCTTCTGGGTCGGCACCTGGTACGCCGGGGTCTCGCGGGTGGACCTGGGCAGCGGCGGCTTTGCCCGCATCGTGCGGCGCGACGACGCGCCCGACTCCCTGGCCGACAACAAGGCGCGCGCGCTGCTGGCGGATGCGCCGGGAGGGGGAGGGCGGCTCTGGGTCGGCACCGGCACCGCGCTCAACCACGTCGACCCGGCCACCGGCAGGGCCACCGTGTACCGCCCCGACCCGAACAATCCGGACAACCCGGACAGCCTGGCCGGCCTGCCGGCGGCCGCGCTCGCGCGCGACAGCAGCGGCCGGCTGTGGATCGGCAGCCGCACCGGCATCGCCTCGTTCGACCCCGTGACCCGGCGCTTCGCGCGCCAGGCGCTGCCGGGCGACGCCGACGCCAACAACGTGCGCGCCATGATGAGCACGCCGGACGGCGGCATCTGGATCGCCACCCGCGGAGGCCTGCACCGGCTCGACCCGCGCACCCGTGCGGTGGAAAGCTGGCGCCACGACCCGGCCAGGTCCGCCAGTTTGGCCGACGACATCGTGCGCCCGATGCTGCAGGACCGGCGCGGCCGCATGTGGATCGGCACCTTCGACGGCCTCGACCTGATGGACCGCGCCAGCGGGCGCTTCCGGCACTTCCGCCACGATCCCTACGATGCCGCCAGCCTGAGCCACGACGAAGTGCACGCCCTGTTCGAGGACAGCCGCGGCGACGTCTGGGTCGGCACGGCCGTGGGCCTGAACCGCATGGTGGTCGGCAGCGACGGGGCAGTGAGCTTCGTCCGCTACACCACCCGCGACGGCCTGGGAGACGATGCGGTGGCCGCGATCCTGGAAGACGACGACGGCCGCCTGTGGGTCAGCACCACCAGCGGCATCTCGCGTTTCGACCCGCGGGCCAGGACCTGGCGCAGCTACAGCGCCGCCGATGGCCTCACCGAGGGCGCCTTCTTCGATTCCTCGGCCGTGCGTGGCGACGACGGCACCCTGTACTTCGGCGGCTTCAACGGCATCACGGCCTTCGATCCGCGCGCCATCCGCGACAACCGGGTGCCGCCGCGTCCCGTCATCACCGGCCTGAGCGTCTTCAACCGGCCGGTCCACGAGGTGATGCCCTGGGTACTCAAGGGCCCGGTCGAACATGCCGAGACGGTGACGCTGCCGGCAGGCGCCTCGGTGTTCTCACTCGAGTTCTCGGCGCTGCACTTTGCCGCGCCCGAGCGCAACCGCTTCGCCTACCGCCTCGACGGCTTCGACCAGGACTGGGTGCAGGGCGACGCCGGCAAGCGCTTCGCCACCTACACCAACCTCGACCCCGGCACCTACGTGTTCCGGCTGCGCGCGGCCAACAAGGACGGCGTCTGGAGCGAGCAGGTGGCCGCGCTGGCGATCACGATCGAGCCGCCCCCCTGGGGTACGCCCTGGTTCCGCGCCATCGCCGTGCTGCTGCTGGCCACGCTCGCCTACGCCGCCGTGCGCATGCGCCTGTCGAGCCTGCGCCGCCAGAAGGAACAGCTGGCGCGCCAGGTCAGCGCGCGCACCGAGCAGGTGGAGCAGCAGAACCGCATGCTCGAGCGCCAGACGCAGGAACTGCGCGACCAGGAGGGACGCGTGCGCCAGCAGTCCAACGAGCTGGCGCGCGCCTACCGCGCGCTGCAGGAAAACGAGGAATTCCTGCGCCAGGCCAAGCAGCGCGCCGAAGACGCGACGCGCCAGAAGTCCGAGTTCCTGGCCAACATGAGCCACGAGATGCGCACCCCGCTGGCCGGCGTGATCGGGATGCTCGGATTCGCGCTGCGCGATGCCTCCCTGCGCGCGGCCACGCGCGACCAGATCGAGCGCGGCCAGGGCAATGCCGAGGCCTTGCTGGCCATCATCAACGACCTGCTCGACTTCTCCAAGATCGAGGCCGGCAAGCTCAGTATCGAGAACATCGACTTCGACCTGCACGCCGCGATCCGCAGCGTCGCCAGCCTGTTCGAGGCGCAGGCGGCCGGCAAGAGCATCGGCTTCGAGGTGGCGTTCGACCCCGCACTGCCGCGTTTCGTGGTGGGCGACCCCACCCGCCTGCGCCAGGTGCTGGTGAACCTGGTCGGGAATGCCTTCAAGTTCACCCGGTCCGGCAGCATCGCCCTGGAGGCCGACTGCCGCCCGGACGAGCAGGTGCGCGGCGATGGCTGGAGCATGGTGCGCTTCACGGTGCGCGACACCGGCATCGGGATTCCGGCCGATGCGCTGCCGCGCCTGTTCCAGAAATTCGAGCAGGCCGACACCACCACCACCCGCCGCTACGGCGGCACCGGCCTGGGACTGGCGATCTGCCGCCAGCTGGTGGCGCTGATGGGCGGCAGCATCGGCGTCAACAGCCGGGAAGGCAAGGGCAGCACCTTCAGCGTGCTGCTGCCGCTGGCGGATGGCGTCGAGCCCCCGCAGCCCGAGACGGCGCAGCGCGCGCCGCACACCCATCGCCTGCGCATCCTGTGCGCGGAGGATTTCCCTACCAACCAGATCATCGCCCGCACCATGGTCGAGGAAATGGGCCACCAGATCGACATCGCCGACAACGGCGTGCAGGCGCTGGCGGCCTGCGCCCGCACCCGCTACGACCTGGTGCTGATGGACGGGCGCATGCCCGAGATGGACGGCGCCACCGCCACCCGCCTGATCCGCGCAGGGGGCACGCCGGACGCCCGCGTGCTCGACCAGCACCTGATGATCGTCGCCCTGACCGCCAACGCCAGCGGCGAAGACCGCGCGCGCTACCTGGCCTGCGGCATGGACGCTTTTCTCACCAAGCCGATCGACGAGGACGCGCTGCACCAGCAGATCTCGCGCGCCATCGAGCGCCAGCTGGGGCGCGGCATCGCCCTGGCGCCGATGCCCGGCGCGACGAGGGAGCCGCCGGTGGCCGCGCTGGATGCGCTGTTCGGCGTCGCCCCCGGGGAAGCTCCCGGGTCCGCGGCGGCGCAATGGACAGGGAACGCAGCCGACGCGCGCGCCGGACGGAGCGAGCAGGCGCGAGTCCTGGCGGGGCGCCTGCGCGCCGCCTTCGCCGCCGACCTGCCGCGCCGGCGCGCCGAGCTCGGGGCCGCGCTGGCCGGCGGCGACCTGGATGCGGCGGGCAGGGTGCTGCACGGCCTGCGCGGCAGCGCCGCCTACCTCGGCGACGCGGCGCTCGGCCGCCTGTGCGCCGAACTCGAGGCTGCCGCCGACGCCGGCGACGGTGCGCGCCTGCGCGACGGAGCCGCCCGCCTCGAGACCTTGCTCGCCGCTTTCCATCCGTCCTGAGAAGGGGCCTTTGCCGCACCGGAGGCTGTGCCTATAATGGCAAACGACGCGTGTAAAAAGGGCCGGCTTGACATGAAAGTGCTGGTGGTGGACGACGACGTGGTGTCGCGCATGATGCTGATGCATCTGGTCGACAACTGCGGGCAATACGATATCGTGGAAGCGGAGGACGGCGAAGACGCCTGGCGCCAGCTGGCGGCCGGCCTGCGTCCGGGCATCGTGTTCTGCGACCTGCGCATGCCGAACCTGGGCGGCATGGAACTGCTGGCGCGCCTGCGCGCCGACGCGGCCCCTGGCCTGGCCGCGCTCCCCTTCGTACTGGTGTCGGCGGCCTCCGACGCCGATACGCTGGCCGAGGCCGGGCGCCTCGGGGCCGACGGCTACATCGTCAAGCCCTTCGCGGCAGGTCAGGTGCGGGCCCAGCTCACCCGTCTTGCGCACCCGGACGAAGATCCCGCCTCGGTCGCCCGGCGCCTGGGCATCGACGCCGGACGCCTGCTGCTCTATCTCGGCGGCCTGCAGCGCCAGCTCGAGGAAGCGGCGTCCCTTGACGCGCTGCCCGTTGCGGAGCAGCCGGTGCGCCTGCAGCGCCTGGCAGAAGGCTGCGCCACGCTCGGGCTGGCGGACAGCGCGGCGCGGCTGCGCGCGGCGGCGGACACGCGCCAAACCGATCCGCAAGCCACTCCACCAGCGGATGCCCAGGCCGTCGGCGCTGCGCTCGCCCACGCGCTCGGCGCCGTGGCGCGCCAGCAGGCGCGCGTGCAGGGCTGAAGCGAACCCGAAACAGGGTTCCCTTCCGAATCGCTTGCCGGTGAATTACTTTAGATTTAAAGTAATGTCGAAGTCGCTGCCGTTGTGATGAAGTTGCTGCGCTCTTGCTGGCATTTCTACAGGGACCCCACATGATCGACGTTTCCGCAGCACTTGCGCCGTCCGGCTATGCCGACGGTTTTGCGCGCGCCAACCTGCCGCCGCCCGACGCGTGGCCGGAATTCCGTTTCGACCTGCCGGAACTGCACTACCCGACCCGCCTGAACGCCGCCGCCGGGCTGCTCGATGTGGCCTCCCTGCGCGGCTGGGACGGACGCACGGCCCTGATCGGCAACCGCGAGCGGCTCAGCTATGCCGACCTGCGCGAGCGCGTCGACCGCATCGCCCATGTGCTGCGGCGCGACCTGGCGCTGCCGACCGGCAGCCGGGTGCTGCTGCGCGGCGCCAATTGCCCTATGATGGCGGCCTGCATCCTGGCCGTCATCAAGGCCGGCTGCATCGCGGTGCCCACCATGCCGCTGCTGCGCGCCCGTGAACTGGGCGTGATCGCGAGCCGCGCCCGCGTCGATGCCGTGCTGTGCGCGGCCGCGCTGCGCGGCGAGGTCGATGCCCTGGGGCTGCCGCTGCTGCTGTTCGATGCCCACGCGCCCGGTTCGCCCGATGCGCCCGGCTTGCCAGATACCCTGGAAGCGCGCATGGCGCTTCACGACGCGCCCTTCGCCGCGCACGACACGGCGGCGGACGACGTCTGCCTGATCAGCTTCACCTCCGGCACCACCGGCGTGCCGAAGGGCACCATGCACTTCCACCGCGACCTGCTCGCCATTTGCGACTGCTTCCCGCGCCATACGCTGCAGTCGCGCAGCACCGACGTCTTCATCGGTACGCCGCCGCTGGCCTTCACCTTCGGCCTGGGCGGCTTGCTGCTGTTCCCGCTGCGCGTGGGCGCCTGCGCGCTGCTGCTCGAGAAACTCAGCCCGGAGACCCTACTGGCGGCGATCCAGGAACACCGCGCCACCGTGTGCTTCACGGCGCCCACCTTCTACCGCCAGATGGCCCAGCTGGCCACGCGTTTCGACTTGCGCAGCCTGAGCCGCAGCGTATCGGCCGGCGAGGCCTTGCCGACCGCCACGCGCGAGGCCTGGAAGGCGGCCACCGGCCTGGACATGATCGACGGGATCGGCGCCACCGAGATGCTGCACATCTTCATCTCCGCCGCCGGCAGCGAGGTGCGGCCGGGCGCGACCGGCAAACCCGTGCCCGGCTACGTCGCCTGCATCCTCGACGAGGACGGTCGGCAGCTGGGGCCGGGCGTGGTCGGACGCCTGGCCGTGAAAGGCCCGACCGGCTGCCGTTACCTGGACGACCCGCGCCAGCGCAACTACGTGCACGAGGGCTGGAACATCACCGGCGACGCCTACGAGATGGATGCCGACGGCTACTTCTACTACCGCTCGCGGCTGGACGACATGATCATCTCGGCCGGCTATAACATCGCCGGCGCCGAAGTCGAAGAGGCGCTGCTGCGCCACCCGGCGGTGGCCGAGTGCGGCGTGGTCGGGCGCCCCGACGAGGAACGCGGACAGGTGGTCGAGGCCCACGTGGTGCTCAAGCCCGGCTTCGTCCCCGGGAGCGACACGGCCGTACTGCTGCAGGATTTCGTGAAGGCGCAGATCGCACCCTACAAGTACCCGCGCCTGGTACGCTTTCGCGAACAGCTGCCGCGCACCGAAACCGGTAAACTGCAACGCTTCAAGTTACGCATGGATGCGGTCTGAGGAAATCATGTCCGATCTCGGGGACGGTGAAGTGCAGGGCGGCGCGCTCGACCTGGCCAGCCGGCTGACGCAGGATCACCACCAGTCGCTCAAGCTGTGGCTGCGCATGCTGTCGTGCACCGTGCGCATCGAGAACGAGATCCGCACCCGGCTGCGCGCGGCGTTTGGCATCACGCTGCCGCGCTTCGACCTGATGGCCCAGCTCGAACGCCATCCCGACGGCCTGCGCATGGGCGAACTGTCGCGGCGCATGATGGTCACCGGCGGCAACGTCACCGGCATCACCGACCAGCTCGAGCGCGAGGGCCTGGTGCTGCGGGTGCCCGACCCGGACGACCGCCGCGCCTGGGCGGTGCGCCTGACCCCGGCCGGCCGCAGCGCCTTCGCCGGGATGGCGGCGGTGCACGAGCGCTGGATCGACGAGATGCTCGCCGACATCCCGCCCGACGACAAGGCCAGCCTGATCGCGCTGCTGGCTGCGATGAAAGACCGCCTGAGGCTGGACGACCCGCATTGAGGTCCCGGGAGCGGTGCTCACCCCCTTGTGCTTACCGGCGGTAGCAATTGTGCGACCCCGCTTGCACAAGCGCGCATAATTGCTGCATCCGTCAAGGGGAATCCATGAGCCTGATACCGCCTGATGTGCCACCGGAATTCCGCTCCTGCGGCCGGTGCCGGAACATGCGCGACCTCGGTTTCCAGGTTGCGTTCGCCTACCAGCCGATCGTCGACCTCAAGGCGCGCAGCATCTGGGCCCATGAAGCGCTGGTGCGCGGCACGCGCGGCGAAAGCGCCTGGTCGGTCCTGTCCCTGGTCAACGAGGAAAACCGCTACGAGTTCGACCAAATGTGCCGTGCCGAGGCGATCCGCGGCGCCGCGCGCCTCGGGCTGCCCGGCAGGCTGTCGATCAACTTCATCCCGAATGCGGTCTACCATCCGGCCGCCTGCATCCAGCGCACCTATTCGGCGGCGGACGAAGCGGGTTTTCCGCTCGAGGACATCATGTTCGAAGTCACCGAAGGCGAGCGCATGTGCGACCGGCCGCACCTGATCAACATCTTCCGCGAATACCGGCGCTACGGCTTTCACACCGCGATCGACGATTTCGGCGCCGGCCACGCCGGGCTGGAGCTGCTGTCGGCATTCCAGCCCGACGTGGTCAAGCTCGACATGGCGCTCGTGCGCGGCATCGACGGCGACCGGGCGCGCCAGGCGATCGTGAAGGGCGTGATGGCGATGTGTGGCGCACTGTCGGTGCGGGTGCTGGCGGAAGGCGTCGAGACGCCGGCCGAGCGCGACTGGCTGGCGGAAGAGGGGGTGGAACTGATGCAGGGCTACCTGTTCGCCAGGCCGGCGTTCCGGCGTCCGGGCGAAGTCGATCCGGCGGCCTGGATCTAGCGCAGGAGGGGGATGTCGGGCCAGGTGTAATAAAGTTAATCGTTGCAGCAATACAGAAAACGGCCTGGACCGTATAGCGCTTCCAGGCAAAAATGGCTTGCGAGGGACGCTTGCGACTGTTCTGCTTTGGCAAGACGGCTGGTACAATAGGGAACTGGCATGCGCAAGCAGGCCTGGCGAGTGTCGCCATAGTACAATGGATAGTACAAGGTCCTCCTAAGACTTAGATGCAGGTTCGATTCCTGCTGGCGACACCACTCATTCCGCCCGTCCGGGCAATGCTCCCGCCGACTCCTTCCGATTTTCGCCGCTGCGTGCACCGTTTTCGCATTTTTGCGGGGCGAAAAGCCATGAAACGGCCATGGCCAGCGCCAGTCGGTACAATGCACGCTTCTTTCAACATTTGCGCCCGCCACCCACCGGCGGGCGGGTTCATGGATCATGGCTGTCATTTCCCTTTCTTCCGCGCAACTGGCCTTCGGCCACGTCGCGCTGCTCGACCACGCTGACTTTTCCTTCGAGACCGGCGAACGCGTCGGCCTGATCGGCCGCAACGGCACCGGCAAGTCTTCGCTGCTGAAAATCATTTCCGGCCGTGCGAGGCTGGACGACGGCCTGCTGGTGATGCAGCAGGGCGTCAAGATCGCCTACGTCGAGCAGGAGCCGAGCTTCGACCCGGAGACGAGCGTGTTCGATGCGGTGGCCGCCGGCATGGGCGAGCAGCAGGCGATGCTGGCCGAGTACGAAGCGCTCACCGGCCAGTTCGGCGGGGACAATGACGAAGCGCTGATGGAGCGCATGCACGAGCTCCAGCTGAAGCTCGACGCCATCGATGGCTGGAACCTGGCGCACAAGGTCGATACCACCCTGGACCGCCTGGGGCTGAACCGCGAGGCGAAGATGGGTACGCTGTCGGGCGGGATGCAAAAGCGCGTGGCGCTGGCCGTGGCGCTGGTGTCCGCCCCCGACGTGCTGCTGCTGGACGAACCCACCAACCACCTGGACTTCACCTCGATCAAGTGGCTCGAAGGACTACTGCGCGCCTTTGCCGGATCGGTGCTGTTCATCACCCACGACCGCAGCTTCCTCGACAATGTCGCCACCCGCATCATCGAACTCGATCGCGGGCGCTTGCTTTCGTTCCCGGGCAATTTCTCCACCTACCAGGAACGCAAGCGCGAGCTGCTTGCCAACGAGGAAGTCGAGAACGCCAAGTTCGACAAGTTCCTGGCGCAGGAAGAAGTCTGGATCCGCAAGGGCGTGCAGGCGCGCCGCACCCGCGACGAAGGCCGCGTGCGCCGGCTGGAAGCGCTGCGCCTGCAGCGCACCGCGCGTCGCGAACAGCAGGGCACGGTCCGCCTCGACGTCGGCACTGGCGAACGCTCGGGCAAGATCGTTGCGGATATGGAAAACATTTCGAAGTCGTACGGCGAAAAAATTATCGTCAGCAACTTCACCGGCACGATCATGCGTGGCGACAAGGTCGGCCTGATCGGAGCGAACGGCGCCGGCAAGACGACCCTGCTCAAGATCATCCTCGGCGACGAGACCGCCGACAGCGGCACGGTCAAGCTCGGCACCCGCCTGAACGTGGCCTACTTCGACCAGATGCGCGCCCAGCTGAACGAAGAGGCGAGCCTGGCCGATACCATTTCGCCGGGCAGCGACTGGGTCGAGATCAACGGCCAGAAGAAGCACGTGATGACCTACCTGAACGACTTCCTGTTCGCGCCGGAACGCGCGCGCTCGCCGGTGAAGTCGCTCTCCGGCGGCGAACGCAACCGCCTGCTGCTGGCGCGCCTGTTCGCCAAGCCGGCCAACTGCCTGGTGCTGGACGAACCGACCAACGACCTCGACATCGAAACCCTTGAGCTGCTGGAGGAATTGCTTGAGGAATATACCGGCACCGTGTTTCTGGTCAGCCACGATCGTACCTTCCTCGACAACGTCGTGACCCAGGTAATCGTTGCCGAAGGCAACGGTACGTGGCGTGAATACGTCGGCGGCTACACTGATTGGGAACGTGTGCGCGGCAGTGACGCTGCGGGTGCGGCAAAGGGTGCGCCGTCCTCCCAAAAGGCGCCTGTGGCAGCGCCGGCTGCTCCCGCTGCGACCGCGCCGAAAGCTGGCGAAATGTCATCTAGCGCACAGAGCGTGTCTGGTAAAAAGGTAAAGTTGAGCTACAAGGAACAGCGAGAGCTGGAGGAACTTCCTCAGCTGATCGCGACTCTTGAAGATGAGCAGTCGGCCATTGCAGCACAAATGAATGCGCCCGATTTCTACAAGCGGAATCCCGGCGACGCGCGCCGCCTGAGCGAGCGCCACGCCGAGATCGATGACCTGCTGCTCGACGCCCTCGACCGTTGGGAGCGCATTGAAGCGCGCGCGAGGGGCGAGCAGCAATAACCAAACGGGCAGGCCAGGCGCCTGCGCTACAAGGACATGACCGAGCACAACGAACCCCGTACCGCTCCTCCAGCACCCGCCGCGTTATCGGTCGACGCACCTCTCTTCAGCCGCGCCGCCTGGGCGCGGATCCTGCCGTTCGGCGCCTACATTTTCTTCATCATCCTCGGCGACATGCTCGAGCGCACGGGCCTGACCCGCGCCGAGCTGCGCTGGCTGTATCCGGTCCAGATCGGCGTCGTGGCGCTGCTGCTTGCGCTGTCCTGGCGCCGCTACCACGAGCTGCGCGCGCCGCTGCCCGGCCCGGTGCAGCTGCTGGTGTCGGTGGCGACCGGCGTGCTCGTGCTCATTCTTTGGGTCAACCTCGACGCGCCCTGGATGACGGTGGGATCGAGCCCCGGCTACGATCCGCGCAGCAACGGCGAGCTCGACTGGCTGCTGGTGCTCATCCGCATCGCCGGCGCCGCGCTGGTCGTGCCCGTCATGGAAGAACTGTTCTGGCGCTCCTTCGTCATGCGCTGGGTCGACAGCGCCGACTTCGAAGCGCTGGAGCCGGCCCGCGTCGGCATCAGGGGTTTCCTGGTCTCGGTCGTCCTGTTCGGTTTCGAGCACAACCTGTGGCTGGCCGGCATCGTTGCCGGTGTGGCCTACAGCCTTCTATACATGCGTCACCGCAACCTGTGGTCCCCCGTGATCGCCCACGCTGTCACCAACGGCCTGCTCGGCGTCTATGTCGTGACGACGAGCAGTTGGGCATTCTGGTGACGGACGCCCTGGTCCGGCCGCATCCCTTCGAGCGCAATGACTTCAGAAAAGACGAACAACATGACGCATTCACGCCTCCCGACTTTCCGCACTCCCTGCCTGCGCCGGCTCGCCCTCATGGTCGCGGCGCTCTTCGTCCTCCCGGTCCAGCAAGCTTGCGCCCAGCAGCAGCCGGAAGAAGGCCTGCGCCTGTACGGCGGCATCGGCTGGGGCTATGACGACAACCTGCTGCGGGTGCCGGACAAGCAGCCCGCCTTCCGAGGCAAGCGCAGCGACCGCTGGCGCCAGGTGGACGCCGGCGTGGTCTATAACAAGCGCATCAGCCGCCAGCGCATCGCCGTCGTGGCCAAGGCGTCGAAGGTCAACTTCGACTTCTTCAAGCAGCTCGACTACGACGGCCGCGACCTGCAGGCGACCTGGTTCTGGGAGCTGGGCAACAAGTTCGAGGGACAGGCCGGCACCCTGTACGACCGCTCGCTGTCCTCGTACACCGACTTCTTCAGCGACGAGCGCAATGTGCGCGACCGCCGCCGCCAGTGGTTCGACGCCGGCTGGAAGATGCATCCGAGCTTGAAGCTGCGCACCGGCTTCACCCGCGAGCGCTACGAGTACGAACTCGTGCGCCAGCGCTTCAACAACCGCACCGAGAAAGCCGCGGAGGCCGAGCTCGTGTACCGGCCGCGCAGCGGCAACTCGGTGGGCCTGGTGGCGCGCCGCGTCAAGGGCACATACCCGTTCCGGCGCCCGGCCACGACCGGCGTGCTGGTGGATGACTTCACCCAGGACGAACTGAAGGTCCGGGTCAACTGGTACGCCACCGGCTCGACCACGGTGCAGGCCCTGGCCGGCTACGTGCGGCGCGAGCAGCCTTCCTTCGGCGAGGGCAGTACCAAAGGTTTCAACGGACGCCTGAACGCCACCTACCAGCCGCGCGGCAAGCTGACCTACAACGCCTCGCTGTGGCGCGAGTTCGCCCCGATCGAAAGCACCTTCGTCAGCTACACGCTGAACCGCGGGGCCAGCGTCGGCGCCAGCTGGCAGGCCACCGGCAAGATCAAGGTCGACGCCAATGCCTCCTATGAGAAGCGCGCCTACAACCCGCGTTCGGTCGCGGCCGCCGGTCTGCGCGATCTGGACGACTCCCTGAAGACGGCCAGCCTGCGCGCCACCTGGCAGGTCAAGCGCAAGATCGCCGTGTCGGCCGGCTGGCAGCACCAGGCGCGCAGCGGTTCGGAAACCCTGAACCTGGGCAAGTTCGACGCCAACACCGTGATGCTCAACGCGAACGTCCTGTTCTGACGGAGAACGCCATGCGCCACCGACCACATCGGGCCCCGGTCCCGGCAGACATGAAGTGAACATGCTTACCTATGACGGTCAACGACATCCCGATCATCTCGTTTTTCCAGCGCGTGCTCGATCCCCTGATCATCATGGGGACCCTGTATCTCGCCACGCTGTACTACCAGGAGCCCTTTTCCGGCTATTCGCTGGTGCTGATGATCCTGGCCTTCTTCATTTCGTCGTCGGTCTACCAGCACGTCGATCCCTACCGCACCTGGCGCAGCGGGCGCATGCTGGCCTATGCGCGCGACACCGTGTTCGGCTGGTGCCTGACGATCGCCGTGCTGTACTTCCTGGGCTCGGCCAGCGGCCTGAAATATTTCTATGACGAGCGCGTGCTGCTGGCCTGGTTCATCGCCACGCCGGTGACGATCCTGGCGAGCCACCTGGCGGTGCGCAAGGCCACGGGCAGCCGCGACCGCTCGCGCGAAGTGCGCTCGATCGTCGTGGTCGGCGTCAATGATGTCGGCCTCAAGTTCGCCCGCGTATGCGAGCGCCATCCGAACCTGTTCATGGAAGTGTGCGGCTTCTTCGACGACCGCTCGGACGAACGCCGTCCAGCCAATATCGGCCATCCGGTGCTGGGCGGCATGGCCGACGTCTGCCAATACGTGCTCCAGCGCAACATCAAGATGATCTTCATCAGCCAGCCGATCTCGGCGCAGCCGCGCATCCGCAAGCTGATTGACGAGCTGAAGGACACCACCGCCTCGGTGTATTTCCTGCCCGACGTGTATGTGTTCGACCTGATGCAGGCCCGCTTCGACACGGTCGGCGGCATGCCCGTGATCGCGATCAGCGAGACCCCCTTCATGGGTTTCAACAGCGTGATCAAGCGCGGCAGCGACATCGTGATCGGCAGCCTGATCCTGCTGTTGCTGGCGCCGCTGATGCTGGTGATCGCCATCGCCGTCAAGCTCACCTCGACAGGGCCGGTGATCTTCCGCCAGCGCCGCTATGGCCTGTACGGCGAGGAAATCTATGTCTACAAATTCCGCTCCATGACCGTGACGGAGGACGGCCCGAACGTGGTGCAGGCCTCGAGGAACGACCAGCGCGTCACCCCGATCGGCGGCTTCCTGCGCCGCACCTCGCTCGACGAGCTGCCGCAGTTCATCAACGTGCTTCAGGGCCGTATGAGCCTGGTCGGGCCGCGGCCGCACGCAGTCGCGCACAACGAGCAGTACCGCAAGCTGATCAAGGGCTACATGCTGCGCCACAAGGTCCGCCCGGGGATCACCGGATGGGCCCAGGTGAACGGGTTGCGTGGCGAAACGGCGACGCTCGACAAGATGGAGGCGCGCATCCAGTACGACCTCAACTACCTGCGCAACTGGTCGCTGTGGCTCGACCTGTGGATCATCGTGAAGACCGTGAAGGTGGTGCTCACCCGCGAGAACGCCCACTGAGCGCCCACTGAGCGCCCACTGAGCGCCCACTGAGCGCCCGGCGGGCGCCGCGACGCAGGCCCGGCCGACGGCCGGAGCATCCGGGCGACGGACTGAACCCGGCATTGCAGGCGGGATCGAATAGCAGGATGATGGAAGTCCGGCTTCTGCGAAAAGTAAATAACTGCGTGCAACGTGCAGTTATTTACCAGTGAAAACACTTTAAATTCGGATTGGAAACAATTCACTTAAAGTCGACTTAAAAGCCACGCGCACGATTGGTCTCTTGTTTGCATGGCCACACGAGCTGCGTAGAATCGTTGATGAGTTTGCAACAGCCGGGGCTGGTTTCGTCTAGTTCCGCAAGGAAAACAATATGAAGAAAGCACTGATTACCGGCGTCACCGGCCAGGATGGTTCCTACCTGGCGGAGCTGCTGCTCGAAAAGGGCTACGAGGTCCACGGCATCAAGCGCCGCGCCTCGCTGTTCAATACCGCGCGCATCGACCACATCTACCAGGACCCGCACGCCGACAATCCGCGCTTCATCCTGCACTACGGCGACCTGACCGACACCTCGAACCTCACCCGCATCCTGCAGCAGGTGCAGCCCGACGAGGTCTACAACCTGGGGGCGATGAGCCATGTCGCCGTCTCCTTCGAATCGCCCGAATACACGGCCGACGTCGACGGCATCGGCACCCTGCGCCTGCTGGAAGCGATCCGCTTCCTCGGGATGGAAAAGAAGACCCGCTTCTACCAGGCATCGACCTCCGAGCTGTACGGGCTGGTGCAGGAAACCCCGCAGCGCGAAACCACCCCGTTCTATCCGCGCAGCCCGTATGCGGTCGCCAAGCTCTACGCCTACTGGATCACGGTGAACTACCGCGAGGCCTATGGCATGTATGCCTGCAACGGCATCCTGTTCAACCACGAATCGCCGCGCCGCGGCGAGACCTTTGTCACGCGCAAGATCACGCGGGCCCTGGCCAACATCGCCCAGGGCCTGGAACATCAGCTCTTCCTCGGCAATCTCGACGCGCTTCGCGACTGGGGCCATGCGCGCGACTACGTGCAGATGCAGTGGTTGATGCTGCAGCAGGACCAGCCCGAGGATTTCGTGATCGCCACCGGGCGCCAGTATTCGGTGCGCCAGTTCGTCGAGGTCGCGGCATCCGAGCTCGGTATCGAGATCGCCTGGCAGGGCCAGGGCGTCGACGAACGCGGCCTGGTGGCGGCCGTGCACGGCAACCGCGCCCCCGGGGTGGCGGTCGGGCAGCCGATCGTGGCCGTGGATCCGCAGTACTTCCGTCCGACCGAGGTCGAGACCCTGCTGGGCGACCCGAGCCGTGCGCGCGAGCGCCTCGGCTGGACACCGACCACCAGTTTCGAAGCGATGGTGCAGGAGATGGTGGCGCACGACCTGGACACGGCGCGCCGCCACAAGCTGCTCGCATCGCATGGCTACAACGTCGCACTTTCACTGGAGTAAACGTGTTGAACAATCCCCAGCCACAGCAGCAAAAGGGCGGCCAGGACGGCGCGCCCCGCATCTACGTCGCCGGCCATCGCGGCCTGGTCGGCTCGGCCATCGTGCGCGTGTTGCGCGCCCAGGGCCACACCGACATCGTCACCCGCACCCATGCGGAACTGGAACTGACCGACCAGGCCCAGGTGCGCGAGTTCTTCCGCACCGAGCGCATCGACCAGGTCTACCTGGCCGCGGCCAAGGTGGGCGGCATCCACGCCAACAATACCTATCCGGCCGAGTTCATCTACGACAACATGATGGTGCAGGCCAACGTGGTCCATGAGGCCTGGCGCGCCGGCGTGCGCAAGCTCCTGTTCCTCGGCTCCTCGTGCATCTACCCGCGCCTGGCGGCCCAGCCGATCCGCGAGGAATACCTGATGAACGGCATCCTCGAGCCCACCAACGAACCCTATGCGATGGCCAAGATCGCCGGCATCAAGCTGTGCGAGAGCTACAACCGCCAGTACGGCACCGACTACCGCAGCGTGATGCCGACCAACCTGTATGGCCCGGGAGACAACTATCACCCGGAAAACAGCCACGTGATCCCGGCGTTGCTGCGCCGCTTCCACGAGGCGCGCATGAACGAGGCGCCGGAAGTGGTGATCTGGGGCAGCGGCAAGCCCATGCGCGAGTTCCTGTACGTGGACGACATGGCGGCCGCCAGCGTCTACGTGATGAACCTGCCGCTCGACGTGTATGCGGCCAACACCGATCCGATGCATTCGCACATCAACGTCGGCACCGGCCAGGACGTCACGATCGCCGAGCTGGCGCAGCTGGTGGGCGAGACCGTCGGCTACCGCGGCCGCATCGTGTTCGATGCGGGCAAGCCGGACGGCACGCCGCGCAAGCTGCTCGACGTGTCCAAGCTGGCCGCGCTCGGCTGGCGCGCCAGCACCCCGCTGCAGCAAGGCCTGCGCCGCGCCTACGAAGCCTTCGTGGCGCAGCAGGACGAAGAAGCGGACCATGCCGGCGCCGAGGCCGGTACGCGGGACGTGCCGCCCGAATTGGTGGGGCGCGCGGGGGGACCGGCGGCGCGGGTGGCCGCATGAGAACCGCGCGCGGTTTCCGGCACAGTAGCAGAGTGTTAATTGACGAACAGAGAACGAAGCGTGCGGAACCCAGAATGGATGAGCCCTATTTTTTATCCTGACTTTATCCAGGCCGGATCCTGATCCGGGAGCCGGTCGCGAATAACAAAAGGAACAAGAGGCGGGCCCGCCCGCTAACCAACGTCGAGGAAACCATCTTGAAAACCTTCCATTTGGCAGCCAACCAAACCTCCTTCCCATCCCCGAAGCGCCTGCTGTCCGCGGCGGCGCTGGTGCTGTGCGCGGCAAGCCTGGCCGGCTGCAGCAAGGACGAAGCGCCCAAGGAGTCGAAGCCGGGCCAGGCGCTCGCCAGTGTCAACGGCGAAGAAATCACCGTGCTGCAGCTGAACGAAGAACTGCAGCGCCTGGGCGTGTCGGCCCAGCAGCAGCAGGTGGCGGGCAAGCAGGTGCTGCAAGCCCTGATCGACCGCGAACTGCTGGAGAGCGAGGCCGCCAAGGAAAAGCTCGACCGTGACCCGAAAGTGATGCAGGCCATCGAGCGCGCGCGGTCCCTGATCATCGCCCAGGCCTACATGCAGAAACGTCTCGGCGAGCCGGCGCGTCCGGCGCCGGCCGAAGTGGAAGACTATTTCAACAAGAACCCGCAGTTCTTCGCCAACCGCAAGCAGTTCGCCATGAACGAACTGATCATCAGTGCGAACGACCTGACCCCGGAAGTGCGCGCCGCCGCCGACAGCGCCAAGTCGCTGGAAGAAGTGGCTGTGTTCCTCGACGCCCGCAATATCAAGTACGGCCGCGCCCAGGTCACGCGCAGCACCGCCGACCTCAACCCGCAGCTGTCCGGCAAGCTGCTGTCCATGCCCAAGGGCCAGCTGTTCGTGGTCAAGGAAGGCGACCGCGCGATGCTGATCTCGATCGCCGAAGTGCGCGACGCGCCCGTCACGCTGGCCATCGCCGGCCCGCAGATCGGGCAGTACCTGATGAACAAGAAGAACAAGGAGCTGGCCGCCGCCGAGATCCAGCGCCTGCGCGGCACCGCCAAGATTGCCTACCTGAACAAGGAATTCGCGCCGAACCCGAACGCCCCGGCAGGAGGCGCGCCGGCGGCCGGCGCTCCGGCGCTCGCAGCCGACCCGGCCGCGAGCGCTGTCGCCGGCGCAGCCGCATCGGTAGCGCCGGCGCCCGATGCCGGCGCTACCGCCGACAAGGCCGCGCTCGAACGCGGCGTGGCGGGCCTGAAGTAATCGCCTCCATATGGGCAGCTTGGAAAGCCGTCGCGAGCGGCAGCACTGGCGTCCGAGAAGCGCTGCTGTACGAGTAGTACAGCGAGCATCACAGGGCGCCAGTGCAACGCGCAGCAGGCTTTACGGGCAGCCCGTCGATCAACACTAAAAACAGATATAAAAGGAGCAATCATGAAACGATTCGTCAAGTGGATGATGGCCGCCGCGCTCGTGCTGAGCATGGGTGTCGCGGGCGCAGCCGAAGTGTTGCTGGGACCGGGTGACGTGGTCAAGCTGTCCGTCTACGGCAGCCCCGACCTGGCGCTCGAGACGCGCGTCAGCGAAAGCGGCAACATCACCTTCCCGCTGCTGGGCCAGGTGGCGGTGGGCGGCCTGTCGGTGGCCGCGGCCGAGAAGAAGATCGGCGACCTGCTGGAGAAGGGCGGCTACCTCAAGAAGGCCCAGGTCAACATGCTGGTCACCACGCTGGCCAGCCAGCAGGTGTCGGTGCTGGGCTATGTCAACCGTCCGGGCCGCTACGCGGTGGAAGGGCGCCGCAAGGTGCTCGACCTGCTGGCCATGGCCGGCGGCATCCACGGCGACGGCGGCGACGTCATCAGCCTGGTGCGCACCCGCGACGGCAATACCACGCGCGAGACCATCGACGTGGTCGCCATGGTCCGCAATGGCGAACTGAACAAGGATTACGAAGTGGCCGGCGGCGACATCATCTATGTCGAGCGCGCGCCGCGCGCCTACGTCACCGGCGAAGTCCAGCGTCCGGGTCCGTTCCGCCTCGAACGCGGCATGACCGTGCAGCAGGCCGTCTCGGCCGGCGGTGGCTTGAGCGTGCGTGGCAGCAACAACGGCATGAAGATCACCCGCAAGGATGCCAGCGGCAACCCGGTGACGGTTGATGTCAAGGCAAACGATCCGGTGCAAGTAGACGATGTGATCGTTGTCCGGGAAAGCTGGTTCTGAGGTGTTGTTTTTACGTAGGGTGGGCGGATTTCCGCCCACGCGGCGATAGTTTGGTAATGAGTAGCCCCGCAGGCTGCAGTACCGTGATCTGGACGCGTGGGCGGGAGACCCGCCCACCCTACAAAAGTTCGTAGACTGCATTAGAAGCACCTGTTCCACCCGTTTTGTCCACCCGCTGTCAAAGGCATCTGATGCAAAGGTAAGGCCATGAACGTTCATCAATTCCTGCTCATACTTCTCGCCCGGAAGAAAATTATCCTGGGGACCCTGCTGGTGACGGTCCTGCTCGCGCTGGGCTGGAGCCTGATGCAGCAGAAGACCTACAAGGCAACCGCATCCGTGCTGCTGAACTACAAGGGCGTGGACCCGGTGAGCGGGCTGACCATGCCGGGCAACCTGATGCCGGGCTATATGGCCACCCAGATCGACATCATCAGCAGCAAGAACGTGGCGCTGCGGGTGGTCGACTCGCTGCGCCTGGCGTCGAGCCCGGCCGTGCAGGCGCAGTGGCGCGCGGCCAGCGAAGGACGGGGTTCAGCGCGCGACTGGCTGGCTGACCTGCTGCTCCAGAAACTCGAGATCATGCCGTCGCGCGAGTCGAGCGTGGTCGAGATCAGCTTCAAGGGCGCCGACCCGACCTTCGCCGCCGCCGTCGCCAATGCCTTCGCCGACGAATACCAGAAGATCAGCGTCCAGCTCAAGACCGAGCCGGCCAAGAAGGCGTCTTCCTACTTCAACGAACAGACCAAGCAGCTGCGCGACAACCTCGAAGCCGCGCAAGCCCGCCTGTCCAAGTACCAGCAGGAGAAAGGCATCGTCAGCCTCGACAACAACCGGGTCGACGTCGAGCTGTCGCGCCTGAACGAATTGTCGTCGCAGCTGGTCGCGGCCCAGACCCAGGCCATGGAAGCCAGCTCGCGCGAGCGCATGGCCACCGGCGTCGGTTCTCCGGACGTTGCCAACAACGCCTTGGTACAGAACCTGCGCGTCAGCCTGTCCAGCGGCGAAGCCAAGCTGGCCGAGGCGGGCTCGCGTTATGGCCGCAACCATCCGGTCTACCAGTCGGCGGCCGCCGAAGTGGGCAAGATGCGCGCCGAACTGAACGCCGCCCTGGGCAGCGTGTCGAGGAGCGTCGGTTCGAACGCCCAGGTCTACCGCCAGCGCGAGGCCGAACTGCGCGCCGAGCTGGCCGCCCAGAAGACCCGCGTGCTCGAGCTGAACCGCACCCGCGACGAACTCGGCGTGATGCTGAAAGACCTTGACAGCGCCCAGCGCGCCTACGACGCCGTCAGCAACCGCTTCTCCCAGACCCGCATCGAAGCCCAATCCGAGCAGTCGGACATCTCGGTGCTGAATCCGGCGGTGCCGCCGACCGCGCCGGCCGGCCCGCGCGTGCTGCTCAATACCCTGGTATCGATCCTGCTGGGCACCATCCTCGGCGTCGGCCTGGCCCTGATCCTGGAACTCATCAACCGCCCGGTGCGTTCGAGCGGCGACGTCAAGGACATGCTGGGCATTCCGGTGCTCGGCACCATCGAGTGGCGCATGAAGCGCCCGCGGTCCGGCGGCATCCGCGCGCTGATGACCCCGCGCCGCCTGTTGCGGCTGAACTGAAGCCTGCGCGCGCCGCTCCGACCGGCGCGTGTGCCGGCAGTGCATCCGAACCAACAAGAATAGGACAGGACCATGAACCCAACCGTGCTATCCGCAATGCCTTCCGGTGCTCCGCCGGGCCACGTATCACAGGGACATTCGCATGCCGATTCCAGCATGGGTGCGCTCCTGCTCGATTCCGGCAAGCTCACGCCGGAGAGCGCCGAGCGTGTCCTGCGCATGCAGAAGGACCTCGGGATCCGCTTCGGCGAGGCCGCCGTGCGCCTGGGGCTGGTGAGCGAGGACGACATCCAGCAGGTGCTGGCGCGCCAGTTCTCCTATCCCTACCTGCAGAAAGGCCAGACCAACCTGTCGCCCAAGCTGGTCGCCGCCTACGATCCGTTTTCGCCACAGGTGGAAGCCTTGCGGGCGATCCGCAGCCAGCTCATGTTGCGCTGGTTCGCGCGCGGACGGCGCGCCCTGGCAATCGCCGGCGTGACGCCGGAAGACGGTTCCAGCCTGTTCGCCGCCAACCTGGCGGTGGTGTTCTCCCAGCTGGGCGAGCAGACCCTGCTGGTCGACGCCAACCTGCGCAGTCCGCGCCAGCAGGAGATGTTCGGCATGAAGCCGCGCCAGGGCCTGTCCGACCTGCTGGCCGGGCGCGCCGACCTCGACGTGATCCAGCGCGTGCCGGCCTTCGTCGACCTGTCCCTGATGCCGGCCGGCACGCTGCCGCCGAATCCCCAGGAACTGCTGGCGCGCGAAGGTTTCCGCAATCTCAACACCCAGCTCGAGAGCCGCTACGACGTGGTGCTGTACGACCTGCCGCCCTTCGCGGCCGGCGCCGATGCGCTGGCGGTGGCCGGACGCGCCGGCGGGGTGCTGCTGGTGGCCTGCAAGCACCGCACCCGCATCTCCAACATCAGCCGCATGGCCGAGCAGATGGCCGAATCGGGCGCGGAAGTGGTCGGCTCGGTGGTAGTGGAGTTCTGAGATGACGACGGCAGCACAGAACCAGGCGGCGACCATGCCGCCGCAGCCGGCGCCTACGCTGGCAGGCACGCTCGGTGCGCTCCGGGCGTCGGTGCCGGAATGGTGGCCGGTCTTCGCCGGCCTGGCGATCCTGTTCGGACCCACCTTCTACGACCTTTTCACCGGCGCCTGGATCGGCGAGGAGCAGGGCCATGGCCCGATCATCTTCTTCCTGACCTTGTGGCTGATCTGGCGCAAGTGGCCCGACGTGATGGCGGCAGTCGGACCGGTGGCCGGAGGAAAAGCGGCCGGCAGCTGGAGCGGCTGGCCGGTGCTGGCCCTCGGCGTGATGTCCTACCTGCTGGGCCGCTCGCAGAAGATCCTGATGTTCGAGGTCGCTTCGATCGTAGTGGTGATGGCGGCCATCGTGCTGCTCAAGTTCGGCAGCCGCGCCCTGCGCGTGTTGTGGTTCCCGTTCTTCTTCATGCTGTTCCTGGTGCCGCTGCCGAGCGAACTGGTGGCGGCGGTGACGATGCCGATGAAGATGGCGGTGTCCTGGGTGACCGAGCACATCCTGTTCGCGCTGGGCTATCCGATTTCCCGTTCGGGCGTGGTGCTGCAGATGGGCCAGTACCAGCTGCTGGTGGCCGATGCCTGCGCCGGCCTGCAGACCTTGCTGACCTTGGAAGCGCTCGGCCTGTTCTACCTGAACCTGATGCGCCATCCGTCGGCCTTCCGCAACATCACGCTGGCGATCCTGATCATCCCGATCTCGTTCACGGCCAACGTCATCCGCGTGATCTCGCTGACCCTCATCACCTATTACTTCGGCGACGCCGCCGGCCAGGGCTTCCTGCACGGTTTTGCCGGCATGGTCCTGTTCGTCACTGCGCTGCTCCTGATCCTGGCGGTCGACAACGGCCTGCAGTGGTGGATCAAGCGCGGCGAGGGCAGCGGCAGCGGCGGCTCCGGACCCGGCCCGGGCGGCGGCCGCATGTCGGGCCCGCGGACGGGCCCCCTGAAGGAGGCAACATGAACCGTCGTTTCGCCATCAGCCTGGTGCTGGGCCTGGCCATGGCCGGCACCTCGGCGCTCACCGGCGCGCTCACGCCCAAGGCGCGGGTGCCGCAGGCCCACGAACAGTTCAGCCTGGAACAGATGATCCCGCAGCGCTTCGGCGACTGGCGCATCGACCCGTCCGTGGTGCCGCTCACGCCCGACCCCGAGCAGCAGAGCGTGCTGGAAAAGATCTACGACCAGACCCTGTCGCGCACCTACGTCAACGGCGAGGGACAGCGTGTGATGCTGTCGATCGCCTATGGCGGCGACCAGAGCAAGTCGCTACAGCTGCACCTGCCTGAGGTGTGCTACGTGGCCCAGGGCTTCCAGATGGTCAAGGAAGACGACGGCGCGCTGCCGACCCGGTTCGGCGAACTGCCGGTCAAGCGCCTGGTGGCGCGCCTGCATGAGCGCAACGAGCCGATCACCTACTGGATCACGATTGGCGAGCACGCCGCCCGCGCCGGCATCCAGCAGAAGCTGCGCCGCCTGGCCTACGGCCTGTCCGGCGAAATCCCGGACGGCATGCTGGTGCGCGTCTCGACCATCGGGGCCGACGACACCCAGGCCTACCGGGTGCAGGACCGCTTCGTGGCCGACATGCTGGGCGTGATGGCGCCGCGCGACCGCACCCGCCTGCTCGGCGCCGCGCTGGCGCCGGCCCAGGCGCAGGCGCAGGCGGAAGCACCGCCGCCGGCGCGCGGCTGAAGGGCAGGGCATGGCGCGGACGCATAGGAAAGGGCAACGCAAGCGATGAACCTGAACGCGATCATCCCGTACGTGTACTACTCGCTGCCCTGGGCCGTCGTGATCGGCCTGTCGGTGGCGATCGTGGCGGGGGTCGGCATCGGCCTGGCGTGGCCGCGTTTCCTGGTCTATCCCTACCTGGCGGTGTATTTCTGCATGAACTCGACCAGCTACGGGAACATGTCGATGTTCGCCATCCGCAGTATCTACAGCCGCGGTTCCGGCCAGTTGCTGTTCGGCCTGGTGCTGTGGTACGTGCTGGGCGCCTGGCTGTGCGCCCGGGTGGCCGCCACCTTCCAGCGCCATCCGACCCCGGCCTGCAACCTGCGCCCCTGGTTCTGGGCCTGGGGCGTGCTGCTGGCGTCCCACGTCGGCATCGGCCTGGTGTCCGGCGTCGGCGTGGCCGAGTCGCTCACGCCGCAAGGCTTCTCGAACATCATCTGGATGGCGCCGCTGATCTCGCTGTTGCTGCTGTCTTTCCGCACCCGCGAGCACGTGCTCGAGCTGACCCATTTCATCCTGCTCGTCGGCCTGTGCCGCGCCCTGTTCGGCCTGGCGCGCTGGGCCGCCTTCGGGGGCGACCCGAACAATGTGTACGCGAATTCGAACGCGGTCAATATCCGCCTGACCTTCTTCGACATCAACGACAGCCTGGTGTGCACGATCGCATTCGCCATCGCCGCCGTCCACCTGTTCCAGACGGTGAACATCGAGCGCCCGAAGTTCTGGCGCACGATCGAATGGATGACCCTGGTGTCCACCGCGCTGTGCATCCTGCTGTCGTACCGCCGCAGCGCCTGGATCGGCTTCCTGCTGGCCTTCCTGGTCATCATGATGCGCTTTCCGCTCAAGCGCCGCATGCAGCTGCTGACGGGCGGCGTGCCGGTGGTCGGGGCCGCGCTCGCCTATGTCGCGGTGCAGCGCCTGTCGCAGACCAAGGGGGCGGGCAGCGGCCTGTCGAGCCTGGTGTACGACATGCAGTCGCGCCGCTTCGGTCCGGAGAGCGAGCGCGTGCTCGAACTCAAGTTCGCCATGGCCGACTTCCTGTCCAATCCATTGACCGGGATCGGCACCTGGGGCCGCTACACCGGCTACCAGTACATCTCCTGGCAGAACAATCCCGACGGCGGCATGTTCCTGCACAGTGGCGCCCTGCACATCGCGCTCAAGAGCGGGCTGCTGGGCACCATCCTGCTGTTCGGCACCATCATCACCTTCGTGCTGTTCGCACGGCGCGCCCTGAAATCGCTGCCGCCCGAACTACTCGGGCTGGCCACGGCCGGGGTGGCGGGACTCGCCTTCATGATTCCCGACTTCCTGATCGGCACGCCGATCCCGCAAGTGCGCACCACCCAGATGCTGGCGCTCTGCCTGGCCCTGCCGTACCTGGCGATGGCGGTGGCCAAGGCGGCTCCGGCGCCCCGGCCGGCCTTGAAGCCCTTCGTGCCGCGTCCCCACCTGGTGCCCGCCTGATGAACCTGCGTCTTGCCCGCAATGCCTGGTCGAACCTGCTCGGCGCCGCGATCCCGGCGCTGGTCATGCTCGGCACCGTGCCGCTGGTCGTCAAGGGACTGGGCGACGCCAGCTACGGCGTGTACTCGCTGGTCACGGCCATCGTTGGTTACTTCGCCGTCATCGACATCAACGTCACCGCCGGCTCGGTCAAGTACATCGCGGAGCACAATGCACGCAAGGACGACGAGCGCATCTTCGAAACCATTTCCTTCGGCCTGGCCACGTATGCCGGCATCGGCGTGCTGGGGGCGCTCGGCCTGTTCTTCGGCGCGGGCTGGTTCGTGGGCGGCGTGTTCACCGTGCCGGCGGCGCTGGCGCCGGAAGCCGTTGCCACCCTCAAGCTGGCCGCGCTCGGATTCCTCGCCGGCCAGCTGCAGATATACCTGAACAGCGTTCCACAGTCGCTGATGCGCTACGACATCTGTGCGCGCCTCGAGATGGCCTTCGGCACGCTGGTGCCCCTGTGCACGGTCGGCGTGCTGCTGCTCGGCCATGGACTGTTCGAGGTGATCCTGCTGCGGGTGGCGGCTTCCACCGTCCACTGCACCATCCTGTGGAGAGCGATCCGGCGCCTGCTGCCCGCGATGCGCTGGCGTTGGCCGGGTTCGAGCTTCCGCAACGCGCTGCTCGGCTTCTCCGCCTATTCCTTCCTGTCGCGTTTCGCCTCGCTGTCGTATGCCCATGCCGACAAGCTGATCATCGGCGCCCTGGTCGGGGTGACCGGGCTGGCCTATTTCACCGTGGCGGCCACGCTGGCCAATCGCGTGCTGAGCCTGACCTTCCGCCTGTCGAGCGTGTTCTTTCCGGCCGCCAGCGCGCTGGCCGCGTCGGGCGAGCTGGTGCGCCTCGACCGGGTGTACCTGAAGGCGACGCGCTACGTGGTGTTCCTGAACGCGGCGATCCTGGTGCTGGTGGCGGTGTTCGCCCACCAGATCCTGGGCTACTGGATGAACGAGACCTTCGCCCGCAACGGCGCCATGGTGCTGGCCGTGATGGCCTTGTCGCAATTCGTCGACTCGCTCACCAGCCTGCCTTCGCTGGTCAACGACGGCATGGGCCATCCACGCGTGTCCGGCCTGTTCGCCGTCACCCGTGCCGTCGCCGGGCTGGGCATCGTGTGGATCGGCGTGGCAGGGTGGGGCATCGACGGCGCCGCCTGGGGCCACCTGGCCGCCTCGCTCGTGTTCACCAGCGCCTTCCTGTTGTACGTGCATGGCCGCACCGTGCCGACCACCCTCGCCAGCCTGCTGGGACAGGGCTATGCGCCCGGCCTGGCCGGCGTTGCGCTGGTGGCGATCGCGGCGGCGACGGCCGAGCAGCTGTTCGACCGCAGCGTGTGGGACTTCCTGTTCATCCTCGGGACCACGGTGCTGCTGCTGGGCGTGCACGGCCTGCTGTTCGTGCTCGAGCGCGACGACCGGCTGCTGGCCTGGTCGCGCCTCAAGGCCGGCTGGACCCGGTCGCAGCCGGCGGGTTGAGGCAGGGGCTGCAGTGAGCGGATTCTGCAAGGTGACACGAAAAGGAATGGCGGACATGGTAATGAGAAAACGGGGCTTGCGGAGAATGCGATGCGGATCCTGATGGTGTCGGAAGACCTGCCGGGCGAGAAGATCGGCGGCCTGGGCAAGCACGTGGTCACGCTCGCCAACCGCCTGCTGGCCGAAGGCCACGATGTCGAGATCCTGGGTCGCAACGACCGCGGCACGGCCGACAGTGCCGGACAGATCGGTTTTCGCGGCCATTTCCGCCCCGGCTTCGATTTCGCGCGCCCGGGCTGGAAGGAGCTGCAACTGGGCGTGTTCAACCCACTCAAGCGACCTTATTTCGCGCGCAAGATCGCGATGGCGATCAACCAGCACGCGCCCGGCTTCGACGTGGTGCACTACCACGGACACGTGCCGATGGTCGGGCTGCACGTGGAAGAGGGGATCAACTATGTGCAGACCCGCCACGACCAGGGCAGCGAATGCCTGACCCACTTGCGCTTTCGCGACGAGGCCGTGTGCGACAACCTGGTGCCGGGCGACTGCTCGGCCTGCATCGCATCGAAGGACAGGCCGGCCGGCCCGATGCGCAAGACCGTGACCGCAATCGCCGTCACCGGCTACCGTAGCCAGACCGCGCGCGCGTTTGCGCGCCACAAGACCGTGTTTGTCTCGGATTTCCTGCGCCGCCAGTTCCTGCGCGCCGTGCCGGGGGCCGACCTGTCGCGCTGCCGCGTGATCCACAACTTCGTCGACTATCCGCGCCTGCTGGACGTGGCGCGCCGGGCGCCGGCGCCGACGCCGGGCGAGGTGGTGCTGGTGGGACGGGTCGACGCCGGCAAGGGCTTCGGCGAGTTCCTCGCGGCCAGCGCCGGCCGGCTGCCCGCGCACGCGCGCCTGACGATCGCCGGCGACGGCCCGCTGCTTCCCGACATGCAGGCGCGCTACGGCGGCCCGCAGGTGGATTTCCTGGGCTGGCAAGACTACGACGCCGCGCTCGCACTGAGCGCGCGCGCCCACCTGTGCGTGGTGCCCTCGGTGTGCGAGGAAGCCTGCAGCACCACGGTGCTCGAAGCACTTGCGCTGGGCCGGCAGTGCGTGGCAATGGCGCGCGGCGGCACGCCCGAGCTGGCGGCCTACCAGCAGTACGACGGCCAGCTCCAGCTGGCCGACACGATGGACGAGCTGGTCGAGCGCGTGTGCGCCCAGCTTGCCGAACCACCACGGCTGCAGCCGCATGCGGCGCCGCCGGCCAGTTTCGGCGCCGATGCCGGGCGCCTTCTGCCTAAACTATTGGAACTGTATGCAGAGCAAACCAACCTTCTCGATCGTTACGTGCACCTGGAACAGCGCCGCCACGCTGGCTGATACCCTGGCATCGATCCAGGCCCAGACTTGCCAGGACTACGAACACATCTTCGTGGACGGCGGCTCCACCGACGGCACCCTGGACATGATCGCCGCCTATCCGGGCAACAAGCGGGTGCTGCGCGACGTCGGCGGGGGCATCAGCCGCGCCATGAACCAGGGCATCGAAGCGGCGCAGGGCGAGTATGTTGCCCACCTGCATTCGGACGACTACTACAACGGACCCGATGTGCTGGCAACCGTCAAGCGGGTGTTCGAGCGCGGCGGACCCGACGGCGCCCCACTTGACTGGGTGTACGGGAATATCCAGGTTTTGAAGGATGGCAAGATGGAACCACCGTATGCCATGCCGCCGTTTTCCTACCGCTCCTTCGTGGCCGGCCGGGCATCGATTCCCCATCCGGCGGTATTCGTTCGCAAGACAGCCTTCGAGCGGATCGGCATGTTCGACGAAAAGCTCAAGTATGCGATGGACATCGACCTGTGGCTGCGCCTTGGCGCGGAGTCGAGCCCGGCCCTGATCGACCAGCCGCTCACCGTCTTTCGCGACCATGCCGGCAGCGTTTCTTCCGCCAACAAGCTGAAGGCCCGCCAGGAAGAGTTCAGCGTACGCCGGCGCCACATGGACAAGTCGCCGCTCGCGTTCGGCATCTATTGCTTGCGTTACCTGAAACGGACACGCGAGCTGCAGACGGCGGTGCGCGTGGCGCCAGCCTCGTAGCCGGCTTCATGGCAAATTCGACAGCGTTGCCGAATTGTCTTTCCAAGCCTTTTACAACCATTAGAAGTCTGCAAATATAATTCGGTAAACGTTGATTTTTTGTCGTGGGATTTCCGCAAAGCAAGCAAAAAATCTTTGATTTCTTCGGAGAATTTGCCTGTGCTCAACTTACTTTGGGGTAGCATCACTCCATTGAAGTAAGTCATCGCCAGCCCTGGCAAGTTTGCAAAGCCATTTTGGAAACAGCGGAATGGCGCAAGGAATTCAGGATTTTTTTCTCGGAGTACCCACATGCAATTTCACCGCAAAGGCCTCCTGTCGGCTGTCGCTTTCGCCTCGCTGTTCGCGAGCGTCAATGTGCACGCCGACTGGGTCGCCTCCACCGACCCGCTGGTCGTCAAGGCCAAGCCCGAAATGAACCAGGTGCAGGCCCAGAATCCGCCGAGCTTCACCTGGGCGCGCCATGCCACGGGACCGGCCACCTACGAATTGGAAATCACGCCGGCCGGCGGCACCCCGACCAGGGTCGTCACCGACCGCAACTGGCACTTGCCGACGAAGGCACTGCCGCTCGGTAACTATACGTGGCGCGTGCGTCCCGCCGGGTCGGCCGACTGGTCGACGGCGCGCAGTTTTTCGATCACCAGCCGCTCGAATGTATTCGAGGTGCCGGATAACGCCACGCTGCGCGCCCGCATCCTGGCCAAGCCGCGTCCGCGTTCGTTGCCGGCCTCGGTAACGCCGGCCTCGACCTGGAACTACGCCAAGCGCACCGCGCTCGAGGCCTACACCAGCCGCCTGGCGAACGAAGTCAAGCTGCAGATCACGGCCGTACCGGCCCTGTCGGATTCGCGCTGGTCGATCATCATCAGCTCTCCCCTGACGGCTGCGATGGCTTCGCAGCAGACCGACGTGCGCCAGCGCATCAACGAAGCGACCCGCCAGATGGAAGCAGCGGCGCTCATGTGGCGTCTCAAGGGCGAAGCCATCTACCTGAACGAAGCGCTGAAGCGCGGCGACCAGCTGGCTGCGCTCGACCCTGCGGGTCCCACCAGCTACGTCAACCAGGACCAGGCCACGCGCCAGATCGCCTGGGGCCTTTCCAAGGTCGCCGACATGCTGGGCAGCTCGCTCGACGCGACCCGCAAGGCGCGCTGGATGGCATCGATCAAGACCCGCACGACCGAGATCTATAACAACCTGGCAGGCGACAACGGCCGTCTCGACCAGTACCCCTTCGATTCGCATGCGAACACCAGCCTGGTGTTCCTGGTGCTGATCTCGACCATGACCCTGGGCGACATTCCGGAAGCCCAGAAGTGGTTCGACTTCTCGTTCCGCGCCTATGCTAACAGCCCGACGCCGTGGAGCGGTCCGGAAGGCGGCTATGCCAACGGCACCGCGTATGCCGAGTATGCCGCGGGCTACCTGCTGGCGCTGTGGGATCCGCTGACCCATGCAAGCGGCGTGAATTTCTTCGCCAAGCCGTGGACCCTCGGCTTCCTCGATTTCGCGATGATGCTGGTTCCGCCAGGTTCGCGCATCCACTCCTTCGGCGACGGTTCCGAGACCAAGCCCGACATGCGCGTGTTCCGCGCCTTCGCGTCGCGCATGTCTTCGCCGCGCGCGGCCTGGTACGTGAAGAACACCACCGGCATGGAAGACGCGATGTCGCTGCTGTCCGCCGAGTATCCGCTGCCGGTGTCGTACACGACGACCACCCAGGCCCCGTCCAGCTCCGCGTACTACCCGAGCACCGGCTGGGTCGCCATGCATAGCGATATCGCGTCGACCAACCGCGTCTCGCTGGCATTCAAGTCCAGCCCCTATGGCTCGTTCAGCCACAGCCACGGCGACCAGAACGGCCTGCTGCTGTCGGTCGCCGGCCAGCCGCTGCTGGTCAAGGCCGGCTGGTACGACTGGTACGGTTCGCCCTATTGGACCGACTGGTACCAGCAGACCCGCTCGCAGAACGCCGTCACCTTCGACGGCGGCAAGGGCCAGCTGGTGAACGGCTACCGCGAGCGGCTCCAGCGCAACGGCCGCATCACCGCCTTCAGCGCCCAGCCTTCCTACGACTACACCGAGGGCGACGCCACGCCGTCCTACGGCGGACAGCTGGCGATGGCCAAGCGCCAGGTCTGGCACCTGCGCAATGCCGGCCATGCGATCCTGGTCCGCGACCGCCTGTCGAGCACGGTGGCCCGCACCTATGAGTGGAACATGCACACCCCGGTCATCATGGCGGTCGTGGATCCGCTCAACGTGAAAGTCGCCGCCGGCGGCCAGTCCGTCTGCGTGCGTTCCCTGAACCCGTCGGCGACCTTCGGCAAGTGGATCGGCCCGGGCGCCAAGGCCAACGTGGTGGAAGACCACGGCGCGTTCTACCTGAAGGCGGCCGCCAACGCCACCGCCGAATACCTGGTGCTGCTCGATGTCGGCTGCAAGAGCCCGGAAGTCAAGATCACCAGCTCGGGTTCGGTGCGCACCGTCACCGTGGCCGGCCAGGCAGTGACCCTGAACTGAGAACCGTACGCTGTCTCCCCGGCGCGCCGTGCTAGACTCGGCGCGCACCGGAAGTCCCCCGCGGCTTGCGCTGCGGGGGATTTTTTTTTGTGGCGTCCGCGCGCGTGGCCGCAGTCGAAGAGGATGGCGATGAAGCAGGTGTTCATGATCCATGCACACAAGGACCTCGACCAGGTCAACGCGCTGGTCGGCCAGCTGTGCGACCCGGATTTCATCGTCTACGTCCACCTCGACCGCAAGAGCCGCCTGGATCCGCGCGCGCTGCACCCGGCGGCGCATCCTGTGCGGCAACGCGTGGACGTGCGCTGGGGCGGGTTTTCGCAGGTGCGCGCCTCGCTCGATTCGCTGCGCCAGATCCTGGCCGAGCAGCCCGAGTTCGACAAGGTGATCTTTCTCTCGGCCCAGGACTTTCCGCTGCTGCCGAACTGCCTCCTCAAGCGCGAGCTCGAACGGCTGCGCGAGCGCGAGCTGCTGGAAACCGCAGCGATCGGCCCGCACGGATGGAACGTCGGGTTTCGCTACCAGTACTTCTATCCCGAAGGAGGCGGGCGCCTGGCGCGCATCGCTTGCGGCATCGCCAACCGGACGCTGCGCTTCGCCAATCGCCGGCGCCGGTTCCCGGAGGGGTTCACGCCCTACGGCGGCTCCTCCTGGTGGGCGCTGTCGCGTGCCTGCGTGAGCGAAGTGCTGCGACTGGCCGACGCCCATCCGCAGCTGCTGCGCTTCTTCCGCAGCGTGCAGTGCCCTGACGAGATGTTCTTCCAGACCCTGGTCATGCATTCGCGCTTCGCCGGGCGCGTCCTGTCGAACAACTACCGTTACGTACAGTGGCCGGAGCAGGGAGCGCGCAATCCCAAGCTGCTGGATGCGGGCGACTTCGAGCGCATCCGCGCCTCCGACGCCCATTTCTGCCGCAAGCTCGACAGCCAGGCCAGCGCCGCGCTGTTGCCGCAGCTGGTGCAATGGCGGGAGAGCAGGGCGCTCGCCGCCTGAATGGCAGGCGCGGCGCCCGGCTTTTGCGCCCTTGTGTGTTGCAGCGCACACTTGGCGGGAATGGCCGAAGCGTGCGGGCCGGACGCTGGGCTAGAATCGGCTGGTCCGACTCATCGTTACAGACCGCATGCGCAAGCCCCTGTCGATTGCCTTCATCGTTCGCGATCCCTTGCCGCCCACGCGCGCCGACGTGCTGACCCTGTTCGGCGCCGAAATGCCGCGCTATGGCCTGCACACCGAACTCGTCGGACAGTCCGGCGGGGAGCCTTCCGCAGGCGCGGCGCCCACCGCAGCCTGGGGCGCGGGCGGCATGCACACGGTGGGCAACCTGCGCTCGCGCTTTGCCAGCATCCTGTCGCCGCTGTGGGACCTGCGCGGCCTGCTCCGGGCCCGCCGCCGCGGCCGTCCCGATTGCATCCAGGTGCGCGACAAGATCGCATCCGGCCTGCTCGGCCGCCTCGCCGCGGCGCTGCTGCGCGTCCCCTTCGTCTACTGGATGTCGTTCCCGATCGTCGAAGGCTTCGAGGTGCGGCGCGACCAGATCGGCGCCAGCAGGGGGGGACTCAAGGGAAGGCTGCTCTGGCTCGCGCATGGCGTGCGCGCGGCGGCCTCGCGCTTCGTCATCTACCGCCTGGTGCTGCCCGGCGCGCGCCATATTTTCGTGCAGAGCGACGCCATGGCCGACTGGCTGGCGGCGCAAGGTTTCGACCGGGGGCGCATGACAGCGGTGCCGATGGGCGTGGACGCGGCCCTGTTCGACCGCGCCACCATCGCGCCAGTCATTGACGCCCGCCTGGACGGGCGCCGCGTCGTCCTCTATCTCGGGCGTATCGCCAGGGCGCGCCATTCCGACTTCCTGCTCGACGTGGCCGAAGCGCTGAAGCAGGCGCTGCCGGACGCGCTGCTGGTCATCGCCGGGGACGCGCCGTCCGACGACGAAATGGCCTGGATGCGGGACGAAATCGCGCGCCGCGGCATCGGCGAGCACGTGTTGCTCACTGGATGGCTGCCCCAGCGCACCGCGCTCGGCTATGCGGTGCGGGCCGAAGTCGGCCTGTCGCCGATCCCGCGCGGCGCCCTGTTCGACGTCTCCTCTCCCACCAAGCTGGTCGAGTACCTGGCGCTGGGCATTCCCAGCGTGGCCAACGACATTCCCGACCAGGCGCTGGTCATCCGCGAGAGCGGGGCAGGTCTCTGCGTCCCGATGGACGCGGCTGCGTTCGCCGAAGCGGTGCGGGGGCTGCTGGCCGACCCGCAGCTTGCCGCCGACTTCGCGCAACGTGGTCCGGCGTACGTAAGAAGCCATCGGACCTATGCTATCCTCGGACGAATAGTTGCAGAAAAGTACACAAACATCCTGTCGGAGCGGAACTGATTGGCGCCGCACCGCACTGCCGCGCTCCATTTACCGGCCTGGCGGTCCATCGGTGCGCCGTTCTGCGCGCCGGGTAGGGGTCGAATCGTGCGCAGCTCCACAAAAAAGTTGTTGTACTATCCAAAACAATTTCTCTATTGCAAACACTTAGGGGGCGAGGCATGAAGCAGGCGACGGCCCAGGCAGCCCCTGCGCTGAGGCGGGCAGCGCCCCGCGTGCTCATGCTGGGAACCGATCCGCAGGGGCGGGGCGGCGTTGCCACCGTCGTTTCGCTGTTGCAGCAACATGGTTTGTTCGAACGGGAGGGCGTCTGCTACGTGTCCACCCATGTCGAAGGGTCGCGCACAGCCAAGCTGGTCACGGCCGTCAAGGGACTCGGCCGCACGCTGGCCTGCCTGGCGCGGCGCCCGCAGGTGGTGCATGCGCATGCCGCCTCGCACGCCAGCTTCGTCCGCAAGTCGCTGCTGCTGGCGCTGGCGCGCATGGCGGGGTGCAAGACCGTGTTTCACCTGCACGGCGGCGGCTTCGACAGCTTCGTGGCGCATGCCGGCAAGCCGATGCGGCGCTGGATCCGCCATACCCTGGAGGCGAGTTCGGTCGTCATTGCCCTGTCTGCCCGCTGGGCCGACTTCCTGCGGGAGTTCGCACCGGGCGCCGAGGTGGTGGTGATTCCGAACTCGGTGCCCCTGCAGCCTGCGGGGGGCGGGCAGGTCCGGCCCGGACGGATTCTTTTTCTGGGGCAGGTAACGAACTACAAGGGCGTCTACGAACTGGTCGAGGCGCTGGCGCAGCTGAAGGACGCGTTTCCCCGGGTGGAGCTGGCCATCGGCGGGCAGGGTGAACTGGCGCAACTGAGACGGCACGCGGAAGCCTTTGGTGTTGCGGATCGAATTGTCGAGCTGGGCTGGGTGGACGGCGCCCGCAAGGCGCAGGAGCTGGCGCAAGCGGCGATCTTCTGCCTTCCGTCGCATGCCGAAGGCTTGCCGATGGCAATGCTGGAAGCGATGGCGGCAGGCAAGGCCATTGTGGTGAGCGCGGTGGGAGGCATTCCGGAAGCGGTGCGCGATGGCGAGAACGGCGTGCTGGTTGCGCCGCGCGACGCTACGGCATTGGCGCAGGCCCTGGGCCGGCTGCTGGCCGATGAAGAGGGGCGCCTGCGCCTGGGCGCCCGCGCCCGCGCCACCGTCGAAGCGCGCTTCGAATCGGGCGTCGTGATGGGACAGATTTCGGCGGTGTACCAGAACCTGCGCAGGCCGCGCGACAGCGGCGCAAGCGCGTGAGCAAGACCACGTCAAGGAATGACGGACGATCGGTAAATCGATAACTACGCGATAACTAAGCGATAACGACGCGATAACGACGCGATGACGGCGTCAACTCGCATGGCAGGGGGGAAATGAACGCAACAGTGAGACTCGGATGGCTGGTGAACCGGCTGCGCTGCATGTCGGTGGCGGAAGTGGGCTACCGCGTCCGCCAGGCGGCGGCAACCAGGATGGGACGCCGCATGGCGGGCCGCACGGCGCCCGTGCCGCTGCCGCGCGCCCGCACGCTGGCCGTCGAGGGCGCCCCCGCGCTCGAAAAGCGCGAGGTCGAGGCCTTGCTGCTCGACGCCGACCGCATCTGCGCCGGCCATGTGGTGCTGTTCGCCGAGCGCCGCTTCGACGTCGGCGTACCCGCGGCCTGGAACCGCGACCCCGACACCGGCGTCGTCGGCCCCTCGATCTATGCGGGCGACATCCCGATCACGAACCGCGAGCTGGTCGGCGACATCAAGCACGTGTGGGAGCTGAACCGCCACCTGCACCTGGTGCGCCTGGCCCAGGCATGGACGCTGGAGCGCGATCCGCGCTGGCTGCACGCGCTCGAGCAGCAGCTGCGCAGCTGGCTCGACCAATGCCCGCCGCTGACTGGCCCCAACTGGACCAGTTCGCTGGAACTGGGCATTCGCCTGATCAACTGGAGCCTGGTGTGGCAGCTGGTAGGCGGCGAGAACAGCCCCTTGTTCGAGGGTGACGCCGGCCAGAAGCTGCGCGCCGACTGGCAGGACAGCATCCATGCCCACTGCCGCACGATCGCCCGCCACCTGTCGCGCCATTCCTCGGCCAACAACCACCTGATCGGCGAGCTGGCCGGCCTGTACGCCGGCGCCAGCACCTGGCCGTGCTGGAAGGAGTCCGCCGGCTGGCTCGACCAGGCGCGCCGCGAGCTGGAACGCGAGGCCGTACTGCAGTTCTCGCGCGACGGCGTCAACCGCGAGCAGGCCTTCGCCTATCACATCTTCTCGAGCGAGTTCCTGTTCGTGGCCGGCCTGATGGGCCAGGCCTGCGGCCAGCCTTTCCCGCGCCCCTACTGGGCCTCGCTGCAGCGCGCGCTGCGCTTCCTGCGCTCGGTGCGCGACGTGGGTGGCAATGTGCCGGCGGTGGGCGACGCCGACGACGGCTGCGTGTTCCGCCTCGACGCGGCGGGTAGCGACCGCGCCGCCCAGCTGCTGGCGCTGGGCGACACCGTATTCGGTGCAGCACCCGATACCCACCCGGGCGTGCGCTGGCTGCTGCACGCGCTGCCCGGTTCGCGCCCGGATTGCGATCCGCACGAGGTGGACACGGGCTGGGCCTTCCCGGACGGCGGCTACCTATTGTTCGGCAACCATTTCGGCGAGCACCAGGAAATCAAGGGTATGCTTGATTGCGGCCCCCTGGGCTACCTCGGCATCGCCGCCCACGGCCACGCCGACGCGCTGGCCTTGAGCCTGTCGGTGGCGGGCGAGGAATGCCTGATCGATCCCGGCACCTATTCCTACTGGCAGGAGCAGAAGTGGCGCGACTATTTCCGCGGCACCTCGAGCCACAATACCGTGCGCATCGACGGCCTCGACCAGTCCGTGAGCGGCGGGCGCTTCATGTGGCTGCGCAAGGCCCAGGCCCGCATCGAGCGCATGCCCAGCAGCCCGGGCGACTTCGATTTCCGCGGCTCGCACGACGGCTATACCCGCCTGCCGGACCCGGTGCGCCACATGCGCAGCGTGCGCTTCGACAGCGCCGGCAATACCCTGGTCGTGCGCGACGAAGTGTCGGCGCGCAAGCAGCACAAGGTCGAGCTGTTCTGGCACTTCGCCCCCGGGCTCGACGTGCGCCTGACCACCCATGGCCTGTCGGTGCGCGGCGAGCGCTTCGTGCTGCAGATGCAGGCGAGTGGGGCGGACCTGCAGCTGGAACTGGTGCGCGGCGCCGAGAACCCGCCGCTTGGCTGGTGCTCGCGCACCTACGAATCGAAGCAGCCCTGCGAAGTGCTCCGGATCACGACCGTATCGTCCGCCGTTCCTGTCGAATGCAGGTTTACAATAACGTTCCTGCATTAACAAAATGTTATCCATAGGAAAGTTGCAATGCTGATATATCTTGTTGCGGGTGCCCGTCCGAACTTCATGAAGATTGCGCCGATCGTCCGCGCCCTGCAGGCGCAGTCGGTCCTCACATTCAAGATCATCCACACCGGACAGCACTACGACCGCGAGATGAATGAGGTCTTCTTCGAGGAGCTCGGCATTCCGCAGCCGGACGTGTTCATGGCCGCCGGCGGCGGCAGCCACGCCCAGCAGACCGCCAAGATCATGCTCGGCTTCGAGGAGCTGTGCGAAACCGAGCGGCCGGCCGCGGTGCTGGTGGTGGGTGACGTCAACTCAACCCTGGCCTGCTCGATCGTGGCCAAGAAGCTGCAGATTCCGGTGGCCCACGTCGAAGCCGGCCTGCGCAGCGGCGACATGGCCATGCCGGAAGAAATCAACCGCCTCGTCACCGACAGCATCTCCGACTGGTTCTTCGCCACCGAGCCGGCCGCTTGCGAGCACCTGCGCCGCGAGGGCAAGCCCGAATCCGCCGTGCACTACGTCGGCCACGTCATGGTCGACAACGTGCTGTACCAGGCCGAGAAGCTGTCGCAGGCCGACACCTCCGGCTTCGAGACGAGCGCCTTCAAGGCGCAGCGACAGGCGGCAGGCGAGCGCTACGGCGTGGTGACCCTGCACCGCCCCAGCAACGTCGACGAACCCGAAACGTTTACCCGCATCGCCGGCGCGCTCAAGGAGATCGCGCAGGACCTGCCCCTGGTCTTCCCGGTCCACCCGCGCACCCGCGCCAATATCGAGAAGTTCGGCATCGACCTCGGGCCGAACGTCACCCTCGCCGGTCCGCAGGCCTACATGGCCTTCCTCAACCTGTGGAAGGACGCCGCCGTGGTGCTGACCGACAGCGGCGGCATGCAGGAAGAAACGACGGCGTTGGGCGTGCCTTGCGTCACGATCCGCGAGAACACCGAACGTCCGGTGACCGTCGAGGAAGGCTCCAACGTCCTGGCCGGCACCGATCCGCACGCCATCGTCCGTGAAACCCGCAAGGTGCTGCGCGGCGAAGGCAAGCAGGGCCGCCGCCCGCACCTGTGGGACGGTAGGGCGGCCGAACGCATCGTCGCGATCCTGGCGCGGGAAATCGCGGCAGGCGCCGCCACGGCTACTGCACCCACTGCAAAGGAAGCCGCATGAACGAACGGATCACCCTGATGGGCTGTCAGGTCGACAACCTGACGATGGAAGAAACGCTGGGCAAGGTCGAAGGCTTCATCCAGACCGGCCTGCCGCACCAGCACGTGGTGGTCAACGTGGACAAGCTGGTCAAGGCCAGCCGCGACCCGGAACTGCGGCAGATCATCAACGACTGCGCCCTGGTCAACGTGGACGGCATGCCGGTGGTGTGGGCGTCGCGCCTGCTCGGCAAGCCGCTCAAGGAAAGGGTGGCCGGGGTCGACCTGTTCGAGGCCCTGATGCGGCGCGCCGGCGAGAAGGGCTGGCGCGTGTTCCTGCTGGGCGCGCGCGAGGAAGTCGTGAGCAAGGTGGCCGAGACCTATTCCCGCAAATACCCGCGCCTGGTCCTGGCCGGCTACCGCAACGGCTACTGGAAGGGCGAGGAGGAGGAACAGGCGGTGGCCGAGCAGATCCGCGCGAGCCAGGCCGACCTGCTGTTCGTGGCGATCAGCTCGCCCAAGAAAGAACAGTTCCTCGGCAAGTACCAGGCCCATATGCGGATCCCCTTCGCCATGGGCGTCGGCGGCACCTTCGACGTCGCCATCGGCAAGGTCAAGCGGGCCCCGCTCTGGATGCAGAAGTCCGGACTCGAATGGTTCTACCGCTTCCTGCAGGAGCCACGCCGCATGTTCCGGCGCTACTTCATCGAAGACATGGCCTTCATCGGCCTGTTGTTCAAGGAAGCGCTCAAGCGCCGCCAGGCCGGGCCGGGATAGGGCGGCCATCGACGCCTCCCGGCGACAAGACGGGAACGCCGTCCGCACCACGCGAGGCCGTGACCATCATGCGCCGCCCGGTCCGCCCATGCGGCTGCCGCGCGCACGCTTGGCGCCCGTGTGGGCTCCTTTTGCGCAGCAGTGATATGCTGCGCATTGGATTGACACATTACTAATACATTCTACATATCACAGAGAGCAAAACGTCATGAAGATCCTGGTTACCGGCGGCATGGGCTATATCGGCTCGCACACCGTCGTCGAACTGCAGAACGCCGGCCATGAAGTGGTCGTGGTGGACAACCTGTCCAACGCGGTCGTCTCGGTGCAGGAGCGGGTGCAGCGCATCACCGACAAGACCTTCCTCTTCGAAGAAGCCGACATCCGCGACCGCGCGGCCATGGAACGCATCTTCGGCGCCCACAAGGTCGACGCCGTGATCCATTTCGCGGGCCTGAAGGCGGTCGGCGAATCGGTGGCGCAGCCGCTGCGCTACTACGACAACAACGTCAACGGCAGCGTGATCCTGTTCGAGACGATGGCCAAGTTCGGCGTCAAGTCGCTGGTGTTCTCGTCCTCGGCCACCGTGTACGGCGACCCGGCTTCGGTGCCGATCCGCGAAGACTTCCCGCTCTCGGCTACCAATCCCTACGGCCGCAGCAAGCTGATGATCGAAGACATCCTGCGCGACCTCGCCAAGGCCGAGCCAGACTGGCGCATCGCGCTGCTGCGCTACTTCAACCCGGTCGGCGCCCACGAGAGCGGCCTGATCGGCGAAGAGCCGAACGGCATCCCGAACAACCTCGTTCCCTACATCGCCCAGGTCGCCAACGGCCAGCGCGACAGGCTGTCCGTGTTCGGCGGCGACTATCCGACCCCCGACGGCACCGGCCTGCGCGACTACATCCACGTGGTGGATCTCGCGATCGGCCACGTGAAGACCCTCGACCGCCTGGCCAAGGGGCCGGGCATCGTCACCTACAACCTCGGCACCGGCCGGGGCAACAGCGTGCTGGAAATGGTGCGTGCCTTCGAAGCAGCCTGCGGCCGCCAGATTCCTTACCAGATCGTCGACCGCCGCCCGGGCGACGTGGCCAAGTGCTACGCCGATCCGGCCAAGGCGCGCGAAGAGTTGGGCTGGACTGCCGAGCGTGATGTCGCTCAAATGTGCGCCGACGTCTGGCGCTACCAGACTACCGACAAATAAGCACAGCCAAATAATCTCAGTTATGTAAAGGATGGTCCGATGAAAGCCATGATTCTCGCAGCAGGCAAGGGCACCCGTGTGCGCCCGCTAACCTACGACCTGCCAAAACCCATGATCCCCTTGCTGGGCAAACCCGTGATGGCCTACCTTGTCGAGCACCTGAAAAAGCACGGCGTGACCGAAATCATGGTCAACGTCAGCTGGCTGCACGAAAAGATCGAGGAATACTTCGGTGAAGGCCACCAGTTCGGGGTCCAGATCGGCTATTCCTTCGAGGGCTACATCAACAACGAGGGCGAAGTCGTGCCCGAGCCGATCGGTTCGGCCGGCGGCATGAAGAAGATCCAGGAATTCGGCGGTTTCTTCGACGACACCACCATCGTGCTGTGCGGCGACGCCCTGATCGACCTCGACCTGAAGGCCGCGCTGCTCGAGCACCGCCGCAAGGGCGCGATGGCCACCGTCATCACCAAGGAAGTGCCATGGGACAAAGTATCGTCCTACGGCGTGGTCGTCACCGACGCCGACGGCCGCATCACCGAATTCCAGGAAAAGCCGTCCGAGGCCGAAGCCAAGTCGAACTTCATCTCGACCGGCATCTATATCTTCGAGCCGGAAGTCATCGACCTGATCCCCTCGGGCGTGCCCTTCGACATCGGTTCCGAGCTGTTCCCGCTGCTGGCCGAGCGCGGCCTGCCGTTCTACGCCCAGGGCCGTCCGTTCAACTGGCTCGACATCGGCACCATGAGCGACTACTGGGAAGTGCTGCAGACCGTCCTGACCGGCGAAGTCAACCACATGGACGTGCCGGGCATCCAGATCGAGCCGGGCGTCTGGACCGGCCTGAACACCAGCATCGACTGGGAAGGCACCACCATCGAAGGACCGGTCTACATCGGCTCCAACGTCAAGATCGAGGCGGGCGCCCGCATCGTCGGCCCGACCTGGATCGGCCACGGCAGCCACATCTGCGAAGGCGCCGAGATCGTGCGCAGCGTGTTGTTCGAATACACACGTGTGTTGCATGATGTAACATTGCACGAAATGATTGTCTTCAAGGAATACAGTGTCGACCGCAAGGGCGAAATGAAGCACGCGTCGGAGTATTCCTCGCAGGAATGGCTGAACGCGCGCGATCGCCGCCGCTCGGTCCGCAAGGAAATCGATGGCGAAGCCCACCACGCTGTCCAGAAAATCAAAGAGAAAATCACCGAGAAAGTAAGCGCATGAAAATTTACCCAGTCATCCTCTCCGGCGGCGCCGGTACCCGTCTGTGGCCGCTCTCGCGCGCCGTGCTGCCCAAGCAGCTGCTGCCGCTGGTAGGCGACAGGACCATGCTGCAGGAAACTGCGCTGCGGGTGGCCGGCTGGCCGGGAATGATGGCGCCGCTGGTCGTGTGCGGCAACGATCACCGCTTCATGGTGGCGGAACAGCTGCGTGAAATCGGCATGACGCCGCTCGGCATCCTGCTCGAACCGGTCGGGCGCAACACCGCGCCGGCGGTGGCGGCGGCGGCCCATTACCTGAAGGCGATCGACCCGGAAGCCATGATGCTGGTGCTGCCGGCCGACCACGTCATCGAGAACGGCGCCGCCTTCCGCGACGCCGTCGAGCGCGCCGTGAACCTGGTGTCGCAGGGCGCCCTGGCCACTTTCGGCATCGTGCCGAAGACGCCGGAAACGGGCTACGGCTACATCCGCCGGGGCGAGCAGGTGGCCGATTGCGGCGACTGCTACCGGGTGGCGCGCTTCGTCGAGAAGCCGGACGCCGCCACCGCCCAGGGCTTCCTGGAAGAAGGGGGCTACTACTGGAACAGCGGCATGTTCATGTTCTACGCCGAGCGCTTCCTCAAGGAGCTGCAGGAGCATGCGCCGGCCATCGCCAGCGCCGCCGAACAGGCCGTGAGCACCGGCTACCGCGACCTCGACTTCTGCCGCCTCGAAGAAAAGGCCTTCTCGGACAGCCCGTCCGACTCGATCGACTACGCGGTGATGGAAAAGACCCGCGACGCCGCGGTGGTGCCGGCCGATATCGGCTGGAACGACGTCGGCTCCTGGTCGGCGCTGTGGGAAGTGCAGGCCAAGGACGCCCAGGGCAATGCCCAGCGCGGCGACGTCTACCTGGACGGCGTCACCAATTCGCTGGTGCGCGCCGAGTCGCGCATCGTGGCCGTGGTCGGCGTCGACAACCTGGTCGTGGTCGAGACCCAGGATGCCGTCCTGGTCACCCACAAGGACCAGGTGCAGCGCGTCAAGCAGGTGGTCGACCATCTCAAGAGCAAGGCGCGCACCGAGCACCTGCACCACACCCGCGTCTACCGTCCCTGGGGCCACTACGAGGGCATCGATGCGGGCGACCGCTTCCAGGTGAAGCGCATCACGGTCAAGCCGGGCGAGAAGCTCTCGCTGCAGATGCACCACCACCGCGCCGAGCACTGGGTCGTGGTGTCGGGCACCGCGCGCGTGACCTGCGGCGAGAAGGTCTGCCTGCTGTCCGAGAACGAATCGACCTACATCCCGATCGGCGTCACCCACCGCCTGGAAAACCCGGGCAGGCTGCCGCTGCACCTCATCGAAGTGCAGTCCGGCAGCTACCTCGGCGAGGACGACATCGTCCGCTTCGAGGATATCTACCAGCGCGCCTGAGGCACCAGGCCCTGGCAGGGTGGACGGGGGTACCCGCCCACCCTGGGGTTAGCGTCGAGGCCGCTTGCATAGCGGAACCGTGCGAACCCCCGTGCGAACGCAGGCATACAATTCCCCGCAACTGAACCGAGCGAGGGAATCCCATGAAAACAATCCTTGCGGCGTCCGCCCTGGCGGTGGTGCTGGCCGCGCCGTCGGCCTACGCGCAGAACGGCGCCCCGTTGCTGGACCTGACCCTGTACGGCCAGCTCGAGCGCTGGCTCGGCGCCGGGCCGCTCGACCTGCGCAACATCTATACACGGACGAACGGCCACAATTCACGCGACTTCCATGCCGCGGCCGATGGCGCCGGCATGACCTTCACGCTGCTCCAGGTCAGCAACGATCTAGGCGACAGCTGGATCGTCGGCGGCTACAATCCGCAGAGCTGGTCGTCCACGGCCGGCTGGCACGAGACGCCGCACGACTGGCAGCGCACCGCTTTCCTCTTCAACTACACCGACGCCCAGCTGTGGCGCCAGGTGCAGTCGGAAAACATTCTGCCGAACCGCGGCTTGCGCCAGACCTTCAACGAGCCCAACCACGGCCCGACCTTCGGCGCCGGTCCTGACCTGTTCGTCAACGACCGCCTCAACGCGGCGATGTCCTGGCAGGTGAGCTACGGCGACGGCCTGTCCGAGGGGACCAGCATCATCGATGGCAGCATCGGCGGCCAGCTGTTCCGGGTCGACGCGCTCGAAGTGTATTCGGTGTCCCTGGTGCCCGAGCCCGCCAATACGGCGATGTTCATCGGCGGCCTCGGCGTGCTCGGCTGGGCCGCGTGGCGGCGGCGTGCGCGTCCGGCGACGCTGGGCGCCGTGCGCAAGCATTGAAGGGCAGGGCTGGCTACCGGAATGCGCACCGGCGGAGCGTGGATTGGATAAACGGCAAGCTGTGGCATGATGGCGGCGGAGCCCGCTCCGCCATCCGTTCATCCTGCGACCGATTCGATGCGACCGACCTTGCCAGCGCCCCCTTGTTCCCACCTGCACGCCGAAGGCAGACCGCCTCTGCATCGCCGTCTGCGCCGCCTGCTGCTGTCCTGCCTGTTCCTCCTGTGTGCCGGCGGCGCGCTGCATGCGCCCGCGGCAGCAGCGCTCAAGCCCGAGCAATTGGCGATCGTTATCAATGACGAAGACCCCTCCAGCGTCGCCGTCGGCGAGTACTACCGCAAGCGCCGCGCGATCCCGGCCGCCAACGTGGTGCACGTGCGCATTCCCGGCAAGCCGCGGAGCATCGACCCGGCCCGGTTTCGCCTGCTGAAAGCGGAGATCGACAGCCAGCTCGGCCCAGGCGTGCAGGCCGTGCTGATGGTCTGGACGGCGCCCTATGCCGTCGACTGTCATTCCATCACCGGCGCCTACACGCTCGGCTTCGACGGCACGCAGTGCGCCAGGACCTGCGCTGCCGGCGAGCCAAGCCCCTATTTCAACAGCAAGTCGGGGCGGCCTTTCACCGACCACCAGCAGCGCCTCTCGATGCTGCTGCCGACCGAGTCGGTGCAGGGGGCCAAAGACCTGATCGACCGCGGCGTCGCCGCCGGCTTTCGCACCACGCCGGCCACCGCCTACTACCTGGCCACCTCGGAAAAGGCGCGCAACACCCGCGCCGGCTTCTTTCCTCGCCCAGGGCGCATTCCGGGCCGCCGCCTGACCACCAGGGTCCTGCAGGCCGACGTGCTGGAAGGGGTGAAGGACATCCTGGTCTACCAGACCGGCATGGCCCAGGTGGGCAAGCTGGACACGCTCGGCTTCGTGCCCGGCGCCCTGGCCGACCACCTGACCTCGCTCGGCGGCGACCTGCTCGGGACCAGCCAGATGAGCAGCCTGCGCTGGCTGGAAGCGGGCGCCACCGCCAGCTACGGCACCGTCAGCGAGCCCTGCAACCACTGGCAGAAGTTCCCGAATCCGTCCGTGCTGCTGCGCCACTACCTGAATGGCAACAGTGCCATCGAGGCCTACTGGAAGAGTGTCGCCTGGCCCGCCCAGGGCCTGTTCATCGGCGAACCGTTGGCGGCGCCCTACCGGGGACGCTGAGTCCCCGCGTGTGCGGAGCGGCCGCTGCCGGCGGCGGCGATGCAGCGCCTATCGCTCCGTCGCCTGATATATCCGTACAACATGTCATCACATAGTCAATCAATATGATTACTATGCATTTCGCCGTGGTAAATTGTGTTTTTATTGCAATTGTTTGGCGACGTGATCCGCTCTTCCATTTCAGGAACCCAATGAACAAATCCCTTATTTCCCTTAGCGCGCCTGGACGGCGCACCGTCCTGGCCGCACTGCTCGCCGGCCTGGCGCTCCCCGCCCTTGCCGAAGGCGGCAAGGTCGTCATCAGCCAGGTCTACGGCGGCGGCGGCAACACCGGCGCCAAGTATGCCCACGATTTCATCGAGCTCTTCAACCGGAGCGGATCCGATGTGGTGATCGGCGGCTGGAGCGTCCAGTATGCGTCCAGCGGCGGCACGAGCTGGCAGAAGACGGAGATCCCGGGCGGCGCGGTGCTCAAGCCGGGCCAGTACTACCTGGTGCGCCAGGCGGCCGGCAGTAATACCGCCCTCACGCCGGTCGAAGGCGACGCCGGCGGCGGCATCGCGATGTCGGGCACGACAGGCAAGGTGGCCCTGGTCAGCAGCGGCGTCCTCCTGAGCGGCGCCACCCCGGGCAGCCCGGCGCTGGTCGACCTGGTCGGCTTCGGCGGCGCCAGCGCTTTCGAAGGCGCGCCGACCCCGGCCCTGTCGAACACTACCTCGGCCTCGCGCAACGGCCAGGGCTGCACCGACACCGACTCGAACGCCGCCGATTTCGCGGTCGGCGCCGTCGCGCCGCGCAACAGCGCGAGTCCGCTCAATGCCTGCGGCGCGACCGGCCCGGTCGCCGAGCCGATCGTGCCCAGCTGCCCGGCCACGATCCTGCGTCCGCACGGAGAGTCCGTGTCCGGCAGCCTGAGCGCGCTCGACAAGGACAGCCGCGTGACCGGGGCCGCGCTCGGCTCGGGCGCCGTGCCCGGCATCCGCCTGGAAGAATTCAGCGCCTCGGGCGCCATCGACAGCGCCGCCGCCGTCAAGCTCGTGGTCGACGCCGCGACTGCCCCGGGCAGCCATCCGGTGGTGGTCGAGTTCAGCAACGACGGCGGCCAGTCGCAAAGCTGCACGGTGATGGTGCACTCGGCCGGCAGCCAGGCGATCCCGGCGATCCAGGGACCGGGTGCGGCGAGCCCGCTGGCCGGCTCGGCCCAGACCACGGAAGGGGTGATCACGGCGAAGGTCGGCAGCGGCTACTTCATCCAGGACCCGGCGGGCGACGGCGATCCGTCCACCTCGGACGGCATCTTCGTGTTCGGCCCGACGGCGGGCGCCGTGGGCGAGCGCGTGCGCGTCACCGGCATCGTGACCGAGTACAAGCCCTCGGGCACGGCCACCTACACCGAGCTGACCGATACCGTTTCGACCGTGCTCGGCGCAGGCCCGACCATCAGCGCCACCAACATCACGCTGCCGAACCCGGACCTCGAGCGCTACGAGGGCATGCTGGTGCGCTTCGCCAACCCGCTGACGGTCAACCAGAACAAGTACCTGGGCGCACGCGGCGAGCTGACCCTGTCCAGCGGACGCCGCGAGATCCCGACCAACCGCTACCGCCCCGGCACGCCGGAAGCGCTGGCCATGGCGCTTGACAACGCCGCCAACGCGATCGTGCTCGACGACGGCCTGTTCGTGCAGCCGCCAAGCATTCCCTACATCGGTCCGGAGAACACCGTGCGGACCGGGGATACCGTCACCGGCCTGGAAGGGGTGCTCGACTTCGGCGCGCTGGGCGGCGGGGGCGCGGGCTTCAAGCTGCAGCCGACCGTGGCGCCGCAGTTCTCGCGCACCAACGCGCGTCCGGGCGCGCCGAGCCTGCCGGCTGGCGTCAAGGTCGCCAGCGCGAACGTGCTGAACTTCTTCACCACCTTCACCGACGGCAGCAACGCCGAGGGCGCGAGCGGGCAGGGATGCGGCGCCAGCGCCCGCCCCAGCAATTGCCGGGGCGCCGACAACATGATCGAATTCGTGCGCCAGCGCGACAAGATCGTGAAGTCGCTGGTCGCACTCGACGCCGACGTCGTGGGCCTGATGGAGATCCAGAACAATGGCGACACCGCGGTGCAGTACCTGGTGGACAGCCTCAACGCCGCACTCGGCGCGCCGGTGTATGCGGTGGTGCCCAAGCCTGAAGCGACCGGCACCGATGCGATCCGCGTCGCGATGATCTACAAGCCGGCCGTGGTCTCCCTGGTCGGGACGGCGCTGTCGGACGGCGACCGGGTCAACAACCGCCCGCCGATGGCCCAGACCTTCAGGGCGAACAACGACGCCAGGTTCTCGGTGATCGTCAACCACCTCAAGGCCAAGGCCAGCTGTCCGTCGGGCAGCGGCCCGGACAGCGACCGCGGCGACGGCCAGGGTTGCTGGAATGCCACCCGCGTGCTGCAGGCCCAGCGCCTCGCGAACGTCTTCATCCCGCAGGTGGTGGCCAGCGCGGGCGATCCGGACGTGCTGGTGATCGGCGACATGAATGCCTACGGTGTCGAAGACCCGATCGCGACCCTGACGGGCGCCGGCCTGGTCAACGAACTCGAGCGCTTCGTGCGTCCGCAGGGTATGGTGTATTCCTATGTGTTCGACGGCGAGAGCGGTTACCTGGACCATGCGCTCGCCAGCGCTGCGCTGAGCAGGCAGGTGCTCGGCGCCGCCGAATGGCACAACAACGCGGACGAGCCGGAAGCGATCGACTACAACCTGGACGACAAGCCGCAGGACCTGTATGCGAACGATGCCTACCGCGCTTCCGACCACGATCCGGTGGTCGTCAGCCTGGCATTGACGCCGCCCTATGTGGATGTGAGCAGCTCGGTGCGGATCGTCCAGAGCGGCCTGGCGGTGAAATACGCCGAGTCACGGTATTCGGGCAAGGTCACTTTCACCAACACGGGCAGCGCCGCGCTGAACGGTCCGCTGCACTTCGTGCTGCAGGGCTTGACCGAGGGTGTGGTCCTCGAAGGCGCAAACGGCAGTCACAAGGGCGCGCGTTACCTGACCCTGCCGGAGACGACGATCGCTCCGGGAGCGAAGGTGACCCTGCACTTCAGCTTCATCTATCCGTCGAAGAAGAAGGAAATCGACTACACGCCGAAGCTGTTTACGGGGGAGCTGTAATCACTGTCCGGCGCCCTGCGGCTTGCCGCGGGGCTGCGGCGATGACGGAACACCTGCCTGCGGGCAGGTGTTTTTTTGGAGAGGGCGTTTGCAGTCGGACGGACGGCCCTGGCAGGGCCGCGCAGACGATGCGTGGTAAGAACGAAGACACGCGGCGCCGGCAAGGCCGGCGCCTTCGGGATCAGGATTGGCTTGGGCCGTTGTCGCCGGCCGCTGCACGGCGCATCGCGTCGATGCGGAAGGCTTCGGCGTTGCCATCGATGATGCGCAGGCTATTGCAGCCTTCCGCGGCGCAGTCGGGGACAGGGTTGTGCGCACCGCTGGCGGCGGCGACGGCCGGGCCGGTCGAGGCGGCCTGGCCTGCCATCACGCCCACGCTGGTGCCGGGCTGTGCGGCTTCGACGGCGGCGCTGTGTACTACCGAGGCCAGTTGCATGGGCATCTGGATGTCCTGCTGCTGGCCTGCGCCGCATGCGGTCAGGAGGGCGCTCAACGCGATGGCGGCAAAGGTACGAAAACTGGAGTAAGTCATAATCGGTTCTGTAGAGCAAGCTCGTCGATAACGAAGCCAATTGTAGTCAGTAAATTTTGCCCGTGCTCAATTATTTTCGTTAGCGAACAGCAAAGATTATGGTTTAGGAACGTAAATGAGCGACGTTAACGTGTTTTGAAGACAGTTGCAGCATCTGTTTTAAAGGAAATGAAAAATTCCAGAGCGCAATTGATGTTCTACGGCAACACTTGGGCTGAGCTGAGATCATCGCCGCTCAACAAGATTTCTTGCATGCCAAGCCAAGCCATGCATACCTTGATTTGCTTGACCACGTCTGCCCAAGCAGGGAAGATGGGCGCATGCGAACACTCATCCTTCTCTTCCTGCTTGGCTGCGCCGCCTGCACGACCGAGGCCCGCGATCCCGGCCGCACGGAAGCGCAAGGGGCGCATCGCGGTGCGCCTGCAGCGCCTGCAGCAGCCGGCGATACGCTGGCGCGCATCCGCGCCCTGGCCGGCGAGGCGAGTTGTACCGAATCGACCCAGTGCCGTTCGCTGCCGCTCGGCGCCAATGCCTGCGGCGGGCCCCAGGGCTATCTGCCGTATTCCCTGTCGCGCACCGACGAAAAGGCCCTGCACGCCCTGGCCAACCAGTACAAGGCCGAGCGCCAGGCCGCGATCAAGGCCAGTGGAATGGTGTCGACCTGCCGTCACCTGCCCGACCCGGGCGCGGTCTGCAGCAGCGGCCAGTGCCAGCCCGGCGGGGCGTCGCCAGCCGCGCGCTGACCGGCCGGTCTGCGCCGGCGCAAGAAAGACGGACTGTGCAGCTGCGATAGTCGCGCCGTGGGATGGCAGGCAAGAAAGAACCCCCATCGAGGGGGCATTGTCGAGACGATAAGCGCCGTGGTAGCCTTCCATGTTAGTTTCATGTAAGAAGAATGAGGAGCAGGTCGATGCAATCAGTTTTGGAACAGCGCGCCCCGGCGCGTCCCGTGGCGCGCGGCGTGCAGGGCTTCACCCTGCTCGAACTGCTGGTGGTGATCGTGATCATCGGCCTGCTTGCAGCCTATGTCGGCCCCAAGTATTTCTCGCAGCTCGGCAAATCCGAAGTCACCGTGGCGAAGGCGCAGATCGACGCCTTCGACAAATCGCTCGACACCTATCGCCTCGACGTTGGCCGCTACCCCAATGCGGAAGAGGGGCTGAACGCCCTGATGGCTGCGCCGCCCAGCGCCGGCGCCAAGTGGAACGGCCCCTACCTGAAGAAGGGCGTGCCGCAGGACCCGTGGGGCCGTGCCTACCAGTACCGCTCGCCGGGGACGAAGGGCGAATACGAGATCCTGTCTCTCGGCAAGGACGGACAGCCTGGCGGCGCCGGCGACAATGCCGACATTTCGTCGAACTGAGCACGCAGCCGGCCCGCACAGACCAGCCGCCATCCTGACACCACAGCGCTGACACAGCCAAAGCAGCCAAACCAGCCGGGCCCTCCATGCAGTTCGCCGTTCGTACCCTCGCGCCCGATATGTCGATCTCGGACCTCGTCGTCGATGCCGCCGACGCGCTCGACGCGCGCCGCCAGGTCGAGGCGCGCGGGCTGTTCGTCAGCGCCGTCGAGCCGGCCCGCACCAACCCCTTCGCCGCGCTGGCCAGGGGGCGCAAGGGCGGCAAGCTGTCGCTGGTGCTGTTCAGCCAGGAATTGCTGGCGCTGCTGAACGCCGGCCTGGGCATCGTCGAGGGCCTGGAAGCCCTGCTCGAAAAGGAAGCCAATACGGGCGCGCGCGGCGTGCTCGAGCGCCTGCTGGCAGGCCTGCGCGAGGGCAAGCGCTTTTCCGGCGTGCTGGCCGCCCAGCCCGACCTGTTCCCGCCGCTATACGTCGGCATCGTGCGCGCCGCCGAAGGCACCAGCGACCTGCCGCGCGCACTGTCGCGCTATATCGATTACCAGCAGCGCATCGACCTGGTACGCGCCAAGATCGTCAGCGCTTCCATCTACCCCGTGATCCTGCTGCTGGTGGGCGGCGGCGTGAGCGCCTTCCTGATCGGCTACGTGGTGCCCAAGTTCGCCGAGGTCTACCAGGGAGCGGGACGCTCGCTGCCCTGGATGTCGCAGCTGCTGCTCGACTGGGGCCAGTTCGCCTCCAGCCACGGCAGCGCGATCCTGGTGACGGCCTTGCTGGCCATCGCCGGCGCGGTGGCCGGCGTACGCCACCTGGTGCGCAGCGGCGGCATCAACCGCCTGCTGGTGCGCCTGCCCGGCATCGGCGAGCGCGCCCGCATCTATGAACTGTCGCGCCTGTACCTGACGCTGGGCATGCTGACCGAGGGCGGCATCACCATCGTCGGCGCCATCGAGACCGTGCAGCCGATGGTGTCCGGCGCCGTGCGCAAGGGCCTGGCGCAGGCGCGCGCCGCGATCGAATCGGGCCAGCCGCTGTCCAATGCATTCGAAGCAAATGGCCTGACCACGCCGATTTCCTTGCGCATGCTGCGCGTGGGCGAGCGCACCGGCGACATGGGGCCGATGCTCACCCAGTCGGCCGCCTTCTACGATGGCGAGATCACGCGCTGGATCGACCGCTTCACCCGTACCTTCGAGCCGCTCCTGATGGCGGCCATCGGCCTGGTGGTGGGCGCCATCGTGGTGCTGCTGTATATGCCGATCTTCGACCTCGCCGGGGATATGTCTTGAAAAGCGATGTCGTGAACGCGCCGCAGGATAAACCGCTGGACCCGGCGCTGCTGGCGCGCGCCCGTGCGCTGGCGCAGCAGTCGCGCCGCGGCCTGGTGGCCGAGCTCGAAGGCCTCACCGGCCTCGAGCCGCGCGGCATCATTCGCGAGCTGGCGGCCCCGTTCGCGCTGCCGGTCATGGAAACCGCCGCCATGCTGGCGCAATCTCCCGCCTTCGACCTGCTGCCGCTGGCGCAGGCCATGTCGCGCCACTGCGTGCTGCTGCGCGACGGGGCGGGGCGCCTGACCGGGGTGCTGGCCGATCCCTTCGACCTCGACCTGCAGACCTGGCTGGGCGCGCAGGCGCGCGCCACCGCCCGCGCCCCGCTCGAGCTGTGCCTGGCGCTGCAGTCCGACATCCAGGCCTATCTGTCGAAGCAGGAGGAATCGGCGCGCGCCGTCGACAGCCTGGTGGAGGGCGGCGCGGAAGCGCGGCGCGACGGCAAGGTCAACCAGGTGCTGTCCTTCGCCTCGGTGTCCGAAAGCGGCAGCCCGGCGGTCAAGCTGGTCAACTCGACGCTGTACGATGCGCTCAAGGCCGGCGCTTCCGACATCCACCTGGAGAGCACGGCGGGCGGCCTGGCCGTCAAGTACCGGGTCGACGGGGTGCTCGATCATGCCACCACGGTGGGCGGGGTCGAGCTGGCCGAGCACATCATCTCGCGCCTGAAAGTGCTGGCCGAACTCGACATCGCCGAGCGCCGCATCCCGCAGGACGGCAGCTTCCGGGTGGAGTCGGGCGGGCGCGACATCGACCTGCGGGTCTCGATCATGCCCAGCATCCACGGCGAGGATGCGGTGATCCGTATCCTCGACAAGCGCGCCATGATCGAATCCTACGGCGCGCTCACGCTCGAGGCCCTGGGTTTCGACGCGCCCTCGCTGGAGACGCTGCGCGCACTGGCCAGGGAAGCCTACGGCATGCTGCTGGTGACGGGGCCGACCGGCTCAGGCAAGACCACCACGCTGTATGCGGCCCTCACCGAGATCCACAACGGGCGCGAGAAGATCATCACCATCGAGGACCCGGTCGAGTACCAGTTGCCGGGCATCCTGCAGATCCCGGTGAACGAAAAGAAGGGCCTCACCTTCGCGAAGGGCCTGCGTTCGATCCTGCGCCACGACCCTGACAAGATCATGGTCGGCGAGATCCGCGACCGCGAGACCGCCGAGATCGCGGTGCAGTCGGCGCTCACCGGCCACCTGGTGCTGACGACGGTGCACGCGAACAACGTGTTCGACGTGTTCGGCCGTTTCACCCACATGGGCATCGATCCGTATGCGTTCGTCTCGGCCCTGAACGGGATCTGGGCCCAGCGCCTGATCCGCATGAACTGCCCGCACTGCGCGGTGCGCTACGATCCGGACGCGCTCGAGCTGGCCTCGGTGCACCTGGCGCGTGAGGACGCCCAGGACTACGTCTTCATGCGCGGCAAGGGCTGCGGCGACTGCCGCGGCACCGGCTACCGCGGGCGCCGCTCGATCGCCGAGATCCTCACGCTGAACGACGAAATCCGCGAACTGATCGTCGACAAGCAGCCGATCCGCCGCATCAAGGCCGCTGCCCACGCCAACGGCACCCGCAGCCTGCGCCTGGCGGCGCTCGACCTGGTCCGGCGCGGCGCCACCACCATCGACGAGATCAAGCGGGTGACCTTGCATGCGTAGGAAGTTCGGGCAATCCCTCCGTCTCGGCGTCGCCGCCGACGGCCTTGCGCTGCTGCGCGTGGGCGGCTGGCCGCGCGCTGGCGTCGAGGTGCTGGCCAGCAACCCGGTCGAAGCCGGGGCGCCGGATGCGCTGGCGAATACCCTGCGCGCGCTGCTGCAGGAGCTGGCCCCGCGCGCCTGGCCGCTGACCGTGGTGCTGGCCGACGAGCTGGTGCGCCTGTGGCAGGTGCCGCCGCCCAGGGGCGCGGCCCGTTTCGGCGACCTCGAGGCCGCAGCCGCGCTGCGATTCCAGGCCTTGTTCGGCGCGCCGCCGCTCGACTGGCGCATCAGCGCCGACTGGAATGCGGCGCGACCCTTCCTGGCCGCCGCGGCGCCCGAAGGCCTGCTGGCCCTGCTGGAAACGCTGGCGCGCGAACACCGTTTCCACCTGGTCGAGGTGGCGCCGCAATTCGTCGCCGCCATGAATGCCTGGCGCCGCGCGCGCCGTCCCGGCGCCTGGTTCGGCCTGGTGCACGGCGGCGTGCTCTCGCTTGCCGCCTATGAAGGCGACACGCTGGCCGCGGTGCGCACCGCCGTGATTCCACCGGGCGCCGACCGCGACTGGCTCGAAGCCCACGTCGCCCGCGAAGCGCTGCGGGTGGGGGTGGGGCGTCCCGAGCGGCTGCAGCTGTGCGGCGCCGCCCCGGCAACCTGGGCCAGTTCGGCCGGCTGCCTGAAGTTCGCCTGCACACTGCTGGAAGACGACAGCGCCGACTGGCCGCTGCACGTGCGACTGGCGCGCACGGGAATCGAAGCATGAGGCGGAGCATGAAGGGAAGCATGAAGCGAAGACTACAGCGCACCCATATCGACTTCGCACCGCGCAGCCTGCGGCGCACCCTGTTCCGCGTGCCGGGGCGCAGCGTCGGCCTGGTGGTCGCCGCTGCCGGCCTGTGCTTCGTGGCGCTGTCGCTGTTGGTCCGCTACCAGGAAGAGCGCGAGCAGCTGGAGGCGCTGCAGGCCGCCATCGCAGCGCGCTCCAGCGCCATGCGCCCCGTGCCGGTCGCGGCGGCGGCGCCGACGTTCACGGTGTCCGCCGCCCAGGCGGGCGCGGTCAACGACGCCGTCATGCAGCTCAACCTGCCGTGGCGCGATCTGGTCGAGGCGGTGGGGGCGGCCACCCCGGCCAATGTGGCGCTGCTGGCACTGGAGCCGGATGCCAAGCGCCGCACCCTGCGCATCACGGCCGAGGCCCGCAACAGCGACGACATGCTGGCCTACGTGGCGGCGATGCAGGAACAGGGCTGGTTCGGCTCGGTGGCCCTGGTGCGCCACGAGATCGCGGAGCAGGAACCGAACCGGCCGCTGCGCTTCCAGCTCAGCGCACAGTGGAGCGCGCAGTCGGGCACGCAGTCGGGTGCCGCCGGAGGCGCCCCATGAAGGACATGAACCTGTCGGCGCTCTGGCTGCGCGCCGTGCTGGCGCTGCGCCGCGCTAACCCGGTGATTGCCGCCGCCTTCGCGCTGGCGCTGGCTGCCACCGTCGCGATCGTCCTGGTGCTCGAGGCCCTGGTGGACCTGGACGAGGAATATGCGGCCGCCCGCATCCAGGCTGCAGCGCCGCCGCCCGTGCACAGCGCGCCGCCTGCGCCGCCGCCGAGCGCCGACCAGAACCTGGCCCATTTCTATGCCTCCCTGGGCGAGCGCAGCAAGGTCGACCGCCAGCTCAAGACCTTGTTCGCGCTGGCGGAGAAGAACGGCCTGGCCCTGCGCCAGGGCGAGTACCGCGCCGCCCACGAGCGCGCCGGGAGCTTCCACACCTACCAGCTCAACCTGCCGGTCACGGGCCGCTACGGGGCGATCTGGCAGTTCGCGTTCGACGCGCTGCGCGCGCTGCCGCACGCATCGCTCGACGACGTCAGCTTCCGGCGCGATGCGATCGGCAGCGCCACCGTCGAGGCGCGCCTGCGCCTGACGCTGCACCTGGCCGACACACAGGGAGTGCCGCGATGAAGCCGCGCCACATCGCCATGACAGTCGCCCTGGTGGCGGCTGGCTCCCTGGTGGCCTTCGGCGACAGGACGCCGGAGGACGCTGTGGCCGAGCCGGTCGAGCGCGCGCAGGCGCCCGGCGCCCCCGCACCGTCCCCTGCGCCGGCGCCTGCCGCCGCCAAGGGAGCGGACGCGAACCCCGTCATCCTGCGGCTGGCGGACCGCGAGGCCCTGATCGGCGACAGCGGCGACCGTTTCAACGCGGGGGAGAATGGCGTGTTCGCGCGCCAGGACTGGACCCCGCCGCCACCGCCGCCGGCGCCCGCGCCGCCGCCGCCGCCGCCGAGCGCGCCGCCCTTGCCGTTCACCTTCATCGGCAAGTCGCTCCAGGACGGCGCCTGGGAAATCTACCTCGCACGCGGCGACCGTACCCACCTGGTGCGCGAGAACACCATCATCGACGGCGCCTACCGCGTCGATGCGATCCGGCCACCGGTGCTGACCCTGACCTACCTGCCGCTGAACCAGGTTCAGCAGCTTAATATTGGAGTATTCGACTGATGCCTCGTATCCGCAATCTCGTGCTGGCTGCTGGCCTGGGGGCGGTGCTGCTCGCCGGCTGCGCGGGACAGCGCGCCTACCAGGAAGGCAATGCGCTGGTCGCGCAGGACCAGGTCGCGGCCGGGCTGGTGAAATACCAGGAGGCGGTCAATGCCGACCCGGCCAATCCCCAGTACCGCGTCGCCTACCTGCGCGCGCGCGACAGCGCGGCCAACCGCCTGCTCGGCCAGGCCGAGGCGGCCTTTGCCGCCGGCCGGCCGGAGGAGGCGCTGGCGGAATACCGCCGCGTGCTGGTTTTCGACCCGGCCAACGAGCGCGCACGCAGCGGCCTGCGCCAGGTCGAGGCCGACGGTCGCCACGCGGCTATGCTCGATCAGGCGCGCGCCGCCTTCGACAAGGGCGAGTTCGATACCGCGCGCCAGCGGCTGTCCGCGATCCTGACCGAACGCCCGGCGCACGAGCCGGCGCGCCTGCTGATGCTGGAGCTGGACCGGAAGGCGGCCGCGGCGCCCCCTGGGGAAGCAACGCTGGCGGCGGCCTTCCGCAAGCCGATCAGCCTGGAATTCCGCGACGCGCCCCTCAAGCAGGTGTTCGAGATCATCTCGCGCCATTCCGGCCTGAACTTCGTGTTCGACAAGGACGTCAAGACCGACCTGCGCAGCTCGATCTTCCTGAAGAACAGCACCGTGGAGGCCGCGATCTACTACCTGCTGATGACCAACCAGCTCGAGCGCCAGGTCATGGACGGCAACACCATCCTGATCTACCCGAACGTGGCCGCCAAGCTGAAGGAATACCAGGAGATGACGGTCAAGACCTTCTTCCTGGCCAATGCGGAAGCCAAGAACATCGCCAATACCTTCAAGACCATCCTCAAGTCGCGCGACGTGGTCGTGGACGAGAAGCTCAACCTGGTGATCCTGCGCGACAGCCCCGAAGCGGTGCGCGTGGCGACCCAGCTGGTGGCATTGCAGGACGTGCCCGAGCCGGAAGTCATGCTCGACGTCGAGGTGCTCGAGATCAAGCGCAGCCGCATCATGGACCTCGGCGTGGTCTGGCCGGCCGCGGTCTCGTTCTCACCGCTGGCCACGGTCGAGGGCGACCCCATCAGCATCGACCAGCTGCGAGGCCTGAACCGCGGCAATATCGGCGTCGTCAGCAACCTGACCACCTCCGTCAAGGCCAACAAGACCGATGGCGATTCCAATATCCTGGCCAACCCGCGCATCCGCGTGCGCAACAAGGAAAAGGCCAAGGTCGTCATCGGCGACAAGATCCCGAACATCTCGACCACGATCTCCTCGGGCGTGGGCGGCTTCGCCTCGGAGTCGGTGAACTACGTGGACGTCGGCCTGACCCTGAACGTGGAGCCGACCATCTACCTGAACAACGAAGTCGGGATCCGCATCTCGCTCGAGGTCAGCACGCTCGGCGACTCGGTGACGACGCGCTCCGGCACCGTGGCCTACCGTATCGGCACCCGCTCGGCCACTACCTTCCTGCAGCTGAAGGATGGCGAGAACCAGGTGCTGGCAGGCCTGATCAGCAACGAAGACCGTTCCAGCGGCAACAAGGTGCCGGGTATCGGCGACCTGCCGATCGTCGGCCGCCTGTTCGGCAGCACGCGTGACACCAACGACCGCACCGAGATCGTGCTGTCGATCACGCCGCGCCTGGTGCGCACCGTGCAGCGCCCGGCGGCGGCCGCGTCCGAATTCGGGGCCGGTACCGAAGCCAGCTTCCGCCGCCGTCCGGACAGCACGGCGCGCGCGCCGGTGCAGCTGCCGGTCAATGCCGGCGCTGCCGCAGCTGCTGCAGCTGCTGCGCGTGCGGGAACCGTGCAGGGTCCGGCTTCGGGCGCGCCGGCCGTTCCCGCACCGGCGCCGGTCGGTACGCCTGCGGCCGGATCGCCGGACCGCCCGCTGTCGGTGCCGCCGTCGCAGCTGCCGATGACGCCGCAGACCGGTTCGCCGCAATCCGGCCCGCCGCCGTCGGCGCCGGCGCCGGTGCCCGCGCCCGATGCGGCCGTCCAGGTGATCCCGGTCGCGCCGCCGCCGCCCGCCGTTCCCGCTTCTTCTCCAGGCGCCCGGCAATAATGTTCAAGCGCGGCTTCACCCTCATCGAGCTGCTGGTGACCTTGGCGATCCTGGCCCTGCTGGGAACGCTGGTGGTGCCGGTGGCGCAAGTCACGGCCCAGCGCCGCGACGAGGTGGAGCTGCGCCGCGCACTGCGCGAGATCCGCGCCGGCATCGACGCCTACAAGAAGGCCAGCGACGAGGGCCGCGTGGCCAAGGCGGCCGGCAGCAGCGGTTATCCGCCGCGTCTCGAGATGCTGGTCGAGGGCGTGCGCGACCAGAAGAGCCCGAAGCAGGCGCAGATCTATTTCATGCGCCGGCTGCCGCGCGACCCCTTTCATTCCGATCCAGATACGCCGGACGCACAGACCTGGGGCAAGCGCAGCTACGCCAGCGAGCCGGACGAGCCGGAAGAGGGCGAGGACGTCTACGACGTCTACTCGCCGTCGGACAGGCCGGGCCTGAACGGCATCCCGTACAACAAGTGGTGAGCATCATGTCCGAGCTGCGGCGCCTGCGCGCCTTCACCCTGATCGAACTGCTGGTGGTGCTGGGCATCGTGGCCCTGCTGCTCACGCTCGCGGTGCCGCGCTTCTTCCCGAGTATCGACGCCAGCCGCGAAACCATCCTCGAAGAAAACCTGCGCAATACCCGCGCGGTCATCGACCAGTTCCGCGCCGATACGGGACGCTACCCGGATTCGCTGGAACAGCTGGTCGAGAAGAAATACCTGCGCGCGCTGCCGATGGACCCGATCACCGAGAGCCGCGCGACCTGGGTGGTGGAGCCCCCGCCGGACGGCGAGCAGGGCGAGGTCGGCAACGTCAAGAGCGGCGCACCCGGCAACGGCCGCAAGGGCACACCCTACGCGGAGTGGTAACGTGCGCAGCTTCGCGGTCGCGGGACGCCAGGCCGGCTTCACCTACCTCGGCCTGATCATTTTCGTCTTCATCATCGGCATGGTGGGCGCCGCCACGCTGAAGATCGGCGCGCTGCTGCAGCGCGCCCATGCCGAACAGGAGTTGCTGGAGATCGGCGCGCAGTTCAGCACGGCCCTGCGCACCTATGCCGAAGCGACCCCGCGCGGCCAGCCGACCCAGCCGCGCACGCTGCAGGAACTGCTGCGCGACACACGCTTCCCTTATCCGCGCCGGCACCTGCGCAAGATCTTCGTCGACCCGGTCAGCGGCAAGGCCGAGTGGGGACTGGTGACGGCCGGGGAGGGCGGACGCATCCTGGGCGTGCACAGCCTGTCGCAGGCGGCCCCGCTCAAGGTGGGCAATTTCGACAAGCGCTTCCCCGGCTTCGACAATCGCGAACACATCGCGGACTGGAAGTTCATGGCCGAGCAGCAGGGCGCCGGGGCGCCGCTGACGCCGGGCGCCAGGCCGTCGGGCATGCCGCCGCTGCCGGGCAGCGCGCCGCCGGGCAGTTTGCCGCCCTCCCAGCCGCAGCCGGCGCCTGTTCCGTCAGCGCCGCCGCGCGAGCCCGCACCGCGTCCTGAGCCGGCGCCCGAGCCTGAGCCGCCAGCGGACGGGCAGAACGATGCACCAGCCGAGGAGGCGCCTGGGCGTCCGGAGGTAGAGGAAAACGGAGCAAAGGAGAGGACTGACACGACCCGCGGCCACTGAAGCGCCGCGGGTCCATTTTTTTGGCTCTGTCAACCTTATGTATGGATGAGGGAGGAACTGCTGAGCCAATTCGCTGTCGAACACCGGTCACGACAGACGGGGAACGAGCATGCGATCGCCTCAGTTCACAAAGTGGTTTGCCAAACTCCCTGCGCTGAATGTCCCCCAGCGCCTCAAGACACTCGCGGCCCTGCAACCGGCCGCCGGGCCCGAGCAGGTGATCTCGCTCATCACCGAGATCGGCGCCACCGCCCGGCGCTGCCCAAGTTGCGCCTGTGATCGATACCACCGGCATGGCCAGGCGAACGGCCTGCAGCGCTACCGCTGCCGCGCCTGCGGCCGCACGTTCAACGACCTGAGCGGTACACCGCTGGCGCGGCTGCGGCTGCGCGATAAATGGCTGGATTACCTGGGCACCATGCTCGAATCGAAGTCGGTGCGGGCAAGCGCCCGCCAGGTCGGGGTGCACCGCAACACCGCCTTTCGCTGGCGCCACCGCTTCCTGCAGCGGCCCCGGGACGACCAGCCCCGGCAGCTCAACGGCATCGTCGAGGCTGATGAAATGTTCTTGCTGGAATCGCAGAAGGGCTCGCGCAAGCTGGACCGGCCGGCGCGCAAACGCGGCGGCAAGGCGGGTCGGCGCGGCATCTCAAGAGAGCTCGACTGCATTCTGGTAGCGAGAGACCGTAGCGGACAGACCGTCGACGCTGTAACTGGCCGCGGCGCGCTGACGGCGCCGCAACTGGAGCGTCACCTGCTACCCAGGCTGGATCGGCAAGTGCTCCTGGTAAGCGACGCGCATGCGGCGTACCGCAGCTTCGCCCGCAAGCACGGCATCGCGCACGAGGCCGTCAACCTGCGTGCCGGCGTGCGAGTGCGCCGGGGCGCTGCCGGCGCCATCCACGTGCAGCACGTGAATGGCTACCACCAGCGATTCCGGCAATGGTTGAGCCGGTTTCGTGGGGTGGCCTCGCGTTACCTGCCCAACTACCTGGGCTGGCGCCGCGCGCTCGATGGCGACCGGGTGAGTACTGCGCAGCAATTGCTGCGCATTGCGATCGGGGTCATCAACAGTTAGCGCTGACAGCGCCTTTTTTTTGTCGAAAATGTTTACACTTGATTTCGGGCTGCGGCAGTAGAAGCCCTGCTTTTCCCTGTGAATACAAGCATTGTGCTTGTCTATGCGCGGCGAATCGCTGTCGAAAATTCTTACATTGCAATTTCGTTTGCCTGTAAGAAATCGTTGGCATGGACATTGCTTTCGATTGGGACATGTTTCGTTCCAAGTGGAAATAACAAGGAAATACAATGATCTCGTCCAAACGTTTGCTCGCCAGCCTCTCGCTCAGCCTTCCTCTCATGTTTGCCAGCAGCGCCAGCCAGGCAAGCCTGATCGGCCACTGGACCTTCCAGGGCGATGACCCGCTCCAGGACAAGACCTATAGCTTCGGCCGGGTGGAACTGCTGGGTAATGCAAGTGTTGCCAATGGTAAGTTGACGCTGACCGGAGAAGGAAGTACCCCGACCGGCTGGGCCCGTATCAACGACTACTTTGGTGCGAGCATCCAGAGCAAGACCATGGTTGTCTGGGCCTCTTTGACCGGACTGAGCTCCTCTGCGACCGCCGGCAGCCTGATGACGGTGGACAAGAAGTTCTCGGACGTCTTCGACGGGATCGTATTCGGCGAACATACGGCCAACCGCTGGATGGCCGGCAGCAACAATTGGCAGCGTACCGACACGGCAGCCCTCGGCTACACGGAAACCAGCCCCAACTAGCTTGTCCAGCTCGCTTTCACCTACGAGCAGGTGGACTTCAACCAGGTGCGCATCTCCGGCTACCGCAATGGCGTCGACATTGGCAGCTATCTCGCCATCGGCAATTCTTCCTGGAGCATGAACAATACCGAAATCATTTTCGGCGCGCGCCATACGGTGGGCGGCAACGCGCCGGGCGGACTGAATGCGGTGCTGAGCGAAGCACGGCTGTATGACACGGCCCTGAGCCAGACCCAGATCCAGGCCCTGTCGATGGAGGCGGACGTACCGGAACCGGCCTCGCTCGCCATCCTCGGCCTTGGACTGGCCATGCTGGCCGGCGCTCGCCGGCGCCGCCAGGGGCGCTAAGCGGAGCGGATTCCCGCGCCACGGCAGAAACGCAAGGGGCAAGGCGGCGGCGCCTTGCCCCTTTTTCGCAGGTACGTGCTTATTTGGCGCGGCGCTTGAAGTCGCGCGGGCGGAAGCCCAGCGCCAGCAGCACCGCGAAGTAGGCGGCGGCCGCCACCGTGATGATCGCTGCCAGCGCACCGGCACGCAGCAAGGGCGTAGCGCGCATCGCGATCCAGTCGAACTGGATCTGGCTGAACCAGGATACGGCGCCCATGACGCTGACTGCAAGCAGCAGCTTGAGAAGGAACATGCCCCAGCCCTGCTGCGGCACGTAGATGCGGCGCCGGCGCAGGCCGGCGTACAGGAGGGTCGCGTTGATGCAGGCGCCCACACCGATCGACAGCGCCAGCCCGGCCACGCCGAACAGCGGCACGAACACGATGTTCAGCAACTGCGTCGCCACCATCACGCCGACCGCGATCTTCACCGGCGTGCGCACTTCCTGGCGCGCGAAGAAGGCCGGCGCCAGCGTCTTGACCAGGATGAAGCCGAGCAGTCCGGCGGCATAGGCCATCAGCGGCAGGTAGGCGCTGACCACGTCCGCGTCGTCGAATTCGCCATAGTGGAACAGGGTGGCGATCATCGGCTCGGCCAGGGTCGCCATGCCGACTGCCGACGGAATAGCCAGCAGGAAGGTCAGGCGCAGGCCCCAGTCCAGCAGGGAGGAGTATTCCTCGGTGTCGCCATCGGTGTTCGCCTTGGCAAGGCCCGGCAGCAGGATGGTGCCGAGTGCGACGCCCAGCAGTGCGGTCGGCAGTTCCATCAGGCGGTCGGCATACTGCAGGGCGGAGACGGCCCCCGGTCCCTGCCAGGCGGCGATGGTGGTATTGATCAGCAGGCTGATCTGGGCTGCGGCGACGGCGAAGACGGCCGGCCCCATCTTGCCGAGCATGCGGCGCACGCCGCTGTCGCGCAGCCCGGTCATCGGATTGAGCGACAGCCGTGGCAGCATGCCGAGCTTGAGCAGAGGCGGGATCTGGATCGCCACCTGCAGCACGCCGCCGATGCACACCCCTACCGCCATCGCGTAGATCGGCTGGGCGAAGTAATCGGCCAGCACCACGGCGGCGAAGATGAAGGACAGGTTCAGCAGGACCGGCGTGAACGCCGGTATCTTGAACTGGCGCCAGGTGTTGAGGATCCCGCTTGCCAGCGCCACGAAGGCCATGCAGGCGATATAGGGGAACATCATCTGGGTCATGACGACAGCGGCGTCGAAGGCTTTCGGCTCGTCCTGCAGGCCGCCGCCGATCCAGTAGATCAGGAGCGGCGCGGCCACGATGCCGGCAATGCTGGTAAGTACTGTTGCCCAGATCAATACGGTGGCGACATGGTCAACCAGGGTCTTGGTGGCGTCCTGGCCGTGCCTGGTCTTGTATTCGGTCAGGATCGGCACGAAGGCCTGCGAGAATGCGCCTTCGGCAAACAGACGGCGCAGCAGGTTGGGAAGGCGGAAGGCGATGTTGAAGGCGTCGGTGAAGTACGAGGCGCCGAAGGCGGCCGCGAACAGGCTTTCGCGCAGCAGGCCGGTGACACGGGACACCATGGTCATGCTGGAAATAGCGGCAAGGGTACGGAGCAGGTTCATGGCGGGCGATTATACTTGGGCAACACTGTCCGGCGCCGCTGCACGTGAGGATAAAGCGCGATTTATCGCTTGGGCTGACGTGCCGATGGCGACAATTATCCATTTATGAATTGCCCTGTCCGCAAACCTTCGCTATAATCGTGGGCTGTACTGAATTCTGTTAGCAGACACGAATCGTTGGGCAGGCACTCGTCGGACATCAATGAGACGCCAGTTTCACTCGCGAATGTTTGCAAACGCAACTTGACCCCGATTTAGGAAATTTCATGGCAAATACCGCACAAGCGCGCAAACGCGCTCGTCAAGCAGTTAAGCAAAACGCGCACAACTCGTCGCAGCGTTCGACCCTGCGTACCGCAATCAAGGCAGTCCGCAAGGCCATCCAGGCTGGCGACAAGGCCGCTGCAACCACCATCTTCCAGCAGTCCGTGTCGACCATCGACAGCATCGCTGACAAGAAGATCATCCACAAGAACAAAGCAGCCCGCCACAAGAGCCGCCTGGCTGCTGCCCTGAAGGCACTGTCCGCTTAATTAGCGAGGTGCGTGCGGCCTGGGCCGCGCAGGCAGTTCTGTGCAGAGCAAGACCCGCCCGACTTCGGTCCCGGCGGGTTTTGTCGTTTGTTGCGCCGTTGTTGCCCCCCCTTTGTTGCCCCCCCTTGTTGCCCCCCTTGTTGCACCTTGTTGCGCCCCTCGATTCCGCAGCTTCCCCGCCTCGCGCGCAGCGGGCGCATATCTTAAAACCATGGCGCACAGTAAAATACTGGTGCATAATGTGAAACGCCGTCTTATGTCTTATAGAAGACTTCGCGCAGTGTGCGAATCAAGACCCGAGCGTTACCACCTGTTTTTTGACATCGTGCGACCCGCGCGATCATCGAGGAAAAAGCGTATGAGCAGTGATCCGACCATCATCTACACCCTGACCGACGAGGCGCCGCTGCTGGCGACGCACGCCTTCCTGCCTGTCGTCAGCACCTTCACCAAGCCGGCCGGCATCAAGGTCGAGCAAGCCGACATCTCGGTTGCCGCGCGTATCCTGGCGCAGTTCCCGGAAAACCTGGCTCCGGAACAGCGCGTTCCGGATGTGCTGACTGAACTGGGCAAGAAGACGCTCGAGCCGGACGCGAACATCATCAAGCTGCCGAACATCTCGGCCTCGGTGGGCCAGCTGACCGCCGCCATCAAGGAACTGCAGGGCAAGGGCTACAATCTGCCGGACTACCCGTCCGACCCGAAGACCGACGAAGAGAAGACGATCAAGGCCAGGTACGGCAAGTGCATCGGCTCGTCCGTGAACCCGGTGCTGCGCGAAGGTAACTCCGACCGCCGCGCGCCGAAGGCCGTCAAGGAATACGCCCGCAAGAACCCGCACTCGATGGCGCCCTGGTCGCAGGCATCGCGCACCCACGTGTCGCACATGACCCACGGCGACTTCTACCACGGCGAAAAGTCGATGACCCTGGACGGCGCCCGCGACGTCAAGATGGAACTGGTCACCAAGGGCGGCCAGACCATCGTGCTGAAGCCGAAGGTCGCGCTGCAGGCGGGCGAGATCATCGACTCGATGTTCATGAGCCGCAAGGCCCTGCTGGCCTTCTACGAGCAGCAGATCAACGACGCCAAGGCAACCGGCGTGCTGTTCTCGCTGCACGTCAAGGCGACCATGATGAAGGTCTCGCACCCGATCGTGTTCGGCCACTGCGTGCGCATGTTCTACAAGGAAGCCTTTGAAAAGCACGGCGCCCTGTTCGACAGCCTCGGCATCAACGTCAACAACGGCATGGCCGACCTGTACAACAAGATCGCCACGCTGCCGGCCTCGCAGCGCGAAGAGGTCGAGCGCGACCTGCACGCCTGCCAGGAAAACCGTCCGGCGCTGGCCATGGTCGACTCGACCAAGGGCATCACCAACTTCCATTCGCCGAACGACGTGATCGTCGACGCGTCGATGCCGGCCATGATCCGCGCCGGCGGCAAGATGTACGACGCCACCGGCTCCCTGAAGGAAGTCAAGGCGGTGATCCCGGAATCGACCTTTGCCCGCATCTACCAGGAGATCATCAACTTCTGCAAGTGGCACGGCGCCTTCGATCCGAAGACCATGGGCACCGTCCCGAACGTGGGCCTGATGGCGCAGCAGGCCGAGGAATACGGCTCGCACGACAAGACCTTCGAGATCCCGGAAGACGGCGTGGCCAACATCACCGACCTCGCCACCGGCGAAGTCCTGATGAGCCAGAACGTGGAAACCGGCGACATCTGGCGCATGTGCCAGACCAAGGACGCGCCGGTCCGCGACTGGGTCAAGCTGGCCGTGACGCGCGCGCGCAACTCGGGCATGCCGGCCGTGTTCTGGCTCGACCCCTACCGTCCGCACGAGAATGAGCTGATCAAGAAGGTCAAGACCTACCTGAAAGACCACGATACCAGCGGCCTGGACATCCAGGTCATGTCGCAGGTGCGTGCGATGCGCTACACCCTGGAGCGCGTCAAGCGCGGCCTGGACACCATCTCGGTGACCGGCAACATCCTGCGCGACTACCTGACCGACCTGTTCCCGATCCTGGAACTGGGCACCTCGGCCAAGATGCTGTCGATCGTCCCGCTGATGGCCGGCGGCGGCATGTACGAAACCGGCGCCGGCGGCTCGGCGCCCAAGCACGTGCAGCAGCTGACCGAAGAGAACCACCTGCGCTGGGATTCGCTGGGCGAGTTCCTGGCGCTGGCCGTGTCGCTGGAAGACCTGGGGCTGAAGACCGGCAACGAGAAGGCCAAGGTGCTGGCCAGGACCCTGGACGCCGCCACCGGCAAGCTGCTGGACAACCGCAAGTCGCCGTCGCCGAAGACCGGCGAACTCGACAACCGCGGCAGCCAGTTCTACCTGTCGATGTACTGGGCCCAGGAGCTCAGCGCGCAGACCGACGATGCCGAACTGGCGGCCAAGTTCGCGCCGCTGGCGGAGCAACTGGCGGAGAATGAACAGACGATCGTTCAGGAACTGCTGGCGGTGCAGGGCCAGCCGGCCGACATCGGCGGCTACTACAAGGCGGATGATGCGAAGGTGAAGGCGGTGATGCGTCCGAGCGCGACCTTCAATGCGGCGCTGGAGTCGTTCGCGGCTTGAGCGATAGACTGCTTCGATTGAAAACGCCGGCTTCCATGCCGGCGTTTTTCGTAGGGTGGTCGGCTCCGCCGACCGCGCGTTCAAATTACCTTGAAACGATGCACCTTCACAATTCACCTACTGTTTGAACGCGTGGGCGGGGAACCCGCCCACGCTACAGGTATCGGACTTCAATGAATTCGCCCGGCATCAAGGGATGCGTCGCCAGCGAAAACGGCCCGATGCTCGAGCGCACCAGGCGCAAGGTCGGCAATCCCACCGCCGCCGTCATCCTGCGCACCTGGCGGTTCTTTCCTTCCTCGAGTGTGATCGCGATCCAGCTGGTCGGCTTCTCCTGCCGCGCCCGGATCGGCGGATTGCGCGGCCACAGCCACTCCGGCTCGGCGATGCGCAGCGCCTTGCACGGCCTGGTGACGAAGTCGCCCAGGTCCAGCGGCGCCTGCAGGCGCGCCAATGCGGTCGCGTCCACCACGCCATCCACCTGCACCAGGTAGGTCTTGGCTTCCTTGTGGTCCGGGTGCGCGATCTTGTGCTGCAATTTGCCGTCGTCGGTCAGGAGCATCAGCCCTTCGCTGTCGGCATCCAGGCGCCCGGCAGGGTAGATGTTGGGAATGTCCAGGTAATTTGCCAGGGTCTCGCGGCCGTCCTGGGCCGAAAATTGGCACAGGACCTGGAACGGTTTATTGAAGAGGATCAGAGGCATGGAAGGGGAATCGGTAGATAAAAGGTGCTGCGTAGCGCCTCGGAAAATACTGGTGCATAATGCAAGATGCTACGACGATGTCTTATAGAAGACTTGGGAGCTATTCCGCATTGTAATTCCGCATTCTAGTTCATGTTGCATGCGGCGCCCCATGGCGCAACCGCAGCCTGCCAGCGACCACATTGGGAGAACACGATGTACCAACAAATCAAGGTCCCGGCCGACGGCCAGAAAATCACCGTCAACGCCGACTTCTCGCTGACCGTGCCGGATAATCCGGTCATTCCGTACATCGAGGGCGACGGCACCGGCGTCGACATCACCCCGGTCATGCTCAAGGTCGTCGATGCGGCCGTGGCCAAGGCCTACGGCGGCGCGCGCAAGATCAGCTGGATGGAAATCTACGCCGGCGAGAAATCGACCAATGTGTATGGTCCCGATGTGTGGCTGCCCGCGGAAACCCTGGAAGTACTGAAGGATTACGTGGTGTCGATCAAGGGCCCGCTGACCACCCCGGTGGGCGGCGGCATCCGTTCGCTCAACGTCGCGCTGCGCCAGGAACTCGACCTCTACGTTTGCCTGCGCCCGGTGCGTTACTTCGCCGGCGTCCCGTCGCCGCTCAAGCAGCCGGAAAAGACCGACATGGTGATCTTCCGCGAGAACTCGGAAGACATCTACGCCGGCATCGAATGGGCCGAAGGCTCCGAAGGCGTCAAGAAGGTCATCAAGTTCCTGACCGAAGAGATGGGCGTCAGGAAGATCCGCTTCCCCGAGACTTCGGGCCTGGGCGTCAAGCCGGTCTCGCGCGAAGGCACCGAGCGGCTGGTGCGCAAGGCGATCCAGTACGCGATCGACAACGACAAGCCCTCGGTGACCCTGGTCCACAAGGGCAACATCATGAAGTATACCGAGGGCGGCTTCCGCGACTGGGGCTACGCGCTGGCGCAGAAGGAGTTCGGCGCCGAGCTGATCGATGGCGGCCCATGGTGCAAGTTCAAGAATCCGAGGAGCGGCCGCGAGATCACCATCAAGGATTCGATCGCCGACGCCTTCCTGCAGCAGATCCTGCTGCGTCCGGCCGAATACAGCGTGATCGCCACCCTGAACCTGAACGGCGACTATATCTCCGACGCGCTGGCGGCCCAGGTGGGCGGCATCGGCATCGCGCCGGGCGCCAACATGTCGGACTCGGTGGCGATGTTCGAAGCGACCCACGGCACCGCGCCGAAGTATGCCGGCAAGGACTACGTGAATCCGGGCTCGCTCATCCTTTCGGCAGAGATGATGCTCCGCCATATGGGCTGGGTCGAGGCGGCCGATCTGATCATCGGCGCGATGGAGCGCGCGATCACCTCGAAAAAGGTCACATACGACTTCGCGCGCCTGATGGAAGGCGCCACGCAGGTGTCGTGCTCGGGCTTTGGCGAAGTAATGATCGAACAGATGTAAGCCGCGCCGCGCTCGATCCGCTTCCGCTAGGATGAAAGCCCCGTCTTCGGTAGAAGCGGGGCTTTCTCTATCCGACGGAGGTGGCCGTGGAGCCGGGATTTGATGTCGAACGGATCGGGCAATTCATCTATGGTTTCCACCATTTTTTCTCGCCAGACGAATTGCACGGCTTGCCGGATGCCGGCACCGTGCCGCCTGCACTGGCCGAGCGGGGCGCCGGGCTGGCGCGCCGTTTCGAAGCGGTGCTGGCCGAGTTGGGAGACGCGCCGGACGCGGTCAGCGGCGAGCGCCTGGAAGCCTTGTTGCGAGACGCGCGCACCCTCGCAGCCGAATTAGCGTACGCTCGTAATTAATGAAGAAAGAGGCGGGAGCCGGAAACGAGGGACAGGGGCGAAAAAAAACCCCGCATACGCGGGGTTCCTTGCTTCCGGGAGGGACGATTAGGTGCCCTGGATGTTGGAAGCTTGCTTGCCTTTCGGGCCCTGCGTGACTTCGAATTGGACTTTTTGACCTTCTTTGAGAGTCTTAAAACCGTTCATGTTGATTGCGGAGAAGTGCGCGAACAGATCTTCGCCGCCGTCATCAGGAGTGATGAAGCCAAAACCCTTGGAATCATTGAACCACTTAACAGTACCAGTTGCCATAAAAGAACCTTCAAATAAAAACAAATCACACGAGCCATAAAAGCAAGAAGCTTCTTGCCCCCTCCTCAGCCTGCTCACTTCTTATCAACAAGTACATAAGTACAATGTCAATGACTGCATTGTTGGCGGAACAATCATTGAAGTCAAGCGGTTTTAGGGGCCTGTTGCCAAATTTTTCACGGCAGAGGTAACGCGGCTCTTGATTTCGTCAATTGGAGCGCCATCTGCGCATAAATCGGAAAACGCGTAACATGGAAGCACATGAGAACAGGCTGATGTTTACGCTTGGCACAGACTTTGAAAGCATTAGAATACGTCCATGGCTACGAAGCATGACACCGAACAGCTGCTGGAGCGGCAGACCGTAAAACCGCCACCCCTGTACCAGGTGGCGTTGCTGAACGACGATTACACGCCGATGGAATTCGTGGTTGCAATCATCCAGGAGTACTTCAACAAGGATCGCGAAACGGCGACCCAGATCATGCTTTCCGTGCACCGTCACGGCAAGGGCGTCTGTGGAGTGTTTTCCAAAGATATAGCGTGTACCAAAGTGGAGTTTGTCTTAACGCATGCGCGTAAGGCAGGGCACCCCCTGCAGTGCGTGATGGAGGAAGTATGATTGCGCAGGAACTTGAAGTATCCCTACACATGGCCTTTGTCGAAGCCCGCCAGGCACGCCACGAGTTCATCACCGTGGAACACCTGCTGCTGGCCCTTCTCGACAACCCATCAGCCGCCGAAGTCCTGCGTGCGTGCGCGGTCAATATCGAAGACCTGCGCAAGACCTTGACTAATTTTATCGGTGATAACACCCCGACCGTGCCCGGCACGGGCGAGGTCGATACCCAGCCGACGCTCGGATTCCAGCGCGTGATCCAGCGCGCGATCATGCACGTGCAGTCGGCCTCGAACGGCAAGAAGGAAGTCACCGGCGCCAACGTGCTGGTGGCGATCTTCGGCGAGAAGGACTCGCACGCCGTCTACTACCTGCACCAGCAGGGCGTGACCCGCCTCGATGTGGTCAATTTCATTTCTCACGGCGTGCGCAAGGACCAGCAGCTCGACACCAGCAAGGCGTCGGAAGGCGTGGAAGAGGCGCAGGTCGAAGGCCAGGCCAAGGAAAGCCCGCTCGACCAGTTCACCCAGAACCTGAACAAGTCGGCTGCCGACGGCAAGATCGATCCGCTGATCGGCCGCGAGGAAGAAGTCGACCGGGTCATCCAGATCCTGTGCCGCCGCCGCAAGAACAATCCGCTGCTGGTGGGCGAGGCCGGTGTCGGCAAGACCGCCATCGCGGAAGGGCTGGCATGGCGCATCGTCCAGGAAGACGTGCCCGAGATCCTGCAGAATGCCGTCGTGTTCTCGCTCGACATGGGCGCGCTGCTGGCCGGTACCAAGTACCGCGGCGACTTCGAGCAGCGCCTGAAGGCCGTGCTCAAGCAGCTCAAGGACACCCCGAACGGCATCCTGTTCATCGATGAAATCCACACCATCATCGGCGCGGGTTCCGCTTCCGGCGGCACGCTCGACGCATCGAACCTGCTCAAGCCGGCCCTGGCCAACGGCCAGTTGAAGTGCATCGGCGCGACCACCTTCACGGAATTCCGCGGCGTGTTCGAGAAAGACCATGCGCTGTCCCGCCGCTTCCAGAAGGTGGACGTGAACGAACCCTCGGTCGAGCAGACCGTGGCGATCCTGCGCGGCCTGAAGTCGCGCTTCGAAGAGCACCACGGCGTGAAATATTCGGCCTCGGCGCTGTCCACGGCAGCCGAACTGGCGGCGCGCTTCATCAACGACCGCCACCTGCCGGACAAGGCCATCGACGTGATCGACGAAGCCGGTGCTGCGCAGCGCATCCTGCCGAAGTCGAAGCAGAAGAAGACCATCGGCAAGACGGAAATCGAGGACATCATCGCGAAGATCGCGCGGATCCCTCCGCAGACCGTCAACCAGGACGACCGCAGCAAGCTGCAGACCATCGACCGCGACCTGCGCAACGTCGTGTTCGGCCAGGATCCTGCGATCGAGGCGCTGTCGGCCGCGATCAAGATGGCGCGCGCCGGCCTGGGCAAGACCGACAAGCCGATCGGCTCCTTCCTGTTCTCCGGTCCGACCGGCGTCGGCAAGACCGAGGTCGCCAAGCAGCTGGCCTTCATCCTGGGCATCGAGCTGGTGCGCTTCGACATGTCCGAGTACATGGAACGCCACGCGGTGTCGCGCCTGATCGGCGCGCCGCCGGGCTATGTCGGCTTCGACCAGGGCGGCCTGCTGACCGAGGCCATCACCAAGAAGCCGCACGCGGTGCTGCTGCTGGACGAGATCGAAAAAGCCCACCCGGACATCTTCAACATCCTGCTGCAGGTGATGGACCACGGCACGCTGACCGACAACAACGGACGCAAGGCCGACTTCCGCAACGTGATCATCATCATGACCACCAACGCGGGCGCCGAGAGCCTGACCAAGCGCTCGGTGGGCTTCGTGGACTCGAAGCAGGCAGGCGACGAGATGGCCGACATCAAGCGCATGTTTACGCCGGAGTTCCGCAACCGCCTGGACGCGACCATCAGCTTCCGCGCGCTGGACGAAGACATCATCCTGCGCGTCGTGGACAAGTTCCTGATGCAGCTGGAAGAGCAGCTGCACGAGAAGAAGGTGGAAGCGGTCTTCAGCGAGAAGCTGCGCAAGTTCCTCGCGAAGAAAGGCTTCGACCCGCTGATGGGCGCGCGTCCGATGTCGCGCCTGATCCAGGACATGATCCGCAAGGCGCTGGCCGACGAGCTGCTGTTCGGCCGCCTGGTCAACGGCGGCCGCATCACCGTCGACCTGAACGAGAAGGACGACGTCGTGCTCGAGTTCCCGGAAGGGGACGTTGCGCCGCCGCCGGCTCCGGCCGAGACGGTCGAGATCGAGTAATCGATCGGTGGCTTAGCAAGAACCGCGCCTCGAGCGCGGTTTTTTTCGCGCTGCCCGAGCGCACGTACTCTGACCAGGATTTTTTGCGTGTATGCACGTCGCGCGGCAGCATACGTATGGCAAACTCTTCCTCTTGAGTAACCCCTTGCCATCGTGAACATGACCGTGTCCCGCACCATCCTCGCGCATTTGCTGTTCCCTTCGCTCGCCCTGATCGGCAGCCAGGCCGCCGCCGCCGACCCCTATTTCCGCTTCCCCGCGATCCGCGGCGACAGCATCGTCTTCACCGCCGAGGGCGACCTGTGGCGCACGACCACGGAAGGCGGCAAGGCCACCCGCCTGACCACGCACCCTTCGAGCGAAACCCAGGCCGCGATCTCGCACGACGGCAAGCATGTTGCTTTCGCCGCCTCCTACGAGGGCGCGCAGGAAGCCTTTGTGATGCCGATCGAGGGCGGCCTGCCCAAGCGCATCACCTTCGAGAGCGGCGGCGTGACGGTGCTGGGCTGGACCGCGCAAGGCGAGGTGCTGGTGAGCACCCAGAATTCGGTCGGTCCGTCGCAGCACCGCATCGTCGCGGCGCTCGACCCGGTCAAGATGACGCGCCGCGTGCTGCCGCTGGCGGACGCGAACGATGCCGTGCTCAGCGACGATGGCCGCACCGTGGTGTTCACCCGCATGGGCCTGTCGATGACCAACGATAACGTCAAGGCCTACCGCGGCGGCGCCCACGCCCAGCTGTGGCGCTATGAGCTGGGCGGCAAGGGCGAGGCGATCCGCCTGTTCAAGGACGACAATGCCAATAACCGCCGCGCCATGTGGTGGAAGGGCCGCATCTACTTCATCAGCGACGCCGGGGGCGCCGACAATATCTGGTCGGCGCTGCCTGACGGCAGCGACCGCAAGGTCCATACGAAGCACACGGAGTGGGACGTGCGCACCGCCTCGCTGGGCGACGGCCGCATCGCCTACCAGATCGGCGCCGACCTGCGCGTGCTCGACATCGCCAGCGGCGCCGATGCGCTGGTGAAGGCCAGCCTGGTCTCGGACTTCGACCAGCAGCGCACCCGCCGCGTGCGCTCGCCGCTCGACGCGCTCACCAATATCGACGTCGCCAACAAGGCCCAGCGCATCGTCCTGACCGCGCGCGGCAAGGTTACCATCGCCGGCACCGGCAGCTACCGCCGTGTCGAGATCGCCGTGCCGGAAGGGGCGCGCGCCCGCAGCGCCGTGTTCAGCCACGACGACAAGTGGGTCTACGCCTTCGTCGACACCACCGGCGAGAACGAGATCTGGCGCTACGCCGCCGACGGTTCGGGCAAGGGCGAGCGCCTGACCATCGACGGCGCCAGCCACCGCTCGGGCCTGTACCCGTCGCCGGATGGCCGCTGGCTCGCGCATACCGACAAGAAGGGCCGCACCTGGCTGCTCGACCTGCAGGCCAGGACCAATGTCATCATCGACGACGCCAAGCAGGTCGGCGCCGAGCGTCCGCAGCAGGTGGTGTGGTCGCCGGACAGCCGCAACCTGGCCTTCGTGCGCGTCGGCAGCAGCGAGCAGCGCAACCAGATCGGCATGTACAACCTGGCCAGCAAGTCCATGGCCTTCGTCACCACCGACCGCTACACAGCCGACTCGCCGGTGTTCTCGCCAGACGGGAAGTGGCTGTACTTCCTGTCGTCGCGCCACTTCAACGTCGGCAACGGTGGTCCCTGGGGCGACCGCAACATGGGACCGGTGTTCGACCGCCGCGTCGGCATCTACGCCCTGGCCCTGCAGCCTGGCGTGCGTTTCCCGTTCAAGCCGGAGGACGAACTGACCAAGCCGGAAGAGAAGTCGCCGGAGGCTGCCGCGCGCGCCGCGGTCCAGACCCCGGGCAAGGACGAAGCCGACAAGACCGCCGCCGTGGCCGCTGCTGCTGCAGCGACGGCTGCAGCCGCCTCGAACGATCCCAAGCCGAAGGCGGCGCCGACGCCGGCAGTCGACTATGCCGGCCTGCGCGAGCGGCTCTACGAAGTGCCGATCGCACCGGGTAACTACCGCGCGCTGGCCATCGACGACAAGCGCCTGTACATCCTCGAGTCCGACAACGGCCGCAGCGGTTCGCTCAGGACGCTCGAGATCTCGCGCAGCAGCCCGCAGCCGGAACTGTTCGTCGCCAACGTGCGCGAGTTCGGACTGAGCACGGACCGCAAGCACGTCTTCTACCGTACCTTCAATGCGGCCGGACCGGGCGAGATGGTGATCGTCGCTGCCGGCGCCAAGGCCCCGGCCGACGTGTCGAAGGCGCGCATCAAAATCGACGACTGGGCCGTCAGCACCAATCCGCGCCTGGAATGGAAGCAGATGTTCAACGACGCATGGCGCATGCACCGCGACTTCCTGTACGACGCCAACATGCGCGGCGTCGACTGGGTGGCCGTGCGCAACCGCTATGCCCCGCTGGTCGAGCGGGTCACCGACCGCGCCGAGCTGGACGACGTGCTCGGCATGATGGTGGGCGAAGTGGGCGCGCTGCACTCGCAGATCCGTCCGGGCGACGTGCGCCGCGCCACGGGCGAAGGCGTGCCGTCGAGCCTGGGCGCGGTGCTGTCGCGCGTGGCGGACGGCTTCCGCGTCGACCGCGTCTATCGCAGCGAACCGGAGCTGCCTTCCGAGCGCGGCCCGCTGTCGGCGCCCGACGTGGGAGTGAAGGAAGGCGACGTCATCACCGCCGTCAACGGCAAGTCGCTGATGGAAGCCCGCGACATCGCCGACCTGCTGCTGGACCAGGCCGACAAGCAGGTGCTGCTGCACGTGAAGAGCCAGGGCGCCGGGGCGGCCCGGCCGGTGATCGTCACGCCGGTCAACATGGTGCGCCACGCCAGCCTGCGCTACTCGGACTGGGAGCAGGGCAGGGCACGGCAGGCGGACCAGGCCTCCAAGGGTAGAATCGGCTACCTGCACCTGCGCGCCATGACGGCGCGCGACATCAACGCCTTTGCCCGCGACTTCTACGCCAACATCAACAAGGAAGGCCTGATCATCGACGTGCGCCGCAATAACGGCGGCAACATCGACAGCTGGATCATCGAAAAGCTGCTGCGCCGCTCGTGGGCATTCTGGAGCTCGAACGGCACCCTGCCGCAGTCGAACATGCAGAACACCTTCCGCGGCCACCTGGTGGTGCTGATGGACGAACTGACCTACTCGGACGGCGAAACCTTTGCCGCCGGCGTCAAGGCCCTGAAGCTCGGCCCGCTGGTCGGCAAGCGCACCGCCGGCGCCGGCGTCTGGCTCAGCGACGGCAACGGCCTGGCCGACAACGGCATGGCGCGCGTGGCGGAATTCGGCCAGTTCGCGGCCGATGGCGAGTGGCTGATCGAAGGCGTGGGCGTGGCGCCTGACATCGAGGTGGACAACCTGCCGCACGAGACCTTCGCAGGCCGCGACCGCCAGCTCGAAGTGGCGATCGACGTGCTCGAGAAGAAGATGAGGGAACAGCCGGTCAAGCCATGGAAGCCGGCCGCGATTCCGGCCTTGAAGCGGCATTGGGATGCAGGCGAATCCGGTAATAAAGTGTCGACGACGGGCCAATAAGCATTCTCGACAGGCAGGCAAAGGCTGCAATACGAACGCGGCCTTACCTGCACCGACATTAAATTTCCCGTCGAAAATTCTTACAGATAGTAAAGATTTGTTGGTTCGGCCTTGAAAAAGCCTTTAAAAATAATCACTTGTAGATCTGGTTCGCTTATTGCTTAGTGGATTGCCAGGACGATGCCAACAAGCATCCCATCCTTCAGCCCACTATCGAAAGGGACCATACCAATGCGTTTTCAATCAGTAATTGTTGCGTTCGTATTTGCCGTGGCTGCGCTTTCGCCGGCACGTGCTGCGATCATCACCACGACCTCGGTCGGTGTGCTAACCGATGGCTTCGACCATGTGAATATCTTCGGACAGGGGCTCGACCTTCGCGGCAAGGCGCTCACGCTGACAATCTCCTACGACACCGGGCTTAACACCACGACCCGGCAAGGGCTTGCCGTCCTCAGTGAAGGACTGGCGCCGTTTACCGTGACAGCGACCATCGGCGGCGTCAGTTTCGTCTCCACCGCCAGCCAGGCTGTCGATTTCAATTACACAGCCTTAAGTAACGGCGAACCTGACTGGACTTTTGGAACGTACAGCATGTACGCGGCGGCCATGGGAACGGACCCGGATGGCAGCGAGCGCCTGCCTGTTCCAATTACTGTCGATGTGCGACACTCCGTCAACGCGATCGGCAGTTTCACGACCGGCGCCCCAAGCTTTGACCAGGACTTCACCCATACGTATTCGGTTCCTGCGGGGCCCTATCCTGAGATTTCGCACCTCTACATTTCGACCCGGTTTGGCGGAGTGTTGAGCGCCGTGGCGCACCTGTCGGAATTCAGTATCACCATCGAACAGGAGGAGCAGGTGCCGGAGCCCGCCAGTGTCGGCCTGTTCGGAGCAGGTATCGGATGCCTGGTACTGATGCGTCGGCGAAAGCGCTCTGCATGAGCTTTAAGAAGCAAGCCATGGCGTAATGGGTGCTGCGGCAACAACATGCCGCTCACCCTGTCGTGACATTACCGCACTTGCATGTCATCTTTTTTCATCAGCCTGTCATAGTTAGTTTCTACAATGCAAGTATCTCGTCAACCCAGATACCTGCAATGCCACTCGCAAAGCTCCAGACCGGCACCAAGATCCTTGGCTCGTTCGGCATCGTTTTCTTTCTCATCCTCCTGCTCTCGGCCGTGGCCCTGTGGCGCATGCAGGCCAACGACGCGCTCACCGCCGATCTCGTGTATGACAAGCTGGCCAAGCAACAGCTGACATCGGACCTGCTCGGCATCGAGCGCCTGAACGGTTCGCGCACGCTGGCGATCGCACGCAGCGACAGCCTGGAACTGGCGGACTATTTCGGGGCCCAGCTGGCGGACGGCAAGAAGCGCGCCGTGGAAGTCCAGGCGAAGCTGGCCGCGCTGCCGCGGTCGGCGCGCGAAACCGCCTTGCTCGGCGAGGCGGCCAGGTACAAGGCGGCGCTGGAAAAAACCCAGGCCGCGCTGTTCCAGGCCAAGGAGTTCGGCCAGACCGGGGTGGTCGAGCAGCTCGTCAGCGGCGCCTGGGAGCAGGGCTACAAGGCCCATATCGGCGCGCTGGAAGCCCTGCTGGCCTTCGAGACCGGCGCGGCGCACGGCCTGGCCGAGGAGTCAAGCGCCGCCTCGACCGCCGGCAAATCGCTGGTGCTGGCCCTCGGCCTCGGTGCGCTCGGCGTCGGCGCGGCGCTTGCGTGGATGCTGACCCGGAACATCGTCGGTCCGCTGCAGCAGGCCGTCAGCCTGGCCGAGCAGGTGGCGCATGGCGATCTGCGCCCGGTGATACGGCATGGACGCACGGATGAAATCGGCCGCCTGTTCGATGCGCTCAACGGTATGACCGGCGGGGTGTCCGCCACCGTGTCCCAGGTACTCGCCGGCGCCCAGGCAATCGATTCGGCCTCGCACGAAATTGCCGACGGCAACCAGGACCTGTCGCGCCGCACCGAGCGCCAGGCCTCGAACCTGCGCCACACCGTCAGCGCGATGGAAGAGCTGACCGAAGCCATCGCCCAGAACAATGCCAGCGCCAGGTCGGCGAATGCGCTGGCCAGGTCGGCAGCGAACGTCGCCACCCGGAGCGCGCAGGCGGTCGAGGAAGTAGTGACGCGGATGGGCGCGATCAAGGCCTCGGCCGATAAGATCACGGATATCACCGGCATGATCGACAGCATCGCCTTCCAGACCAATATCCTGGCCTTGAACGCGGCGGTGGAGGCAGCCCGCGCCGGCGCCGAAGGCCGCGGCTTCGCCGTGGTGGCGGCCGAGGTGCGCAGCCTGGCCCAGCACTCGGCCACGGCGGCGAAAGAAATCAAGAAGCTGATCGGGGAGTCGAGCGAAGAGATCGCCGCGGGCACCGACATCGCCGGCACGGCTGGGGAAACCATGCGCGCCGTGCTGGAGCATGTGCACGACGTGGCCGGCCTGCTCGACACCATCTCCACCGCCAGCAGCGAGCAGGCCAGCGGCGTGGCCCAGGTTAGCCAGGCGATCGCCGAGATGGACGAGTCGACCCAGCAGAACGCCGCGATGGTGGAGCAGGCCGCGAGTGCGGCCGAGTCGATGCGCCAGCAGGCGGCCGAGCTGTCGGAGCTGGTGGCGACCTTCAAGCTGCGCACGTCGGCACAGGTGCCGCGCGCGCTGGCGGCTGCATGAGCGCAACATGATGCGGTGATCGGAACATGATGCGATGAGCGGAGCGGCTTGCTGTATCATCCCGCTCCAAGTAAAGAAAGCCGCACATGCTCATCATCACCATCAAACAGGGAAAGGAAGCGGGCCTGCTGGCCGGCGACCCCTGGATCTACCTCTCCGCCATCGACAAGGTCGAAGGTAAACCCCTTGAACGCAGCAAGCAGGGCGCCACGGCGATCGTGCAGTCCTCGTCGCGCCATTTCCTGGCGCGTGCCGCCTACAATGCCAAGTCGCAGATCGCGGCCCGGGTGTGGACCCTGCGCGAGGATGAGCCGGTCGACCACGCCCTGATCAAGCGGCGCGTGCAGGCGGCGGTCGAACGGCGCGCCGCGGCCTTGGCCGGCGCCGATCCGCAGGCCCTGGTCCAGCTGGTCGACGCCGAACAGGACGGGCTGCCGGGCCTGCTGGCACACGGCTACGGCGGCGCGACGGGTTTCCTGGTGTGCCAGTTCAATGCGGCCGGCGTCGACCTGTGGAAGGTGACGGCGGTGCAGGCGCTGATCAAGGCGACCGGCTGTCCCAACGTCTACGAACGCAGCGACGAACTGGTGCGCAAGGCCGAAGGCCTGCCGGTCACCCGGCGCGTGCTGGCCGGCGAGGAACCGCCCCAGCGCCTGACGGTGCGCGAGGGCGGCCGCCTGCTGCCGATGGATATCCGCACCGGCTTCGTGTATCCGCGCTAGATCGCCGCCAGCGCCCGGCGCAAGTCCTCGCGCTGGTCTTCCAGGTGCTCGATGCCGACCGATAGCCGGATCAGGCCGTCGCCGATGCCCAGCTGCGCGCGCTGTTCGGCCGGAATGCTGGCGTGGGTCATCAGGGCAGGGTGCTCGATCAGGCTCTCGACGCCGCCCAGGCTCTCGGCCAGCGTGAACACCTCGCAGGCTTCCAGGAAGCGGCGCGCGCCCGCAAGATCGGTGGCCAGGTCGATCGACACGATGCCGCCGAAACCGTTCATCTGGCGGCGCGCCAGCGCATGCTGCGGGTGCGATTCCAGGCCCGGATAGAACACCTTGCGGACCTTTGGCTCGCGTTCCAGCCACTCGGCCAGTGCCAGCGCGTTGGCGCTGCTGCGCTCCACGCGCAGTGCCAGGGTCTTGATCCCGCGTAGCACCAGGAAGCTGTCGAACGGCCCCTGGATGGCGCCGACCGCGTTCTGGATGAAGCCGAGCTGTTCGGCAAGTAGCGCGTGGCCTTCTTCCATGCCCACCACCGCCACGCCGCCGATCACGTCGGAGTGGCCGTTCATGTACTTGGTGGTCGAGTGCACCACGATGTCGAAGCCCAGTTCCAGCGGGCGCTGGACAATCGGGCTGGCGAAGGTGTTGTCGCACACGGTGATGATGCCGCGCGCGCGGCACAGCTGCGCGATGGCGGCCAGGTCGGCCAGTTTCAGCATCGGGTTGGTCGGCGTCTCCACCCACACCAGCTTCGTCTCGGGCGTGATCGCCTTGCCGAGCGCATCCGGATCGGTCAGGTCGGCGTAACTGAACGTATGGCCGGCGCTCCTGCGGCGCACCCGCTCGAACAGGCGGAAGGTGCCGCCATACATGTCGTCGCCGGCCACGATGTGCGAGTTCGCCGGCAGCAGTTCGAGCACCGCCGCGATGGCAGCCAGGCCGGAGGCGAAGGCGAAGGCCGCGCTGCCGCTTTCGATGTCGGCCACGCAGCGCTCCAGCGCCCAGCGGGTCGGGTTGTGCGAGCGGCCGTAGTCGAGGCCCTTGTGCACGCCCGGGCTCTCCTGGCGGAAGGTCGAGGTGGCGAAGATCGGCGGCATCACGGCGCCGGTGGCGGGCTCCGGCGCCTGGCCGCCGTGGATGACGCGGGTGGCGAGGTGTTTTTTCTGGTCGGTCATGAGAGCGTCCTGCGCAGGTGGTTCAGCAAATCATAGCGGGTGACCAGGCCGTAGAAGCGCTCGCCGTCGTGGATCACGGCGGTCAGGCCGCGGTCGAGGATCTCGCGCAGGTGGCCCATGCTGGCGGTCGGCAGCAGGGTCTGCAGCGAGGACGTCATGGTGCCGGAGACCGGCGCACTGAAGTCTCCCGCGTTTCCCGTAACGTGCAACAGCAGGTCCGATTCGTCGATCAGGCCCGCCAGGCGGCCGTCCGGGCCGATCACGGGCAGCTGCTGCAGGTCGGCATTGCGCATGCGGTTGAAGGCGGTCAGCAGGGTGTCGGTGGGCGCCACCGTGACCACTTCGCCTTCGTCGTAGCGGCGACCGATCAGGTCGCGCAGGTCGCCCGTCCTGGGGCGCGTTTTCAAGCCCTGGTCGACCATCCAGCCGTCGCTGTATACCTTGCTCAGGTAGCGCGTTCCCGTGTCGCACACGAAGGTGACGACGCGCTTCGGGCGGGTCTGCTCGCGGCAGTAGCGCAGCGCCGTGGCCAGCAGGGTGCCGGTCGAGGAGCCCGCCAGGATGCCTTCCTGCTGCAGCAGCAGGCGCGCGGTGCCGAAACTTTCCTCATCGGGAATGGTATAGGCCTTCTTCACCCGCGACAGGTCGGCGATGCCGGGGATGAAATCCTCGCCGATGCCTTCCACCGCCCACGAACCGGCGTCCGTACGCAATACGCCGGTGTTGATGTAGTCGGCCAGGATCGAGCCCTGCGGATCGGCCAGCACGAACTCGAGGTTCGGCTGGGTCTTCCTGAAGTAGCGCGACAGGCCGGTGAGGGTGCCGGACGAGCCGACGCCGACGACGATCGTGTCCAGCCGGTGGTTGACCTGGTCCCAGATCTCGGGCCCGGTGGTGGTTTCGTGGGCGCGCGGGTTGGCCGGGTTGTTGAACTGGTCGGCGAACCAGGCGCCGGGAATCGCGTTCGCCAGGCGCGCCGCGTAGTCCTGGTAATACTCGGGATGGCCCTTGCCGACGTCCGAGCGGGTCAGGTGGATCTCGGCGCCGAGCGCCTTCAGGTGCAGGATCTTCTCGGCCGCCATCTTGTCGGGCACCACCAGTACCACCCGGTAACCCTTGATCCTGGCCACCAGCGCCAGGCCCAGGCCGGTGTTGCCGGCGGTGGCCTCGACCACCGTGCCGCCCGGCTGCAGATGGCCGTCGTGCTCGGCCTGCTCGATCATGGCGCGGCCGATGCGGTCCTTGATGGAACCGCCGGGATTCTGGGATTCGAGTTTCAGGAACAGCTGGCAGGGACCGGTGTCGATCCGGGTGACTTCGATCAGGGGGGTGTCACCGATCAGGGAAAACAGAGCCGCTTGCGACGCATGTTGCATAGTGCCTCCGAGAGGCCGGGCAGGGCCCGGGCGGTGCGTCCGCGGCATGATGCATCACTGCGGCGGACGCTAGTCGAAGAGCTGGCGCTTGCGTGGTTCAATGGGCGCCAGGCCATGTAAAAAAGACATGATACGGCGATAATTTAACATCGTGTTGATCCAGCGCGGATCGAACTTGTAGGGTGGGCGGGTCTTCCCGCCCACGCGTTCAAGCAGACCCGGCATAGCCACACTGTCACTATCCTTCACACGGGACTTGAACGCGTGGGCAAGCAACTTGCCCACCCTACGAACGCTCGCTCCGCAGGCGTCGCCACAGGGTGGTACGGCTGATGCCCAGGTGCCGTGCCGCCGCATCGCGCTGGCCGTTGAAGCGTGCCAGCACGTCGGCAATGCTTTCCGACCCCGCCCCTACGCTGGGCAGCGGCAAGGCTGCTGCCTTGTTTAGCTCAGGGGCAATCGACACCAGGAAACTCGGCGTCAGCGCCTGCAAGGGTTCGGCCGCCAGGAACAGCGCCAGCCGCTCCATCAGGTTGCGCAGCTCGCGCACGTTGCCGGGCCAGGCATACGCTTCGAGCACGGAGGCGCAGGCACGCACCTCGGCATGCAGGTTCGGATGCGGTTTCGCGCCCAGCGCCGCCAGCGCATGCTTGAGCGACCACTCGGCCAGGGGCAGGATGTCCGCGACTCGCTCGCGCAGCGCCGGCAGGGCCAGGCGCAGCACCGCCAGGCGGTAGAACAGGTCGGCGCGAAAGCGCCCCTCGCGCACCCGCGCTTCCAGGTCGCAGTGGGTGGCGCTGATCACGCGCACCTCGATCGGCACCGGCCGCGTGCCGCCCACACGCATCACTTCGCGCTCTTCCAGCACGCGCAGCAGGCGGGTCTGCAGCGCGAGCGGCATTTCGCCGATCTCGTCGAGGAACAGGGTGCCGCCGTTGGCCGCCTCGAACAGGCCCGCGTGGCCGCCGCGCCGCGCCCCGGTGAAGGCGCCTTCCTCGTGGCCGAACAGTTCCGATTCCAGCAGCGATTCCGCGATGGCGCCGCAGTTCACCGCCACGAAGGGGCGGTTGGCGGCGCGCGCCGGGGCCTCGCGATGGATGGCCTGGGCCACCAGTTCCTTGCCGCTGCCGGTCTCGCCCTGGATCAGCACCGTCGCCGGCGAGCGCGCGTACAGCACCACGGTCTGGCGCAGCCGTTCCATCGCGGCCGACTCGCCGCGCAGGTCGTGCAGGCCGCGCCGCGCCCTGCGCGCATCGATGCCGGCGCCGCGCCGGCCGCGATTCGCTTCCAGGTGCGTCAGGCGCGCCATCTCGAGCGCATCGTCGAAGGCCTGGCGGATCGACGCGGCCGAGTACAGGAACACGCCGGTCAGGCCCGCTTCCTCGGCCAGGTCGGTGATCAGGCCGGCGCCGACGATCACCTCGATGCCGGCCGCCTTCAGTTCGTTGATGGAAGCGCGCGCGTCTTCCTCGGTCACGTAGGTCCGCTGCGCGATCGCGATGCCGAAAGTGTCCGCGAACTCGGCCAGTTCGCGCAAGGGCGCCTGGTAGGTGATCACGCCGATGCGCGAGGAAACACGCCGCGCGCGCGCCAGCGCCTGCATCACGTCGAAGCCGCTGGCCTTGGCCACCACCACCGGCACCGAGATCCGGCCCTTGAGGTAGGCGGCGTTCGACCCGGCGGCGATCACGACGTCGCAGCGCTCGGTCGCCAGGCGTTCGCGCAGCGTGCGGGCGGCTTCGTCGAAACCGAGGTGCAGCGGTTCGATCGAGGCGAGGTGGTCGTACTCGAGGGTGATGTGGCGGAACAGGTCGGACAGGCGCGACACCGACACGGTCCAGATGACCGGCTTGTCGCCGCCGTCTGCGGGGCTGCGGGTGGAGGAACTCATGTTGCAAGTGTAGCCGATTCGGTGCGCCGTGTTTCAGCCTGCAACACCGGTCCCTGTCAGTTACGCGTAAGGGAGCGTAAGAATACGGTAAGGGCATACCCGTAGGATGGTCTTCAGCCCTGAATAACAGGCATCACCAGAATAGATAACCGGAGACACACGTGGATCAAGACGTCGTACAGCGGGTCAAGGCCGACCCCAATTATCGCAAGCTGGTCAAGAAGCGTTCGCGTTTCGGCTGGATTCTCACCTGGAGCATGATGGTCGTGTACTACGGCTTTACCTTGCTCTGCGCCTTCAACAAGGAATTCATGGGCAGCCGCATCGGCGACGGCGTCATGACCTGGGGTATTCCGCTGGGCCTGTTCGTCATCGTGTTCACGGTCGTCGTCACGGCCATCTACGTGCGCCGCGCCAACGGCGAATACGATCAGTTGACCGACGCAATCAAGGCCAACGTCGCCGCCGGCGGCAAGGGTAAGGTGGCGGCATGAAGGCCCTGGACCGACTCCTGTTCGCACCGACGCTGCTGGCCGCCAGCGGCATGGCCCTGGCCGCGCCCGACCTCGGCCAGGCCACCAAGCAGGCCACCAACTGGACCGCGATCAGCATGTTCGCGCTGTTCGTGGTGGGGACCCTGTACATCACCAAGTGGGCTGCCGCCAAGACCCGCTCGGCGTCCGACTTCTACACCGCCGGCGGCGGTATCACCGGCTTCCAGAACGGCCTGGCGATCGCGGGCGACTTCATGTCGGCCGCTTCCTTCCTCGGTATTTCCGCCGCCGTGTTCCTGAACGGCTTCGACGGCCTGATCTATGCGATCGGTTTCCTGGTCGGCTGGCCGGTCATCACCTTCCTGATGGCCGAGCGCCTGCGCAACCTGGGCCGCTACACCTTCGCCGACGTCGCCGCCTACCGCTTCCACCAGAAGCCGATCCGCGTGTTCGCGGCGTCCGGCACCCTGGTGGTGGTGGCCTTCTACCTGATCGCGCAGATGGTCGGTGCCGGCCAGCTGATCAAGCTGCTGTTCGGCCTCGAGTACTGGATCGCCGTGGTGATCGTCGGCGCGCTGATGATGGTTTACGTGCTGTTCGGCGGCATGACCGCCACCACCTGGGTGCAGATCATCAAGGCGGTGCTGCTGCTGTCGGGCGCCTCGTACATGGCCTTCGCCGTGCTGGCGCAGTACAACTTCAGCCCGTCGCAGCTGTTCGCCAGCGCGACCGAGCTGCACGAGAAGGGCGAGTCGATCATGGGCCCGGGCACCTTCCTGACCGACCCGATCTCGGCCATCTCCTTCGGCATGGCGCTGATGTTCGGTACCGCCGGCCTGCCGCACATCCTGATGCGCTTCTTCACCGTCCCGAGCGCGAAGGAAGCGCGCAAGTCGGTGCTGTGGGCCACCACCTGGATCGGCTACTTCTACATCCTCACCTTCATCATCGGCTTCGGCGCGATCGTGCTGGTCGGGACCAACCCGGCCTTCAAGGATGCGGCTGGCAAGCTGCTGGGCGGCAACAACATGGCGGCGGTGCACCTGGCCAGCGCCGTGGGCGGCGACATCTTCCTGGGCTTCATCTCGGCGGTGGCCTTCGCGACCATCCTCGCCGTGGTGGCCGGCCTGACCCTGTCGGGCGCCTCGGCCGTGTCGCACGACCTGTACGCCACCGTGTTCAAGAAGGGCAAGGCCAACAGCGCCGACGAACTGCGGGTCTCGAAGATCACCACCCTGGCGCTGGGCGTCATCGCAGTGCTGCTCGGCATCGCGTTCGAGAAGCAAAACGTCGCCTTCATGGTGTCGCTGGCCTTCGCGATCGCCGCGTCGGCCAACTTCCCGGTGCTGTTCATGTCGGTGCTGTGGAAGGATTGCACCACCCGCGGCGCCACCGTGGGCGGCTTCCTGGGCCTGGCGACCGCGGTCGTGCTGACCGTGGTGTCGAAGTCGGTGTGGGTCGACGTGCTGGGCAACGCCACGGCGATCTTCCCCTATACCTCGCCGGCGATCTTCTCGATGACGGTGGGCTTCTTCGGCATCTGGTTCTTCTCGGTGACCGACAAGAGCCCGCGCGCAGCGATCGACAAGGCCGGCTTCGAGGCGCAGGAAGTGCGTTCGGAAACCGGGATCGGTGCGGCTGCGGCCAGCGCACACTGAGCGGTCGTCGCCTCGCTGGAACCCCGCTGCGGCGGGGTTTTTTATTGGTAGAATGTTTCATTGGCGTTTCATGTTTCACCGCAGTGAAACACATGAGTCGGCGAATCGGCGCTAAGTCCTTGATATTCACACAAAGTGGGACTGGCACGCCGCTTGCATTAAAAGTGGTATTCGATCAACGCAATCTCGAAAGGTGAAGCATGAGCCACTACTCCGCCGGCGCCGCGTTCCGCAAGGCTGTCCAGGAAGAATCCCCGCTACAGGTCATCGGCGCCATCAACGCCAACCACGCGCTGCTGGCCAAGCGCGCCGGCTACCGCGCCATCTACCTGTCGGGCGGCGGCGTGGCCGCCGGTTCGCTGGGCCTGCCGGACCTCGGCATCTCCGGGCTGGAAGACGTGCTGATCGACGTGCGCCGCATCACCGACGTGTGCGACCTGCCGCTGCTGGTCGACATCGACACGGGCTTCGGCGCCTCGGCCTTCAACGTGGCGCGCACCGTGCGCTCGCTTGAAAAGGCCGGCGCCGCCGCCTGCCACATCGAAGACCAGGTCGGCGCCAAGCGCTGCGGCCACCGTCCGGGCAAGGAAATCGTCGGCAAGGACGAGATGGTCGACCGAGTGAAGGCCGCCGCCGATGCGCGCCTTGATGAGGATTTCGTCATCATGGCGCGCACCGACGCGCTGGCCGTGGAAGGCCTGGACGCCGCCATCGAGCGCGCCGTTGCCTGCGTGGAAGCCGGCGCCGACATGATCTTCCCCGAAGCGATGACCAGCCTCGAGATGTATAAACAGTTCGCCGACGCCGTGAAGGTCCCGGTGCTGGCCAACATCACGGAATTCGGGTCGACCCCGCTGTTCACCGTGGACGAGCTGAAGAGCGCGAACGTCGGCCTGGTGCTGTACCCGCTGTCGGCCTTCCGCGCAATGAACAAGGCGGCCGAGAACGTGTACGCGGCCATCCGCCGCGACGGCACCCAGAAGAACGTGCTGGACACGATGCAGACCCGCGCCGAACTGTACGACCGCATCGACTACCACAGCTACGAACAGAAGCTCGACGCCCTGTTCGCCCAGAAGAAAACCAAATAAGCCCCGTATCAGAACACAGAGAACACAGGAGATCACACGCATGAGCACCCAGATCAACGAGACCCCAACGTTCAAGCCGAAGAAATCGGTGGCCCTGTCCGGCGTTGCCGCCGGCAATACCGCGCTGTGCTCGGTCGGCAAGACCGGCAACGATCTGCACTACCGCGGCTACGACATCCTGGACGTCGCCACCACCTGCGAATTCGAAGAGATCGCCTACCTGCTGGTGCACGGCAAGCTGCCCACCAGTGCGGAGCTGAGGGGCTACAAGGCCAAGCTGAAGTCCCTGCGCGGCCTGCCGCAGGCCGTCAAGAGCGCGCTCGAAGCGCTGCCGGCCGGCGCCCACCCGATGGATGTGATGCGCACCGGCGTGTCGGTGCTGGGCTGCACGCTGCCGGAGAAGGACGACCACAACACCCCGGGCGCGCGCGACATTGCCGATCGCCTGATGGCGTCCTTCGGTTCGATGCTGCTGTACTGGTACCACTTCAGCCATAGCGGCAAGGGAATCGACGTCGAGACCGACGACGATTCGATCGGCGGCCACTTCCTGCACCTGCTGCACGGCGAGAAGCCGCGCGAATCCTGGGTGCGCGCGATGCACACCTCGCTGATCCTGTACGCCGAGCACGAGTTCAACGCCTCGACCTTCACCTCACGCGTGATCGCCGGCACCGGTTCCGACATCCACTCGGCCATCACCGGCGCGATCGGCGCGCTGCGCGGACCGAAGCACGGCGGCGCCAACGAAGTGGCGCTGGACATCCAGAAGCGCTACGAGAACGCCGACGAAGCCGAAGCGGACATCCGCAACCGCGTGGCGAACAAGGAAGTCGTGATCGGCTTCGGCCACCCGGTGTACACCATCAGCGACCCGCGCAACGTGGTGATCAAGGAAGTGGCGCGCACGCTGTCGCAGGAAGCGGGCTCGATGAAGATGTTCGACATCGCCGAGCGCCTCGAATCGGTGATGTGGGAAGTCAAGAAGATGTTCCCGAACCTGGACTGGTTCTCGGCCGTGTCGTACCACATGATGGGCGTGCCGACCGCCATGTTCACGCCGCTGTTCGTGATCTCGCGCACCTCGGGCTGGGCCGCGCACATCATCGAGCAGCGCATCGACAACAAGATCATCCGCCCGAGCGCGAATTACGTGGGTCCGGAAGACCTGCAGTTCGTGCCGATCGCCGATCGTAAATAAACGCAAGTAAGCCAGACGATGAACACCAATCACCGCAAACCCCTCCCGGGCACCTCGCTGGACTACTTCGACACGCGCGCCGCGGTCGACGCCATCCAGCCCGGCGCCTACGATACGCTGCCTTACACCTCGCGCGTGCTGGCCGAGAACCTGGTGCGCCGCTGCGACCCGGCCAGCATGACCGATGCGCTCAAGCAGATCATCGAACGCAAGCGCGACCTCGACTTCCCCTGGTTCCCGGCGCGCGTGGTCTGCCACGACATCCTGGGCCAGACCGCGCTGGTCGACCTGGCCGGCCTGCGCGACGCCATCGCGCTGCAGGGCGGCGACCCGGCGCTGGTCAACCCGGTGGTCCCGACCCAGCTGGTGGTCGACCACTCGCTGGCCGTCGAGTGCGGCGGCTTCGATCCTGACGCCTTCGCCAAGAACCGCGCCATCGAGGACCGCCGCAACGAAGACCGCTTCCACTTCATCGAGTGGACCAAGAAGGCCTTCCAGAATGTCGACGTGATCCCGCCGGGGAACGGCATCCTGCACCAGATCAACCTGGAACGCATGTCGCCGGTCATCCAGAGCGAGCAGGGCGTGGCCTACCCGGACACCCTGGTCGGCACCGACTCGCACACCCCGATGGTCGACGCCCTCGGCGTGATCGCGATCGGCGTGGGCGGCCTGGAGGCCGAAAGCGTCATGCTGGGCCGCGCTTCGTACATGCGCCTACCGGACATCGTCGGCGTCGAACTGACTGGCAGGGCGCAGCCGGGCATCACCGCCACCGACATCGTGCTGGCGCTGACCGAGTTCCTGCGCAAGTCGAAAGTGGTCTCCGCCTACCTCGAGTTCTACGGCGAAGGCGCGTCCAGCCTGACCCTGGGCGACCGCGCCACCATCTCGAACATGGCCCCGGAGTTCGGCGCCACCGCCGCGATGTTCTACATCGACGAGCAGACCATCAAGTACCTGCGCCTGACCGGCCGCGAGGAAGAGACCGTGCAACTGGTCGAAGCCTATGCCAAAGAAGCGGGCCTGTGGGCCGACAGCCTCGCGAGCGCCCAGTACGAGCGCGTGCTGAGCTTCGACCTGTCTTCGGTGGTGCGCAACATCGCCGGACCGTCGAACCCGCACAAGCGCGTGCCGACCTCCGAGCTGGCCGAGCGCGGCATCTCGGGCGTGGTGGAGAACGAGCCGGGCCTGATGCCGGACGGCGCCGTGATCATCGCGGCGATCACCAGCTGCACCAACACCAATAACCCGCGCAACATGATCGCGGCCGGCCTGATTGCGCGGAACGCCAACCGCGCCGGGCTGCTGCGCAAGTCCTGGGTCAAGAGCTCGCTGGCGCCCGGCTCGAAAGCCGTGGCCTTGTACCTGGAAGAAGCCGGCCTGATGCCCGAGCTGGAAAAGCTCGGCTTCGGCGTGGTGGCCTTTGCCTGCACCACCTGCAACGGCATGAGCGGCGCGCTCGACCCAGGCATCCAGCAGGAGATCATCGAACGCGACCTGTACGCAACCGCCGTCCTGTCGGGCAACCGCAACTTCGACGGCCGCATCCACCCCTACGCCAAGCAGGCCTTCCTGGCTTCGCCGCCGCTGGTGGTGGCCTATGCGATCGCCGGCACCATCCGCTTCGACATCGAAAAGGACGTGCTGGGCCTGGACGCAACGGGCAAGGAGATTCGCCTGGCCGACCTGTGGCCGAGCGACGCCGAAATCGATGAGATCGTTGAGAACAGCGTCAAGCCGGAGCAGTTCCGCAAGGTCTATACGCCGATGTTCGCGCGCGTCGCCGATGACGGCGAGAAGGTCAGCCCGCTGTACGACTGGCGCGCCCAGAGCACCTACATCCGCCGTCCGCCCTACTGGGAAGGCGCACTGGCCGGCGAGCGCACGCTCGCTGGCATGCGTCCGCTGGCGGTCCTGGGCGACAATATCACCACCGACCACCTGTCGCCATCCAACGCGATCATGCTGGATTCGGCGGCCGGCGAATACCTGGCGAAGATGGGCTTGCCCGAAGAGGACTTCAACTCCTACGCAACACACCGCGGCGACCACCTGACGGCGCAGCGCGCGACCTTCGCGAATCCGACCCTGAAGAATGAGATGGTGCTTGACGAGGCCGGCGCAGTCAAAGCTGGATCCTTGGCCCGCATCGAGCCGGAAGGCCAGGTGACGCGCATGTGGGAGGCCATCGAGACCTACATGGAGCGCAAGCAGCCCCTGATCGTGATCGCCGGCGCCGACTACGGCCAGGGCTCCTCGCGCGACTGGGCAGCCAAGGGCGTGCGCCTGGCGGGCGTGGAAGCGATCGTGGCCGAAGGCTTCGAGCGCATCCACCGCACCAACCTGGTCGGCATGGGCGTGCTGCCGCTCGAGTTCAAGCCGGGCGTGAACCGCTTGAGCCTGGGCATCGACGGCACCGAGACCTTCGACGTGATCGGCGAACGGACGCCGCGCGCCGAGCTGACGCTGGTGATCCATCGCCGCAGCGGCGAGCGTGTCGAGGTGGCGGTGACCTGCCGGCTCGATACGGCCGAGGAAGTGGCGATCTACGAGGCGGGCGGGGTGCTGCAGCGCTTCGCGCAGGATTTCCTCGAGTCGAGCGTACCTAAAGTTGCAGCGTAACCTGTAGGGTGGTCGGCGAAGCCGACCACCCTACAAAACCGGACAAACTATGCCTCACGTACCCCAGATCAAAATCCCCGCCACCTACATGCGCGGCGGCACCAGCAAAGGCGTGTTCTTCCGCCTGCAAGACCTTCCGGCAGCCGCTCAGGCCCCCGGCCCGGCGCGCGACGCGCTGCTGCTGCGCGTGATCGGCAGCCCCGACCCCTACGGCAAGCAGATCGACGGCATGGGCGGCGCCACCTCAAGCACCAGCAAGGCCGTCATCGTCGCCAGGAGCGAGCGCGCCGGCCACGACGTCGACTACCTGTTCGGCCAGGTCTCGATCGACAAGCCCTTCGTCGACTGGAGCGGCAACTGCGGCAACCTGTCCTCGGCGGTCGGGCCCTATGCCATCGCCAGCGGCCTGGTCGACCCGGGTCGCATCCCCCAGGACGGCATGGCGGTCGTGCGCATCTGGCAGGCCAACATCGGCAAGACCATCATCGCGCACGTCCCCGTGTCGAACGGCGAAGTCCAGGAAACCGGCGACTTCGAACTCGACGGCGTCACCTTCCCGGCGGCCGAAGTGCAGCTGGAGTTCCTCGACCCCGCAGCCGAGGAAGAGGGGGGCGGCGCGGATGTGGCCAATTCGATGTTCCCGACCGGGCACCTGGTCGACGAGCTCGACGTCCCCGGCGTCGGACGGCTGCAGGCGACCATGATCAATGCCGGCATCCCGACCATCTTCGTGAACGCGGAAGCGATCGGCTACGACGGCACCGAGCTGCAGGACGCCATCAATGGCGACCCGCGCGCGCTGGCCATGTTCGAGACCATCCGCGCCCATGGCGCCCTGCGCATGGGCCTGATTTCCAGCATCGAGGAAGCCGCCAAGCGCCAGCACACGCCGAAGGTGGCCTTCGTGGCCCGGCCGGCCGGCTATGTCGCATCCAGCGGCAAGACAGTGCATGCGGGCGACGTCGACCTGCTGGTGCGGGCGCTCTCCATGGGCAAGCTGCACCATGCGATGATGGGCACTGCCGCGGTGGCGATCGGCACTGCCGCCGCGATCCCCGGCACCCTTGTCAACCTGGCCGCCGCTGGCGAAGGAGGGGCAAACAAGCGCAGCGCGGTGCGCTTCGGCCATCCATCGGGCACGCTGCGGGTCGGCGCCGAAGCCGTGTTCGACAATGGCGAGTGGAGCGTGGCCAAGGCCATCATGAGCCGCAGCGCCCGCGTGCTGATGGAAGGCTGGGTGCGCGTACCTGGAGATTGCTTTTAAGTAATCTTCCATCGGTAATGATGGGTAGCAGCAACGCTATCCATCATTCCTGCTTGTTAATTTTGGAACATCGCCCGTTTGTGGTTTATGATTGCTAAATTGCAATTTAAATTGGCAAGCATTAACCACATGGACCGACACCCCAGCAAGGACGCGCTCGCGGCCGACCCCGCAGCGGCAGCACAGCCGCAGGCGCAGGCCGACAAGGCCGACAAGGCCGACGGAAGCGACCTCGAGCAGGAGCTGCTGCACGTGGCCCTGCGCGAGCAGCGCGCCATCCTCGAGAATGCGCCGGTCGGCATCCTGTTTACCCTGCCGGGGCAAATCAAGTCCTGCAACCCGCGCATTTGCGAGATGCTCGGCTATTCCTATGCCGAACTGAGCCGGATGCATCCGATGGAGATCTTCGATTCTCCGGAAGCCTACCAAATGCTGACCGCGGAAGCGTATCCGGTGCTGGCCACGGGCAGCCTGTTCGAGAAGGGCGAGCATCCATTCCGCCGCCGTGATGGTTCGACGATGTGGGCGCGGCTGCGCGCCCGCGCGGTGGACCCGCAGACGCGCGAAGCCGGCACGATCTGGATCACCGAAGACGTGACCGAGTCGCGCCAGGTGCTGTTCGAGGTGCAGGCCATCATGAACAATGCGACGGTCGGCATCATGGTCACCCGCAACCGGGTGATCCAGCGCTACAACCCGGCCTTCGCCCGCATGTTCGGCTACCGCGACGGCGAGGCGCTCGGGCGTTCGACCCGCATCGTCTACCCGGACGACCAGGCCTTCCTCGACTTCGGCGCACTGGCCTATCCGCTGCTCGCGCGCGGCGAGCCCTACCGCGCCGAGACCGAGCTGGTGCGCAAGGACGGCAGCCGCATCTGGGGGCAGCTGCATGGCTACCTGTTCAACCCGGAAGACCCTGAACTCGGCACCATCTGGATGTTCGAGGACCGCACGCGCGAGCGCACCGACGAAATCCAGCTGCGCAATGCGCTGATGGAGAACCGCGCCATCCTCGACAACGCGGTGCTGGGCATCGCGGTGGTCGAGGATGGCATGACCCTGCATTGCAACAGCAAGATGGAAGAGCTGTTCGGCAGTCCGGCGGGCGGCATGGACGGCACCCCGGTGCGCCGCCTGTACCCGGACGAGGCGGCATGGAAGATGGCGCGCCTCGATACCGCGCGCAGCTTCGAGGCCGGCCAGGTACACATGGCGGAATACCGGATGGCGCGCCGCGACGGCACGCTGTTCTGGGCGCGCCTGTCGGGGCGCCTGTTCGACGTGCAGAAGAAAAGCGGGCGCAGCGTCTGGCTGATCGACGACGTCACCGCGCGCCGCGAGGCGGCCGACGCGATCCGGCGCGCGCGCGACGAGCTCGAGATCCGCGTGGCCGAACGCACCGCCGAACTGGCGGGCGCCAACGCCCTGCTGCAGGACGAGATCGCCGAGCGGCGCCAGGCCGAGGCGCGTGTGCACCACATGGCCTACCACGACAGCCTGACCGGCCTGCCGAACCGCGCGCTGCTGTCCGACCGGATCGAGTGCGCGCTGCGCGCGGTGCAGCGCAAGCTCGGGCATGGCGGGCGCAGGCTGGCCGTGATGTTCATCGACCTCGACCGCTTCAAGACCATCAACGACTCGCTCGGGCACGCTACCGGCGACCACCTGCTGCGCGAAGTGGCCAAGCGCCTGTGCGCGGCGGTGCGCAACAGCGACACCGTGGCGCGCCTGGGCGGCGACGAATTCGTGGTGCTGCTGCCGGACGTCGGCGGCGCGCCGGAGTGCGCGCTGGTGGGCGACAAGATCATCGACGCGCTGTCCACGCCCTTCCACCTGGACGGGCATGCCCTGCACATCTCGCCCTCGATCGGCATCTGCCTGTGCCCGGACGACGGCAACGACGTCGACACCCTGATGCGCCATGCCGATGCCGCGATGTACCACGCCAAGGCGTCCGGCCGCAACAACTACCAGTTCTTCGACCAGAGCCTGAACCAGGCGGCGGCCAGTCGCTTCGAGCTGGAGTCGAAGCTGCGCGGCGCACTCGCGCGCGGCGAGTTCGAGCTGCACTTCCAGCCCATCATCGACACCAGGACGCGCCGCCTGCACGCCCTCGAGGCCTTGCTGCGCTGGCGCCGCCGCGACGACAGCGGCGCCGAGGTACTGGTGGGGCCGGACGAGTTCATCCCGATCCTGGAAGAGAACGGGATGATCGTGGCGGTGGGCGAGTGGGTGATCCGCAGCGCCTGCGAACAGTGCGTGGCGTGGCAGCGCCAGGGCCTGCTCGCGGTGCCGCTCGCGATCAACCTGTCGGCGCGCCAGTTCATGCACGACGGGCTGGTGGACTCGATCCGCCGCATCGTCGGCGAGACCGGCATCGATCCGGCGCTGGTGGAGTTCGAGATCACCGAGACCGCGCTGATGCAGCATGGCGGCCGTACCCTCGACATCCTGCGCCAGATTAACGGCATGGGCATGCGCCTGTCGATCGACGACTTCGGCACCGGCTATTCCAGCCTGGCCTATCTGAAGCGCTTCCCGGTCCGCAAGATCAAGATCGACCGCGCCTTCGTGCGCGAGCTCGAAGCCAGCGCGGAAGACCGCGCCATCGTGGCGGCCGTGATGGCGCTGGCGAACAGCCTGGGGCTGTCGGTGGTGGCCGAAGGCGTCGAGACGGAGGGGCAGTATGGGCTGCTCGGCAACAACGGCTGCCAGTTCGCGCAGGGCTACCTGTTCGCGCGCCCGCTGCCGCCGGGAGAAGCGGCGCAGCTGCTGGCGGCGCTGGCGCCGGGCGGGAACAAGGAATAAACGCGATCCGGTCCGGGGCAAGATCACGGCCGGCGGAGCGCCCGTGACGGTCAGTCCGCGATCGTTGCGACCACGGGCGCATGGTCCGACGGCTGCTCCCACTTACGGGTCTCGCGGTCGATATGGCAGGCGCTGCAGCGCCGGGCCAGCGCGTCCGTGAGCAGGATGTGGTCGATGCGCAGGCCGCGGTTGCGGCGGAAGGCCATCTGCCGGTAATCCCACCAGCTGTACTGCTTGTCGGGCTGCTCGAACAGGCGGAAGGCGTCCACCAGTCCCAGCGCCATCAAGGCCTGCATCGCCTCGCGCTCCGGCGCCGTGAAGTGGATGTGGGTCTCCCACTGCGCCGGATCGTGCACGTCGCGCGCTTCCGGCGCGATGTTGTAGTCGCCCAGCAGGGCCAGTTGCGGATGCGCGGCCATCTCGGCGGCCATCCATTCGCGCAGCGCGGCCAGCCAGGCCATTTTGTAGGCGAACTTGTCGCTGCCGATTTCCTGTCCGTTCGGCATGTAGGCGCACACGATGCGCATCCCCGCGATGGTGGCGGCGAGCAGGCGCTGCTGCTCGTCCTCGAAGCGCGGATTGTTCTTCTGGACGTCTTCGATCGGGTGCCTGGACAGGATCGCCACGCCGTTGTAGGTCTTCTGGCCGCTGAAGGCGACCTGGTAGCCGGCGGCCTCGATCTCGGCCAGCGGGAACTTGTCGTCGGTGAGTTTCGTCTCCTGCAGGCACAGCACGTCGACCGGGTTGGCGTCGAGCCAGGTGAGCAGGTGGGGCAGGCGGACTTTCAGGGAGTTGACGTTCCAGGTGGCGATCTTCATGGCAGTGAGCGGTGTGTAAAGGCGGCATGATAACGCTTGCCGCTGGCCAAAAGAGCAGATTGCCAAAATACACATTCGTTCCTATTGCCCAACACCTTAAATGTTGTTAAATAGCTTACAAAATTGCGTGCGAGGCAAGTGTGTGTGATAAACTACATTAATAGAATGATAAAAATATGCAGGTTTTCTGCGATGCGCCCTATAAAAGCGTTCGCAAAAGCATTAAACTAGTGCCACTGCGTTTAACACTGTTTCCACATGGGAATAATTGTATTGCGTTGATGCAACTAGTCTTGTACTATCTGCAGACTTGAACGAGTTCGATTCGTCCACGGTCCGCAGCAATCGTGCGGGCATGTTGGCACGGTGCAAAGTGGTACTATGCGAAATATTGTTTTTTCGATAGCACATGAACCCGAACGCCGATTTACAAAGGAATGAAATGCGCACTGCATTCGAAGCGTGGGCCGCGCGCGAAGGCCACATCACCCGCCGCCGCGAAGACAAGCCCGAGGAATACCTCGTCTATGAAACCCAGCGCCGCTGGGTCATCTGGCAGGCGGCACTGACGCACGGCGCCAAGGCGGCAGCCGAGGCGCCGTCGAAATTCGCCAAGGACGCCGAGCAGAAGCCGGCCGTCACGCAGGACGAAGCCGCGGTGCGCAACCGCGTGCTGAACGAGGTGCTCGACGCCTTCAGCGAACTGGATGAAGCCGCCGGCATGGAAGGCGTGCTGAAGGTCATCCAGAACCTCAAGAAGAAGCAGAAGGCCCTGGCCGACAGCAAGGCCTGATCCGCGGTGCAGCGCTACCGCCATTACAAGGGCGGCGTGTACGAGCTGGTCTGCGAAGCTCTCATGGAAGCGGACCACACGCCCGTGATGGTCTACCGCGGCCAGGACGGCGCAGTCTGGGTACGTCCGCGCGCCGCCTTCTTCGACACCGTCCGCGTCGACGGCGCGGAACTGCCGCGCTTCGCGGCGCTGCCCGATCCGGCCGCATTCTCCTGAACCCGCACCTGGCGCCGCGGCGATGGGCGCCCACCCTGTTAGAGCAAAGTTGTAATGTCCGGATCTAGCAAAGTTGAAATGTCCGCTTTTGCTAGATAGCTCATGCTGTCGACTCCGAATCGTTTGGAGTCCAGTGTGAGCAAG
>NZ_JCASIF010000005.1:0-302979 GCF_059686055.1 Telluria sp. ZB4P34 | reverse complement strand
TAAGCTAACCAGTACTAATTGCCCGTACGGCTTGTCCCTATAACCTTGGTAGGCTATAGACAAGTCAAGAATACAGCTGCAGTTTGTTGATACCAAAACGAACTACCCCAAGAACAAAAAGAACGATACTTCTTCCCGGATTGTGAGCTCAGCGCAAGCTGGCTCAGACAAGTCAAAGCCTGATGACCATAGCAAGTCGGTCCCACCCCTTCCCATCCCGAACAGGACCGTGAAACGACTTTGCGCCGATGATAGTGCTGCAACCAGTGTGAAAGTAGGTTATCGTCAGGCTAGTTATAAGAGAAAGCCCATCCAGTGACCTGGATGGGCTTTTTTGCGTTTGTTTGCACAAGCCGCCGTCCGGATTCGCCTGGCGAATCCTTGCCCTGGTTGGGGTTGTTTGCTTGGCGCGTGCCCGACCTCGCCCTGGCCTCACATGCGCCGTTGCCTCAGAAAGCGTGGCCAGGCCATCCGCCCTAGATGCAATTGCCGGCGCTAAGGGCGCAGATCGCATTGAACAGGACAACCCACCGGCCATCCGGAATGGACGCGACATGCATCTGGCCTGGGTAAGGAAGGTAGCCTGCAGTCACGCCAACGACACGGTTCGATTCCGGATTGAAGCCCGATCCCCCACCGGCTTGCAACTGCTGGAAGTTCTGCACCCAGGCACTACCGTCCGATCCATTCAATGCATCTGACGGGTACCAGGCTATATTCGGTACGCTGACGCTAAAGGCGCCGCCGCTCGTCATGTTTTGCATCTTCTCGCAAGCGAAACGAACCGCTGCATGAAGTGCCTCATCTCCATCTCCTTCCGTGTTGGAACTCATCGAGCAAGCTTAAGTGCTGAGTTCTACGCAGTTCAGTCCATTCGACAGACGCTTGTGCTGCGTCATGAAATTGGCTCGGTAGGAGATCGAAGAAATGCGGCGCGCATGAAAAAGCGGGGCCGCAGCCCCGCTTGCCTCGTCAAGATACGCTTACACGCCCCATAACACATCGGTGTGCTGGTCCCGGGCGGAACGCAGCATCTCCAACAGCGGGAAGGCCCGCGTCGGGAAGCTCACGACCTCGATCGGTTCATGTTCGCTGTCTTCGGTATCGCCATGGTGAGCATGCACATCGCGCTCAACCTGTTCCGATACCTGGTGCTTGCGGCTTTCCTCGATTTCGCCTTCGAGCAGCGCCACCGCGCGCGGCGCCTCTTCGGCGGTGATGACGCCGCGTTCGATATCCTTGTGCAGCAGGTCCAGGATGCGCTTGGCGTGCTCCTGGTACATCAAGACCTCAGGATAAGACTTACATTTGAATGTAATCAACATAGCTGTGCCCATTGATTTGTTAGTGACTAAACGATAACACGTCTTGGAAACCTGGTCATTCCCCGCACGCACTCAATCCTGCGGCCGGCGCAGGAACCAGGACAAGCCCAGCACCGCCGCCACTGCCAGGACGGTTAGAGACGTGATGACGACGAGCTTCTCGGAGGCGTCCTTGACCAGCGTCGACAGCGCCCAAGCCAGGCCACCCCATGCCAGGCTGTTGCACAGCTCGAGGATCGTGGTCAGGAAATCGCTCTTGCCGCGTACCTGGAAATCGCTGCGCGACCCCGGCCGTCCGCACCAGTGAACGATCAGCGCCGCCGTGCAGACCGCCCCCGTCACGCACACCAGCACCCCCAGGCCCGCGAGCGGGGCGCGCACCAGCAGCCAGGCCAGCGGGACCAGCACCAGCGCGAGCGAAGGCAGGACGGCCGCTCCCAGCTTGGCGAAGCGTATCCTGCGCTGGGGCGCCGGCGACAGGCGCAGCAGGTCGGGGGCATCCTCGGCCGACACCACGATCCATGCCAGCGAGGCCGTCAGCGAACTGCACAGCAGCGTCAAGCCGGCGCCGAGCGCCGTCAGGCGCAGCTCGCCGCGCTGGAAGATGACGAAGAACAGCGGCAGCAGGTAGATCAGCTGCAGCGCCACCTGTGAGATCAGGTGCGGGTCGCGCAGGATCAGCCGCCATTCCTTGAACAGCACCGTCGCCACCAGGCCACGCCCGAAGCGATAGCGGGCGCCGCCCTGGGGTCTGCGCGCTGCCCTGGACGAGGAGGCAGCCTGCTGCAAGCCATGGACGAAAAAGCGGTGCGTGCGGCCTGCCGTGAAGGCAAAGGCGCCGGCTGCCAGCGCCGCGATCCCCAGCACGGGGAGTGGTTCGCCCAGCAACGCACGGCCCGGCAGCCATAGCGGACTGTCGAACCCCAGCAACCCGTCGGAGGCGAAGGCCTGGGCAAACGCCTGCAAGGCCTGCGCTTCCATGCGCGAGGCGAAGTGCGAGAAGACCTGCGACAGGATGAAGATCATCGCACCGGCCATGGCGCCGATGATCTGCGCCACGACACGGGTGCGGCGCGCACCGATCGTACGCACCAGGCCGAGCGTCAGCAGCATCGCCGCGCAGGCGACCATGGTGGCGATGCCCAGCAGGACGGGATAAAGCGCCAGCCAGCCCGGATGGCCGAGCAGGGCGCCCATGTGGGCAAACGGTCCCAGGAAGAACAGGTAAGGCGCCGCCGTGCCGACGGCCACCGTGCCCAGGCGGACGGTGAAGATGCTGCGCGAGGGCAGGGGCGAGGACAGCAGCAGGTCCAGGTCGCCCCGTTCGAACAGCACCATCACGCTCGATTTGAGCGCACTCGAGAGCATCAAGGTCATGAGGCCGAACAGCAGGGCGCTCACCGCCACGAAGATGCGCGGATCGTGCATGCCGATGCCGGCGAGCTTCCCGACCGCGAAGTAAGCCAGCGCATGCAGCGCCAGCCAGGCCGCGCCGATGGTTGCCAGTCCCGCCGTTCCCGGTCGGCGCGCCGCTGCCTTGCCCGGCTTGCCGGATGCGGCGTTGAACCACAGCAGCCGCAACTCGTGGCGGAACAGCCAGGGGATGCTGCCCGGGACGGCCATCATGGCTGCGCGGTCAGCTGCAGGAACACGTCTTCGAGGCTGGCGCCGCTGGTGCGCTCGCGCAGCTCGTCCAGCGTGCCCTCCGCGATCAGGCGGCCCTGCCGGATGATGCCGATGCGCTGCGCCAGGCGTTCCGCCACCTCCAGGATGTGGGTCGTGAGGATCACGGTGCCGCCCTTGGCGACGTGCGAGAGCAGCAGGTCCTTGACCTGGCGCGCCGCGGCGGCGTCCAGGCCGGTGAGCGGTTCGTCCAGGATCAGCAGTTCGGGCTCATGGATCAGGGCCCCGGCCAGCGCCAGTTTCTGCTTCATCCCGCGCGAAAAACCTTCGGTCAGCTCGTGCGCATGCGGGCTCAGGTCGAGCCAGTCGAGCAGCGCGCGCGCCCGCGGCTCGGCCGCGCGCGCATCGACGCCCCACAGCCCGGCCACGAATTCGAGGTACTCGGTCGGCTTGAGTTTCCCGTACAACATCGGATCGTCCGGCAAATACGCCATGCGGCGCTTGGCCTCCAGCGGGGCCTGCTCCAGGTCGATCCCGAAGACCTCGACGCGGCCGGCATCGGGCGCCAGCAAGCCGGTCACCATCCGCAGCGTCGTGGTCTTGCCGGCGCCGTTGGGGCCGAGCAGGGCATACAGTTCGCCGCGCCGCACCTGCAGATCGAGCCCGTCGACCGCCGGGCGGCCGAAGGCTTTGCTCAGCCCTAGCGTGCGCAGCGCCGCGCCCTGGGTCATGCCGATGTCGTTCATCATTGCGGGACGAAGGAAGAGAGGAATTGCTCGGTGTGCTCGGGGGGCATCGCGCCCGGCTTGCCGACCACGATCACCTGGTACATGCGCGTGCCTTTCGCGACGAAGCGCCCGACCAGGCGCACTGGCTTGCCGTTACCCTTGCCGACCGCATCGACATCGAGCGTCTCGCCGGCGGGCGCGCTGGCCCCGATATTGCGCAGCAGCGCCTGGCGCATCGCAGGCAGGGTGGCCTGCGCCAGGCCCGCATCCGGCGCCACGGCGGTGCCGACGGCGAAGGTCGTGCCCTCCACCTCGGCCGCGGTCATGGTCATGTCGACCTTGATGCCGCCCAGGTCGACGGGGCGGGTATGGGTCGAGGGCTTGGCCGGGAACAGGACGCGGAAGCTACCGTCGCTGCTGGTGTGGTCGCGCCAGTTGTAGGTGGGCGAGCAGCCGGCAAGGCCGAGGGCAAGGACGGCAAGCGAAGCGCCGAAGAGTCGTTTGGTGTGCATCCCATGATGGTAGCAGGCAGCGCATCGAACGCAACCACTACCTGCCACGCATGGCTCAGGCTTCGCGCAAGGCGCGCCGGTACTGGATCGCCTGCGCGATGTGCTGCGCCGCCACCCCTTCCGTCCCGGCCAGGTCGGCCACTGTGCGCGCCACTTTGAGCACGCGGTGGTAGGCACGCGCCGACCACTGCAATTGTTGCATGGCGGCGCGCAGCAGGCCTTCGCCGGCCGCATCGGGACGGCAGTAGCGGTCGATCTCGCCCGGGCCCAGGCGCTGGTTCGGCTTGCCCTGGCGCGCCAGCTGCAGCGAATGCGCCGCCGCAACCCGCTGCGCAATCGCCGCGCTCGGCTCGCCGTCGGCCGGGGCGCCGATGCCCTCGGGCGGCATGGCCGCTACCGTCAGCTGGATGTCGATGCGGTCGAGCAGGGGGCCGGAAACACGGTCCTGGTAGCGCTGCGCGGCTTCAGGCGTGCAGCGGCATTTGCCCGACGGGTGGCCGAGCCAGCCGCAGGGACAGGGGTTCATGGCCGCCACCAGCTGGAAGCGCGCCGGAAAGTCGGCCTGGTGCGCGGCCCGCGAAATGGTGATCTGGCCCGATTCCAGCGGCTCGCGCAGCACCTCGAGCACGCGGCGGTCGAACTCGGGCAGCTCATCCAGGAACAGCACGCCATGGTGGGCCAGCGACACTTCGCCGGGGCGCGGCAGGTTGCCGCCCCCGACCAGCGCCACGCCCGAACTCGTATGGTGGGGACTGCGAAACGGCCGCCGGCGCCAGCGCTGTGGCGCGAAGCTGCCGGCGATCGACTGCACCGCGGCCGACTCCAGCGCCTCGTCTTCGCCCATCGGCGGCAACAGGCCAGGAAAGCGCACCGCCAGCATGCTTTTTCCCGCGCCGGGCGGGCCGACCAGCAGGATCGAATGGCTGCCGGCCGCCGCCACCTCCAGGGCCCGCTTGGCCGTGTGCTGGCCCTTGACCTCGGAAAAATCCGGATAGTCGACCCTTGTCTCGGGCGGCTGACCCCGGTGGCGCGCCAGCCGTGCCCCGCCCGCAGCGTGGGCAAAGTGGGCGCACACCTCAAGCAGGGTGCGGGCAGGGTAGATCGCGGCATCGGCCACCAGCGCCGCCTCGTCGGCGTTCGCAAGCGGCAGGATGAAAGCGCGCGCGCGGCCATTGGACCCATCGAAGCCATCGCCCGCGTGCTGGCGCAGCATCGCGAAACTCATGGCCAGTGCGCCGCGGATGGGTCGCAGCTCGCCGGACAGGGACAACTCGCCGGCGAACTCGTAGCCCGCCAGCGCCTCGAGCGGGATTTGCTGCGAGGCCGCCAGGATGCCGAGTGCGATCGGCAGGTCGAAGCGCCCGGATTCTTTCGGCAGGTCGGCCGGCGCCAGGTTGACGGTGATGCGGCGCGGCGGAATGGTGAAGCCGGAATTCTGCAGGGCCGCGCGCACGCGGTCCTTGGCTTCGCGCACTTCGGCGTCCGGCAAGCCGACGATGGTAAAGGCGGGCAAGCCGTTGGCCAGGTGGACCTCGACGTTGACGACGGGCGCCGCCATTCCGGCGAGGGCGCGGCTCTTCAATACTGCCAGACTCATCTCGCTCCTCTCCGGCGGATCATCATGCTTGCCACATGGTAGAAGCATTGACTGCCGAGGATTTGAGGGCGAGCAGTCGCGCGGAGTATCATCTCTTTAAATTGCCAGCATGCACGATGCCGATGTTGCCGATGTTATCGAGACTCGCCCCGATGCCCATCCAGTACCTGTCCGGACTCACAGCCCAGCACCGTAGCGGACGGGCGGACCTGCACATCGGCGTCATCCTGACGCTGGTGGCGGGCGCGCTCAACGCGGGCGGCTTCCTCGCGATCGGCCAGTACACTTCGCACATGACCGGGATGGTGTCGGCCTTGGCGGACCAGATCGTGTTGCGCAACTTCGCGCTGGCAGGCATCGCGGCCATCTCCTGGGTGGCCTTTGTGGCGGGCGCCGTCGTCACCGCCATGCTGGTGAATGTCCTGCGCCGCAGGGACGTCCGCCACCTGTATGCGGCGCCGCTCCTGCTCGAGGCCAGCCTGATCCTGCTGTTCGGCGCCTTCGGCGCCACGCTCGAGAAGCATGAACTGGCCGACGTGTCGCTGGCCGTGATCATGCTGTGTTTCACCATGGGGCTGCAGAACGCCCTGATCACCAAGATCTCGCGGGCCGAGATTCGCACGACGCACGTGACCGGGCTGACGACGGACCTGGGCATCGAGATCGGCAAGCTGCTCTACTGGAACCGCCGGCAGCCCGACGCTAGGTGCGTGCCCGTCATCGCCAACCGCCACAAGCTGCGCATCCACGCGATCCTGATCGCCTCCTTTTTGGCCGGGGGCCTTGCCGGAGCACTCGGGTTCTACTACCTCGGCTTCGTGTCCACCGTCCCGCTGGCCCTGGTGCTGGCAGCGATCGCCATCGCGCCGGTCTTCGACACGACGTCCTAGTCAGACCTCGCGCAAGCTCACCACCGGCATCGTCAGCGCGCGCCGGTCCCTGAAGAACGCGATATCGAACAGGGCCGCCGCCCCGACCACGTCTTTCCCGATCTGGCGCAGCAGGGATGCTGCCGCTTCGATGGTGCCGCCGGTAGCAAGCACGTCGTCGACGATCAGCACGCGCTGGCCCTTGATGCGCTCGGGCTGGATCTCGATGGTCGCACTGCCGTACTCGCGCTGGTAGTCGATGCTGATCGCCTTGCCGGGCAGCTTGCCCGCCTTGCGCGCCATGGCGAAGCCGACCCTGCGCTCGTAGGCAAGGGCACCGGCAATCATGAATCCGCGCGCGTCCATCGACAGGATGAAGTCGAAGTGCATGGCCTCGGTCCGCGCATACAGGGTGTCGATGGCGAGGCGCCAATACTCGGGCGTATCGAAGATGCAGCCGACGTCGATGAAATTGACGCCCGGCTCCGGGTAGTCCTGGAAAAACTCCAGGGGAACGCTGTCGAAGTCGTTCATGTCAGGTTGTGCCATGTGGGTGGAACGAATGGAAGAGACGGGATTATCGCCGGTCTGCGCAAAGGCGGCGCGGCCTTTGCCGTAACAGGGCGTGGAGCCAGCGCAAGCGGCGGGCCGGCAGCCACGAGCCTGCCCGGTCCCGGCAGCTATGCGGCATGCATCGATAAGCGTCCAGGCCTGTCCCTGTATGGCAAAAATACGTCACTCGTTCCCCTATTTCCGCAAGCGGTCACAAAAAAAGTTCCATTACTTTTCATTAACCGTACATTATCTGCAAGGCAATACCTGCCGTCCGGCCAAGGCCCCGGCAACGAATCATCAACAGAACCTGGAGACCCCGCAGATGCTATCGATCAAGCAGCTCAACAAGACCTACGCGAACGGCGTGAAGGCCATCAACAATGTCAGCCTGGAGATTCCCAACGGGATGTTCGGGCTGCTTGGGCCGAACGGCGCGGGCAAGTCCTCGCTGATGCGCACCATTGCGACGCTGCAGGATCCCGATAGCGGCAGCATCCACTTCAACGGCCTCGATGTCCTGAAGGACAAGGAAGGCCTGCGCCGCCAACTGGGCTACCTGCCGCAGGATTTCGGCGTCTACCCGAAGGTCAGCGCCGAGCGCCTGCTGAACCACTTCGCGGTGCTCAAGGGCCTGACGGGCAAGGGCGAGCGCAAGGAAGCCGTGGAAGCGCTGCTGCAGCAAACCAACCTGTGGGACGCCCGCAAGCGCGCCCTCGGCACCTATTCGGGCGGCATGCGCCAGCGTTTCGGCATCGCCCAGGCCTTGCTGGGCGCGCCGCGCCTGGTGATCGTCGACGAGCCCACCGCGGGCCTGGACCCCGATGAGCGCAACCGTTTCCTGAACCTGCTGGCCAAGATCGGCGAGCAAGTGGTCGTGATCCTGTCCACCCACATCGTGGAAGACGTGACCGACCTGTGCCCGCGCATGGCCATGATCGCGAAAGGCACGGTGCTGCTGCAGGGCGAACCGCAGGCCGCGATCGAGACGCTCAGGAACCACGTCTGGCGCCGCACCGTCGGCCAGGACGAGCTGGCCCAGTACCAGGAGCGCTTCAACGTGCTGTCCACGCGCCTGGTGGGCGGCCGCCCGCAGATCAACGTGTTCGCCGAGTCGCAGCCGGACGACGGTTTCGTCAGCGTCGAGCCGGACCTGGAGGACGTGTACTTCCTGCAGATCCGCAATGCCAGCCGCGCCTCGGCGCCGCCGGCTGCGTCCGCGCCTGCGGCCGCCCCGACGGTCCCGGCATAAGGAGCGGCCATGTTGAGGGAATTCTTCAAGTTCGAGCTGGCGACGCAGTTGCGCCAGCCGCTGCTGTGGGTATGCGCGCTGATCTTCGGCGCCCTGGCCTTCGGCGCTTCCACCACCGATGCGATCCAGGTCGGCGGCGGCATCGGCAACGTGAACCGCAATGCGCCGGTCGTGGTGGCGCAGATGCTGGGCGTGTTCAGCCTGATGTCGATGTTCGTCGTCACCATCTTCATCGCCGGCACCGTGCTGCGCGACAGCGAAGTGGGCATCTCCGACATGCTCTTCGCCACGCCGATGAAGAAGCGCGACTACCTGGTCGGCCGCTTCGCCGCCGGCCTGCTGGCCTGCACGGTCATCTTCGCCGCCATCGTGATCGGCATGATGCTCGGGCCGGTGATGCCCTGGGTCGACGCGCAGCGCGTCGGTCCCTTCCCGGGCGGCGCCTACCTGTGGGGCCTGGGCGTACTGGTGCTGCCGAACCTGCTCCTGATGGGGGCGCTCCTGTTGCTGCTGGCCGCGACCACGCGCTCGATCATGCTCGTGTATGTGGGCGTGCTGGCCTTCTTCGTCCTGTACATCGTTGCCGGCAACTTCACTTCCGACATCAACAACGACTGGATCGCGGTCCTGGCCGATCCGTTCGGCGGCCGGGCGCTGTCGCGTGCCACGCGCTACTTCTCCACCGCCGAACGCAACGCGGGACTGCCCGACCTGGGCGGCTACGTGCTGGCCAATCGCCTGCTGTGGAGCGCGGTCGCGCTGGTGCTGTTCGGCCTGACCCTTGCCCTGTTCAAGCCGCAGCGCGCCGGCACCGGCAAGCGCCTGTTCGGCAAGGCCAAGGCGCAGTCCCAGGCGGCGCCCGTGCCTGTCCAGCTCAAGCTGCCGCGCATCGAGCCGCGTTTCACCGCTTCCACGCGCTGGATCCAGTGCTGGCACATCCTCGTCTTCGATGCGGCCGCGGTGTTCAAGAGCGTGCCCTTCCTCGTCATGCTGCTGTTTAGCGTGCTGAACCTCGTCGGTGCGGCGAGCCAGATGGGCGAGATCTTCGGCACCACCGTCTACCCGATGACCCACCTGATGGTCGAGATGCTGAACGGCAGCTTCACCTTCATGTTGCTTATTATCGTTACCTTCTATTCCGGGGAACTGATCTTCAAGGAGCGCCAGGTCCACATCGCCGATGTCAACGATGCGATGCCGATGCCGAACTGGGCGCCGCTGGTGGCCAAGAGCCTGGCCTTGACTGGCGTGGTGCTGGCCTTCCTGCTCACCGGCGTGCTGGCGGCGGTCGTCATCCAGTTGTTCAAGGGCGGCGCGCCGGTCGAGTGGTCGGTGTACTTCAAGGGCATGCTGGTCGCGGGCCTGCCTTTCGTGCTGATGGGCCTGTTCGCCGTCGTGCTGCAGGTGGTGACCAACAACAAGTTCATCGGCTACCTGTTGATGATTTTGTTCATGGTCTCGCAGATCGTCGCGAGCATCCTGCACTTCGACCACAACCTGTACAACATCGCCGGACTGCCGCGTACCCCGTACTCGGACATGAACGGCTTCGGCCACTTCCTCGAAGGCTGGAGCTGGTTCGCGCTGTACTGGAGCCTGTTCATCGTGGCGGCCCTGATCGTGGCCCAGGCCTTCTGGGTGCGCGGCCTGTCCGTCGAGTGGAAGCTGCGCGTGCGCGAAGCGGGGCGCCGCCTGAAAGGCGCGCCCGGCCTGGCGCTGGCCTTGTGCGGCGTCGCCTTCGCCGCCACCGGCGGCTGGATCTTCTACAACACCAATACCCTGGCGCGTTACGAGCCCGGCAACGTCCGCATGGACAAGCAGGCGCACTACGAGAAGACCTACCGCAAGTACAAGGACCTGCCGCATGCGAAGGTGACCGATGTGCGGGCAGCGGTGGACCTGTATCCGGAACAGCGCCGCCTCACTATCCGCGGCAGCTACGTCCTGGAGAACAAGACCGGCAAGCCGGTCGACAGCCTGCCGCTGCAGGTGAATAGCGACGTCGTCACGACCTGGACCAGGCTGCCGCCCCACCAGGTGGTGGTGAGCGACAAGGAGTACGGCTTCAGCATCCTGAAGCTGGCCACGCCGATGCAGCCGGGCGAACGCCTGCCGCTGGAATTCACCGTCGACGTGCGCCGTCCGGGCTTCTCGAACGGAGGCAGCGCCGACACGATCAACCTGAACGGCACCTTCTTCAACAACCGCGAGTTCTTCCCGCAGCTGGGCTACCAGTCGAGTTTCGAACTGCAGGACCGCAACGAACGCCGCAAGCGCGGCCTTGGCGAACCGGAACGCATGGCCAGGCTCGAAGACCAGGCCGCCCGCCGGCATTCGATGTTCGGCCCGGAAGCGGACTGGATCAGCTTCGAGACCACGGTCTCGACCAGCGGCGACCAGATCGCGCTGTCGCCGGGCTACCTGCAGAAGTCGTGGAAGGAACACGGCCGCAACTACTTCCAGTACAAGATGGACCAGAAGATGATGCCGTTCTTCGCCTACCTCTCGGCCGACTGGCAGGTGAAGAAGGGCGATTGGAAGGGCATCCCGATCGAGATCTACCACGACCGCAAGCATGCCTACAACGTGGACCGGATGATTGCAGGCACGCAGAAGGCGCTGGACTACTTCGCGACCCATTTCACGCCCTACCAGCACAAGCAGGTGCGCATCATCGAGTTCCCCAACTACGCGACCTTCGCGCAGTCCTTCGCCAATACGATCCCGTTCTCGGAATCGATCGGCTTCATTGCCGACCTGCGCGACAAGGAAGCCATCGATTACGTGTTCTACGTGACGGCGCACGAGATGGCCCACCAGTGGTGGGGCCACCAGGTGACCGCCGCCAACGTGCAGGGCGCGAGCATGCTGATCGAATCGCTGTCGCAGTACTCGGCGCTGATGGTGATGGAAAAGGAATACGGCCGCCACCAGATGCGCCGCTTCCTGCGCTATGAGCTGGACCGCTATCTCAGCAGCCGGGGCGGCGAGCGCATCGAGGAGCTGCCCCTGTACCGCGTAGAGAACCAGGACTACATCCACTACCGCAAGGGCAGCCTGGTGTTCTACCGCCTGCGCGACGAGATCGGCGAAGAAGCGTTGAACCGCGCCCTGAAGCGCTTCCTTCAGGACAAGGGCTATCAGGAGTCGCCGTTCACCACTTCCGCCGAGCTGCTCGACTACATCCGCGCCGAAGCGCCCAAGGACAAGCATGGACTGATCGCGGACCTGTTCGAGAAGATCGTCTTCTACGATAACCGCATCCTTGATGCGAAAGCGGTCAAGCGTGCGGACGGCCAGTGGGACGTGACCATGCAGCTGCACCTGGCGAAGATGGAAGCGGACGGCAAGGGCAAGGAAAGCCCGCGCGCCTACGACGAAGCAGTGGAAATCGGCGTGTTCGCGCGCGCCGATGGCGCCAGGGAGAAGGACGAGCGCGTGCTGCTGCTGGAGAAGCGCGTGCTGCAGGGCGACAAGCCGGTGGTGACCGTCACGGTCAAGGAGAAGCCTTTCGAGGTCGGCGTCGATCCCTACAACAAGATGATCGACCGCGTCTCGCGCGACAATCGCAAGGAAGTCAGCGTCGACTGAAGACGCGCAGTGCGCCTCCCGGACCGGCCTTGCCGCCGGTCCGGGGGACGGGCCGAGCATGGCCCGGCGATGCGCGTTACCATGGCAGGTCCTGCAAACAGAATAGACGCCCCATGGACATCGCAGTATCGCTTGCCGACCGCATCGACGAGGACGAAGTCATCCGCCTGTACCGGGCCAACGGCTGGTCGTCGGCAGACAAGCCCGCGCAGCTGATGGCTGCGCTGCGCAGCTCGCATGCGCTCGTCACCGCCCGCATCGGGTCCGAACTCGTCGGCATCGGCAACGCCATCTCGGACGGCCACCTGGTCGTCTACTTTCCCCACATGCTGGTGCATCCCGACCATCAGGGCAAGGGCGTCGGCCGCCGCATGATGCAATCAATGCTCGGGCGGTATGCCGGTTTCCACCAGATGATGCTGACCGCGGACGGCGATGCGGTCGCGTTCTACCGGGCCATGGGATTCGAGCGGGCCGGCAAGACTGAACCGATGTGGATCTACGCCGGCGGCGAGCACTGAGGCTCGCACGGCGGCGCAGCCTAGAAGGCGACGAACGGGTTCTTTGTCACGGCCACGGCGACGATGTAGGCAAAGCACAGCAGGGCGCCGACGAAGGCGGCAGTGCGGGTGCCTTGCGTGCGACCGCGCTTGAGTGCGATCGCGCCCAGCACGATGTAGGCGATCAGCCCCAATACCTTGGCCGTCAGCCAGGCCGACTGGCCCGGGTACTGGCGGCTCCACAGGGCCAGGCCGATGGCGCTGGCCAGCAGCAGGGTGTCGACGATATGCGGGACGATCTTCACCCAGCGCTGCTGCAGGCGCGGCGACCGGCGCAGCATCCAGATGCCGCGGACGAGAAAGAATAGTCCGCTCAGGACGGCAAACGTGATATGCAGGTGTTTGAGGGCGATGTAGGGCATGGCAGCAGGAATAGTGATCAACCTGCGCAGTATGCCTCAGCCGCACTCTCCTACATAGTGGCACTCGCCGCAGCGGGTGCAGCCGTCCACCTTGCGCAGCGCCCGTGCCCCGCATTCCGGGCACCTGGCGCCGCCGACGGCGGGCAGGGCGCCGGCGCTGGTCGGCGGCTGCGGCTCGGCTTCCGGCACCAGCGGTTCGCCACCGGCGCAGCGCTCGGCAAAACGCCGCGCCAGTTCCGGCACCGGCACCCCGTTGCCCCAGGCATCCAGGAAGCCGCGCCGGATCAGCACGCGCTGCAGCATGAAGGCGATCGCCGCCACTTCCGAGTCGTGGTACACCGGCACCTGGGCGCCGTCTTCGCGTGTCAGGAATCCGCAGCGCACCGGGCCTTTTTCCCACACCACGTCGCGCATGTCGGCCAGCGCCCGCGCGATCGGGCCGCCGGCGCGCGCCACCATCGACAGCAGGCGCATCGAGGCCGTGATCCACTGCTGTCCGTCGGTGCGCTGGTTCGAGGGCATGAAGAACTCGAAGGGCCGCTCGATGGTCACGTGCCGGCCCTCATGGACGCCGTCGGCGCGGATGAAGCTCACGGTGAGGTAGGCCGTCTTGCGGCCTTCCTGGGTCGCGTATTCGATCTTCGAGGTGACCGACTCCAGCTCGCCGAGCGGACGGTGCTCGAAGCGCTTGCGCAGCGGGTCTTCGTCATGGAGGAGGGGCTGCGTGGCCTGCCGCGATGCCGCGCTCGGTGTGGACGATGCTGACGATGCGGACGACGTCGACAGCACGCTCCCCAGCACCGAGTTCGGCCGATAAGTCGCCAGCCCCTTCAGGCCCGCATGCCAGGCCTGGCTGTACAGGTCGCGGAAGTCCTCGAAAGGGTAATCCTCCGGCACGTTGACGGTCTTGGAGATGGCCGTGTCGATGAAGGGCTGCACCGCCTGCACCATGCGCAGGTGGTCGATCGCGCGCATCTCGAGCGCCGTCACGAAGGCGGGCGGCAGCTGCGCCTTGTCGAAGCCCATCTGGCGGTACAGGCGCCACGCATGGTCCTCGACTTCATAGCTGCGCATCGCGCCGTCCGGCATGCGTTTCTTGCGCTGGTAGGTCCAGGCATAGGGTGGCTCGATGCCGTTCGAGGCATTGTCGGCAAAGGCCAGCGAGATGGTGCCTGTCGGGGCGATCGACAGCAGGTGCGAGTTGCGGATGCCGAACTTGCCGATGGCCTCGCGCAGCCACTCCGGCAGGCGCTCGACGAAACGGCTGTCCAGGTATTCAATGGCATCGAACAGGGGAAAGGGGCCTTTTTCGCGCGCCAGTTCGACCGAGGTGGCGTAGGCCGCGTCGCGCAGCGTTTCGGCGATGCGCGCCGCCATCGCCCGGCCCGCGTCGGAATCGTAGCGCAGGCCGAGCATGACGAGGGCGCTGCCCAGTCCCAGGAAACCGAGGCCGATGCGGCGCTTGGCCTGCGATTCGGCAGCCTGCTGCGGCAGCGGCCACTCGGTCGCGTCCAGCACCAGGTCGAGCATGCGCACCCCCACCGCGGCCACTTCGCACATGCGCTCGAAATCGAATCGCGGCTCGGCGCCGAACGGGTCGCGCACGAAGGCGGTGAGGTTGACCGAGCCGAGGTCGCAGCAGCCATAGGCGGGCAGCGGCTGTTCGCCGCAGGGATTGGTGGCGCGCAGTTCTTCCGCATACCAGAGGTTGTTCTCCTCGTTCATGCGGTCGATGAAGAGCACGCCCGGCTCGGCATGGTCATAGGTGGAGGCGATGATCTTGTCCCACAGCGCGCGCGCCGCTACCCGCCGGTAGACCCACAGGCCGTCTTCGCGCAGGTAGGCATCCGCTGCGTCCTCCTCGCCCGGCTCGGCGCGGTGCACCAGCTCGAAGGGCGCGTCCGCCTCCACGGCGTGCATGAAGTCGTCGGTGACGCCGACCGAGATATTGAAGTTGGTGAGCCCGCCTTCGTCCTTGGCGGCGATGAAGCGTTCGATGTCCGGGTGGTCGATGCGCAGCACGCCCATTTGCGCCCCGCGCCGGGCGCCGGCCGATTCCACGGTGCGGCACGAGGCGTCGAAGACCTCCATGTACGAGACCGGGCCGGAAGCGCGCGAGCGGGTGCCGTGGACCTTGCTGCCCATCGGCCGGATGGCGCTGAAATCGTAGCCTACGCCGCCGCCGCGGCGCATGGTCTCGGCGGCCTCCGCCAGGGCGGTGTAGATGCCGGGCAGGCCGTCCTCGCTGCCAGAGATGGAATCGCCCACCGGCTGGACAAAGCAGTTGATGAGGGTGGCCTGCAGGCCAAGGCCGGCGGCCGAGTTGATGCGCCCGGCCGGGACGAAGCCCTGCTCCTGGGCCCAGACGAAGCGCTCCTCGAGCGCGGTGCGGCCGTCGCCATCGAGCCCGGGTTCGAGTGCCGCCAGGGCGCGCGCCACGCGCCGGCGTACGTCGAGGATGCCGGTCTCCTGGCCCTTCGCGTATTTCTCGCGCAGGACGTCGAGCGAGACTTCCTGCGGCGCCAGGGCGCCGGCGGGCTGGTCGATTGCATTCATGGTGCGCTGTGCTCCTGCATGAATGCAAGCGGGTGATTACGGCTTGTCGAGGATGATGTGCGGCGCGGCCGGGTCGGTGGCGCCGGGAATGGCGGCATCGGCAGCCGGGCTGGCGCCGCCGGTGCTGCCGGCAGACGTGAACGTGGAGGAGGCCGGCGCAGCCTGCCCCGCCAGGCGCGATTCCAGCTCCACCACGCGCAGCTCCAGTGCTTCGAGCTTGGCGCGGGTCTTGGCCAGCACCTGGGCCTGGATGTCGAACTCTTCGCGGGTGACGAGGTCGAGCTTCGAGAAGCCCTGGGTCACCATCGCCTTGACGTTGCGCTCGATGTCCTTGGCCGGCGTGCTTTCCAGCGCCTGGTTGATCTTGCCCTGGATGTCGTTGAAGAAGCTGTTCATGTCCATTTCCTTGTGTCTGACCGGTGCACCACCACGGTGCGTCGCCTTCCGCTTTGGTGCGTGGCGCCGCCAGCGGCGCCCGCGGCATGGCTTTCCCGGGTTATTCGAATCGCAAATGGGGCGGATGGCCGGGAAAACAAGCACTCCCGGGCGTCCCGATCGCGTTTTTCATGCTGGCACGCATCCTGCTAAAGAGTTGTCAGGCGTGTAGCAAACAGGATTGTAAACCGCAACAGCCCGCGCCACGCTTGGCTGTTGAATATTAAGGGGAATGTCATGAAGTGCAACACAAGTGCAGCAGCAGTGACCTGGGCCGTGCTGGCCCTTTCCAGTGTCCCTGCGTTCGCGCAAGAAGCGACTCCTGAGCACCAGATCAGCTACAACGCCGCCATCACCAGCGACTACCGTTACCGCGGCCTGTCGCAAACCCGGTTGGACCCGGCGCTGCAGGGCGGCGTCGACTACGTGCACGGCCCGACCGGCCTGTACGTGGGAACCTGGCTGTCCACCATCAAATGGACGAAGGATCTCGGCGGCGACGGCGACATCGAGTGGGACGTCTACGGCGGCAAGCGCGGCAATCTTTCCGAAAACCTCAGCTACGACGTCGGCGGCCTGTACTACTGGTATCCGTCCAACGACCTGAACCCGCGCGCCAATACGTTCGAACTCTACGCGCGCCTGGGCTTCGGCCCGGCCTACGTCAAGTATTCGCACGCGACCACCAACCTGTTCGGCACCGCGAACAGCAAGCGCAGCGGCTACCTGGACCTGGGCGCCGATATCGACGTCTACAACGGCCTCATGCTGAACCTGCATGCCGGGCGCCAGGAAGTGAACAACAACGGCGCGTTCTCGTACACCGACTACAAGGTCGGCCTTACCAAGGACTTCGGCCTTGCCACCGTGTCGCTGGCCTGGATCAAGGCCAGTACCAGTGCCTACCTGAGCCCGCGAGGCGAAAACCTGGGCAAGTCGGCGGCCGTACTGACCGTGTCCAAAACTTTCTAAACGCATCTGAACGCCATAGAGGCAACACCATGAAAATGATTACCGCCATCATCAAGCCCTTCAAGCTGGACGAAGTCCGCGAAGCGCTGTCGGAGATCAACGTGCAGGGCATGACCGTAACTGAAGTCAAAGGTTTCGGCCGCCAGAAGGGCCACACCGAGCTGTACCGCGGCGCGGAGTACGTCGTCGATTTCCTTCCGAAAATCAAGATCGAAGCCGCGGTGGACGACGCCGTGGTCGACCAGGTGATCGACGCCATCTCGGGCGCGGCCCGGACCGGCAAGATCGGTGACGGCAAGATTTTCGTGGCCGACCTCAACCAGGTCATCCGTATCCGTACCGGCGAGACCGGCAACGAAGCACTGTAAGGGGAACCCCATGAAGCTCATTACCAGAATCCTTGCCGGCCTCGCGTGCGCCGGCCTGGCGCTGCCGGCGCTGGCCGCACCCAGCATCAACAAGGGCGACACCGCCTGGATGTTCGTCGCCACGCTGCTGGTCATCATGATGACGATTCCCGGCCTGGCCCTGTTCTACGGCGGCCTGGTGCGCGCCAAGAACATGCTGTCGGTGCTGATGCAGGTGTTCATGGTGTTCTCGCTGGTGATCGTCCTGTGGTGCCTGTACGGCTACTCGCTGGCCTTCACGCAAGGCAACGCCTTCATCGGCGGCTTCGACCGCGTGTTCCTGAACGGCATCTACGATGCCGCCGCGGGCAGCTTCAGCCAGGCCGCCACCTTCAGCAAGGAGACGATGATCCCCGAGTTCATCTTCGTCGCCTTCCAGGGCACCTTCGCCGCCATCACCTGCGCCCTGATCGTCGGCGCCTTTGCCGAGCGCGTGCGTTTCTCGGCCGTGCTGCTGTTCACGGTGCTGTGGTTCACATTCGGCTATCTGCCGGTGGCCCACATGGTCTGGTTCTGGGCCGGCCCGGACGCGATCCAGGACGCTGCCACCCTCGCGACCGTGACCAGTAACGCCGGTTTCCTGTGGCAGCACGGCGCGCTCGACTTCGCCGGCGGCACCGTGGTCCACATCAATGCGGCGGTCGCCGGCCTGGTCGGCGCCTACGTGATCGGCAAGCGCATCGGCCTCGGCCGCGAATCGATGGCCCCGCACTCGCTGACGATGACCATGATCGGCGCTTCGCTGCTGTGGGTGGGCTGGTTCGGCTTCAACGCCGGCTCGGCGCTGGAAGCGGGCGACATCGCCGCGCTGGCCTTCATCAACACCCTGCTGGCCACGGCCGCCGCCGCCGTGTCGTGGATGTTCGGCGAGTGGGCCTTCAAGCGCAAGCCTTCGCTGCTGGGCGCCGTCTCGGGCGCGGTATCGGGCCTGGTGGCGATCACCCCGGGCGCCGGCTTCGTCGGACCGATGGGCGCCCTGGTGATGGGCCTGCTGGCCGGCGTCATCTGCCTGTGGGGCGTGACCGGCCTGAAGCGCCTGCTGGGCGCCGACGACTCGCTCGACGTGTTCGGCGTGCACGGCGTGGGCGGCATCCTGGGCGCACTGCTGACCGGCGTGTTCGCCGCGCCGCAGCTGGGCGGGCAGGGCGTCTGGGACTACATCGCCAACAAGGCCTCGCCTGACTACTCGATCGCCAAGCAGCTGCTGGTGCAGGCTGAAGCGGTGGGCATCACCATCGTGTGGTCGGCGGTGGTTGCCTTCGTCGCCTTCAAGCTGGTGGACGTCGTCGTCGGGCTGCGCGTGCCGGCCGATGCCGAGCGAGAAGGGCTGGACATCACCAGCCACGGGGAGTCGGCCTACCACCTGTAGGCGTAGACAGGCAGCGCCTCCCTTCCTGGCCGCGCTGCGCCGTCCGGTGCAGCGCGGCTGGGAGGGCGGCGGCCTTCACTGCGGTGCTGCCGGCGGGCCTTGCTCCACCACCCGGCCGGCATGCTCCAGATGATGCAGGAAAGCGCCGGCAACCGGCGACAGCTTCTTCCCTTTCCGGTACAGGGTCCACCAGTTCGACTGCACCGGAAACCCCTCGACCGCGAGCGCCACCAGGTGCTCGTCCTCCGGATGCTCGCCGAGCGCGTGGCGTGAAATCACGCCCAATCCCAGGCTGGCCGCCACGGCCTGCTTGATCGCTTCGTTGCTGCCCAGTTCCATGCGCACGTCCGGCCGGAATCCGAGCGCCCTGAAATGGTTGTCGCAGGCGAGCCGGGTGCCGGATCCCTTTTCCCGCAGGATGAAGCGCAGCGGCGCCAGCTCGGCCAGGGCGATGCGCTCGCGTCCGACCAGCGGATGCGATGCGGAGGCAAACACATCGAGGGGATTGGACAGGAAGGCATGCCGCTCGAGCTCCAGGTCGTCCGGCGGCATCGACATGATGTAGAGGTCGTCGAGGTTGTCGCGCAGGCGCTTGAGCACGCCATCGCGGTTGAGCACTTCGAGCGCGATGTCGATCTCCGGGAAGGCCGCGCAGAAGCTGCCGAGCAGCCGGGGCACGAAGTATTTCGCGGTACTCACCACCGACAGCCGCAGGCGGCCGCGCGTCATGCCCTTGACGCCGTCGACGTGCTGCTCGAATGCCGCCCACTCGTCCATCATGGCGCGCGCCGTGCGCGCAAGCGCTTCGCCTGCCGCTGTCAGGTACAGGCGCTTGCCGACCTGCTCGTACAGCGGCATGCCCACGCCCTCACTCAGCTCGCGCAACTGCATCGACGCGGTCGGCTGGGTGACGTGGCAGGCACGGGCGGCGGCCGTCACGCTCAGGTGCTCGGCAAAGGCAAGGAACAGGCGCAGCTGGCGGAAAGTCGCATTCATAGGGATTTATCTATTCTGCAGATCAGAATAATCGATTTTTCTTTATTGTTGGGAATGCTTAGGATGCAGCACCTTGTCGTCAACGTCCAGACCATGCATAACTTCCTCGATCCCGCCATCCTGTTCTTTGCCTTCGGCATCCTGGCCGGCTGCGTCAAATCGAACCTGGAAATTCCCCAGCCGATCTCGCGCTTCCTGTCGCTCTACCTGTTGATGGCGCTCGGGCTGAAAGGCGGGTTTGCTCTTGCACAATCCGGCCTCACCGCCGAGATCGCGGCGAGCCTGGGCGCCGCCGTCCTGCTGGCGACCATGATCCCCCTGGCCGCCTACCAGGTCCTGAAGCGTTTCGTGTCCGGCTTCGATGCCGCGGCGGTCGCGGCAACCTATGGTTCGGTCAGTGCGGTCACCTTCATCACCGCTACCCAGTACCTGGATGTCCAACAGATCGCCTATGGCGGGCACATGGCCGCCGCAATGGCCTTGATGGAATCGCCCGCCATCGTGATCGCCGTGGTGCTGGCCAATTCCATGCGCCAGGCCGGCGCGCCTGGATTGATCGCAAACGGCAATGCAACGGCAACGCTCGGGGCCGGGGCGCCGCGCGTCGGGCTGGGGAAGATCTTGCACGAATCGTTCACCGACGGCACCCAGTTGCTGCTGCTTGGCGCCATGTTGGTGGGCCTGCTGACGGGCGAGGCCGGCAAGGCGGCCATGGCCCCGTTCTCGATCGACCTGTTCAAGGGCATGCTGGCATTCTTCCTGCTCGACATGGGCCTGCATACCGCACGTAGCCTGGGCAAGCTGCGCGGCCAGTCGGGCTGGCTACTCGCCTACGCGGCCGGCGCACCGGTCGTGCATGCCGGCCTTGCCCTGGGGCTGGCAGTGCTGCTTGGCCTGTCTGCAGGTAATGCCACGCTCCTGATGGTGCTGGCGGGGAGTGCGTCGTATATCGCGGTCCCGGCCGCGCTGCGCTATTCGATACCGGAGGCCAATCCGTCGATGTACTTCAGCATGTCGCTCGGGGTGACCTTCCCGCTGAACATCCTGTTGGGCATTCCGGTGTATGCCTGGGTCGCCACCGCCGTGCTGGGGTAACGGGGTACTTGGCAAACGGCAATCGTGCGCCTTTAAAACCGCATGTTCGTCCATATATGAGCGTACCGATATAATTCCAATAAGCTCATACTAGGACGTCCCCACCATGGTTCCGCACCTCGCCACTGCCCTGACCGGTCCGCTTCTCGACCTGGAAAAGAAAATCCTCGAAGCCACGCCCGCCATCGAGCGCTGGTTCCGCCTCGAGTGGCAGGAGCATACGCCGCCGTTCTATTGCTCGGTGGACCTGCGCAATGCCGGCTACAAGCTGGCGCCGGTCGACACCAACCTGTTCCCGGGCGGCTTCAACAACCTGTCCACCGAGATGCTGCCGCTGACGGTGCAGGCGGCCATGGCCGCGATCGACAAGTATTGCCCGGACGCGCGCAACCTCCTGATGATCCCGGAAGTCCACACGCGCAACCCGATGTACCTGCAGAACGTGGCGCGCCTGATGCAGATCTTCCGCCAGACCGGCCTGCACGTGCGCCTGGGCTCGCTGTCGCCGGAAGTCACCCAGCCGACCCCGCTGGCGCTGCCGGACGGGAACATGCTCGTGGTTGAGCCGCTGGTGCGCTCGCCCAATGGCCGCCGCGTGGGCCTGGCCGATTTCGATCCCTGCACCATCCTGCTGAACAACGACCTGTCGAACGGCATCCCCTCGATCCTGGAAAACATCCACGAGCAGTCGCTGTTGCCGCCGCTGCACGCCGGCTGGGCGCTGCGCCGCAAGAGCAACCACTTCAAGGCCTTCGACGAGGTGGCCAAGAAATTCGGCAAGCTGATCGAGATCGACCCCTGGCTGGTCAACCCGCTGCACAGCAAGGTCGGCGAAATCGACCTGCAGCAGGACGTCGGCACCGAACAGCTGGCCGATGCGGTCTCGGCGCTGCTCTCGAAGATCAAGAAGAAGTACAAGGAATACGGCATGAAGGAGCAGAAGCCCTTCGTGATCGTCAAGCCCGACGCCGGCACCTACGGCATGGGCGTCATGACTGTGAAGGACGCCAGCGAGGTGCGCGACCTGAGCCGCGCCCAGCGCAACCGGATGACCGTCATCAAGGATGGCGTGGCCGTCAACGACATGATCGTGCAGGAAGGCGTGCCGACCTTTGAAACCGTCAACGACGCCGTGGCCGAGCCGGTGGTGTACATGATCGACCGCTACGTGGTGGGCGGTTTCTACCGCGTGCATGCCGAGCGTGGCGTCGACCAGAACCTGAATGCGCCGGGCTCGCAGTACGTGCCGCTGGCCTTCGCCCAGCAGCATGCGGTGCCGGATCCCAAGGCCAAGCCGGGTACGGCGGCGCCGAACCGCTTCTACGTGTACGGCGTGGTGGCGCGTCTGGGCCTGCTGGCCGCTTCGCTCGAACTCGAGCGCACCGATCCCAATCCGGAAGTGTATTGAGTCCGGCCCCGTAGGGTGGGCGGCTCCACCGGGCGATGTGCGCAGTCGGTGCGTTTTGCGCCGGCCGCGCGTTCAACTCCCGTTGGATCAGGCGGGACAGCCATTCCCGGTCTGCTTGAACGCGCGTACGGCATCCGTGTCTCAGGCTGAACACCGTGCCTGGTGGAGTCCTACACCCTACATCCCCGGCGGCGCCTCGTTGGCCAGCATGAGGGATTATCCCCCTTTCTGCACCATGTACATGAAATGCGAGCGCAACGGCGGCGCAACGGCGGCCAGCAGCTCGGGCGCCATCCAGGGCGTGCGCGCCAGCAGCCGGTGGATCGGCGGCGCCAGCATCAGCGTACGGTAGCGGCTGCGTTCGCCTGGCCACCAGGCTTGCAGCTCGGCCCGCGTCACCTTGCGCACGTTCCGGTTGCGCGGGTTGTCGTAGCGGAAATCGAACACGAGGCACCAGCCGCCCGGACGCAGGGCGCTCCACATCTGGGCCGCCAGTTCGCGCCGCAGTTCCGGGTCGAGGATCGAGGAAAACACCGTTTGCGCCGAGACCAGGTCGAAGCCGCGCAGCCCCATGGTGTCGAGGGTGCCGAGGCGCCAGCTGACGCCGGTGGCCGAGGCGCGTTGCGCGATGTCGAGCCGGTCTTGCTGGAGCTCGGTGCCGGTCAGCCTGGCGGGATCGGCGCCCCAGTCGATGAGCTGGCGCAGGAAGCCGCCGGTGCCGCAGCCGACGTCGAGCACCCGCAGCTCGGACAGGTCGCTGCCCACGGTGTCGGGCAGCAGCGAAGCGAGGCTGCGAAAGCGCGCCGCCACCTGTTGCAGGATTTCAGGGCGGTGCCAGGCGTAGCGGCCCAGCGCGGCGCCGCCATGCCAGCGCCGGTACACGTCCTTGATGCGGTCCTGTTCCGCTTGCTTGTCAGTGTGTGCGTCCATGAAGTTCATGGTCGCGCGGGGAAGACTTCCAAGGCTTGATGCGGCTCATGGCGCCTTGTGCGAACGCACAAACGAGAAGCGGAACTTCCATCCTGCACCAAGGAAGTGCATAAAGCAGGGCCCATCCGCGAACATTCGCGTTTCCGGCTAAAATCAGGGCATTCCCTGCTTTGGATGCCCCATGAAAATCGCCTTCCTCGCCGACCCGCTGTCCACCTTCAGGATCTACAAGGATTCGACGTTCGCCATGATGCGCGAGGCCGCCCGGCGCGGCCATGCCGTATATGCGTTCGAGCAGCGCGACATGGTGCTGGAAGAGGGCGTCGTCACCGCCGAGGCCACGCGCATCCACCTGACCGGCGAGGCGGACGCCTGGTACCGCGCCGATGCGCCGGAAATCGTGCAACTCTCTGCTTTCGACGCCGTCATCCAGCGCAAGGACCCGCCCTTCGACATGGAATACGTGTACGGCACCTACCTGCTCGAGCTGGCCGAGCGCCAGGGCGCGCGCGTGTTCAACCGTCCGGGCGCCATCCGCGACCACAACGAAAAGCTCACCATCGGCCAGTTCAGCCGCTACACCTCGCCGACCCTGGTGTCGTCGAATCCGGCGCGCCTGCGCGCCTTCCACGAGAAGCACGGCGACGTGATCTTCAAGCCGCTGGACGGCATGGGCGGCGCCGGCATCTTCCGCATCAAGGACGACGGCATGAATTTGGGCTCGGTGATCGAGTCGCTTACCGGCAACGGCCGCCATTCCATCATGGCGCAAAAGTTCATCCCGGCCATCAAGCGTGGCGACAAGCGGGTGCTGCTCATCGACGGCAAGCCGGTGCCCTTCACGCTGGCGCGCATTCCGCAGGGCAATGAAGTGCGCGGCAACCTGGCGGCGGGCGGCCTCGGCGTGGCCCAGCCGATCACCGAGCGCGAACGCGAGATCGCCGAGGCGCTGGGGCCCGAACTGGCCGCCCGCGGCTTATTGCTGGTAGGATTGGATGTGATCGGCGATTTCCTGACCGAAGTAAACGTCACCAGCCCGACCTGTTTCCAGGAAATCAGCGACCAGACCGGATTCGACGTGGCCGCAATGTTCATCGACGCGGTCGAGCGTAAGGTGTCGGGCAACACCGCAGAAAAGAACTGACATGGTAGGCATCCTGCTGATGACCCACGCTCCGCTGGGCCAGGCATTCATCGCGGCGGTGGCGCACGTATTTCGCGGGCCCACCGAGCGCTTCGAGGCGATCGACGTGAACGCCGACCAGGACTTGCACGAGGTGAACTGCCTCGCCAAGGAAGCGATCGCACGCCTGGACGACGGCGACGGCGTGCTGGTCATCACCGACATCAAGGGCGGCACGCCGGCTAACTGCTGCGGCTCGCTGCTCGATGCCGGCCGCGTGGAAGTCATCGCCGGCATCAGCCTGCCGATGCTGCTGCGTGCGATCACCTACCGCCGCGACACCCTCGACGTGGTGGTGGAAATGGCCCTGGCGGGCGCCCAGAACGGCGCCGTGCGGGTCGACAACCGGATCCGCGTCGGATCGGGCTGAGCAATATTGAATCACCTCTGGCCACGGGCATAAACAGGACACATAAGCGACAACATGATTCAACAGGAACTCGAAATCGTCAACAAGCTGGGCCTGCACGCCCGCGCCTCGGCCAAGTTCACCCAGCTGGCCGCCAGGTTCCAGAGCGACGTCTGGCTCACCCGCAACGGACGCCGCATCAATGCCAAGTCGATCATGGGCGTCATGATGCTTGCCGCCGGCAAGGGCGCCAAGGTGCTGCTGGAGGCCGACGGTCCCGATGAAGAAGCCTGCGTCGCGGCGCTGGCGGGCCTGATCAACGACAAGTTCGGCGAAGGCGAGTAATGCCGCGCGAAGCGGCAGCTCCCCGCCACCCGGGACACTCGATGGCCTCGTTCACGCTCCACGGCATTCCGGTCTCGCGCGGCATCTCGATCGGCCGCGCGCACCTGCTCACGCCCGCGGCGCTCGACGTCAAGCACTACCTGGTGCCGGAAGAACAGGTCGAGGCCGAGGTCGCGCGCCTGCAGCACGCCATCGCCGAGGTGCACCGCGGCCTGCAGGCCCTGTGGACCGAGCTGCCCAAGGACGCCCCCACCGAACTGGGCGCCTTCATCGACGTGCACGCGCTGATCCTGTCCGACCCGATGATCTCGGAAGCGCCGCTCGACATCATCCGCACCCGCCACTACAACGCCGAGTGGGCGCTGGTGACCCAGATCGACGAGCTCTCGCGCCAGTTCGACGAGATCGAAGACGAATACCTGCGCGAGCGCAAGCACGACATCCAGCAGGTGGCCGAGCGGGTGCTGAAGGTCCTGATGGGGACCGCGCTCGACATCCCGCCGCCGCTCGACGGCGACGACCATGCGCCCCCGCAGATGATCGTGGTGGCCCACGACATCTCGCCGGCCGACATGCTGGCCTTCCGCGACCGCGGCGGCGCAACCCGTTCCTTCATCGGCTTCGTCACCGACGTCGGCGGCCAGAACTCGCACACCGCGATCGTCGCGCGCTCGCTCGACATCCCGGCCGTGGTCGGCATGAGCCAGGCCTCGCGCCTGGTCGAGCAGGACGACTGGGTGATCATCGACGGCGACGCCGGCGTGGTGGTCTGCAATCCGAGCCAGCTGGTGCTGGAACAGTACCGCGCGCGCCAGAACGCGCTGCTCAAGGCGCGCAAGCGCCTGCTCAAGCTCAAGAAGACCCCGGCGGTCACGAAAGACGGCACCGCGATCACGCTGCTGGCGAACATCGAGCTGCCGGAAGATTGCCCTGCGGCGCTGGAAGCCGGCGCCGCCGGCGTGGGCCTGTTCCGTTCCGAATTCCTGTTCATGGGCCGCGGCGCCAACGTGCTCAAGGTGCCGGGCGAGGACGAGCAGTTCGAGCAGTACCGCAAGGCGGTGGTGGCCATGAAGGGCCGCCCGGTGACGATCCGCACGCTCGACGTGGGCGCCGACAAGCCGCTCGACCCCACCGAACACACGGCATTGAATCCGGCGCTGGGCCTGCGCGCGATCCGCTACTGCCTGGCCGAGCCCCAGCTGTTCCTGACCCAGCTGCGCGCCATCCTGCGCGCATCCGCCTTCGGCAAGGTGCGCATCCTGATCCCGATGCTGGCGCACGCATTCGAGATCGACCAGACGCTGGGCATGATCGAGCAGGCCAAGGCCCAGCTGCGCGAAGAGAACGTCAAGTTCGACCCGGGCGTGGAAGTGGGCGCCATGATCGAGATCCCGGCGGCCGCGCTGGCGCTGCCGATGTTCGTCAAGCGCATGCAGTTCCTGTCGATCGGGACCAACGACCTGATTCAGTACTTGCTGGCGATCGACCGCGTCGACTACGAGGTGGCGCACCTGTACAATCCGCTGCATCCGGCGGTCCTGATGCTGATTGCGCAGACCATCGCCACCGGCCAGAAGGCCGGGCTGGACGTGGCCGTGTGCGGCGAGATGGCGGGCGACACCAAACTCACCCGCCTGCTGCTCGGCATGGGCCTGCGCGAATTCTCGATGCACCCGGCGCAGCTGCTGTCGGTGAAGCAGGAAATCCTGAACAGCGACCTGGCCGCGATCACGACCCGCACGCGCCGTATACTGCGCTCGATCGAGCCGGGCGAGATCGCCGCGGCCGTCGAACAGCTGCAGAGCCTCTGATGAGCCTACAAGAATAAACGCACACCTCCATGGGATCGATCGGAAACGTCACACCTCAGGCGATGCATTTCGCCGAACCGCTGCGCCTGCAAAGCGGCGCCCAGATCGGCGACTACACGCTGACGTATGAAACCTATGGCAGCCTGAATGCCGACAGGTCGAACGCGGTGCTGGTCTGCCACGCCCTGAATGCTTCGCACCACGTGGCCGGCACCTATGCCGACAAGCCGAAGAGCCAGGGCTGGTGGGACAACATGGTCGGTCCCGGCAAGCCGCTCGACACCGACCGCTTCTTCGTGATCGGCGTGAACAACCTCGGCTCCTGCTTCGGCTCGACCGGCCCGATGCACACCAACCCTGCCACCGGCAAGCCCTATGGCGCAGCGTTTCCGCTGCTGACGGTGGAAGACTGGGTGGCGGCGCAGGCGCGCCTGGCCGACCGGCTCGGCATCGACTGCTTCGCGGCCGTCATGGGCGGCTCGCTGGGCGGCATGCAGGCCCTGTCGTGGAGCATCCTGTTCCCCGAGCGCCTGCGCCACTGCATCGTGATCGCTTCCACGCCCAAGCTGTCGGCCCAGAACATCGCCTTCAACGATGTGGCGCGCCAGGCCATCCTCACCGATCCGGACTACCACGGGGGAGATTTCTACGAGCACGGCGTGGTGCCGAGGAACGGCCTGAAGGTGGCGCGCATGGTCGGCCACATCACTTACCTGTCGAACGACGACATGGCGGAAAAATTCGGCCGCAAGCTGCGCAACGCCGCCGAGAAAGACGACTACGCCTTCGACTTCGGCGTCGACTTCGAGATCGAGTCCTACCTGCGCTACCAGGGCGACAAGTTCTCGGAATACTTCGACGCGAATACCTACCTCATCATCACCAAGGCGCTCGATTATTTCGACCCGGCGCGCGCCCACGGCGGCGACCTGGCCAAGGCCCTCGAAGGAAGCAGGGCGCAGTTCCTGATCGCCTCGTTCACCACCGACTGGCGTTTTTCTCCCGAGCGCAGCCGCGAGATCGTCGAGGCGCTCATCTCCAACCGGCGCAAGGTGACCTACGCCGAGATCGACGCGCCGCACGGCCATGACGCCTTCCTGCTGGAAGACCCGCGCTACATGGCGGTGGTGCGCGCCTATGTCGACAGGATCGACCTCGAACTGCGCGCAGCCGGCGCACAGGAGGCCGCATGAACCTCGGCATGAACGCAACTGAGCTGAACGTGCTGCGTCCCGACCTGGCCTTCATCGCCGACTGGGTGCGCGAGCGCGCCCACGTGCTGGACGTCGGCTGCGGCGACGGCGCCATGCTGCGCTACCTGGAGCTGGGCAAGGGCTGCACCGGCTATGGCGTCGAGATCGCGGACGACAAGGTATTGGAGAGCACCCAGCGTGGCATCAGCGTGATCCAGCACGACATGGAACAAGGTTTGGACCTGTTCCGCGACAACGCCTTCGACATGGTGCTGTGCCTGTCCTCGCTGCAGATGATGCAGCACGTCGAGGCGCGCCTGCGCGACATCGTCCGGGTCGGCAAGGAAGCCATCGTCTCCTTCCCGAACTTCGCCTACTGGCCGCACCGGGTGGCCCTGATCCGGGGGCGCATGCCGGTCTCGCGTTCGCTGCCCTACCAGTGGTTCGACACGCCCAACGTGCGCTACGCCACCATCCACGACTTCAAGGACCTGGCTGAGAAGTGCGGCCTGGAAGTGCTGGAGTACGTGGCGCTGGCCGAAGGCAGGCCGGTGCGCCTGCTGCCCAACCTGCGCGGCAGCCTGGCCGTATTCCGCCTGCGCAAGCGCGACCTGGCCGCCTGAACACAGGCCGAGGCTTCCCCCCACGCGAGGGGTTGGCCCCCATCCGGTCCTTTTCCTACAGTGCATGCATATTTTTACATGCACAAGGATCGGCGGATTATGGGACACCCGGCAAGGCCTCTTTCCATCAGCGCACTCCAGCCGCGCTCGCTGGCTGACCTGCCCGGGCCGCGCAGCAACCAGCTGCTCGGCGTCACGGGGCAATCCGACCCCGGGCGCCTGCACCTGGTGCTGGAGGGCTGGGCGCGCGAATTCGGCGCCCTGTACCGCTTCCGCCTGCCCGGCAAGCGCTTCCTGGTGGTGTCCGATCCCGAGTTGATCTGCCGCCTGCTGCGCAACCGGCCAGAGGCGCTGCGGCGCGGCGCGACGCTGGCGCGGGCGCTGGAAGACGGCGGCGTGCGCGGCGTGTTCACGGCCGAGGGCGAGGACTGGCGCCTGCAGCGCAAGTTCGTGATGCGCGCGCTTACCCCCGAGATCATCCACCGCTTCTTTCCGAAGCTGGCCGCGCACACGGCGCGCCTGCGCCGGCGCTGGCTGGACGCGGCGCACGCAGGCCGCCCGGTGGACATGCTGCGCGACCTGAAGGCCTTCACGCTGGACATCACCATCGGGCTGGCGCTGGGGCACGACAGCAACAACCTGGAACACGACGATCCGCTGCTGCGCGACATCAGCTTCCTGTTCGACAGCCTGGCGCTGGAACTCACCGCGCCCAGCGCCCAGCGGCGCGGCCTCGATGCACTGGGCGACCCGGCCGCGTCCGCCGCTTTCACGCGCGTGCACGACACCATCCTCGAGATCATCGCGGCCACCCGGCGCCGCCTGGCCGCCGACCCGGACGCCCGCGCCAACCCCGGCAACATGCTGGAGGCCATGGTGGTGGCCTGCGACGAGCCCGGATCCAGCCTGAACGACGAGCACGTGGTCGGCAACGCCCTGACCATGGTGTTCGGCGGCGAGGACACTACCTCGCATTCGCTGGCCTGGATGGCCTGGTTCCTCGCCGGCCACCCCGGCGTGGCCGCGCGCGCGCGCAACGAGGCCCTCGGCGTGCTCGGGAACGCGCCCGTGCTGGAGCGCTACCAGGACTTGTCCCGCCTCGGCTACCTGGACGCCGCCGCGCGCGAGACCATGCGGCTCAAGCCGGTGGTGCCGGTGATCGTGCTGGAAGCCAATCGCGACTTGCTGGTCGACAATCTGGAAGTGCCGGCGGGAACCAACATCATGTGCCTGCTGCGCACGCCGCGCGACCAGGAAGACGCGGGCGCCTGTTTTTGCCCGGAACGCTGGCTCGGCGGGGAAGAGCCGGTGTCGAATCCCTTTGGCGCCGGGCCGCGCTTCTGTCCGGGACGCTACCTGGCCCTTGCGGAGCTCAAGTCGGTGACGTCGATGCTGGTGGCAACGTTCGACCTGTCGCTGGCGCCGGACGCGCCGCCGGTGGAGGAACGCTACGGCTTTACGATGATGCCGGACAGCCTGCCGGTGCTGCTGCGCCCGCGCGCCGGGGCGGGCTGAGGCCAGCCGGGCAGGGCGGCGAGTGTCAGTTGGCGAACAGACGGAGGCGCCGGATGGTTTATCATGTGCCCATCCAATACTCGCGTGGCCGACGCCGCCAACAACGGTGCCGGCCGGAGCCACATGCACAAACTCAAACGACTCGCCCTCGTCGCTTCGCTGTCGGCCTGCACCGCCATCGGGCCGGCTGTAGCACAGGACAAGGTAGTCCAGGATGGCATCGCCGTCACACCCCTGTCGCGCGCCACACGTTTCATCTCGGAAGAACAGCTGAACGAAGCCTCGGCGCAGCAGTATGCCCAGATGATGGGCCAGGCACAGCAGAAGGGCGTGCTGCTGCCGCAATCCCACCCCGAGGTACAGCGGCTGCGCGCCATCGCCAGGCGCATCATCCCGCACACTCCGCGCTGGAACCCGAAGGCCACGCAATGGCAATGGCAGGTCAACGTGATCGATTCGGCTGACGTCAACGCCTTCTGCATGCCGGGCGGCCGGATCGGCTTCTTCACCGGCATCCTGACCTCGCTGAAGCTGACCGACGACGAGGTGGCGGCCATCATGGGGCACGAGATTTCCCATGCGCTACGCGAGCACAGCCGTGAGAAGATGGCCAAGCAGATGGGAACGACCCTGGCCGCGCGCGGCGTCGGGGCGATTGTCTCGGGCATCTTCGGCATCGATCCGGGCATCACCGGCACCGTTGCCAACTACGGCGCCCAGTTCCTCGGCCTGAAGTTCTCGCGCGACGACGAGCGCGAAGCCGACCTGGTGGGCCTCGATATCGCGGCGCGCGCCGGCTACGACCCGCGCGCCGGCATCGTGCTGTGGCGCAAGATGGCTGCGCTGAACAAGCGCGCACCGATCGAGCTGCTGTCCACCCACCCGGGTGGCGAGAACCGCATTGCGGACATGCAGGAGCACATGGACGTGCTGCTGCCGGTGTACGCGCGCGCCAAGGGCACCACCGCCGCCAGGCTGCCGCCCTACCGGACCAACGTCGCCCTGCGTTGATGGGCGAGCTCGATGAGTAGCAGCAGGAAAGGGCGCCAGGCCGAAGCCAACGCCTACGTACCGCTGCCGGTCCGCGACGGGGTCGCGCCCAGCTACCTGTGGCTCACCGAAACCCGCGCCGGCGGCATGCTGCGCTTTCTCGCCGGGCGCTTTCCCGACGTGCCGGAAGCCGCCTGGGCGCGGCGCCTGGCGCGCGGCGAGATCGTCGATGCGAAGGGCGCGGCGCTGGGCGCCGACAGCCACGTACGCCAGGGCATGCGCATCTGGTATTACCGCGAGCTGGAAGAACCCGAAACCCCGATTCCGTTCCAGGAAACGGTGCTGCACATGGACGAGCACCTGCTGGTGGCCGACAAGCCGCATTTCCTGCCGACCATCCCGACCGGGCGCTTCCTGCACGAGACGCTGCTGGTGCGCCTGAAGAAGCGCTTCGATCTGCCGCACCTGGTGCCGATCCACCGGCTCGACCGCGAGACCGCGGGCGTGGTGATCTTCTCGCACAACCCGGATTCGCGCGGCGCCTACCAGTCGATGTTCCAGAAACGTGTGGTGAACAAGGTCTACGAGGCGCTGGCGCGGCCGATCGAGGGGAGGGAGTTTCCCTTCACTTACCGCAGCCGCATGCAGGATGCGGAGCAGTTCTTCGTGAGCGCGGAAGTGCCGGGCGAGCCGAATTCGGAGACCTTCATCGAGCTGATCGAGCGGCGCGGCGAGGTCGCGCACTACCGGCTGCATCCGCACACCGGCCGCAAGCACCAGCTGCGCCTGCATCTGGCCTCGCTCGGCGCGCCGATCCTGAACGACACCTTCTATCCGGTGGCGCTGCCTTGCAAGGGCGACGATTTCAGCGCGCCGCTGCAGCTGCTGGCGCGCGCGATCGCCTTTCCAGATCCGCTCAGCGGCGCAGAGCGCCGCTTCGAGAGCGGCTTCCGGCTCGCATGGCCGGCGCCCCCAGTCTCTTAAGGAATGGTCAGGTCCGGCGATGACCAGGCCGCGGTGCCGATGATGCGCGCGATGTTGCCTGCCACGTCCACGATCGCCTGTTCGCTGTCCACGGTGAGATTGAAGGTACCGTTCATGCCGATGTCGAGGATCAGGAGGCTATGCAGCCCCCCATCCATCACAAGGTCCCAGTTGCTGTCATTGCTGCCGAAATATTCGCGGCGGACGGTGTCGTGGCGCAGCAGCGTGATCGTGCGATCCGACTGGAAGATGATGTTTTCATCGAACGTCAGCAGGAACTTCTTGGCAGTCCGGTCGTTGTAAAACGTCGTCAATGTCGGTCCGACGGTATCGATGGTGAAGCTGAAAGCGTCGGACGCAACGCTGCTGTTGCCGGCCTTATCGATCTGCTGCGCGGTAATGAACTTGGTGCCGTCGGTGGTGAACTTGTCGGCTTCCAGCACCGTCAGGGTCCAGTTGCCGGAACCGTCCGCGGTCGTGCGGCCGATCTCGCGGCTGCCGTCGAACAGCACGATGGTCGCGCCGCTTTCCGCACCGGCGCCGGTGAAGGTCGGCGTCGTGTCGTTGGTAATATCGTCGATGTCCGAAACGCCTTTATCGCTGGACGCCGCCAGATCCGGCGTCCCCGGCTTGACAGGCGCCGTCTTGTCCACCGTGACCTTGAACGGCGTGGATTCCGCACTCACATTGCCGACCCTGTCGTGCTGGCGCACGGTGAAGGTGTGTTCGCCTTCGGCCAGCTCTGCGCCGAAAAGGGCAGTCCAGTTCCCGGTTCCGTCCGCCGTGCCCCAGCCGACGAAGTCGCTGTTTTTTAGGATCTTGACCTCAGCGAAGGGCTTGGCGCCGCTGCCGCTCAGGACCGGCAGCGCTTCCTTCGTGCTGCGGTTGCTCACCGACAAGGTGGCGGGCAGGACGGTGTCAATGGTCAGGGTCAGCGCACCCGAGTCGGCGCCGGCGTTACCGGCCCGGTCGACCTGCCTGACGGTGAGGGCGTGGGCGCCGTCGGCCAGTGTCTTGCCGGCCTCCACAGTCGCTTTCCAGTTCCCGCTGCCGTCGGCATAACCGTAGCCGAGCAGGGTGCCGCCCTTGTAGATCTCGACTTTCGCGCCCGCTTCGGCGCCGGAGCCGGAGAGCGTCGGCGTGCTGTCGCTGGTCAGCAGGTCTTCGTTGCTGCCGGTATTGCTGCTCAGGTCGAGCGAGGGTGCCTCAAGGCCGTTCGGCGCCGTGGAGTCGATCTCGATCGAGGTGCCGTAGCCGCTGCTGTCGGACAGCCCGGTGAACTCGATGTGCGCCGCGTCCAGCACGTTGCCCGACAGGTCGGCGATGGCGCCGGCCAGCATCGAGGCGTTGGTGATCGTCAGGCTGGCGTGGTTCTCGCTCTCTCCGGCGCGGTAGGTGAAGTACACCTCGTTGCCGCTGATATGGTCGTAGGTCGCTTGCTTGCCGTTGCTGAGCTGGAGGTACAGATCGCCCGTGCCCTCCCGCCGCACTTCCTCGTTGAACCGGATGCGGAAGGTGATGGTCTCGCCGCCGCGAACGTAGTGGTCGCCGCTGTAGACCGCGCGCCTCGCGCTGGGTTCGTAATCGTTCCCGGTGGTGAAGTAGACCCCGTACTCGCCCAGGCCATTGCCGGCCAGGTCGGTGAATGTCGACGGCAGCACGACCCGGTAGTAGGTGAGCGGCGCCAGGTCGTGGTCGGCGGCGCTGATGGTCAGGATGCGCCCGTCTTCCGAGAAGTCGGCGCTGCTGATCGCGATTTCCTGCCGGTTCTCGTTTTGGTCGACCAGCACCAGGATGTTGGCGTCGCCGCCTTCCGCAAGGTACACCGCTTCGTCGAACTCGATCACGATGTCGTCGTTGGGGTCGACGTGCTCGCCGCCGGTGCTGTCCATGACGCGCAAATGGCTGGTATCGACCGTGATCGACAGGGCCGGCGAGGCGGCGCCGCTCTCGCCCTGGCGCACGCTGAAGGCGTGGACGCCGTTGTCCAGCGGCGACTCCAGCGTGTATTCCCAGTTGCCGTCCGCATCCACGGTGACCTCGGCGAGCTCGACATCATTGTGGATCAGCTTGAGCGTGGCGTTGGCCGGGCCCGTGCCGGAGAGGGTCGGCATATCGGCATCGGTAACCTGGTCGCCGTCGTAGGCGCCACCGTCGCTGCCGGCGGCGAGCGCCGGGGCAGCCAGGGACGGAGCAGGGGGCATGATGCTCAGGGGCAGCGGATCCGACAGTACGCTGACGTTACCTGCCTGGTCTTGCTGCCTGACCGTGATCGAGTAGGTGCCGGGGTCCAGCGCGGCGCCTACGACCGCGGTCCAGTAGCCGTCTCCGTTGGCGGTGACGGTGCCGACCTCGAGCGCGCCCACGTAGAGCGTGATGGTGGCGCCGGCTTCGGCCCCGAAACCGGTCAGGCGCGGCCGGGTGTCAGTGGTCGTGTTGTCGCCGGGGGCGCTGGCTTCGCTGACCGCATGCAGTTGCGGCGCGCCCGGCTTGGCGACCTGGGTGTCGGTTTCCACCACGGCGCCATAACCGTCTTGCGTGCTCAAGCCGTCGTAGACGACATGGGCGGACTGCAGGATATTGCCGGCTTCGTCGCGCACGTGACCGAGCAGGGCATCGTGACCGATGGCGTTCAGGGCCCACCCATGGTCGCTGGCGGCCACGGTGTAGGTGAAGATCATTTCCTTGCCGTCTGCCGTCAGGCCCGTGTACTCGGCATACTTTCCGCCTTGCAGGGCGAGTTTCAGCTCCGCACCCGTATCGGGGCTGACCTTCTCGCTATAGCGCGCACGGAATTCGAGCACGTCGCCGGCCCTGTAGGTGCCGCCGCCGTTGGTGATGTAGACCTGGAGCAGTTGGGGCGGCGTCGTGTCCAGGGCAAGGATGGTGACGGCCAGCGGCTCCGACACTTCGCTGACGTTGCCTGCGCGGTCTACCTGCCTGGCCGTGATCTGGTGGGTGCCGGCGCCCAGCGAGGCGCCCAGCATCGCGCTCCAGGAGCCGTCTGCGTTGACGGTGGCGGCGCCGACTTCGGCGGCGCCCGCATACAGCGTGATGGTGGAGCCCGCCTCGGCGCCCGAGCCGGTCAGGCGCGGACGGGTATCGGCCGTGGTGTTGCTGCCCGGGGCGCTGGCTTCGCTGTCCGCGTGCAGTTGCGGCGTGCCGGGCTTGTTCACCCTGGTGTCGGTCTCCACCACGGCGCCGTAGCCTTCCTGGGTGGTCAGGCCGTCGTATTCGATGTGGGCGTATTGAAGGATATTGCCGGCATCGTCATGGACGTTGCCGATCAGGGAATAGTGATCGACGTCGTTCAGGTACCACCCGTGGTCGTCGGCCCCGAGGGTGTAGGTGAAGATCATTTCCGTGCCATCGTTCGCCAGGCCGACGTACTCGGCGACCTTGCCGTCGGACAGGAAGAGTTCCAGTTCCGCGCCCGCGCTCACGTTGACCTTCTCGCTGTAGCGCAGCCGGAATTCGAGCACGTCGCCGGCGCCATAGGTACCGCCGCCGTCAACGATGTAGGCCTGGACCAGGCGCGGCGGCGCCTTGTCTTCATAGGCGCCGGCGGTGGTGATGAGGAGGGGCGGGCCGTCGTAGGCGTTGCCGGCCAGGTCGGTCAGTGTATCAGGCAGGTAGACCCGGTAGGTGTTGCCGGTCGCCAGTTCATGGTCGTCGGGGTAGAGGGTCAGCGTCTTGCCGTCCTCGGACAGGTTGTGCCAGCCCAGTTCGATCCAGCTGGTATTGCCCTTGGCGTCCACGAGCCTGATGACAGGAATCAGCTCGGAGTGGGGGAAGAAGTACATTGCCTCGTCAAAGACGATGCTGATGTCCTTGCTCACGTCGGGCGCGGTGGGCGCGGACGTGATGTCCGGGGCCTCCTTGTCGATGGTGACCGCCAAGGAGGCGGTGGCGCTGTGGTGATCGCCCGGTCCGACGATGCGGACCTGCACGGTATTGCCGTCGCCTTCCTCGAAACGCTTCCCGCCTTCCTCCTCGCCCTCACCCTCGCCCTCGAACATGCTGAAGTAGGACCAGTAGTATTCGCCGGGTTCGTAGCCTTCCTCGATGTGGATGTCGGACTGCGGGATGGTGTCGCCATTGATGATGAGCTCGATGTGCTCGCCTTCTTTCAGTTCGCCGTAGAACCTGCCGCCGACGGCGATCCGGTCGTCGTTGGTGATGCCGTCGAAATCGTCCGGCCCCCGGTCGTTGCCGAGCCAGAGGTCGGTGATGTGGGCCGCCACCACGGTGTCGACCAGATAGGGTTCCGACTCGATGATGCCCGCGCCGCGGCTGCCGTCGACGGCTTCCACGGCGCCCATGTCGAGGCGCAGCACGTTCGACAGCGCTTCCGTCGCCGCATTGCCGCTCAGCCTGAAGAACCAGGTCTTGCCATCCTCGCTGTGAAGGCCGTCGATTCCGGCATTGACGGCGCTCAGTGCTGCGGGATTGAAGCCGACCGCTTTGGAAAAGCTCAGCTTCACGATGATTTCCTCGCCCGACCTCAGGCTGTGGCCATCCATCTCGATGGTCGCGCTCAGGCCCGGCGGGGGCGGCGGTTCGGCTGCCGGCGTGGTGAAGCTCGCGCTGCCCGGCACGGTCATGCCGCCATACGGCTTGCCGTCGCTGAGCAAGACGCCGGCGCCCATGTACACGTTGAGCGTCTTCCCAGCCGGCAGTTCGGTAGCGTCGAACATCAGGTGCGCGCCGCTGACGCGCACTTGATCGAGCGGAATTTCCTTGGTGTACGTGGCGCCAACCACGCGCAGCTTGGGCTCGCCGGTGACACGGTCGATGACGGTCTGAATCGCGCCGTCGGTCACGAAAATCGAGCCGCTGCCCTTGGTCATCGCTGTCGAGAAGCTCGAGAAGTCCAGGTCGATATGGGGCACGCCATCGACCATGGTATAGATCGGCGGTTTTGGGAAACTGGACGGAGCAGAGGAAGTCGAGGTCGAAGGCATGGCCGGCGCGCTGAATGATGTTCTGTAAACAGAACATGCTGGTTGGAAAGTTACCAGACGGATAGTATCAACAAAAAGGCATGCCATTTCGCCAAAGCAGGAGAATGGTGCTTTTTTGCATCAACCTGGCGCCGAATCCCCCCGGAATGGGGGGGCTCGATTCAGAAACAAACCTAATAAATACTGACTATTTATCAGAGTTCGTAATCAATGATGAGCGGGGCGTGGTCGCTGAAGCGCTCGTCCTTGTAGATCGAGACGGACTTCGCGCGCGCTGCGATACCCGGGGTGGCGACGTGGTAATCGATGCGCCAGCCCACGTTCTTGGCATAGGCCTGGCCGCGGTTGCTCCACCAGGTGTAGTCGGCGGCGTCCGGGGCGACCACGCGGTGCACGTCCACCAGGCCGACCTCGTCGAAGATGCGGCTCATCCAGGCGCGCTCCTCCGGCAGGAAGCCCGAGTTCTTCTGGTTGCTTTTCCAGTTCTTGAGGTCGATTTCCTTGTGGGCGATGTTCCAGTCGCCGCAGATCACCACCTCGCGGCCTTCCGCCTTCAGTTGCTGCAAGTGCGGCAGGAACACTTCCATGAAGCGGAACTTGGCCAGCTGGCGTTCTGGCGACGAGGAGCCGGACGGGCAATACACCGAGATGACGGTCAGATTGCCGAAGTCGCAGCGGGTGTAGCGGCCTTCGGCGTCGAATTCGGTGCAGCCGAAGCCGATGCGCCGGTTGTCGGGGGCACCGCGGCTGTAGATGCCGGTGCCCGAATAGCCCTTCTTCTCGGCGTAGTGGAAGTGCCCGTGGTAGCCGTGCGGCGAGAGGAATTCCTCGGTCATGTCGGCCTGCTGCGCCTTGAGTTCCTGCACGCAGATGAAATCGGCGGACTGGGTGGCGAGCCAGTTGAAGAAGCCTTTCTTGTGGGCCGAACGGATGCCGTTCAGGTTGGCGGAAATAATTCGTGGCATGGGTCGTGGAATCGTGGTGACCGGCCGGGTGGCCGGTGCGTGTGCGAGTGGGTGTTCAAGTTGGCGCTGCGCCGCAGCGCCAACTGGAGAGTGTAGCGCGTTTTAATGCTGCCAGGAACCAACAGCCTCCCTGTGGTGGGGCTCGCCGCCCGAAACCGCGGCGGTTACAATACGCGTTTCGGCTATTCGGGAGACGCGCGTGAGCGATCTGCGCCAGGAGTTTATTGCATTTTCGGTCGAGGCCGAAGTATTAAAATTCGGTCAATTCACGACCAAGGCCGGGCGCCAGTCGCCATACTTCTTCAATGCCGGCTTGTTCCACGACGGCGCGACCCTGGGCCGGCTGGCGCAATTCTACGCGCAGACGCTGCTCGATTCCGGCGTCACATTCGACATGCTCTTCGGCCCGGCCTACAAGGGCATCACCCTGGCCAGCGCCACGGCGGTGGCGCTGGCCGCCAAGGGCCGCAACACGTCCTTCGCCTACAACCGCAAGGAAGCCAAGGACCACGGCGAGGGCGGCACCATCGTCGGCGCCAAGCTGGCCGGCAAGGTCGTGATCATCGACGACGTGATCTCGGCCGGCACTTCGGTGCGCGAGTCGGTGGACATGATCCGCGCCGCGGGCGCCGAGCCGGCGGCGGTGCTGATCGCGCTCGACCGCATGGAGCGTTCCGGCAAGGACGATGCACTGTCGGCGCATTCGGCGGTGCAGCAGGTGTCGAAGGAATTCGGCATTCCGGTGATCTCGATCGCCAACCTGGACGACCTGTTCACCTATCTGTCGAATGAAGCGGGCGCCGACCTGGGCGCCCACAAGGAAGCGGTCGCCGCCTACCGCGCACGTTACGGAGCTTAATCAACATCATGACCAGCCATACCACCATCCGCTTTGCCCGTTAGGCCTGCGTCGCGCTGATGTGCGCGGCCTGGGCTTCGTTCGCCTCGGCGTCCGATACCGCCGCCACCGCCGCCGTGCTCGAGGCTTGCCCGGGCGCCAAGGCCTGGTACGCCGCGCATCCGAATGAAACAGACGAAGCCCTGGCCAAGCGCGACGCCGCCCGCACCTATACCGATCCGCAACTGCGCGCCGAGCTGGCCGAACGCGCCGCGCGCGACCAGAAGGCGCGCCTGGCGATGGTCAAGGCCGCCCGCAAGGACTGGGGCCCGCGCCGCGAGGTGGCAGCCATTGACGAAGAAAACGTCAAGTGGTTGTTCGAACTGGTGCGCACCAAGGGCTTTCCGACCGCGGCGCAAGTGGGCGAGCAGGGCGTGCGCGATGCCTGGCTGCTGGCCCTGCATGCCGACCGTGCTCCCAAGCTCCAGCAGGCGATGGTGCCGGACCTCGACAAGCGCCGCGTGGACGGCGAGCTGGGCGGCAACGAGATGGCGCGTTTCGTCGACCGCCTGCTGGTCGCACAGGGCAAGCCCCAGCGCTTCGGCACCCAGTCCTCCGACAAATTCGCCGGCAACTTCCACGGCCTGCCGACTGCCGAGAGCCTGCGCGAGGTGGAAGCCAACCGTCGCGAGTTCGACCTGATGCGGTTGGCCGACTACGTCTGCTTGGCAAAGGAAGAGCGCAAGCGCCGCGATAACTAACCCCCTTGGGGTCAGAGTTGAATTGTTGAGCAATTCCCGAGGATTGCCTGCAATACGACTCCGACCCTAATTACTTCCACGCTCGTACCCCAGCCAATAATGAGGGTCAGAGTGGAATTATCGGGAAACTTTGCAATGTTTCCGATTAATTCGACTCTGACCCTCAATGTTTCTCAATGTTTTAGAGGGGCGAGGGGGTAACAGAACGTTTTCCGTTGCCTGGTCGTAACTTCTGCGAAGGCAGACTGCAGTTCGTCGCCTGCTTGCTGCGCAGTCGACAAAAATAATGAGGGTCAGAGTCGAATTATTGGGAAACAAACGAGAGTTTCTCAACAATTCGACTCTGACCCTCATTGCTTTTGCAATCGTGCTCGATAAACAAATTGGGGTCAGAGTCGAATTATTAGGAAACATTTGAAAGTTTCCCGATAATTCGACTCTGACCCCAAGCGAGGCGCCCCAAGCGAGGCGTTTAGGCGGATTAGCCTGTGAGCTTTTGCTTCAGGAGTTCGGTCACCTGGGCGGGGTTGGCCTTGCCTTTAGAGGCCTTCATGGTCTGGCCGATCAGGGCGTTGATCGCGGCTTCCTTGCCGGCGCGGTACTGTTCGACCGACTTGGCGTTCGCAGCCAGGACTTCGTCCACGATCGCTTCCAGCGCGCCCGTGTCCGAAATCTGCTTCAGGCCCTTTTGCTCGATCACGGTATCGGCCAGGTTCACGTCATCCGACTTCGCTTCCCACATGGCGGCGAACACTTCCTTGCCGGCCTTGTTCGAGATGGTGCCGTCGGCGATGCGCTTCAGCAGCAGTGCCAGCTGGGCGGCGCTCACCGGCGAGTCGTCCAGTTCGACGCCTTCGCGGTTCAGGGTCGACGACACATCGCCCATCATCCAGTTCGCTGCCGCCTTCGCGTTTTCCTTGCCGGCCGCGGCCACGACGGCCTCATAGTAGGTCGCCATCGCCTTCGACGAAGTCAACACCAGGCTGTCGTACTCCGGCAGGCCGTAGTCGCCAGTGAAGCGGGCGCGCAGGGCGCCCGGCAGTTCCGGCATGTCGGCTTGCACGCGGTCGATCCAGTCCTGCTGGATGACGAGCGGCGGCAGGTCCGGGTCCGGGAAGTAGCGGTAGTCCTGCGCGTCTTCCTTGGTGCGCATGGAGCGGGTTTCCTTCTTGTCCGGGTCCCACAGGCGGGTAGCCTGGATCACCTTGCCGCCGTCTTCGATCAGCTCGATCTGGCGCCGCACTTCGTAGTGGATCGCTTCTTCCATGAAGCGGAAGGAGTTCAGGTTCTTGATCTCGCAGCGGGTGCCGAATTCCTTCTGGCCCATCGGACGCACCGAGACGTTGACGTCGCAGCGGAAGGAGCCTTCCTGCATGTTGCCGTCGCAGACGCCCAGCCACACGACCAGCGAGTGCAGGGCCTTGGCATAGGCCACGGCTTCCGCGGCGCTGCGCATTTCCGGCTCGGACACGATCTCGAGCAGCGGCGTGCCGGCGCGGTTCAGGTCGATGCCGCTCATGCCGGCATAGTCCTCGTGCAGCGACTTGCCGGCATCCTCTTCGAGGTGGGCCCGGGTCAGGTTGACGGTCTTCGTTTCCAGCTTGCCGTCCTTCTCGTAGGCGAAGCTGATGGTGCCGCCCTGGACCACCGGGTCCTCGAACTGGCTGATCTGGTAGCCCTTCGGCAGGTCGGGGTAGAAGTAGTTCTTGCGGGCGAAGACCGAGTGCGGCGCGATCTTCGCGCCCACGGCCAGGCCGAAGCGGATCGCGCGCTCGACGGCGCCGCGGTTCAGGACAGGCAGCACGCCCGGCAGCGCCAGGTCGACCGGGCTGGCCTGGGTGTTCGGCTCGGCGCCGAAGCGGATCGAGCTGCCGCTGAAGATTTTCGAATTGGTCGTGAGCTGCACGTGGTTCTCAAGACCGATGACGACTTCCCATTGCATAGTGTGTTCTCTTTTCTGTTCGCTTGCGCGGGCAGGTGTTGCTGTTCTTCTGTGCCTGCACTGGTTGAACGCGCGGTCGGCGGAGCCGACCACCCTACGGTTTAGACGCCTTCAGGCGTGCGGGTATGCCAGTCGGTCACCTGCTGGTATTGGTGCGCGATGTTCAGCAGCTTCGCTTCGGCGAAGTAGTTGCCGATGATTTGCAGGCCGACCGGGCGCTTGCCGTTCTTCTCGCCTTGCCCGAAACCGACCGGGATCGACATGCCCGGCAGGCCCGCCAGACTGGTCGACAGGGTGAAGATGTCGGCCAGGTAGTTCGCCACCGGGTCGTTGGCCTTGCTGCCCAGGTCCCAAGCCACCGTCGGCGCCACCGGGCCCATGATCACGTCGCACTTATCGGCGAACGCGGCCTGGAAGTCGTCGGCGATCAGGCGCCGGATCTTCTGCGCCTGCACGTAGTAGGCGTCGTAGTAGCCGTGGCACAGCACGTAGGTGCCGACCATGATGCGGCGCTGCACCTCGCGGCCGAAGCCTTCGGCGCGGGTTTTGCGGTACATGTCCTGCAGATCCTTGTACTCGCTGGCGCGATGGCCGTAGCGCACGCCGTCGAAGCGCGACAGGTTCGACGAGGCTTCCGCCGGAGCGATGATGTAATAGGTCGGGATCGACAGCGCGGTCTTCGGCAGCGAGATCTCGACCAGCGCGGCGCCCAGCTTGACGAATTCGTCCAGCGCGGCACGCACCGCCTGCTCGACGTCCGCGGCCAGGCCTTCGCCGAAGTATTCCTTCGGCACGCCGATCCGCAGCCCGGTCAAGGGCTTGTTCAGGTCGCGGGTGTAGTCCTCAGCCATGTTGCCCTGCTCGACGGTGAGGCTGGTCGAGTCGCGCTCGTCGAAGCCGATCATCTCGTTCAGCAGCAGCGCGCAGTCTTCGGCGGTCTGGGCGATCGGGCCGCCCTGGTCCAGCGAGGAAGCGAAGGCGATCATGCCGAAGCGCGATACGCGGCCGTAGGTCGGCTTGATGCCGGTGACGCCGCAGAAGGCGGCCGGCTGGCGGATCGAGCCGCCGGTGTCGGTAGCAGTGGCGGCCGGCGCCAGGCGCGCTGCGATGGCTGCGGCCGAGCCGCCCGAGGAGCCGCCCGGCACCGCCAGCGGATCCCAGGGATTCTTCACGGGACCGAAGGCCGAGTTCTCGTTGGCCGAGCCCATCGCGAATTCGTCGAGGTTGACCTTGCCCAGCGTGACCATGCCGGCCTTGGCGAAACGGTCCACGACGGTGGCGTCGAACGGGCTCTCGTAGTTGGCCAGCATCTTCGAGCCGGCGGTGGTGCGCCAGCCGCGGGTAACGAAGATGTCCTTGTGCGCGATCGGCACCCCGGTCAGCGGACCTGCATTGCCGCCCGCGATGCGGGCATCGGCGGCGCCCGCTTGCGCCAGGCTGCGCTCGCGGTCGAGGTGCAGGAAGGCATTGTGGCTGCTCGCCTCGATGCGGTCGAGGTAGTGGCTGGTGAGTTCGACGCTCGAGACCTGCTTCGATTGCAGGAGCGCGGACAGCTCTTTGATGGTCTTGTTATGCATGTGCGTGTCGATTCGTGAAAACGGTGATTACTCGATGACTTTCGGGACCAGGTACAGGCCGTCCTGCGCCTTCGGCGCCGGCGCCTGGTAGTCCTCGCGGCGGTTTTCTTCGGTCACCAGGTCGTCGCGCAGGCGCAGCGGCAGGGCCATGATGGCGGCCAGCGGCTGTGACAGCGGCGCGACACCGCTCGTGTCCACGGCCTGCATCTGCTCGGCCAGGGCGAAGATGCCGTTCAGCTCGGCCAGCGCGGTTTCCGCATGGGCCTCATCCATCTCGAGCTGGGCCAGGTTGGCGATGCGTTTTACGTCTGAAAGGGTCAGGGACATGGCAAGGGGCGCGGCGCGGGCCGCGTGCAATAAGTGTGGTTGGGCTAATAATGAAAGTTGGCAAGAGGTCAGTGAACGGCGCGCTATGGCCGATAAAAGCTTGGTAACACCGTCGATCTCACCTTGGAAATGGGGGGTAAATCCGCCCGTTTTCAGCATTTAATCGACAAATTATAAGGTAGAATGGCGGGCTAATGCGCTGTTGGGCTGAAAGGCCGCCCGCCGCAGGAAAGACCGCGAGGCTTCATGCCTGTGCGGCGAAGACAATCCCGATCAATTTTTCACGCGCAGCTTGACGCGTCATCAGGACACACATGTTTGGTTTCTTACGCAGCTACTTCTCGAATGACCTGGCGATCGACCTCGGCACCGCCAATACCCTGATCTACGTTCGCGGCCTGGGCATCGTGCTGGACGAACCGTCGGTCGTCGCGATCCGCCAGGAGGGCGGCCCGAACGGCAAGAAGACGATCCAGGCGGTCGGCAAGGAAGCCAAGCAGATGCTGGGCAAGGTGCCGGGCAACATCGAAGCCATCCGTCCGATGAAGGACGGCGTGATCGCCGACTTCACCGTCACCGAGCAGATGCTCAAGCAGTTCATCCGCATGGTGCACGACTCCAAGTTCTTCCGCCCGTCGCCGCGCATCATCATTTGCGTGCCCTGCGGTTCGACCCAGGTCGAGCGCCGTGCGATCCGTGAATCGGCGCTCGGCGCCGGCGCCTCCCAGGTCTACCTGATCGAAGAGCCGATGGCGGCCGCGATCGGCGCCGGCCTGCCGGTGTCGGAAGCCACCGGCTCGATGGTGGTCGACATCGGCGGCGGCACCACCGAAGTCGGCATCATCTCGCTGGGCGGCATGGTCTACAAGGGCTCGGTGCGCGTCGGCGGCGACAAGTTCGACGAAGCCATCGTCAACTACATCCGCCGCAACTACGGCATGCTGATCGGCGAACAGACCGCCGAAGCCATCAAGAAAGCCATCGGCTCGGCCTTCCCGGGTTCGGAAGTCAAGGAAATGGAAGTCAAGGGCCGCAACCTGTCCGAAGGCATCCCGCGCTCGTTCACCATCTCGAGCAACGAGATCCTCGAAGCGCTGACCGATCCGCTGAACCAGATCGTCTCGGCCGTCAAGAACGCGCTGGAACAGGCCCCGCCGGAGCTGGGCGCCGACATCGCCGAGAAGGGCATGATGCTGACCGGCGGCGGCGCGCTGCTGCGCGACCTCGACCGCCTGCTGATGGAAGAGACCGGCCTGCCGGTGCTGGCGGCCGAAGACCCGCTGACCTGCGTGGTGCGCGGCTCGGGCATGGCGCTCGAGCGCATGGACAAGCTGGGCTCGATCTTCTCCTACGAATAAACCACAACAAGCGGCGCGGCCGACATGACAGCGGGCAGGGCGTGCGGGTCGATCCGCACGCGTCTGCCCGCGTTGACATGTGCACCGCGCGCCCACCAGACAGGACGCTCATAGGACATGCAATACAGTCCTCCGCCGCTTTTCAAACAGGGTGCCCCGGCGCGGGTCAAGGCGATCGTGTTCGCCCTGATCTCGGTGGTGCTGCTCGTGGTCGACGCCCGCTACCAGACGCTCGCGTCGGTGCGCCAGGTGGCCGCCACCGTCCTCTATCCCCTGCAGATGGCCGCCCTCATGCCGCGCGAGGCGCTCGGCAACATGGCCGGCTACTTCTCCTCGATCTCCTCGCTCCAGAAGGAAGTGCGCGAGCTTAAGACCCAGCAGCTGGCGCAGGCGCGCGTGCTGCAGCAGGCCCAGCTCCAGATGGCCGAGAACGCGCAGCTGCGCCGCCTGATGGATGCGAAGCAGCACCTGCCGGTCCAGGCGCAGATGAGCGAGATCCTGTACGACGCGCGCGATCCTTCCACGCGCCGCATCGTGATCGACCGCGGTTCGCGCCATGAAGTCGTGCCCGGCCTGCCGGTGATCGACCATGCCGGCGTGGTCGGCCAGGTCACCCGGGTGTTCCCCTTCACCTCCGAAGTCACGCTCCTCACGGACAAGGAACAGGCGATTCCCGTGCAGGTGCTGCGCAGCGGCCTGCGCAGCATCGCCTACGGCCGCGGCCAGTCCGGCCTGCTCGATTTGCGCTTCGTGGTGGCGAACGCCGACATCCAGGTGGGCGACGTGCTGGTGACCTCGGGCCTGGACGGCATGTACCCGGCCGGCCTGGCGGTGGCCAAGGTGGTGCAGGTCGAGAACGTGGCCGCCGGCGCCTTCGGCCGCGTGGTCTGCCAGCCGCTGGCCGGCATCGACCGCCACCGCCAGCTCCTGATCATCATGTCGCAATCGAAGCTGCCGCCCAGGCCCGAGGCGCCGCCTGCCGCCACCACCGCGCGCCGCAAGCTGCCGGACATGGCGCCGATCCCGGCCCCGCCGCTGGCGCCGATGCCGCTGCCGCCGCAGGGCGCGCCTGCGCAGCCGGCGCCGGGCGCAGGCGTCCCGGCGGCGGTTGCGGCCCAGCAAACCGGAACGGCGGCGGCCCAGCAAACCGGAACGGCGGCGGTCCGTCCTCCTGCTGTCCAGCCGCAGCCCGGCGCCGTCAACCCGGGCGCCGTTCCTGCCGCGAGGGCAGGGGGCGCCGCGCCGCCCGCCGCCGCGTCATCGCCGGCGCCCGGCGGCGCAAGCGCGGCCGCGGCAGTCAACACCCTTCGCCCAGCCAACGGAGAGGCCCGATAATGCCCGGCAACCGTCCGCATTACATCCTGCTGCCTGTCAGCCCGCTGTTCATCACCTTCAGCCTGGTGTGCGCCTTCATGCTCAACCTGCTGCCGCTGGGCCGCTGGGTGGGCGCGCCCGACTTCGTCGCGCTGGTACTCGTGTTCTGGGGCATCCACCAGCCGCGCAAGGTCGGCATCGGCGTCGCCTTCGTCATGGGCCTGCTGATGGACGTACACGACGCCAGCCTGCTGGGCGAGAACGCGCTCGCCTACACGCTGCTGTCCTACCTGGCCATCATGATGCACCGCCGCGTGCTGTGGTTCCCCCTGATGACCCAGGCCATGCACGTGTTCCCGCTGCTGCTGCTGGCGCAGGCGGTACAGGCCTTCGTGCACTTCACCGCGTCCGGCCGCTTCCCCGGCGTGCTGCACTTCGCCGAGAGCCTGGTGGCCGTGGCCCTGTGGCCGGTGATCACCTGGCTGCTGCTGGCGCCGCAGCGCCGCGCCGTCGACCGCGACCATACCCGTCCGATCTGAACCCCCTACCTGAAGCAAGCCGTGACCGAGTTCAAGGATAACGACCGCGAGATCCACCTGTTCCGCATGCGCCTCACGGCGCTGGTGGTGCTCGTCTTCATCTGCTTCGCCCTGCTGGTGGCGCGTTTCGTCTGGCTGCAGGTGCTGCGCCACGACCAGTTCGCGCTGCAGGCAGAGGGCAACCGCATTGCGCTGGTGCCGGTGGTGCCGAACCGCGGCCTGATCGTGGACCGCAACGGTGTGGTGCTGGCGCGCAACTACTCGGCTTATACGCTCGAGATCACACCGTCCAAGTTGCAGGCCAACATGGAGTCCGTCATCGACGAGCTCTCCAAGCTGGTCACCATCGAGCAGCGCGACCGGCGCCGCTTCAAGCGCCTGCTGGAAGAATCGCGCACCTTCGCCAGCGTGCCGCTGCGCACCCGCCTGACCGACGACGAAGTGGCGCGCTTCACCGCGCAGCGCTTCCGCTTCCCGGGCGTGGAAGTGCAGGCGCGCCTGTTCCGCCAGTACCCGCTGGGCGAGACCGCCTCGCACGTGATCGGCTACATCGGCCGCATCAACCAGAAGGAGGCGGCGCAGCTCGAAGAGGACGGCCTGGACGCCAACTACAACGGCACCGAGCACATCGGCAAGGAAGGGCTGGAGAAGAAGTACGAGAGCTACCTGCACGGCACCACCGGCTACGAGCAGGTCGAGCGTACCGCCGGCGGGCGCGCCATCCGTACGCTGTCGCGCACCGCGCCGACTCCCGGCAGCAACCTGATCCTGTCGATCGACATCGAACTGCAGAAAGTGATCGAGGAAGCCTTCGGCGACAACCGCGGCGCGCTGGTGGCGATCGAACCGGAAACCGGAGACGTGCTGGCCTACGTATCGCGTCCGGGTTTCGACCCGAACCTGTTCGTGGACGGCATCGACACCCAGAACTGGAACGAACTGAATACCTCGCTCGACCGCCCGCTGATGAACCGTCCGCTGTCGGGCACCTATCCGCCGGGATCGACTTTCAAGCCTTTCATGTCGCTGGCCGCGCTCGAACTGGGTTACCGCAAGCCGTCCGACGCCATCCGCGATCCCGGCTTCTACATCCTGGGCACGCACCGCTTCCGCGACGACAAGCCCGGCGGCCACGGCGTGGTCGACATGTACAAGTCGGTGGTCGAATCCTGCGACACCTATTACTACCAGCTGGGCAACCAGATGGGTATCGACAACATTTCGAATTTCATGCAGCAGTTTGGCTTCGGCGAGCTGACCGGCATCGACCTCGAGCATGAGAAAGTGGGCGTGCGCCCTTCCAAGGAATGGAAGGCGAAGCGCTTCGCCAAGAACCCGCGCGCAGGCAAGTGGGTGGGCGGCGACACCATCTCGATCTCGATCGGGCAGGGCTTCAACAACTACACGATGATCCAGCTGGCGCACGCGGTCTCCACCCTGGCCAACGACGGCATCGTGATGAAGCCGCACCTGGTCAAGCTGATTGAGGACGGCGCCACCAGGCAGCGCACCCAGACGGTGCCGAAGGAAACCCGGCGCATCCCGCTCAAGCAGGAGAACATCGATTTCATCAAGCACACCATGGTGGGCGTGACCCAGGAATCCTACGGCACCGGTTTCCGCGCCTTTGCCAACGCGGGCTACGTCTCGGCTGGCAAGACCGGCACCGCACAGGTGATCGGCCTGAAGGGCCAGAAGTACAACGCCAACGCCATCGACGAACGCCATCGCGACAATGCGCTGTATGTCGCCTTTGCCCCGGCGGACAAGCCGCGTATCGCGCTGGCGCTGGTGGTCGAAAACGCCGGCTTCGGCGCCTCCGCCGCGGCGCCGATCGCGCGCAAGGCGCTCGACTACTACCTGCTAGGCAAGCGTCCGGCGCCGCCCAAGCCGAAAGACGGAGCGGGCGTCGCGACGCCCGGCGCCAGAGCGCCCGGCGTCGCCGCGCCGAAAGCCGCGGCGCCCGCGGCGCCCGCGGTTGCGCCCGCCGCACCGATCATCCAGGCCGCCGCTCCGGCAACGCCGGGCCTTCCCGCCACACGAAAGGAATAAGCCATGGCGCACATCCCAGAACGCCGCTCGCTGCGGCGCCGCCTGCGTCCCTACTTCACGGTCTTCGACTGGCCGCTCGGGCTGGTGCTGTTCACCCTGATGATGACCAGCGTGATCACGATGACCTCGGCCGGCGCCGAGTTCCCGGACCGCGTCGAGCACCAGATCCGCAACTTCCTGCTGGCCTTCGGCATCATGTGGATCGCGGCGAACGTGCCGCCGCAGACCTTGATGCGGCTTGCCGTGCCGATCTATACGGCCGGGGTCGCGCTGCTGATCGCGGTGGCGATGTTCGGCATCATCAAGAAGGGCGCGCGGCGCTGGCTGTACGTGGGCGTGGACATCCAGCCCTCGGAAATCCTCAAGATCGCGACGCCCCTGATGCTGGCCTGGTACTTCCAGCAGCGCGCGAATGCCAATACCTGGAAGACCTACGCCGTGGCCGCCGTACTCCTCCTGATTCCGTTCACCCTGATCGCCAAGCAGCCCGACCTTGGCACCGGCCTGATGGTCGGCGCCTCGGGCTTCTACGTGATCTTCCTGGCGGGCCTGCCGTGGAAGGCGCTGATCGCGCTGGCCGTGTCCGCAACGGCGGCGATGCCGATCGCCTGGTCGATGCTGCACGATTACCAGCGCGAGCGGGTGATGACCCTGATCGATCCCACCTCCGACCCGCTGGGCAAGGGCTTCCACATCATCCAGTCCGAGATCGCCATTGGTTCGGGTGGCGTGTTCGGCAAGGGCTATGGCCAGGGAACGCAAGGCGCCCTGGAATTCGTGCCCGAACAGACCACCGACTTCGTGTTCGCCGTGTATTCGGAAGAATTCGGCCTGGTCGGCAACCTGTTCCTGCTGTTCGTCTATCTGCTGCTGATCGGACGCGGGCTGATGATTGCGGCCAATGCACCGAACACCTTCTCGCGCCTGCTGGCCGGCGCCATCACGATGATGTTTTTCACGTATGCATTCGTCAACATGGGCATGGTGATCGGCATCCTGCCCGTCGTCGGCGTCCCCTTGCCATTCATGAGTTATGGCGGAACTGCGTTTATTACGCTCGGACTCGGCGCTGGGATATTGATGAGTATTCAAAGACATCGTAAACTAGTGCAGACGTAACCGAAACAGGACGCTGCACATGGCCGTTCCAAGAAAACAACTTGCTACGGTGATTGCCCTGGCTTCCTTGCAGGCGCTGCTCAGTGGCTGCAGCACGACGACCGACCCCGCCACCGGCGAGCGCAAACGCCTGATCCCGCTGCCGTGGAAACATCCGACGGCAAAGCACGGTGACGCCCCCCAGCTTCCGGCCGCCAAATCCGGACGGGGCGGCTACTACAAGGACGACGGTCCCGGCCCCAATCCGCCGCCGGGCCTGCTCGACCTGCCCGATGCCGTCGTCAAGGCCGAGCCCTATGCCAAATGGGCGAACCGCCCGTATTCCGTGTTCGGCCAGACCTACACCCCGATCCTGCACCAGGACCCGTTCGTGCAGCGCGGGGTGGCAAGCTGGTACGGCGTCAAGTTCCATGGCCAGAAGACCTCGTCCGGCGAGCTCTACGACATGTACAAGATGACGGCGGCGCACCCGACGCTGCCGATCCCGTCCTATGCGCGCATCACGAGCGCCGAGAGCGGCAAGTCGGTGGTCGTGCGCATCAACGACCGCGGTCCTTTCCATGCCAGCCGCATCGTCGACGTGTCGTACACGGCGGCGCTCAAGCTCGGCCTGCTGGGCAAGGGCAGCCACGTGGTCGAACTCGAGCGCCTGTTCCCGGACGACCCGATCCGGATGGCCTCGGAACGCCGCATCGTCACCTCCCAGGCCCAATCGGCGCCGCCGGAAATCGCGGCATTGATGCTGGAAGACCGGGTGCGCACCGACAGCGCCGCGCTCGCGCAGGTCGAGCAAGGTGTGGTGCCCAGGCTGGTACCGCGCGGCAGCTTCTACGTGCAGCTCGGCGCCTACAGCCGTGCCGGCACTGCCGAGGCCATGAGTGCGTCGCTGATGGAAGCCGGCGTCGAGGTCGGCAAGCTGGAGGTGGTGAAGGCCGGATCGGTGAACCGCCTGTTCGGCGGCCCCTTCGCCAGCCGCGAGGACGCACTGGAGGCGGCGCGCTCGGTGCCGTCCTCGTTCGGACTGAAGCCGATCGTCGTCAAGCGCTAGCGATCAGCGCGGAGTGACAATCCGCGCCTTTCAAGGCGTTTCGCTTTCCCATATGCCAACGGCGCCCGTCCGCCCATCTGCGCTCAGTGCGCAGGCCGGCCAAGGCGGCAACAGGTACACTGCGTGCAATCGTCCTATCCCATCGCGAGCAAATCAAGAGGAAAACAGTTGAATCCAATCCTGCCTGCAGCGCTGGCCATCGCGCTGATCGCTACTCCTTGCCAGGCGGCGCAAGCAGCCGCGGACGCGGCGCCGACGGTGCGCTGGTCGCGCGCCCCGGACGCCTCCCTGGCACGACAGGAGATCTATCCCGCCGTGCTCGATGGCAGGATCATCGTGGCAGGCGGCGTGCTTTCGCAAGCGCCCGGCTTCACCGACCATGTCGAAGCCTACGACGTGAAAGCGGGCCGTTGGGAGACGCTCGCGCCCCTGCCCGAAGGTCGGCACCATATCGCCCTGGCCGAGGCCGGCGGCAAGATCTACGGTATCGGCGGCTTCTCCGGCGCGATTCCCCAGTGGCGCGCCCATGCGACGGTGTTCGTCTACGACGCCAGGGCGAACCGGTGGTCGGCCGGGCCGTCGCTGCCGGAGGCGCGCGCCGAAGGCGTGGTGGCCTCGGTCGGGGAACGAATCTATTTCATCGGCGGACGTGTGCCGACCAGTCCGCAGGCGGCGCACATCAACGAGCACGCAGACACGAGCCGGGCCGAGGCGCTGGACATTCGTTCCGGGCGCTGGCAGCGCATCGCCGATGCGCCCACGGCGCGCAACAGCGCGGCGTCGGCCGTCATCGACGGCAAGATCTATGTCGTGGGCGGCCGCCAGATGCTCAGGCAGGCCGATGGCCGGCAGCGCCCGGTCAACGTGGCCACGCTGGAAGTTTACGACCCCGCCACCGACCGCTGGGAGACCAGAGCCCCGATGCCCCAGGCGCAGGGCGGCCTGGCCGCGGCCGCCCACGGCGGCAAGCTGTATGCCTTCGGCGGCGAGCAGTTCGTCCCGTCCACCAGGGTGTTCCCCGAAGCCTGGGTGTATGATCCCGGGACCGACCGCTGGGCGGCCCTGCCGGCCATGCCGACGCCACGCCACGGACACGGCGCGGCAGTCGTCGGCGACCGCATCTTCCTGGTGGGTGGCGGCGACAGGGTAGGGGTGGGCGCCACCCGGGTGCTCGAAGTACTCGAGATACTGGCCAAATAATGTCCGCATCGCGCCGGATCGACTTTCGAATGAAGAGACAATGAACAATCAGATCAAGGCAGTCATCCTGGACAACGAAACGGTGTCGATCGATGGGCGCACGCTGACCGGGATGGACCAGCTTGCCGAGGCGCTGGGCGCGGCCTTGGACAGCGATCCGGACTTCATTCTCGTCATCGAGCCGACCAGGCACGAGTACTACAAGGGGACCGGTACGGTGATCTACGCCAGCCAGCGCGTCGGGATGCCGGTCGAGAACCTGCGCTACACACTGGAAGACGGCGAAGTGGTCAGCTTCGCCGAGCTGCAGGCGCGCAGTCCGACGCCATCGGCGTGACGAGGCAGCTCCGGTTCGCTCGAGTCCCGGTCGAGTGCAACACAGGCATGGTCGACATCACGCGCCGAACGCCTGCAGCGGCACGTCGGTAAAGGTCTTGTTCACGATGCGCCACTCGCCGTCTCGGCGCATGAAGCTCAGGTAGTCGACGTAGTGGTAGTCGAACATTGGACAGAGCACTTTCGCGAATGCGATCTCGTGCGTCACGTCGATGCTGAGCGGTTTCATCAAGAAAGCCTGTCCCAGCGACGCTGGAGACTGGCGCCCCGCGACCAGCCCCAGGTATTCATCGAGCGGACGGAAACAGACCTGTCCCCTCACCTCCGAGAACAGCTGCGCGCGCGGATCGAATACCGATCGAAGCAGATCGATATCGCCGTGATACACGCCGCGGCAGTAGGTGTCGAGCGCCGCAAGGACGGCTTCGTGCTGGTGCATGCCGATGCTCCCCGTGCTCATGACAGGCGCGTCGCCGCGGCGCGGATGCGCTGGCCGAACAGGTAGGCGGTACGCAGATCGCCCGGCGACATCTCGTCCACGGACGCATCCGCCGGCGTGGCCGTCGCCAGGCCGGCGAACGAGGCCAGGAAGTTGATGTCCTCGCGCGTGGAGGCTTTCGTATTGGCCGGCTTCATGCCCATGCCCGCCCACAGCATGCCATGCTGCTGCGCCAGCGTGAACATCGCCGCGATCGCCATGTGCTTGTCGCCCGACACGGAGGCCGAGTTGGTGAACGCGGCGCCCAGTTTGTCTTTCCATCCCTGCCTGGCCCACACCGCTGAACTGGCGTCGGCAAACCGCTTGAACTGCCAGCTGACATTGCCCATGTAGGTGGGCGAGCCGAATACGATGGCGTCGGCCCGGGCCAGCAGATCCCAGCCCTCGCCGGGCAGGTTTCCTTCTGCGTCGATTGGCAACAGGATCGCGCCGCTACCCTCCGCAACGGCCTCTGCGACCCGGCGCGTATGACCGTATCCACTGTGATAGACGATGACGATATTCTTCATGGCGTGCTCCCGATGGTGTTGGAAATCCGGCATTCAACGCGCCAAGGCGCGCAGCGTGCTCACCTGCGATCCGGCGACGCCCCAGTTGTCGGTGTCTACCTCGTCGATCACGACGAAGGTCGTGGCGGGATCCTTGTCCAGGATGCGCACGACCAGGTCGGTCGCGCCTGCGATCAGGGACTGTTTTTGGGATGGGGTCACGCCTTCGCGGGTGACCTGGATGAGGATGTACGGCATGCTGGCTTCCTTGGGTGTGAAAAAGTCCGGCCAGCTTAATTACTTCCCTCAAATGAATAAATATAGAATATGGCATTTCATTTATTACAATAGGTAATCAATCGTGGTGCGCATGTTCGACGCGCCGATGCTGGGCAGCATCGAGCTCTTCTGCAAGACGGCGGAGTTGCGGAGCTTCACGGCTGCAGCGGCCCAGGCTGGCATAACGCAGGCGGCAGTGAGCAGGGCGGTGTCGAAACTCGAAGCACGGCTCGGCGTACAGTTGTTCGTGCGCTCGACACGCAGCGTCAGGCTGAGCGAGCAGGGCCTCGTCTATTACGAACAATGCCGGCAGGCCTTGCGCCAGCTCGAGGACGCCGGACGCGAAATCAGGGGCTTGCAGGCGCACCCTGCGGGCGTGGTACGGATGAGCCTTCCGACGAGCTATGGGCACATCCGCGTATTGCCGGTGCTCGCGGCATTCCGGGAGCAGTTCCCGGACATCCGGCTCGAGGTCGAGCTGAGCAACCGTAACGCGGACCTGGTGGCCGAGGGACTCGACCTGGCAATCCGGGCCCGTGAGCTGCCGGACTCGGGACTGATCGTGCGCAAGCTGGAGGACGCGGAGCTCGTGGTCGTAGCCTCACCCGGCTACCTTGAGCGCTGGGGCATGCCACTTGCCGTCGACGACCTGGCACGACATGATTGCATCCAGTTCGAGCGTCCGCGTACGGGACAACGGGTTCCCTGGCTGCTGCGTGCGGACAGCGGCGACATTGAAGTCGATACGTCGGGCGCACTGTGCATCACTGGCGACATCCTCGGCCTGTCCACCGCGGCGCGGGCTGGAGCGGGACTGGCGCAGATCTACCGTTTCATGGTGGAGAACGAGCTGGCCGAAGGCAGTCTCGTCGAAGTCATGACGGACCATGGCGGCGTCTCCCGGCCGTTTAGCCTGATCTATCCGGCAGTTCGCCACATGCCGCATGCCGTCAGGGTATTGGTGGATTTTCTGCTCGACAGGCTGCGCCGCCTGTAGCATTCATTCTCGTCGACGAGGCCCTGCCGTGCGTGCGCAGTGCGTCTGCTGCTTGCCGCGAACATGGCGCTGCAGGATCAATCGCAGCGGCGCAGCTGCACGCCTGCGAAATCGTCGGCAATGCCCGCCACGCGCGCGCGCTCGCTTGGGGTCAGGCCGCGGAAGCGCCAGGTCGCGCGCGTGCCCTGCGGCCCGCGCGGCAGCACGCGCACGCCGCGCACGCCCTGTTTGCCCAGCGCGGCCACCAGGGTCTGCGCCGCGCTCGCGGTCTTGAACACGCCCAGCGACACTGCCCACTTGAGCGGGGAATCGCCCTGCATCACGAAGTAGTTCGTCACCCCTTTCTCCTTCAGCTCGGCCACGCGCCGGTCCGCGCCTTCCTTGCCGCCGTTCGGCGGCAGGTAGACCAGGTGGCTGGTGACTTCCTGGTAGGGCAGGCTGGTGCGCGACGCGCGCTCGCCCAGGTCGAGGCGCATGATGCGGGTCTCGAAGCGGCGCGCGTCGCTGGCCGCGAAGGCGCCGGCCTGGGTGCAGGCGATGGCGTCCGGCGCCGGAGCGGCGCTTGCTTGCCCGGCGGGCTGCGGCGCAGGCCCGGTGTCGGATGCGGCGGCAGGCGCAGCCGATTCCACGGCCGCCCGCGCTTCGGCCGGGCTCAGGAGCACGATGCGCTCGGTCGCCAGCTGGTTCTTCAGGCGCTGCGGTTCGCGTTCGCCGCCCTTGACCTTGCCGAGGTAGCCCTGCGCATAGGCGAACAGCAGGGCGTTCAGCGCCAGCAGGGCCCAGAATACGAATTTCAACACGTGCGCTCTCCGTCAAGATCGGCCGCCGCATGCAGGCCGACCAGCACGATGTTATCGACCACGCGGTGCGGGAACTTGAGGACCGGCGCGATATAGGGCGCCGCGCCGCCCGACACGATGCAGGCGGTGGCCCCATGCGCGGCGCAGGCGCGCTCGATGGCGCCGGCCTGGGCCGACAGGATGCCGGAGACGATCGCATCGTCGGTGTTGTCGCCGAAGACCGGCGGTGCGAATGTGGCCGACCCGGCGCCCGGCTGCACCTGCGGCAGCTGGGCCGTATTGCGCGCCAGCGAGCCGGCCATCAGGGCCAGGCCGGGCAGGATCATGCCGCCGATGAAGCGGCCGTCCGCGCTCACGGCGTCCACCGTCGTCGCGGTGCCGCAGGTGGCCACGATCGAGTCCTGGCCGGGCGCCAGGGCGCGTGCGCCGATGGCCGCCGCGAAGCGGTCGCAGCCCAGTTGGCCGGGATTGCGGTAGCCGTTGCGCAGGCCGGCGCGTTCCGGGGTCGCGGCGAACCACTCGACCTTTACTCCCTCCGGCAGCGCCGCGGCGATGCGCTCGCGAAGTGCGGCGCCAGCCACGTTCGCGACGATCACGCGCGCCACGCCGGCCTGGCGCCAGGCGGCGGCTGCCTCGTCCAGCCCTGCGTGCGGCAGGGCGCCGGCCCGGGTCCATTCGCCCAAAGCCGCGCCGGGCGCCGCCAGCGCCCATTTGATGCGGGTATTGCCCGCGTCGATCAGGAGCAGGTTCATGTTCGTGTTATCAGGTAAGCCGCAGCGAGACGTCGCCCGCCATCACCGGAATGCGTCCGTCCGCCGTGTCGAGCAGCAGCCGGCCGCTGTCGTCCACGCCGGCCGCCAGGCCTTCCTGCTGCACCCGGCCATTGTCGAGGATGACGACGGGGCGGCCCTGCAAGGCATGACGCAGGTTCCAGCGCGCGCTGAAGGCGCCGAAGCCTTGCTGCGCGAACTGGCGCAGCGCCCCGGCCAGCGCGTCCAGCAGGGCGGCCACCAGGACCTCGCGTTCCATGCGCGCCAGCCAGGGCGCGCCGGCGGCGCTGCGGCCGAGCAGGGCCTCCATCTCGTCCGGCATCACCAGGTTCAGGCCGATGCCGATCACGGCGCAGGTGCCGCCGGCGGGCAGGGATTGGGTCTCGATCAGGATGCCGGCCAGCTTGTCGCCGTCCTTGAGCACGTCGTTGGGCCACTTCAGCTGGACCTGCACGCCGAGCTGCGCCAGCGCCTCGGCCAGGGCCACGCCGACCGCGAGCGGCAGGCCGCTCAGGCGCTGCGGTCCGCCCTCGAACTGCCAGGCCAGCGAGAAGGTCAGTGAGTTTGCGGCCGACGACAGCCAGCTGCGGCCCGCGCGGCCGCGGCCGGCCGTCTGGTGTTCGGCGACCAGCAGCACCGGTTCCGTCAACCGGGCGGCGCGCGCCAGCAGGTCGGCGTTGGTCGAACCGGTCTCCGCCACGACTTCCACGGCCACCCCGGCGCGCGACAGGAAAGCGATGCGCTGCGCGTTCATGCTTCCCCCTGGCGCTGCTTGGTCGGGGCCCGCGAGAAAGCGAAGTCGAACAGGAAGTCGGGCAGCAGGCGCAGCAGCTTGGCGACGACGCCCATCTGCCAGGGCAGCACGCGGTAGCTCGCACCGCGCGCGATCACCCTGGCCGCCTGGGCGGCGAAGCGTTCGGCAGGCATCAGGAACGGCATGGGAAAACGGTTGTTGCGGGTCATGGGGGTGTCGATGTAGCCGGGGGCGATGGTCACCACCCGGATGCCGGAGCCGCGCAGTTCCAGGCGCAGCGATTCGCAGTAGCTGTGCACCGCGGCCTTCGAGGCGCAATAGGCGCCGGCGCCGCGCATGCCGCGCACGCCGGCCACGCTGCCGATGCCCACCAGGCGGCGCGGGCCCTGCTGGGCCTTCATCGTCGCGATGAAGGGCGCGAAGGTGGCTACGGTCGCATTCACGTTGGTCGCGAACACGGCGTCGAATACGCCCAGGTCGGCCGGTCGCTCGGTGAGCGTGCCGTGCGAAATCCCGGCGCTGGCGATGACGATGTCGGCGCCGCCCAGCGCGGCGATGAAGTCGGCGGCGGCATTCGCCAGGGCCGAGCGGTCGGTCACGTCCGCCGCGTAGATGCGGTGGCGTTCGGGGTGGGGGAGGCTGGCCCGCAGTTGTTCCAGCAGTTCGGAGCGGCGCGCCAGCAGGCCGAGGCTGGCGCCGCGCGCCGCGTATTCGCGCGCCAGTGCCGCGCCGATGCCGCTCGAGGCGCCGGTAATGAACACCCGGTCCGCGCGGCCGGGAGGGTGCTTCATTTCTTGTCGGCTTTCGCCCGCGCGACCAGTACGTCCATCACCTGCAGGGTGGCCGGCAGCGCGGCGGCGCCCCTGGCTTCGCCCGCCTCGTCCAGCATGCCGGGCGAGGTCAGGAAGCGGCCGTCGATGGCGATCATGGGCCAGTGGGTGACGCGGTAGGCTTCCATCATCGCCTGCGCGCGGCGCAGCTTGGCCTGCACGCCGAAGGAGCGGTAGGCATCGATGAAGCGGGCGCGGTCGATGCCGGCGCGGCTGGCCCAGTCGAATACCTGCTCGTCCTGGGCCAGCGCCAGGCGCTCGACGTGCATGGCATGGAACACCTTGCCGTGGTACTGCTCCAGCTCGCCGAGTGCCTCGAGCGTGAAGAACAGGCGCTGCTGGGCCGCGACCGGCGCACCGCGGGGCACGTGCACACGGCGCAACGCAATGCCGTCGCCCTGTTTCTTCACCCATTCGGCCAGGTGCGGCTCGAGCGCGTAGCAGTGCGGGCAGTAATAGGCAAAGAACTCGATCACCTCGACCTTGCGACCGCCTTCGGTCGGCTGGGCCTCGGGCAGCGCCAGGTATTCCACCCCTTCCTTCGGCTGGGCGGCGGAAGCGGCGGCAAGACCGGAGGCGAGCGCGGGGGCAAGCGCGGTGGCGGTGCAGATCAGGCGGCGAAGCGGATTCATGCGGTTCCTCGGTAGGCGCGGCTGGAAAAACCTGATCAGCGCTGGTTGCGGACGATGGCGACGTCGATGCCGCTGTCGAGCAGCTTGGCGCGCGCCTTGTTCATGGCTTCCGGTCCGTTGTACGGGCCGACGCGCACGCGGTGCAGCACGCCGCCGTCGGTGGTGCGGTCGCTGATCGCGGCTTCGAAGCCGAGCAGCGCCAGCTTGGCGCGGGTGTTCTCGGCGTCCGACATCTCGCGGAAGGCGCCGGCCTGCAGGTAGTAGATGGTGCCGTCGGTGCCGGTGGCCGCGCCGGTGGCGCCTGAGGCAGTCGCCGGCGCCGGGGAGGGCGTCGCTGCGGCTGCAGCAGGCGTTGCCGGCGCCGCCACCGGTGCGGCAGGGGCGGCGGCGGGCGCTGCCGGCGCAGGCGGTGTCGCAGCGGGCTGCTGCGGCGACTGCATGCCGGCGATGGCCTGGCCCAGTGGATCGGCTTCGGCCGCTGCCGGGGCGGGCCGGTTGGCGCGCTCGGTGATCTCGCGGTTGGCTTCGCGCGCGGCGTCGCGGTTGCCGTACAGCGGCTTGTTCGGATCGCTCGCCTGGCTCGGCTCGAGGTCGGCCGGGCGGCCCATCTTGTTGGAGCGGTCGGTAAACGGCGACTGGCCCTTGGTGATCACGAGCGCGACCACCACCGCGATACCGAGGCCGACGATCAGGCCGATGATGATGCCGGTCAGGGTGCTGCCGCGCTGGCGCAGTGGGGAGAGGGAGCGGATGGCGGTCATGTTGCGCTTACGATTGGGTTTCAGTCGAGGATTCGGTCACCGAGCGTTCCATCTTGGCCGGGGCGGACACGCCGATCAGGGCCAGGCCGTTGCGCAGCACCTGGCGGGTGGCCAGGGCCAGGGCCAGGCGCGCCAGTTTCAAAGGCTCATTGTCGTCCAGCAGCCACTTGTGGGCAAAGTAATAGCTGTGCAGTTCGCCGGCCAGTTCGCGCAGGTAGAACGCCACATGGTGCGGGCTCAGCTCCAGCTTGGCGCGCTCCAGCATTTCCGGATAGACGGACAGCTTGGCCAGCAGGCTCGCTTCGTGCGGTTCGGTCAGCAGCGACAGGTCGGCCCCGGCCAGCTGCGCCTCGATGCCGCCCCAGTTGGCGAGCGCCGAGCAGATGCGGGCATGGGCGTACTGCACGTAGTACACCGGGTTCTCGTCCGAGGTCTTGAGCGCGACGTCGACGTCGAACACGAATTCGGTGTCGGCCTTGCGCGAGATGAGGAAGAAGCGCACCGCATCGCGGCCGCGCGTCACGTCGCCGTTGCCCGACCATTCGATCAGGTCGCGCACCGTCACGTAGGAACCGGCGCGCTTGGAGATCTTGACCTCTTCGCCGTTCTTCATCACGGTGACCATCTTGTGCAGCACGTAATCGGGATAACCGCGCGGGATACCAATATTGACTGCCTGCAGGCCGGCGCGCACGCGCGCGATGGTGCCGTGGTGGTCGCTGCCCTGCACGTTGATGGCCTGGTCGAAGCCGCGGCGGAACTTCTGGATGTGGTAGGCCACGTCCGGCACGAAATAGGTATAGCTGCCGTCGGACTTGCGCATCACGCGGTCCTTGTCGTCGCCGTAGTCGGTGGTCCTGAGCCACAGCGCGCCTTCCTGTTCATAGGTGACGCCGGCGTCGACCAGGGCCTGCACGGCGTGTTCCACCTTGCCGTCCGCGTACAGCGAGGACTCGAGATAGTAGTTGTCAAACTTGACGCCGAAGGCCTGCAGGTCCTGGTCCTGCTCGTTGCGCAGGTAGGTCACGGCGAAGCGGCGGATCGATTCGATGTCCTCCACAATGCCCGAGGCGGTGGCCGGGGCGCCGTCGCTGGCCGACACGGTTTTCTTCGCCAGGAAGTCGCTGGCGATGTCGGCGATGTAGTCGCCGTTGTAGGCCGACTCCGGCCATTCGGCATCGCCCGGCTTGAAGCCGCGCGCACGCGCCTGCACCGAGGTGGCGAGGGTGGCGATCTGGACGCCCGCATCGTTGTAGTAGAACTCGCGGGTGACCTCATGACCCTGGGCTTCGAACAGCGAGGAGAGGGCGTCGCCGAGTGCCGCCTGGCGGCCGTGGCCGACGTGCAGCGGGCCGGTCGGGTTGGCCGACACGAATTCGATGATCGCGTGGTGGCCCTGGCCGGAGGTCCCGCGCCCGAAGGCGGCGCCCTGCTCGAGCACGGTCTTGACGACAGACTGCTTGGCGCTTGCGGCCACGCGCAGGTTGATGAAGCCGGGACCGGCCACGTCGGCGGACTCGACCAGGCCCTGGGCGCCCGGTTCGGCGAGCAGGGCGGCGACCAGGCGGGTGGCCAGTTCGCGCGGGTTGGTCTTGAGCGGCTTGGCCAGCTGCATGGCGATGTTGCAGGCGACGTCGCCGTGGCTCGGATCGCGCGGGCGCTCGAGGACGACGTGAGGACTGAGATCGGTGCCGGCGACGATCGGCGCGAGCGCGGCCTGGAACAAGGCAACGATGTGTTGTTTTTGTTGGGCGAGCATGGAGGTAGGCAGTCTGGATAATGAGGCGGGCCTGCGGACAGGCAAACAGTGAGCATTATACTGGTTTGGCGAGGGACATCATACGCCACCTCACGCCAGCTCAATGTTCACCTTGGCATTGACACAACGGCACTTAAGCAGGACCAAAGCCTAAGCCGTTACAATGAGGACCTTTTCGACCGTATCGACCCAGCCATGACCGACAAGCGCCCGACGCTCACCCTGAAACCGATAGCCAAGCCGGCGCGCAAGACGGCGCCGGAGGCGGGTGGGCGGCCGTCGCGGCCGCCGGCGAAGGGCGGGCAGGAGCGTGGACAGGGCGCCCGTCCGGCCGGTGGCCAGGATGCAGGCCAGGCGGCTGCCGCCCGGCCCGTCTACCGGCCCTCGGCCGAGCGCGCCGCGGCGCATGACAGCGTGCGTGAGGCCCCGCGCGGCACCGCATCCCTGCGCCCGAGCCATGAAGTGAAGGTGGCGCCGCAGCGCGACTACCGGCCCGACCTGAAGGCCGATTCGCTCGCGCTTGCCCTGCTGGGTGCGGCCAATGCGGTGGCGCGCGTACGCGCCGGGGCCGCGCTGCCGCAGGCCCTGGGCAGCGTGTTTGCGGCCTATGAAGTGACCCCGCAGGCGCGCGGCGCGATCCAGGATATTGCCTACCGCAGCATGCGCCAGCTGGGCCGCAGCGAGACCCTGCTCGGCCTGATGACCAGCAAGGCGCCCGAACCGCCGATGCTCGGCGGCTTGCTGTGCGCCGCACTGGCCCTGCTCGATCCGCCGGCGGGCACGGCGCCGCCCTATGAAGCGTTTACCGTGGTGGACCAGGCCGTCAATGCGGCCGCCAGCCACCCGGACTTCGCGCATGCCAAGGCCATGGTCAATGCCGTCCTGCGCCGCTTCCTGCGCGAGCGCGAGGCCCTGGTAGGCCAGGCCCTGCACCAGCCGCTGGCGCGCTGGAACTATCCCGAATGGTGGATCGACAGTACCCGCGCCGCCTATCCGAACGACTGGGAACGCATCCTCGAGGCCGGCAACCAGCATCCGCCCCTGACCCTGCGCGTGAACCGCCGCCGCCTCGACGCCGACAGCTACCTCGCCACGCTGGAAGGGGCGGGCCTGGCCGCGACCCGGGTGGGCCCGGACGCCGTGCGCCTGGCCCAGGCCGTCAACGTCGGCCAGATCCCGGGCTTCCACGACGGCCTGGTGTCGGTGCAGGATGCCGGCGCCCAGCTGGCCGCGCCGCTGCTCGACCTGCAGGACGGCATGCGGGTGCTGGACGCCTGCGCGGCGCCGGGCGGCAAGAGCGGCCACATCCTGGAGACGGCGGACGTCGAGCTGACCTCGGTCGATGCCGATCCCCAGCGCCTGGCGCGGGTTGGCGACAACCTGGCCCGTCTCGGCCTGCAAGCCAGGCTGGTCGCGGCCGACGCCCAGGAGGCCGGGTGGTGGGACGGCCGCCCGTTCGACCGCATCCTGGCCGACGTGCCGTGCACGGCCTCGGGCATCGTGCGCCGCCACCCGGATATCCGCTGGCTGCGCCGCAAGTCGGACACGCTCCAACTTGCAACACTTTCCAGCAAAATACTCGACAACCTTTGGCAGATGCTGCTGCCCAATGGTAAATTGTTGTTTGTGACATGTTCGCTCTGGCCCCAGGAATCGGAGGCGCAGGCGGCCGCTTTTGCGGCGCGCCACGACGCCATCCGCCTCGACGCGCCGGGCCAGCTGCTGCCAGCCAGCGGTGCCGGGCAGGATCATGACGGCTTGTTTTACGCCCTGTTCCAGAAAAAAGCGGCGTAATGGTCTACCCGACAGAATAGGCTTCGGCTTCAGATAAGGCACCGGCTTACCCGTGACGTTACGATTTTTTTGCCTCCTCGCCTGCCAGCTGCTGCTGGTCTTCGCGTGCGCGCAGGCACGGGCGGCGGACGTCATCGACATCACCAAGGCCGAAATCCAGTCCAGCGAGGACGGCTACCGTCTCAACACCGCCTTCGTCTTCGACCTGAACCACGAGCTGCAGGACGCGGTCCAGAACGGCGTCAAGCTGCACTTCACCACCGAGATCGAGATGACACGCCCGCGCTGGTGGTGGCGCGACGAGAAGGCGGTATTCTCCAAGCGCACCATCGGCATCTCCTACGACGTGCTCACGCGCCAGTACATCGTCAGCATCGGCGGCAGCGTGCCGCAACAGTTCAACACCCTGGACGATGCGCTGTCGACGATCCGGCGGCCGGCGCGCTGGCTGATCGCGCCCAAGGGCGCCCTCAAGCAGGGCGAGGTCTACAACGTTTCGGTGCGCATGTTCATGGACCGCGACTTCCTGTCCAAGCCGCTGCAGGTGAACGCCATCAATGATTCGAGCTGGCGCCTGAGCTCGAACCGGAAGACCTTTACCTACCGTGCGGAATAAAGCGCATGCGGGCTAAAGCGTTTAACCAGACGCTGCGCTACGCGCTGGTGGTGGTCGGCGCGATCGTCTCGATCCTGCTGTTCCTGCTCGCCGCGGCCTCCGATAACTCCGGCTTCTTCGACCGCTACTACACCTGGCTGCTGGGCCTGAACGCCGGCATGGCGGTGCTGCTGCTGATCCTCGTGATCGTCGCGCTGGCGCGCCTGTATTCACGCTACAAGGCCGGCAAGTTCGGCTCGCGCCTGGTGGCGCGCCTGGTGCTCCTGTTTGCCTGCATCGGCATCCTGCCGGGGCTGGTGGTGTTCATGGTCTCGGCGCGCTTCGTCTCGCATTCCATCGAATCGTGGTTCGACGTCAAGATCGAGGCCGCGATCGAATCCGGCCTGAACCTCGGCCGCGCCGCGCTCGACGAAGCCGTGGCCGAACTGGGGGCCACCGGCCAGACCGCGGCGGCGACCCTGGCGGGCCAGGATGCCGTGATGGTGCAGGGCGTGCTGAGCGGCCTGGTCAACGACATCAGCGGCCTGCAAAGCGCGATGCTGCTGACGGCCGACGGCACCGTGCTGGCCTCGGCCGCGCAGGACCGCAATGCCGACCTCGACCAGGACCGCCCGACGCCCGACATGTTCAAGTCAGCGGCGCTGCCGGGCGGCTATGCACGCCCGGAAGGCACGATCGACCGCGCGATCACGACCCAGGCCGGCGGCGCCAGCCCCCTCGATGCGGCCACGGGCCTGCGCCTGCGCGTGGTGCTGGCGGTGCCGGAATCAGCGGGCACCGAGCCGCGTTTCCTGCAGCTGCTGCAGTCGGTGCCGGTCAACCTGGCCTCGAATGCGGTGGTGCTGCGCAGCGCTTCCGAAGAATACCGCTCGCGCGACCAGGCCAGGAGCGGCCTGAAGAAGATGTACATCGAGACCCTGACATTGACCTTGCTGCTGGCGATCTTCGGTGCGATCGGCAGCGCCTTCCTCATCGCCGGCAACCTGGCCAAGCCGCTGCTGGTGCTGGCCGAGGGCACGCAGGCAGTGGCCGAGGGCGACCTGTCGCCGCGTCCGACGGTCGAGACCAACGACGAACTGGGCACCCTGACGCGCTCCTTCAATGCCATGACCGGCCAGCTGTTCGAGGCGCGCAGCGCGGTCGAGCGCAACCGCGCCGCGCTGCAGAACGCCAAGGCCCACCTGGAGTCGGTGCTGGCCAACATGTCGGCAGGGGTGATCGTGCTCGATGCCGAAGGGCGGGTGGTGAACTCGAACGACGCCGCCTACCGCATCCTGCAGGTGGAGCCGGGCGCGCTGAGCGGCCCGCTGGCCAGCATTCGGGGAATGGACACCTTCTACAACTGCATTACCCGCGCGATCTCGGCGCAGAGCGCGCAGAGCGCGGCCAGCACCGACCGGCGCCGGCGCGCCCACTGGCAGCAGCAGATCGAGATCCCGCGCCGCGGCAGCCAGGATGGACAAGAGCACGAGCACGACCACGACATCACGCTGCTGGCGCGCGGCTCGCGCCTGCCGGTCGGCACCGGCAGCGGCTTCATCGTGGTGTTCGACGATATCTCGGACGTGATCTCGGCCCAGCGCTCGGTGGCCTGGGGCGAAGTGGCGCGCCGCCTGGCGCACGAGATCAAGAACCCGCTCACCCCGATCCAGCTGTCGGCCGAGCGCCTGCAGATGAAGCTGGAATCGAGCCTGCCGCCCCTGGAGGCCGAACTGCTCAAGAAGAGCACGACCACGATCGTCAACCAGGTCGACGCCATGAAGCGCATGGTCGACGACTTCCGCGACTATGCGCGCACGCCGCCAGCGGTGCTCGAGCCGCTCGACCTGAACGGCCTGATCGACGAGATCCTGCAGCTCTACCTGGCCGAGGACGGCTCGGACATCATCCACGCCGCGCTCGCCCCGAACCTGCCGCAAGTGCTGGGCGACGCCACCCAGTTGCGCCAGGTGATCCATAACCTGGTGCAGAATGCCCAGGACGCGCTGGCCGACCGCGCGGGCGACCAGGACCCGCGAGTGGACGTGACCACCGAGGCGATCCACTACGAGGGCGCGGACGGCGCCGCCGGCACCGCAGTGCGCCTGGCCATCACCGACAACGGGCCCGGGTTTTCGCCGCGCATCCTGGCGCGCGCCTTCGAACCCTACGTCACCTCGAAGGCGCGCGGCACCGGTCTCGGCCTGCCGATGGTCAAGAAGATCATCGACGAGCATGGCGGGCGGATCGACATCGGGAACCGACCGGACGGATCTGGCGCGTCAGTATTCATTTTGCTGTTAAAGTTAGCTCCCGAGGCGAACTTGGCCGAAATATAAAAGACGCATAAAATCTCACCATGACGGGTAAGAGATCAGGAAGGTAATCAGATGGCGAACATACTCGTAGTAGACGATGAAATGGGCATCCGGGAGTTACTCTCGGAAATCCTTGGGGACGAAGGCCATGCCATCACCTTGGCGGAGAATGCGCAGCAGGCACGCGAGGCGCGCGCCGCCGGCGCCCCCGACCTGGTCCTGCTCGATATCTGGATGCCCGATACCGACGGCGTCACCCTGCTCAAGGAGTGGCAGCGCGACGGCCTGCTGACGATGCCGGTCATCATGATGTCCGGCCACGCCACCATCGATACCGCCGTCGAAGCCACCCGCATCGGCGCCCTGAACTTCCTCGAAAAACCGATCGCCCTGCAGAAGCTGCTCAAGGCCGTGCAGCAGGGCCTGACGCGCGCCCATGAAGTGGCGCGCGCGCCCTTGGCGCCGCCGCGCCCGGTCGCGGCCGTGGCAGCGGTTCCCGTGGCCGATACCGGCCCAGGAACGGTGGCCGCAGCCCCGATGTTCTCGGCTTCGACGCCGCAGATGGGCAATGGCTCGCGCATGGTGCATGCGATTTCACAGGGCGAAGGCACGGGATACACGCTGTCCTTCGACCTGCCGCTGCGCGAAGCACGCGACGCCTTCGAGCGCATGTACTTCGAACACCACCTGGGCCGCGAAGGCGGCAGCATGACGCGCGTGGCCGAGAAGACCGGCCTGGAACGCACCCACCTGTACCGCAAGCTCAAGCAGCTCGGCGTGGAGCCGGGCAAGCTCGCCAAGAAAGGCGTCTGATTGGCCGGTCGGGCAGGGCCGATCCCGGCCACCCTGGTCACCGGCGCGAGCGCCTCCGCACGCGAGGCCGCCGTCGCCGGCCTGGTCGGCGCCGCAGCATCCACCATCTCTGCCCGCGGCTTCATTGCCGTCATCCTCGAAGGGCTCGCCTCCGGCAGCACGCCCCTTCCTGAACACTCTTCCGTCAGATTTGTCCGACTCGCACCCGGGTGTATGTGCTGTACCGGGAACCTGGTTTTGCGTGTAACATTGAATCGACTGTTGCGCCAAGGCCCGGAACGCCTGTTCCTCGGTGTGGCCAACGGTGAACACCTTGATCAGTTGCGATCGTGGCTGCAGGCACCGCCATACGATCAGCTGTTGGCACTGGATCCGACCGTGTTCGCCTGAGTTCTGCCTGATGAGTCAAGCAGCGCGCGCACTTGAAATCGGTCCAGCGAGCCCCACCTCTTAACCGAAGTGATCAGCCAACCGCACGCCGCCAAGCGGTTGGTCTACAACCGATCGAGTGAAGGAGTCATCATGAACATGATCTATAACAGCGAACAGTACAGCGTCGTCGAGTTTGGCGTTGATCGCGACCTCGAAGCCCTGCGCTTCGGCGGATACGAGATCGTCGACAAGGCCGGCCGGCGCGAAGCGTTCATCGGCGGCAAACTGGCTCAATCCTTCCGCCGCGATGTGAACAACCTCATCGCCAGCGAGCCGACCATGGAAGAAATCGACGACTTCCTGGGTTCCTATGACACCCTGATGAGCCAGCCCGTAGTCCTGCATTAAATAGGGGAGGGGCGTCACTGTCCCATCCAGGGACAGTGACCAGCGTCGTTGGCACCTCTGGCGTGGTAAGCTGCGCGCATGTGCCAGCTCCTCGGAATGAATTGCAACGTCCCCACGGACATCGTTTTCTCCTTCACCGGCTTTGCCCACCGCGGCGGACGCACCGATACCCACCACGACGGCTGGGGCATCGCTTTCTTCGAAGGCAAGGGCGTACGTCACTTTGTCGACCACCAGGCCGCTATCGCCTCGCCGATCGCCGAACTGATCAAGCGCTACCCGATCAAGTCCACCAACGTCATCGCCCATATCCGCAAGGCCACCCAGGGCCAGGTGGCGCTCGAGAATTGCCACCCATTCGTCCGCGAGATGTGGGGACGCTACTGGGTGTTCGCCCACAACGGCGACCTCAAGGATTTCGCACCGAGCCTGCATGGGCCCTTCCGCCCCGTAGGCAACACCGATAGCGAGCTGGCCTTCTGCTGGCTGATGCAGAGCCTGCGCGACGAGTTCGGCGACGGCTCCACCGGCACGGCGCCTTCGCTTGCCGAGCTGCGCGCCGCGCTCGAGCGCCTGATGCCGCAAGTCGCCGCGCACGGCACCTTCAACATGATGCTGTCGGACGGCACGGCGCTGTTCGCGCACTGCTCGACCAAGCTGTGCTACATCGTGCGCAAGCATCCCTTCGCGGCGGCGTCCCTGGCGGACGAAGACCTGTCGGTCGACTTTTCGCAAGTGACCACGCCGGACGACCGGGTTGCCATCATCGTCACGGAACCGCTGACCAGGAACGAAACCTGGACCGCTTTTGACCCGGGTGAACTGAAGCTGTTCGTGGATGGACTGCCACAATAATGAGCAGTTGCTTATCATTCCACCAATAAATTAGTGCCGAGAAGCCACTATTCGGTGCGAATACGGTAAAGTAGGGTTGTTTGCGAGCCTACCCAGACGACATGACCGACACCGCCAGCCATGACCAGGCTTCCCAGCCCTTAAAACTGCGCAACTTCTACCTCGGACGCCAGCCGGTGCTCGACCGTAACCAGGCGCTGTTCGGCTACGAGTTGCTGTTCCGCGGCAGCGCCCAGGGACCGGCGCAGATCGATTCCGGCCTGTCGGCCAGCGCCGACGTGATCCACCATGCTTCGCAACTGGGCCTGGCGCGCGCCATCGGCGACGCGACCGCCTTCCTGAACGTCGACACCGACGTGCTGCACAGCGACATGTTCGCTTTCCTGCCGCGCGAGCGCACCGTGCTCGAGATCGTGCGCTCGGTCGAGCCGACCGATGCCGTCATCCAGCGCATGACCGAACTGTCCACGCATGGCTTCCGCTTCGCCGCCGAGGCGTCGGCGCACGGCGCGGCCCTGGCCCGCCTGCTGCCGGTGATCGACTACGTCAAGATGGACCTGCGCGAACTGCCGGTGGTGACCCTGCTGTCGCTGGCCCCGCGCCTGCGCGGCACCGGCAAGCGCCTGGTGGCCGAGAAGGTCGAGACGCACAACGAATACCGCACCTGCCTGGATATCGGATTCGATTATTTCCAGGGTTATTACTTTGCGAAGCCGACCGTGATCGCCGGCCGCAAGCTGTCGCCGTCGCAAGCGGCGGTGATGGACCTGATGAACCTGGTGACCTCGGATGCCGACAATGCCGAGATCGAACGCGTGGTGAAGAAGGACGTCACGCTCGGCCTGAACCTGCTGCGCCTGGTGAACACGCCGGCCGCCGGGGCAGGGCGCCACATCGAATCGGTGAGCCAGGCCATCGTGCTGCTGGGCCGGCGCCAGCTGCAGCGCTGGCTGCAGATCCTGCTGTACGCCGAGCCGGGCGTGCGCGGCCACAGCCTGAGCCCGCTCCTGATGCTGGCCACCACGCGTGCGCGCCTGATGGAGCTGCTCGCGCAGCGCTTGCGCCCGGGCCAGCGCACCGTGTCCGACATCGCGTTCACGGTGGGCATGATGTCTCTGATGGACACGCTGTTCTGCATCCCGATGCAGGACATCGTGGAACAGATTCCCGTGATCGACGAAGTGCGCCACGCGCTGCTGGTACGCCGTGGGTTCTTCGGCGAGCTGCTGCGCCTGGCGGAATCGATCGAGCGCATGGAAGACGCGCAGGACGAGGTGCTGCCTGCGCTGAGCGCATTGTCGCTCGACGGGGACGACCTGGCCGAGCTCGAGGTGTCGGCCTTCGAATGGAGCGACAAGGTCGTCCGCTACGCGATCTGAGCCACACAACGACGTAGGGTGGTCGGCTCCGCCGACCGCGCGTTCAACTGAACGCTGTTTCGCCACTATGCATGCTTGAGCTGGACGCGCGGTCGGGCAAGCCGACCACCTACCAATGCCGTGACAGCGCGTTATCGGCCACACCCCACGACTAAGCCGCGGCACCGCGACCATCCAAAGACGGTGCGGCGCAGGCGGATTACGACAGGTTCGGCGCCAGATGGCGCTCGAGTTCGGCCTTGTCCATGCCGCGGCGGCGCGCCATGTCCTCGAGCTGGTCTTCGCCGATCTTGCCGACCACGAAGTACTTCGACTCCGGGTGGGCGAAGTAGAAGCCCGACACGGCCGCGCCCGGATACATGGCGAAGGACTCGGTGAGTTCCATGCCGATCTCGTCCGCCTGCAAGGTGCGGAACAGTTCGGCCTTCACCGTATGCTCCGGGCAGGCCGGATAGCCCGGCGCCGGACGGATGCCCTGGTACTTTTCCGCGATCAGCGCCTCCTTCGACAGGTCCTCGTTCGCCGCATAGCCCCACAGGTCGGTGCGCACGCGCTCGTGCAGGTACTCGGCGAAGGCCTCGGCCAGGCGGTCGGCCAGGGCCTTGAGCATGATCGACGAGTAGTCGTCGTGCGCGGCCTCGAAGCGCTGTTCGTGCTTCTCGATTCCCAGGCCCGCGGTGACGGCGAACATGCCGATGTAGTCCGCAATGCCCGACTCCTTCGGCGCGACAAAATCGGCCAGGCACTGGTTGGGGCGCTGCTCGCCGTCGACCACCGGCTTCAATCCCTGCTGGCGCAGGCCGTGCCAGGTGAAGGCGACGTCCTTGCGCGACTCGTCCGTGTAGAGTTCGATGTCGTCTTCGTTCACCGCGTTCGCCGGCAGCAGGGCGATGGCGCCGTTGGCCGTCAGCCAGCGGCCTTCGATGATCTTCTTGAGCATGGCCTGGGCTTCCTCGAACACCTTCGAGGCCGCCTCGCCGACCACCTCGTCGGTAAGGATGGCCGGATACGGTCCGGCCAGGTCCCAGGTCTGGAAGAACGGACCCCAGTCGATGTAGCGCGCCAGCTCGCCGAGGTCGACGTTCTTGAACACGCGGCGGCCGATGAATTTCGGCTTGGCCGGGGCGTATTCCAGGCGCGCCTTGTTGCCGCGCGCCTGCTCGAGGGTCAGCATCGGCAGCGCCTTCTTGTTCGCGTGCTGCACGCGGATGCGCTCGTAGTCCTTGGCCAGCTCGATGATGTAGGTATCGCGCGTCTCGTCGGTCAGCAGCGACTGGCCCACCGACACCGAGCGCGAGGCGTCCGGCACGTACACGACCGGGCCTTCGTAGTGCGGCGCGATCTTGACGGCCGTGTGCGCGCGGCTGGTGGTGGCGCCGCCGATCAGGAGCGGGATCTTCCTGTCGCGGAAGTAGGGATCGCGCTGCATCTCGCGCGCCACGTGGGCCATCTCTTCGAGCGAAGGCGTGATCAGGCCGGAGAGACCCACGATGTCGGCATTCTCTTCCTTGGCGCGGGCCAAAATGTCGGCGGCCGGCACCATCACGCCCATGTTCACGATCTCGAAGTTATTGCACTGCAGGACCACCGAGACGATATTCTTGCCGATGTCGTGCACGTCGCCCTTGACGGTCGCGATCACCATCTTGCCCTTCGGCTTGGCGACAATGCCGGTGCGGCGTTCTTCTGCCGCTTTTTCTTCTTCGATGAAGGGCACCAGGTGGGCTACGGCCTGCTTCATGACGCGCGCCGACTTCACCACCTGCGGCAGGAACATCTTGCCCTGGCCGAACAGGTCGCCGACGATGTTCATGCCGTCCATCAGCGGGCCTTCGATCACGTGGATCGGACGCCCGCCGGAAGCGAGCACCTGCTGGCGCATCTCTTCGGTGTCGTCGACGATCCACTGCGTGATGCCGTGCACCAGCGCGTGCGCCAGGCGCTTCTCGACCGGGCCGTTGCGCCACTCGAGGTTCTGCTCCTGCTTGCCGGCGCCGGCCTTCAGGGTGCCCGCGAATTCGATCATGCGCTCGGTGGCGTCCTCGCGGCGGTTCAGCACCACGTCCTCGACGCGCTCGCGCAGCTCGCCTGGCAGGTCGTCGTAGACGCCGACCATGCCGGCGTTGACGATCCCCATCGTCATGCCGGCCTTGATCGCGTGGTACAGGAACACCGTGTGGATCGCCTCGCGCGCCGGGTCGTTGCCGCGGAAGCTGAACGAGACGTTCGACACGCCACCCGACACCTTCGCGTGCGGCAGGTGCTTGCGGATCCAGGCGGTGGCTTCGATGAAGTCCACGGCGTAGTTGTTGTGTTCTTCGATGCCGGTGGCGATCGCGAAGATGTTCGGGTCGAAGATGATGTCTTCCGGCGGGAAGCCCACCTGCTCGACCAGCACCTTGTAGGCGCGCGCGCAGATCTCCGTCTTGCGCGCAAAGGTGTCGGCCTGGCCCTGTTCGTCGAAGGCCATCACGATGACGGCGGCGCCGTAGCGGCGGCACAGCTTCGCCTGGCGGATGAATTCCTCTTCGCCTTCCTTCAGCGAGATCGAATTGACGATGGCCTTGCCTTGCACGCACTTCAGGCCCGCCTCGATCACCGACCATTTCGATGAGTCGATCATGATGGGCACGCGCGAGATGTCCGGTTCGGACGCGATCAGGTTCAGGAAGCGCGTCATCGCCGCCTGCGAATCGAGCATCGCTTCGTCCATGTTGATGTCGATGACCTGGGCGCCGTTCTCGACCTGCTGGCGCGCCACCGACAGCGCCTCGTCGAACTGCTCGTTCAGGATCATGCGGGCAAACGCCTTGGAACCGGTGACGTTGGTGCGCTCGCCGACGTTGACGAACAGCGAACTGTCGTCGACCGTGAAGGGCTCCAGGCCCGACAGGCGCATCGCGACCGGGATCTCCGGGACACGGCGCGGAGGAACGGCTTCCAGCAGTTGCGCGATCGCCGCGATATGTTCGGGCGTGGTGCCGCAGCAGCCGCCGGCGATGTTCACGAAGCCGGCGTCGGCGAATTCGCGCAGCAGGGCGGAGGTATCGGCCGGCAATTCGTCGAAGCCGGTGTCGCTCATCGGGTTGGGCAGGCCGGCGTTCGGGTAGATGCTGACGAAGGTATCCGCGATTCTGGACAGCTCTTCGGCATAGGGGCGCATCAGCGCGGCGCCCAGCGCGCAGTTCAGGCCGATGGTAAGGGGCCTGGCGTGGCGCACCGAGTTCCAGAAGGCGGGCACGGTCTGGCCCGACAGGATGCGGCCCGAGGCGTCGGTGACGGTGCCCGAGATCATGATCGGCAGGCGCGGCACTTCAGGGTGCTCGTCGAAGTACTGGTCGATCGCGAACAGCGCGGCCTTGCAGTTCAGGGTATCGAAGATGGTCTCGACCAGCAGCACGTCGGCGCCGCCGTCGACCAGGCCGCGCACCTGCTCGTGGTAGCTGGCAACCAGCTGGTCGAAAGTGACGTTGCGCGCCGCCGGGTCGTTCACGTCGGGCGAGATCGAGGCGGTCTTCGGGGTCGGCCCGAGGGCGCCGGCCACGAAGCGCGGCTTGTCCGGCGTAGCGTACCTGGCGCAGGCCGCGCGTGCGAGCCTGGCGGCTTCCACGTTCATCTCGTAGGCCAGGTGCGCCATGTGGTAGTCGTCCTGCGCCACGCTGGTGGCGCCGAAGGTGTTCGTCTCGATCAGGTCGGCGCCGGCCGCGAGGTAGCGCTCGTGGATCTCCTGGATCACCTGCGGCTGGGTGAGCGTGAGCAGCTCGTTGTTACCCTTCACAAAGAGTTCGCGCGCGCCGGCGCCTTCAGGGGCGGCGAAATCCTTGAAACGCTCGCCGCGGTAGGCGGCTTCGTCCAGCTTGTACTGCTGGATGATGGTGCCCATCGCGCCATCCAGGATCATGATGCGGCGCTTGAGGATGTCGCGCAGCTGGGAGTCGATCGGGGAAATGGAGCGAAGTGGAGCGTTCATGTTGGGCGTCTTTCTGAGTGAGCGGCTTGACAGGCCGTTACTGTTGGGCGGTCTACGATTATACGTCATGACGATCTGCCGCTCCGGGCAGCCCGAAAATGCCGATCCGTGTATGTATCTTTATGTATGCATCGCGTTGAATGTTACATGGCGTTACAAAACCCGGTACATCCGCAATCTTTACGTTACATACACGGACGACAATTACCGGGTCGCCACAAAGTTGGCGAAGCTTTTAATGGGATGATTGCATGAACAAGGAATATGAGCCGGATTGGGATCAAGCGGTGAACCGCATCGAAGAAACGGCTGTCGCCGCGAAGCCGCACACGATCAACGGCGTGAAGCAGATCGTGACCATTCGCCTGGACGTGGACATGCTGGAATGGTTCAAGTCGGCGGGCCCGGGTTACCAGACCCGCATCAACCAGGTACTGCGCGAGTACATGGATGCGCAGCGCAGCGCAGGTGCACCGCAAGAGAAATAAGGAAGTGACGATCGGGGCGGATGCCCCGATTTTTTTTGGCTGTTGTATCGTAGGGTGGTCGGCTTGCCGACCGCGCGTTCAACTTACCGCAATGCTGCCTGCCCGGCTGTTCATCTGCTGGCTGGACGCACGGTCGGCGAAGCCGACCACCCTACCAAACCGTAGCCGCGTCAGGAGAAGACTTTCCCTGTGAGCGGAAAGCTTTTCAAAAACTCCGGCGCTGCGAGCCGTTTGCCGCCGGGCTTCTGCAGCTCGGTCATGCGCAGCGCACCCTCGCCGCAGGCAACCACGATACCGTGCGCATCCGCCGCCAGCACCTGGCCCGCGGCGCCCCGGCCCGGCGCCAGTTCCGCATTCCACACCTTGACCGTCACGCCGTCGACCAGTCCGTGCGCGCCCGGGAAGGGATTGAAGGCGCGCACCCTGCGCCACAGCAGCTCGGCCGGCAGGCTGAAATCCAGCCTGGCTTCTTCCTTGCCGATCTTGGCGGCGTAGGTCACGCCTTCTTCCGGCTGTGGCACCGCTTCCAGCTGGCCTGCCGCCATCCGGCGCAGGGCGTCGACGATCATTCGCCCTCCCAGCAGCGCCAGCTTGTCGTGCAGGCTGCCGGTGGTGTCGCTGTCCTCGATGGCGACGCGTTCGGCCAGCATCATCGGCCCGGTGTCGAGGCCTTCTTCCATGCCCATGATGGTCACGCCGGTCTCGAGATCGCCGGCTTCGATCGCGCGATGGATCGGCGCCGCGCCGCGCCAGCGCGGCAGCAGCGAACCATGGATGTTGATGCAGGGGCGGATGTCGAGCGTGCTGCGCGGCAGGATCAGGCCATAGGCCGCCACCACCATCACGTCGTAGTCGAGCGCCAGCAGGCGTGCATGGGCGGCGCGTGCTTCCTCGGCGCGCTGCGGATCCTTCGCATCCATGCGCAAGGAGAGCGGCTGCGCCACCTCCATGCCGTGCGCCAGCGCGTATTGCTTGACGCTCGATGCCTGCAGCTGCATGCCGCGCCCGGCCGGGCGGTCGGGCTGGGTCAGGACCAGGGGAATCCCGAAGCCGGCCTCGTGCAGGGCACGCAAGGCCACGGCGGCAAACTCGGGAGTGCCGGCAAAGACGAGCTTCATCGGGCGGCCCGTCAGCGGCGGGCGCTGCGCTGGGCGGCGTCGCGCTCCATGCCGCGCTCTTCCTTCTGCAGCTTGGCCTTGATGCGGTTGCGCTTGAGCGGCGACAGGTATTCGACGAACACCTTGCCCATCAGGTGGTCCATCTCGTGCTGGATGCACACGGCCAGCAGGCCGTCGGCGTCGACTTCGAATTCCTTGCCCTCGACGTCATGGGCCTTGCACTTGACGCGGGCAGGGCGCTCGACGCCGTCGTAGATGCCGGGCACCGACAGGCAACCTTCGTCGTAAACCTGCTTCTCGTCGCTGGCCCAGGTGATTTCCGGGTTGATGAAGACCATCAGCTGGTCGGTGGTCTCGCTGACGTCGATGACGATCACGCGCTCGTGCACGTCCACCTGGGTCGCGGCCAGGCCGACGCCGGGCGCATCGTACATCGTGTCGGCCATGTCCTTGACCAGCTGGCGCAGGCGCTCGGTGCCGAATTCGGTGACCGGCGTGGCGACCTTGTGCAGGCGCGGGTCAGGGTAGCGGAGGATCTTCAGTAAGGCCATGATCGGGACGGTTCCAGGGGTATCGATTAAATAAGGGACGTTTCAGGCGGCGTGAACGTACCGAAATGCAACACTTTGCCGGCATCGCAGGACGCGGTTTGTCTTGCTAGTTCAGGGATTTGTGTGCAGAATTTGATTCAGTACGGCAACCTTTTGTCGATCAGGAGCGGTTCATCGTGGAGTCTTCGGCTGCGCAGGCAGACATGATGATGCTGTCGCCATCCGGTGTCGAAGCCATAGCGTGAACGCAATGACGGACCTAAGCAATGAAAAATTTTAGCACAGTCGTGACCCGCGCTGCTGCCGCGGCGCTCGTTGCGTGTGCCGCGGCCAGCCCGGTCCAGTCCGCTCCAGCAGCGGGCGCCCCATGCACCTTCCGCCCGAACGCGCCTGACCAGCACCTCGTGGTCAAGGGCGATACCCTCTGGGATATTTCCGGAACTTTCTTGCAGAACCCGTGGTGCTGGCCCCAGGTGTGGGGCATGAACCGCGACGAGATCCGCAACCCGCACTGGATCTATCCGGGCCAGGTCATCTATTTCGACCGTGCGCGCGGCCGCCTGTCGCTGACCCGTCCGGGCGAGGGCGGTGGAAACCGTGGCGACGGACCGGGCGTGCCGCCGGTGACCAGACTGTCGCCGCAAGTGCGCAGCGAGTCGATCGAGCGCGGCGCCGTGCAGTCGATCCCGGCCGGCCTGATCGAACCCTACCTGACCCAGCCGCTGGTGGTGGAAGCAGGCGAGCTGGCCAATGCCCCGCGCATCGTGGCCTCGCAGGAAGGCCGCGTCTACCTCGGCACGGGCGACCGTGTCTACGTCAAAGGCGAACTGCAGGGCGGCAAGACCTTCCAGGTATTCCGTCCGGGGACCCCGCTGAACGATCCGCAGACCGGCAAGCTACTGGCGCACGAAGCCGCCTACCTGGGCAGCGTCACCCTCGACCGCGAAGCGGTCCCCGGCGTGGATGTGCACAGCTTCCGCGTCACCGAGACGCGCCAGGAGCTCGGCGTGGGCGACTTGCTGGTGCCGATGCCGCCGGCGCCGGTGCGCAACTACATGCCGCATGCACCGGCGCAAGACGTCGATGCACGCGTGATGTCGATCTATTCCGGCGTGACCCATGCCGGACAGAGCCAGGTCGTCACCGTCAATCGCGGTTCCGTTGACGGGCTCGATGTCGGCGCCGTGCTGCAGCTCTATCATCTCGGGAAGACGGTCGCGGATCCGGCCAGCAAGGGCGTGTTCGGCCTGGGCAGGACGCAGCTCAAGCTGCCCGACGAACAATATGGCAACCTGTTCATCTTCCGCGTGTTCAAGAACGTGTCGTACGGCCTGATCATGCAGGTGAGGGCGCCCGTGGAAGTCGGCGACGTGGCCCGCTCACCCCAATAAACCTTATCGGAGCAGCCCCTACCGTGCAGGACACGGCACCCCCACCCGCACCCGCCAGACGCCACACCGCCCACGCCGCCCACGCCGCGATGTTCGACTGGATCCGGTTGGAAGCGGTAGCAGGCGTGGGGTGCCGCACTTCCAGGCTGCTGCTCGATGTCTTCGGTTCGCCCGCGGCGATCTTCGGCGCAGGCCATGCGGCCCTTGCGGCCCACGTGTCGGCAGCGCAAGCCGCCGCACTGTGCGCACCCGTCACGCCCGAGCTCGACCGCCTGCTGGACGCTACCCTGGGCTGGCTGTCAGGCCCCCAGCGCCACATCCTCACGCTGCACGACGCCGATTATCCGCACGTATTGCGGCAGCTTCCCGACCCGCCCTTGATGCTGTACCTGCACGGCCGGCGCACGCTGCTGTCCGCGCCCGCCATCGCCGTGGTCGGCAGCCGCAACGCCAGCACGCAGGGCAGGGCGAATGCCGAAGCCTTCGCCGAGGCGCTATCGCGCGCGGGACTGTGCGTGGTGTCGGGCATGGCGCTCGGCATCGATACCGCGGCCCACGAAGGCGCGTTGCGCGGCGCGGGTTCCACCATCGCGGTGATCGGTACCGGCCCGGACCGCGTCTACCCGGCGCACAACCGCGCGCTGGCGCACCGCATCGCCGAGGAAGGCTGCATCGTCAGCGAATATCCGCTCGGCACGCCCCCCGCAGCAGGCAACTTCCCGCGCCGCAACCGCATCATCAGCGGCCTGGCGGCGGGCGTGCTCGTGGTCGAGGCGGCGGCGCAGTCCGGGTCCCTGATCACGGCGCAGATGGCGGCCGAGCAGGGGAGGGAGGTGTTCGCGCTGCCGGGCTCGATCCACTCGGCGCTGGCCAAGGGTTGTCATCAATTGATCCGAGAGGGGGCGCAACTGGTCGAGACCGTGGATGAAATCCTTGCAGCGATGCGGGTGTCGCCACTTGTTGCGCGGCATGCGCCTCACGCGTCGCATGCCGTGCCCGCCGGCCCGACCGACGACGGACTGCTGGCGACGCTGGGCCACGATCCGGTGCAACCCGATGCGCTGCTGGATCGCCTCGGCGCCGATGCCGGCTGGCTGGCCGGCGAACTGCTGGCGCTGGAACTTGCCGGACAGCTCGAGCGGCTGCCCGACGGCCGGGTGCAGCGCGTGATGCGGAGCGCCTGAACCGCGAAGCATGCCCGTTCTACGGCATGCGTCATGCATGAGGCAATACGAAAAAGAGTATTCTTCTTGAGATATTTTTGTGAAATGTTTGGCCTTGAAAATGTTAAATTTCGGTAAAACTGAGTGATCGGATAAGGCCACGATACAACGTTTTATATCCGCGGCGCACGACGGCGCGTGCCAGACTTGTGCCGCCGCGAGCTTAACTGCTACAGTAGCGTCACTATGTTCGACATCCTGGTCTACCTTTACGAGACGTACTACCGTCCTGACGCCTGCCCCGAGCCGGCGGCCCTGGCACGCAAGCTGTCCGCCGTCGGTTTCGATGACATCGAGATTTCCGAAGCGCTGGACTGGCTGTCCGGGCTGACCGAAGTGGCAGTTTCCGACGCAATCGATGCATGCACCGGCATCCGCTACTACGTGGACGAGGAGTACATTGAACTGGGCAGCGCCGCCATCGGCTTCATCCAGTTCCTCGAGAGCGCCAAGGTGCTCAGCCCCGTGCAGCGCGAGATCGTCATCGAACGCGCGCTGGCCTGCGACGAGTCGCCGGTGGCGCTGGGCAAGCTCAAGATCATCGTGCTGATGGTCCTGTGGAGCCAGGGCAAGGAACCCGACGCGCTCATGTTCGACGACCTGTTCGGCGACGACGACGACCAGGAACCGCGGCTCTTGCATTAAGAATTCTTCTGCATCAAACGAAACGGGGCCGAGGCCCCGTTTTCTTTTTCCGATCCCGTTGCCGCTCAGTTGAAGCTCAGTCCTGCGCCGTTGGCGTTGTTGATCTTCTTGCCCTTCAGGTCGATCGTGAAGCGGTCGCTCGGCTTGGCCGAACCCAAGCCCTTGAAGATCGAGAACACCTGCTTGAACTGGTGCTGGAAGGCCACATGCACCGGGTTCTGGTCCGAGGGCTTGTCGCCGATCTTCACGGGCGCCATCGTCGTCGCCGGGAAGGCCGACATCAGGACCTTGTACTGGCTGACGCGCTCGCTGCCCATGTCACGCAGGGCCAGTTCGCCCGCGTACACGGTGCGGTGGAAGTCGCCGTAGAAGTCATAGGGCGTGATCTTTGCGAACGATTCCAGGCTCAAGCCGGCCGCTGCGGCCAGCTTCTCGGCGCGTGTCGTCGCTTCCGCCCAATCGGCGCTGAGCTGCGCAGCGGCGACCGGCATGCCGCTGCCGGCGCCGGCGGCGGCGCAGGCGGCGCTCAGGGGCAGCACGCCCGGATTGTCCTTCAGCTGGGCCAGGGTAACGCGGGTCTGGAGCTGCGACAGCACCAGCATCTGCCTGCCGTTCAGGTTCATGGCCGCTTCCTTCATCTCGCACGGCCAGTATTCATCCATGAAGCGCAGGCGCGACAGCTCGCCAAAGTAGTTCCGGGTGAACTCGCCGTACGAGCGGGTGTCGAGAATGCTGCGGTCCCAACGCTTGGCGATGTCGGCGGGCAGGACGCTCGCCTTCAGGTAGTCGTTCTCGACCTGGTAGTAAGGGAACAGCTCGTTGAAGCGGCCCACCGAATGCAGGGCCACGGTCTGGATGTCGACCGTGTCCAGGTCCTTGTAGCTGATGATCTTGTAGGCGGCGCCGTAGACGGCCAGCGAGGGCGACTGCACGTTGACCAGGTAGTTGCCGTTCGCATCCGCGTAATCGTTGGTGCCGTTGAAGTGCATGTGCCCGCCCACGTGCCAGCGCAGGCCAGTGGCCGCCACGCCCGCCGCGGTGGCGGCGTCCGGCACGCGCGCCGTCTGGAAGGCGCCCGGCTTGAAGGCCGCCTTCATGGCCTCGGTCTGGTTGGCATAGAAGTCCATGGTCGGGTAGTGCGAATAGGCCATCAGCTGCTTGCCTTCCGCCTTGGCGCGCGCGGTGACCGACTTGATCCAGTCGACCAGGTGCATCTTGTGGGTCAGGACCTTGTTCCAGCCCGCGTTGCCGGCGCCGTCGTAGCCGCTGAATTTCTTCGGGTTCAGCGGGTCGAACTTTGCGTTCGGCACGAACACGTTGGCATCGATCGCCAGCAGCCACAGACCCTTGACCGGCTCCACCAGGTAGCTCGAATCGACCATGGTCGCGCAGCGGGTATAGGGCTTGCCCAGCCTGGCCTCGCCGGCGGCCTTGTAGCTGCCGCCCGAGCCTTCGGCGCAAATCTCGAACTCGCGCTTGTTCGCGGCCGACTGCGCCGCGGCTTCGTCGTAGTTGTACTTGTTGCCCGTGTACTTCGTGAACGGCGTCTCCCAGTGCAGGTCGGCCTTGTTCGGGTTGAAGCCGAATTCGCCCAGCTTGGCCAGCAGCTTGTCGTAGCCCTGTTCCATCAGCTGGTCGGTGCAGACCACGGTCGGGTCCTTGGCGACGCAGGCAGGGTTCGAGGTGCCGTAGACCTTCTGCTCCTTGCCGTCCTTGGTAAGAAAATCGTTCTTGCCCGCCTCGAGGTCGTCGAAAGGCTCGTTCGGATCGTGGTTGCCCGGCGCCAGGAAGAAGCGCATGCCCTTGGCCTGGTATTCCTTCAGCACCTCGGCGATGCCGTCGATGTTCATCGGCTGGGCGTCGTCCGAGTAGTCGCCGGGGAAGGCCACATGGCGGATGCCCTTCGCATACGCGTCGTCGAGCGCGGCGCGGAAGGCGAAGTAGTTTTCGTTGAACAGCCGGGTCGAGGTCAGCTGCGCATACATCGTGCGGATGGTGGCGTTCTTCCCGTCCCTGGTGGGAATGCCGGCGAACTGGTTGCTCTTGAAGTCGCCGTACACGTTGTGGAAGTGGACGTCGGACATGAAGGCGACAGCGGTGTTGGCCTCGGCCACCGGCGGCGGTTGCTGGACGATGGGTGCGGTCTGCGCCGGGGTTACGGGATCGTCGCTGCCGCAGGCGGACAGCAGGGTCAGCACGGTGGCGCCGGCGAGTGCGCGGAAGAGTCGGGACATGCATTGCTCCGGTCATTGAAAAGTGCCGGCATGGTGGCACTCGAGAATGACCGGAACGTGACAGTTTCGACCTCTATGGAAACCTTACCAAGTTGACTGTTCCTGGCGCGCCGCGCGGATCCGGTCGCCGAACGATTCCTGCTCCAGCGCCTCGATGGCCTCGGCCAGCACCTGCGACAAAGGGGTGGGCAGTTGAGCATCCAGACGCGACGCCGCCGCCGCAGTCGCCTTCCAGCACGCCTCCAGGCGCGGCAACATGGCTTGGCCGGCCTCGCTCAGGCTGATCAGCCTCTGGCGTCCATCGTGCTTGCCTGCGCTGGCCTGCAGCAGGCCTTCCTTGACCATCAGCGCCACCGTCTGCGTGGCGGCTGGCTGGGTGATGCCCGCGTGCGCCGCGATCTCGCCGATGCTCAAGGGCGCGGAAGCTTGCAGGGCGCGCATCACGGGCGTGAAGCGCGGGCGGTAGGCCAGGCCAGCCTCGGCGTAGGACTGCTCGACCGCGCCGTCGAGCAGTTCGATCAGGTGGCGCAGCTGGGTGCCCAGTCCCTGTTTCATGCGCGCTTCTCCCTTGCCTGGCGACGCGTCACGATGTGGCCGGCACGGATCGCATGGCGCAACAGCAGGACGGCTGCCAGGCTCCACAGCGCGAAACTCACCACGGAGGCTTCCAGCCCGTAGACGCCCCCGGTCAGCCACTCCGGCCCGCTGAGCTGGCCCTGGATCAGCCCGCGCGCCGGATGGCCCGAGGTCGGCAGCGAGAAAACGCCGTCAGAAAGGAAATTCCAGGCGAAGTGCGCACCGATGGCCAGCCACAGGCGCCGCGTCGCCAGGTAGGCGGCCGCGAAGGCCAGGCCGGCGATGGCCGTGTTGGCGACCGCCAGCAACGTGACGCCTTCGTTCGGCAGGTGGGCCAGCGCAAAGACCAGCGAGGACAGGACCAGCGCCGCCCAGGTGCCGAGCGAACGCTCGGGAATGCGGAACAGCACCCCGCGGAACAGCACTTCCTCGATCAAGGCCACGAACACCATCTCGGTGAAGGACTTCACCAGCACGGTCCAGTCGCCGGCGCCGGTAAAGCGGTAGGCGCCGCTGGCGATCAAGATGCCGACCGTGGCGAGGAACAGGGTGGCGCCCAGCGCCAGTCCCATGCCGAGTTCGCGTACGGCGCGGGGGCCGCGCAGTTCGGACGGCGCGCGCGCCTCGATCCGGCGCAGGTACCACACATAGCCGGCGTAGCCAGCGACGGCAGCCAGTAGCGGCGGCCAGAACGCACGCAGCGACTTGTCCGGAATCTGGTTCGAGAGTATCAGCACCAGGGCTACCGGAAGACAGGTGGCAAGCAGGGCCAGCAGGGTGCGGACGGCCGTAAAACGCGCAGGTCCTTGGGAAGACGTGGAGACGTGTACAGGCAAGGCTGACGGGATAGGCATGGACTTCATGGTGGGCTCCTGGTAGCAGCCGGAACGACCGGCAAGGAAAGTATATAAGCACTTATATATTTTTCATAGCCCTATTTTTAATGCATGGGTTCCCGATAACTTCAAAAAATAGACCTGCCGTATGGGCTTGCAGTTCGCGCGTCATCGCGCTTATCATTGGCCGCTCAATCCAATCTGTTACCAATCAGACACTACGGCACACCTCGATAAACCTGCTGCGCGTTGCATTTTCGCTCTGCGATGCTCGCTGTACAGTCGTACAGCTGCGCTTCTCGACCGAAACCGCTGCCGCTCGCAACGGTTTCTCGAGGTGGCCTTCGGTTTTGACAACCGTCAAGTCCGCAAGCATGTATGATGCGCGGGCAAAAGCCACTTATATATAGAGCACCCGAGAAACACTATGACCAAATCCCTCATCATCGCCGAGAAGCCGTCGGTCGCGAACGACATCGCGAAGACGCTGGGCGGCTTTACCAAGCACGATGAGTATTTCGAATCCGACGAATACATCCTGTCGTCCGCCGTCGGCCACCTGCTCGAGATCGCGGTGCCCGAGGAGTACGACGTCAAGCGCGGCAAATGGAGCTTCGCGCACCTGCCGATGATCCCGCCGTACTTCGCGCTGAACCCGATCGCCAAGACCGAATCGCGCCTCAAGGTGCTGAACAGGCTGATCAAGCGCAAGGACGTGACGACCCTGATCAACGCATGTGACGCGGGGCGTGAAGGTGAACTGATCTTCCGCCTGATCGCGCAGAACGCAAAGGCAAAACAGCCGGTCAAGCGCCTGTGGCTGCAGTCGATGACGCCCGCCGCCATCCGCGACGGTTTCAAGCACCTGCGCACCGACGACGAAATGCTGCCGCTGGCCGATGCCGCGCGCTGCCGCTCGGAAGCGGACTGGCTGATCGGCATCAACGGCACCCGCGCCATGACCGCCTTCAACTCGAAAGAAGGCGGCTTCTACCTGACCACCGTGGGCCGGGTGCAGACCCCGACCCTGTCGATCGTGGTCGAGCGCGAAGAGAAGATCAAGAAGTTCATCCCGCGCGACTACTGGGAAGTGCGCGCCGAGTTCGTGTGCGCGGCCGGCATCTACGAAGGCCGCTGGCTCGACCAGAATTTCAAGAAGGACGAGAACGATCCGGAAAAGCGCGCCGAGCGCCTGTGGAGCAAGGCCGCCGCCGATTCGATCGTCGCCGCCTGCCGCGGCAAGCAGGGCGTCGTCACCGAGGAATCGAAGCCGACCACCTCGATGGCGCCGGCCCTGTTCGACCTGACCAGCCTGCAGCGCGAGGCCAACGGCCGCTTCGGCTTCTCGGCCAAGAACACGCTCGGCCTGGCCCAGGCGCTGTACGAGAAGCACAAGGTGCTGACCTACCCGCGTACCGATTCGCGCCACCTGCCGGAAGACTACATCGCCACCGTCAAGGACACGATGACGGCGCTGAACGATACCAACAACTACCAGCAGTTCTCGAAGCAGGTGCTGAAGAACGGCTGGGTCAAGCCGAACAAGCGCATTTTCGATAACACCAAGATCTCGGACCACTTCGCGATCATCCCGACCGGCGTCATCCCCAAGAATTTGACCGAGCCGGAACAAAAGCTGTATGACCTGGTGACGCGCCGCTTTCTGGCCGTGTTCTTCCCGCCGGCCGAGTTCCTGGTGACGACCCGCTTCACCGAAGTGTCGGGCCACCAGTTCAAGACCGAGGGCAAGGTGATGACCAACCCCGGCTGGCTGCAGATCTACGGCAAGGAAGCGCAGACCGACGACAAGGACGGCGCCAACCTGGTGCCGGTGCAGAAGGGCGAGAAGGTCCTTGCCGACAAGGTGACGCCGAACGGCCTGGTGACCAAGCCGCCCGCACGCTACACCGAAGCGACGCTGCTGTCGGCGATGGAAGGCGCGGGCAAGCTGGTCGACTCCGACGAGCTGCGCGACGCCATGGCCGGCAAGGGCCTGGGCACACCGGCGACGCGCGCGGCCATCATCGAGGGTCTGCTGACCGAAAAATACCTGCTGCGCGAAGGCCGCGAGCTGATCCCGACCGCGAAAGCGTCGCAGCTGATGACGCTGCTGCGCGGCCTGGGCGTGAACGAGCTGACCGCCCCCGAGCTGACCGGCGAATGGGAGTTCAAGCTGTCGCAGATGGAGAAGGGCAAGATCTCGCGCGACGAATTCATGCGCGAGATCCAGCAGATGACCCAGATCATCGTCAAGCGCGCCAAGGAATACGACAACGACACGATCCCCGGCGAGTACGCGACATTGACGACGCCGTGCCCGAACTGCGCCGCCGTGGTCAAGGAAAACTACCGTCGCTTCGCCTGCACCAAGTGCGACTTCTCGATGTCGAAGACGCCGGGCAGCCGCCAGTTCGAGATCAGCGAGGTCGAAGAGCTGCTGGAAAAGCGCACCATCGGTCCACTGCAGGGCTTCCGCTCGAAGATGGGCCGTCCGTTCGCGGCGATCCTGCGCATCGTGCGCGACGAAGACATCAAGAACTTCAAGCTCGAATTCGATTTCGGCCAGGACCAGGACGACGGCGAAGAGGGCGAGGGCGTCGACTTCACGGGCCAGACTGTGCTCGGGCCCTGCCCGAAGTGCAATGCGGGCGTGTACGAAATGGGCCTGGCCTACGTGTGCGAAAAAACCGTCGCCAGGCCGAAGGCCTGCGACTTCCGCAGCGGCCGCATCATCCTGCAGCAGGAGATCCTGCCCGAGCAGATGGCCAAGCTGCTGGTGGACGGCAAGACCGACCTGCTGCCGGGCTTCGTCTCGCAGCGCACGCGGCGCGCCTTCAAGGCTTTCCTGGTGCGCGGCAAGGACGGCAAGATCAGCTTCGAGTTCGAGGAGCGCAAGGCCAAGCCGGGCGCAAAAGCCAAGGCCGATGCCGCTGCCGAGGGTGCGGACGGTGCTGCCGCCGATGGCGCCGCGCCGGTGAAGGCGGCGGCGCGCAAAGCGCCTGCCAAGGCGGCGGCAAAGAAGGCGCCGGCCAAGTCGGCCGTGCGCAAGCCGGCGGCCAAGAAGATCGCGACTGCGGCGAAGAAGTAACTTTTTACCGCTTGGTAAAAAACGCGAACCCACGGGTTCGCGTTTTTTTTGCGCCGGCGACGTCAGCGCATCAGCACTTCGCTGCGAAAACGCCAGGCGTAGGTGTGGCCGACCTTGAGCTGCGCTGGATGTTCGCGCAATTCGACCGTGAAGCCGCCCAGTTCGTCGCGCCGCACGCGTGCGATGGCGCGCACGCACACCAGCGTGCCGCGCCGGATCTGCCAGAAGCGGTCCGGATCCAGGCCCGCCGCCAGGTCCTTGATCGGCATCCGGATCAGTCCTTCATCGGTGGCGCTGACCACGCGCGTGTAGCGCGTATCCGATTCGAAGAACAGCACTTCGTCGATCGGGAAGATCTTGATGACGTTGCCCGCGGTGCTGCTGATCCAGCGGATGCGTTCCTGCTGCTGTTCGGGCGGGCGCAGGCGGCGGTCGAGTTCCACCAGGGTCCGGGCAAGATCGGCGCTGCTTGCGCCGGCCTCGAGCTGCGCCCGCACCCGCGCCACGGCCTGCTCCAGCCGCGCCTGCGCGATCGGCTTGACCACGTAGTCGAGCGCGCCGAGGTCGAAGGCGTCGAGCGCGTGGCTGTCGTACGCGGTGGTAAACACGATGCGGCAGCGGCCCGCGCTTGCCCGCGCCACGTCGAGGCCGCTCATGCCGGGCATCCGGATGTCGAGGAAGGCCACGCTTGGGCGCAGGTCGGCGATGGCGGCCAGCGCTTCGTCGCCGTCTTCGCAGGTAGCGACGATCTCGAGTTCCGGCCAGGCCAGCGCCAGCAGGCGTTGCAGCTCGGCGCGCTGCAGGTCCTCGTCGTCGGCAATCACGGCGGTAGGCATATCAGGTGTCTCCATCCTGCATGAAGCGCAGCGGCAGCACGATGCCGGCCGCCACGCCGCCCGTATCGATCGCGCGCAGCGACAGCGCAGCCGCGCCGCCATACAGGTGCTTCAGGCGTTCGCGAATATTGCTCAGGCCAATGCCGCTGCCGGCCGCCGCGCCGAAGCCGACGCCGTCGTCCGTCACCGTTACCTCCAGCATGGCGGCGCCGTCGATGTCGGCGCGGGCGGCGGCCACCCGGATGGCGGCCGGTCCCTTCTTCGGTTCGATGCCGTGCTTGACGGCGTTCTCGACGAGGGAGATCAGCATCAGGGGAGGAATGGCGGCGCCGCGCAGCTCCGGCGCGCAGTCCACCTGCACGCCAAGCCGCGGCATGCGCGCCGCGATGACGCCGAGATAGGCCTGCACCGAGTCGAGCTGGGCGCCGAGCGGAACGACGCTGCTGGCCCGGTCGGCGCGCAGCTGCGGAATGGTGTAGCGCAGGTAGGCGATCAGGTGGTCGATCATGACGATGCCGCGCTCGGGGTCGGACAGCATGGCGGCGCGCACGCCGGACAGGGTATTGAACAGGAAGTGCGGTTCCACCTGGCTGGCCAGCACCGCCAGCTGCATTTCCACTTCGTTGCGCTCGTGCCTGTAGCGTTCCGCCTCCGCCTGCAAGGCAGCCTCGCGCAGCAGGCCGCGCTGGCGGAAGTAGGCGGCCAGGTCGAAGGGGCCGGCCAGCCACATCACCACGGGCAACCAGACGAGCATGTTGACGAGGCGGTTCTGGCGCGCCTCGTCGATCTCCTGTGCCGTGGGCGCGCGCCCCGCAGCCGGCTGCCCGCCGGTCCGGACGAAAGGGGTCAGCGCCATGGCCACGCACACGCCGAACAGCAGGGCGCAGACGATGCCGGCCGCCTCGCGCCGTGGGCTCCAGCGGCGCCGGTGCACCAGCACCGCCAGGCCGCGCCCGAGGGCAAGGGCGGTGGCCACCACCAGCCACATCGCCGGAAAAGTCAGATAGAAGCGCAGCTTGTCCGTTCCGGGGCCGGGCCCGGGAACCAGTGCCGCCAGCACCAGCACGACCAGTGCGAACATGAGCAGCGGGGCCCTGAACGAGCGCATGCGGTACACGAACCAGGTCTTGCTGAAGATGGGGTACTGCTGCGCACGCGCCGACCAGCCGGCCAGCTTTGTCGCCATGCCGGGCGGCAGCGGCGCTTCCAGGCCCGGGTCGGCGTGTGCTGTCTTTTCCATATAGCTATTTTACGCTGGCAGGTCTATTTAACCGTTGCCAGGATCCAGTCGCTGACCAGCGTGAGTGCGCCCGGCGCGAACGTTTCCTCGATCTCGAAGTACTCCGAGCCGGCCCCGGTGGTCGAGGTCTGGAACAGGTGGTTCAGCTGCGGCAGTTCCTTCACGACGGCGCGCGGGTTGTCCTTGAGCGCCGTGCGGATCGCGCCAAGGTTCATGGCCGGCGGCACCTGGTAATCGCGTTCGCCGTTCAGGGCCAGGACCGGCTGGCGCAGCGACCGCAGCACGGCGCCGGGCTCGTGCCGGAGAAAGGCGTGGAACCAGGGCGTCGCCAGCAGCTTCAGGCGCTGCGTGGCCGTCTCCGCCGGAAGCGTCGCGCTGCGCTCCGCCTCTTCCGCCACCAGGCGCGCCTTGGCGAAGGCCGCGTCCGGCGTCGGTTCCGAAGCCAGGGCCGCGAGCAGCGCACGGTTCACCGTGCGCTCCCTGGCGATCATTTCCTCGGGCATGCCGTTCACCTTGGCGCCCATGGCCAGTTGTTCGGCCATGAGCAGTTCGCCGCGCACCCCCGGCGCTGCCAGCATCACGACGAAGGCGAGGCGGGGATCGCGCGACGCCACCAGCGGCGCGATCACCCCGCCTTCCGAATGCCCGAGGATGCCGATGCGGCGCGGTTCGATCTCGGCGCGGCCGCGCAGGAAGCGCACGGCCGCCTCGGCGTCGCCGGCAAAGTCGAAGGTGGTGGCGCCCCCGTACAGGCCGGTCGACTTGCCGACGCCGCGCTTGTCGTAGCGCAGCACGGCGATGCCCTGGCGGGTCAGGTGGTCGGCCAGCACCAGGAACTGCTTGTGCTGGAACACGTTCTGGTCGCGGTCGAGCGGCCCGGAACCGTGCACCAGCACCACCGCCGGAAACGGCCCCTTGCCCTGCGGGACACTGAGGGTGCCCGCCAGCCTGACCTGGCCCGCGGGATTGTCGAAGCTGAGCTCAAGGCGCGTATAGGCCGGCTGCCGCGCCGCGATCGCCTCCACCTGCGGGCGCTTCGGCTGCTGGCCATCGGCTGCCGTGCGCTCGAGGGTCAAGGGGACGGACTGGCCGCCCTGGCTCCAGGTGCCGACCCAGGCCTTGGCGCCGGCATCCCAGCGCGCCGTGAACCCGGCCTTCAGCGGGTCCAGCCTGAAGCTGATCTGCTCGTCCGTCACGGCGAGCCCGTCCACTTTCGTTTTCAGGCCTTGTTGCGGCACGCTCAGCCTGCCTTCCCAGTTCCCGTCCGCCGCCTTGCTGAACTGCAGGAACACGTTCAGGGAATTCGCAATGCGGCCTTTCCAGTGGCCGGTGGCGTCTTCGGCCAGGGCAGGGGTGGCGCTCATCGCGACGGCAGCGCACCAGGCCAGGAGTGTCGATTTCATGCGGTGTCTCTCAAAGGTTCGGAAAGCTCGACTGTAACCGCGCTGCCGGCCGAGCGCATCCCGGCGGGATGAAATCCGGTTTTGTTGACATGAACTTGCGCTGACGTGTCATTGACCGGATGCCTTGGCCAGCCTCGAACATGTCCTATGCATAAGTGTGTCATGTGTATTCCGGAAGCACGAGAATTTGCTTTTCATTAAGCAATTGTCCGGTAATAATCGATCGACTGTTTTATTCCTGACGTTTCATCATTCGGTCCGCCTGCCCGCGCAGGCATCACTCTCTCACAACGAATCGACCCGTCTGAACCATGAAGCTCTCCGACCTGAAAATCGCCACCCGTCTCTACCTCGGCTACGGCATCCTGATGGGCATCACCGGCATCGTGGTGGCCATCGCCTACGCTACGTTCAGCGCCCTGGGCGCCGCCAACGACACCAGCCTGCGCAGCCACGAAACCCTGGCCGAGGTCGACGCGGCGCTGCTGGCGCTGGTGAACATCGAGACGGGCCAGCGCGGCTTCTCGCTGACGGGCCAGGATGCGTCGCTCGAACCCTACACGGCCGGCAAGCAGTCCTTCCAGCAGCACCTCGACAAGGCGCTGGCCCTCACCGCCGGGGACGACGCGCAGCAGGGCCGCCTCAAGGCGCTGGCCCGGCACCAGCGCGACTGGCTCTCCCAGGCCATCGATCCCGCCATCGCCCTGCGCCGCAGCGCCGTGGAGGGGGACCTCGCGCCGGTGGTGGTCGCCGAACAGGAGGGCAGGGGAAAGGCTGCGATGGACGCCATGCGCGGCATGATTGGCCAGCTCAAGGCCGAGGAGACTGCGGAACTGGCCCGCCACGCCGCCCGCACCGTCGAGCTGGAGTCGGCGATGCGCCGCGCCCTGGTCGGCGGCGGCGTGATCGCCGCCATCCTGTCGGTCTTCATGGCCTACCAGCTGGGCCGCAACGTCAGCATCCCGCTGCGCCGCGCGGTCCAGCTGGCCCGCAAGGTGGCCCAGGGCGACCTGACCACCGAGGTCAAGGTCCGCACGAAGGACGAAGCGGGCGAACTGATGGCGGCGCTGAAGGACATGAACGCATCGCTGGTGTCGATCGTGTCGCAGGTGCGCGCCGGCACCGGCACCATCGAGACAGCCGCCGCCGAGATCTCGGCCGGCAACCAGGACCTGTCGAGCCGCACCGAGCAGCAGGCCAGCTCGCTGGAGGAAACGGCGTCGTCGATGGAAGAGCTGACCTCGACCGTCAAGCAGAATGCCGACAATGCGCGCCAGGCCAACCAGCTGGCCGCCAGCGCCGCCCACACCGCCGCACGCGGCGGCGACGTGGTGGCCGAAGTGGTGACGACGATGGGCTCGATCAACGAAGCCTCGCGCAAGATCGCCGACATCATCACCGTGATCGACGGCATCGCCTTCCAGACCAACATCCTGGCGCTGAACGCGGCCGTCGAAGCGGCGCGCGCCGGCGAACAGGGCCGCGGCTTCGCGGTGGTGGCGGGCGAGGTGCGCAACCTGGCGCAGCGCTCGGCCGCGGCCGCGAAGGAAATCAAGGACCTGATCGGCGACTCGGTCGCGCGGGTGGAAGCGGGTTCGCGCCTCGCGGACCAGGCCGGGCATACGATGGAAGACGTGGTGGCGAGCGTGAAGCGCGTCTCGGGCATCATCAGCGAAATCGCGGCCGCGAGCGAGGAGCAGCGCGACGGCATCGAGCAGGTAAACGGGGCGATTGCGCAGATGGACCGGGTGACGCAGCAGAACGCGGCCCTGGTCGAGCAGGCTGCTGCTGCGGCGGAGGCCATGCGCGAGCAGGCGGGTGGCTTGGCGCGGCTGGTGGACACTTTCCAGCTGGCGGAAGGGGCACGCACGCCCGCTCAAGCGGTACAGGCGCTGCCGCGGCCGGCGGCTCGTCCAGCGTTGCCGCGCGGTCGCACGGCGGGGCGGGCCGGCAAGGCAAGGGTGCAGGCGGTGGAGGTGTCCGATATGGCCGAGGCGGAGTAGGGGCTTAGCGACACTCTCTTATGCTTGATGTTAGAAGCCGCGCGTCGAGTTACTCCAACATGCCGGCATCGGCGAAAAGCGGTCATCAATCGGTATGCATTGCCTACAAAGGATGAGAGATGCATGGAAAGGCGCAGACATTTAGTGTTGCCGGCGCAATGGTATTGCTCGCGTCCTGTGCCGTCGGCCCAAGTGCCATCAACGCTTATGATGGTCTAGGTGACAGTCTGTTGGCCAGTACGCTTCGCTACTCTCTTTTTTTGAGGGAAGGCGCAGTCACCCGTTCGGTGAATAAGCTGGTGAACACGGACGCGATCCTGGCTCACCAGGAACCAAGGCTAGAACTGATCCGTATTGGGTTTCGATGTGAACCACTTCCCAAGACGAATTGCCTCTACAACGGACACGCGACATCCGAGTTAAGCGCTCCAGATCGCTCTCAGAGCATCAAGGTCCTGACAATTGTTCATATCGCTCTCGAACTCGACACCAAACCATTTCAAATCGTTAGCAAAATCACTAGAGAGTCCAATTGATAGAGCGTGCTTCCGTAAGCGTTCGCTTCGGATCCGGTCTTTCGTGACAGTTCGCGAATTTTTGACCTGGAGGCACTGCCAGTGCGTGGAGTCACTACTGGTGCTGCCTACCGCGACGGCAGTTGTCGGCCAAACCAGATATTGACGGCTTATCGTCTTCTGGCCATCACGAAAAACTAAGCCGATACCCTTGAGCGTGATGCACCTGCCGTTCATCGCGCGCCGACGAGCCATTCGCGTGCTCAAGCCACCTGGCGTGTCTGCTACACTCGCTCGTTCAAGAAACCAGCGTAGCGCACCGATTGATCCAGACTCCCGTCCCCGAGGGCTTGCCGCCCGTGCTTGCAGGTCCCATCCTGCGTCGCCTCGAGCCGGACCGCCTGGTGCTATGGCTGGTCGGCAGCGCGCCGCTTGGCCTGACCCTCGTGCTGGTCCCGAACGCGGGCGCACCCCAGCGCCTGGCGCTCGACGCGCGCCACTGCCGCGTGATCCGCGTCGGCCGCCACGCCTGCGTGCACCTGATCGATGTCGCGCTGCCCGAGCCGCTGCCACAAGACACGGTCATCGAATACGACCTGCTCGTCACGCAAGACGACGGCAGCGAGGCCGGCATCGCGCAGTGGGCGCCGCACCTGCTGCATCAAGGCGCGGCGCGGCCGAACCTGGTGCTGCGCAGCCGCAGCGACAACATCCTGTTCGGCTCCTGCCGCAAGCCGCATTCCCCCGCGCGCGACGGCCTGGCGCGTGCCGACGCCTTGTTGGCCGACCACATCGAACGGGCGGAGGAACGGCCCGCCATGCTCATGCTGTGCGGCGACCAGGTGTATGCCGACGATGTGGCGGGGCCGATGCTGGCGGCGATCCACGCGCTGATCCGGCGCCTGGGCCTGTATGCCGAATGCCTGGAAGGCGCGGTGGTCGCCGACAGCGAGGCGCTGTACCGCCATCCGGCCGGCTACTACCGGCGCGAAGAGCTGCTGCCCGCCTTCAGGTCCAACGATGCGCTGCGCGACCGCTTCTTCGGCGGCAGCGAGAAGCCGATCTTCACCACCGCCAATGCGCACAACCACCTGGTCACCCTGGCCGAGGTGATGGCCATGTACCTGCTGGTCTGGTCGCCCGTGCCGTGGCAGCTGGTGGCGGATGCGCCGGCGCCCCCGTTCGGGCCAGGGCACGCGGAGCGCTGGCGGCGCGAGTCGAAGGCGCTGGCGGGCTTTTGCCGCGACCTGCCGCGCAGCGCGCGCCTGCTCGCGCACGTGCAGACCCTGATGATCTTCGACGACCACGACATCACCGACGACTGGAACCTGTCGGCCAAGTGGGAGAGCACTGTCTACGGGCACCCGTTCGCGCGCCGCATCGTGGGCAATGCGCTGGTCGCCTACATGCTGTGCCAGGGCTGGGGCAACCGCCCCGAGGTGTTCGGGCCGATGCTGGACGAGCTGGCGGCGCTGGCCGCTACGGCCGCGCGCGACGACCGGCTGGATGCACCGGCGCAGGACGCGCTGATCAGGCGCCTGCAGGCCTTCCACCAGTGGGAGTTCGTGCTACGCACGGCGCCCACGGTCATCGTGCTCGACACCCGCACGCGGCGCTGGCGCAACCGGCGCGTGCCCGGCCATCCGTCGGGCCTGATGGATTGGGAGTCCTTGTGCGAGCTGCAATACGAGCTGCTGGACGAAACAGCCGCCATCATCGTGTCGCCCACGCCCATGTTCGGGGTCAAGCTGATCGAGGTGATGCAGAGGATCGCCACCTTCGCCGGCCAGGCCCTGACCGTCGACGCCGAGAACTGGATGGCGCACCGCGGCGCGGCCAGCAGCATGCTGAATATCTTCCGCCATGCACGCAGCCCGCGCAATTACGTGGTCCTGTCGGGCGACGTGCACTACTCGTTCGCCTACGATGTGGAAGTACGCGACGCGGACCGCACGCCGCATATCTGGCAGATCACCAGCAGCGGCATCAAGAACGAATTCCCGCGCCGGCTGCTCGACTGGCTTGATCGCCTCAATCGCTGGCTGTATTCGCCGCGCTCGCCGCTGAACTGGTTCACCAAGCGCCGCGATCTCGCCCTCACGCCCTACCTGCCGGACCAGCGCCAGCACGGCGAGCGCGTCTGGAACGGCGCCGGCATCGGCCAGGTGTTGCTCGATGCGCATGGCAAGCCGGTGCGCATCATGCAGCACAACGCCGACGGCCGGCCGTCGACCCGCTTCCTGGCGCCGGAACAGGACGCGCCCCCGGCGACCGCCGAGCCAGTACGGAAGCACTGAGGATGCAATGAGCCATCGACGGCGGCAGCCGGGCCGGAAGCTGCGGGCCGCCGGTCCGGTTTTGTCGCATGTCGCACGTGAGCGTCCCGGCGTCTGCGTGTAAGATCGATGCTTCCTTCACCTGACACGGAGACCCGCATGTTCAGCCTCGACGATTTCGCGCAGCTGCAGTTCCTGGAAGGCCGCTGGAAGGGCAATGCCCCGGACGGCAAGGAATTCTTCGAAGAGTACGACCGGCCGGAACCCACCGTGTTCCAGTCGCGGCGCTTCCCGGATGGCGGTTTCACCGGGCATACCGACGGCGCCACCATCAGCCTCGAGGACGGCGAGGTAATCTCGCAGTGGGGCGACTTCACCTGGAAGGCGACCAGCATCGGCGCCGACAGCGCAGCCTTCGAGCCCGTCAATGCGCCCAGCCAGTTCGTCTGGCGCCGGGTCGACGAGGCCACGCTGGAAGCCCGGCAGCGCTGGATGGTGGACGGCAAGGAGCAGGAATACACGCTGCGCCTGACGAAGCTGGGCTGATCCTGTCCCAGCGCGGTCCGGCTGCATGCACAAGTCCTTGGGCGTCCTCCTGTTGCTGGCCATGGGCGGCTACGCGGCTGCCTGCCTGGCGCTGTTCTTCCTGCAGCGCTCGCTGATCTATTATCCGCCGCCGGCCGCCGCCTACCCGGCGCCGCACACCTCGACCCTGGCCGTGCCCGGCGCCAACGTCAAGGTGTCGGAGCGGCCGCTGGCGGGCGAGCGCGCCCTGATCTACCTGGGCGGGAACGCCGAGGATGTCAGCGCCAGCCTGCCGCTGCTGGACCAGGCTTTCCCGGACCGCGCCCTGTACCTGCTGCACTACCGCGGCTATGCGGGCAGCACCGGCACGCCGTCCGAACAGGCGCTGGTGGCCGATGCGCTGGTCCTGTTCGACCAGGTCGCACGCCGGCACCGCGACGTCGTGGTGCTCGGGCGCAGCCTCGGCACCGGCGTGGCGGTGCAGCTGGCCAGCCAGCGGCCGCTCAAGCGGCTGGTGCTGGTCACGCCCTATGACAGCCTGGCCGGCCTGGCGGCGCGGCAGTTTCCCTATTTTCCGGTACGCTGGCTGCTGCGCGACCGCTACGACTCGGCGCGGCATGCGCCGCGCGTGACGGCGCCCACGCTGCTGCTGGCGGCCGAGCACGACGAGATCATTCCCGGGGCCAGCACCGCGCTGCTGCTGTCGCGCTTTGCGCCGGGCGTGGCCAGCCTGCGCACCATCCGGGGCGCCGGACACAACTCGATTTCCGACAGTAGCGAATACATCCCCTCGCTCCAATGGGCGAGATAAGCATCAGAAAGGAGTCTTATGCCTGCCAATGCCATGCTGCGCCATGTCGTCCTGTTCGCGTTCCGGGAGAATGCGAGCCGGGAAGCCATCGAATCCGTCATTGCGGATTTCGGCCGCCTGCCGGGCGAGATCCCCGCCATCGCCGCCTACGAATGGGGGACCAACGTGAGCCCGGAAGGCCTCGACAACGGGTTCACCCATTGCTTCACGCTGACATTCGCCGGCGACGCGGAGCGCGACGCCTACCTGGTGCATCCGGCCCACGAGCGCTTCGTTTCCACCCTCGGCAGCTGCCTGGAACGTTCACTGGTTCTGGATTACTGGACGCAGCCGTAGCCGCGCCCCAATGAAAAAACCGCGGCATGCCGCGGTTTTTGTGTCCATCGAGCGGACTGCCCGAGCGCTTGTCCCTGCGCTTATTCTTGCCATTCCTTCATCGCGCAGATGGCCGCTTCGCCATTGCGGATCGCCTTCACGCGGCGCACCACTTCCTTGCGCCAGGCTTCGTCGGCATCCTCGTCCTGGCCGTCGATGTCCTCGAGCAGCATGCGCAGCAGCGCGTGCTTTTCATCGACGTTCAGCATCTGGATCTTTTCAGCAATGTCTGCAACCAGGTTCGACATGTGTCCCCTCCAGTAATATATTTGAAATAATAACTTTACTTTTCAACGTTGTCGACAGGAAGCATGTTGTCCGTTGGTTTCCTGTCAATCAGCTTGTTATCGGGGTCGATGCCGGCGCGCGCGGGGCGTGCGTTGACCACCAGCGTGACGGTCTGGCTGGCCCCGTCGACCAGGCGCCGCTCGCGCACCAGCGGGTTGCCGTTGCGGTCGTCCACGCCGAACTCGATGAAGTCGCGCAGCGGCGCCGGCTTTTCGTCGCCCAGTTCGCCGGCGCGCACCTTGCCCGCATGTGCGCGGATCGTCACGTCGAACTTCCCGTCCGGGCGCCGGCGCGCGGTGGCGCTCTCGGCGCGGTTCTCGTACAGGACGATGTGCTCGAACAGGTCGTCGATCAGGTAGGCCTTGTCCGGCGGCGTGACGGCGCGCAGGGCGTCGACCAGCGCCAGCGCGGTCGGGTAGGGCGCGCCCTTGAATGCATATTCCTTCAGCAGGGAGCGCAGCACGCCGTTCACGGTGTCCTCGCCCAGCAGGTCTGCCAGCAGGTACAGGGCCAGGCTACCCTTGCGGTAATGGACGTAGTCCTGGTTTTCGTTCTGCGCCAGCGGCAGCTCCTTGCGGCGCTCGGTGGCGCGGCCCATCAGGTAGGCGTCGAGGTTGTAGCGCAGGAAGCGGCGCATTTTCTGGCCGCCCACCGCACGCTTCATGACCATCAGCGCCGTGTATTCGGACAGGCTCTCCGACAGCGCGGTGGCGCCGCGCGTGTTGGCGCCCACTACCTGGTGCCCCCACCACTGGTGCGCCGTCTCGTGGGCGCTGATGTAGAACGGGTAGTCGATGTCCTTCGGCGAATCGTCGTCGATGCGGGCGATGAAGCCCATGCTTTCCGAAATCGGGATGGTGCCCGGGAAGGCCTGCGCGTAGGTGGCGTAGCGCGGGAACTCGACGATGCGCAGCTCGCGGAAGGGGTAGGGGCCATAGTTGCTCGAGGCATAGCCGAGGCCCGCCTGCATGCCGCGGATCATGCGTTCGACGTTGACCTCGTGGCCCGGGTGGTAATAGACGTCGAGCGTCACGTCCTGCCAGCGGTCGTGCCGCACTTCGTAGCGCGCCGACTGGAACGAATAGAAATTCAGGATCGGCCTGTCCATCCGGTAGTGGAAATACCGGTTGCCCTTGTCGACCCATTCCCTTTGCAGGGTGCCCGGCGCGATCGCGATCTGGTCCGGAGAGGTGGAGACCACGGCGTCGAAATCGATCCAGTCCGCATCCACGCCCAGGCCGTTGTTGGCGCGCGCGGCCAGGTCGTCGCGTGCGGCCATTGCTTCCTTCGGTCCCAGGCCGCGGCGCTTACGGTCGATGTCGTCGGTCAGCTCCACCGAGGGCTGGTAGCCGATGCGCGGCATGACCTCGTTCGTGAAGAAGCTGCCGTTGCCGACCACCGGGGTGTCGCTGCCCAGGCCGAGCAGGCCGCCCGGTGCGTAGTCGAGGCGGAAGGCGAGCGTCATGCGCGCGCCCGGCTGCAAGGGCTGGGCCAGGCGGTAGTGGTAGAAGCCGCGCTCCGGATCGGACAGCAGGGTGCGCGCGGGTTGCGGGAAGCTGGGTTGGAAGCGGGCGCCGCGCTGCTGGTACAGCACCAGGTCGGACACCGGCACCCCGCTGCGGTTCTCCAGCACATAGGAACCCTTCACGAGCAGGCTGCGCTCTCCGGGCCGGATATCGACCTGCAGCCGGACGGCGGCGATGCGCGGCTGCGGCAGCCTGGCGAAGCGGCGGTAGCGCAGCTCGTATTCGGCGCGCGCACGCTCCTGCTGCGCGCTGGTCTGGTAGCCGCCGGCATGCAGTTCGTAGGCCAGCAGGGCGCCCAGGCCGGCAAAGACCAGCAGGCCGGCGGCGAATCCCGCCAGCACCGTTCGTGACAGGTTGCGGCGCGCCAGGCGCAGGCGCTCGCGCCAGCCGCTGTCGACGCCGCGCGCCCACAGCACGCGCGCCGCCACCAGCAGCATCAGGGCCAGGCCGCCCCAGTACAGCTGGAACAGGTGCTCGCGCACCAGGAAATGGCCGAAACCGTTCATCGCCGAATAACGGAAGGACGGGGTGCTGGCGTAGACCAGCATCGGGTGGTCGTAGCCCATGCCTTCCGCGGTGGTGAAGACCAGGTACAGGGCGATCAGGATGAAATAGGCCAGGTAGCGGTTGTTGACGATCACCTGCATCGCCACGGCCAGCGCGGCCAGCAGCGCATATTGCGGCAGCAGCACGGTGAACAGGAAGCGCAGGTACAGGCCCGGCTCGAGGCTGAACCAGCCCTTGAACAGCTGGATCAGCATGCCGACCACCATCGCCATCGCCAGCAGCAGGGCCTGTAGGCCGACCAGGGCCAGCGTCTTGCCCGCCAGCGGCAGCCAGGTCGGCGCGGGCATGGCATCGAGCATCTGCGCCATGCGCGCCTCGCGTTCGCGCCACACCATCTCGCCGGCGAACAGGGTGGTCACCACCAGCATGTACAGCGAGAACACGTCGCGGATCAGTTCCAGCACCATGTAGGTGACCGGATAGGTAGTGGTGCCGTAGATCGAGCCCAGGTCGAGCGAGCTGGCCACGAGGATCAGGACGCCCGCGACGGCGAGCGCCAGGAAGTACACGTTCTTGCTCGCCTCGCGCATGTTGTACCAGACCGACTTCCCAAGCAGGAAAGCCAGGCTGCGGCGCTCGAAATCGGGCGCTTCGCGGGTGTCGGCGGCAGCCTGGGACAGCGGCGCCGGCACGTCGTCCACCGGTTGCTGGCCCTTGCGGTGGCGCGGATCGAGGTTGCCGACCGTATGGAAGCGCCAGTAGCCGAGCAGCAGGACCACCAGCCCGAAGCCCATCCAGATCAGGCGGTTCACCACGTACACGCCTTCGAGCGTGACGAGGCGGGTGTTGCGCTCGGCGATCGGCCAGTATTCGGTGAGGCGGATCAGGGCCGTGGTGCCGAACGGGTCGATCAGGGCGGCCAGGGTCTTGTAGTCGAGGTCGCGCGCCAGCGAAGGAGCGACGATGTAGCCGATCATCATGACGATGCTGGCCACGTAGACCGGCAGCATGCGGCGCGAGAGCGCGGCCAGCACGAAGAACAGGGAGCCGAAGATGAAGGTATTGGGCAGCAGCGTGAACAGGTAGGGCAGGAGATAGCTGGACCAGCCGTCCGGTCCCAGGCGGGCCGGGTCGATGCCCGGGATGAAGCTGCCGAGCCAGGAACCCAGGATGATGCTCGACAGGATGATCGCCAGCGTGGCGAAGGCGCCCAGGAAGCGGCCCGCCACGTAGTGAAGCTTGCGGATCGGCGCGCTGAAGAAGAAGTGCTGCATCTCGTATTCGAAATCCTGCTGCACCGAGCGGCCCATCACGGCCGCCACCACGACCACGCCGAAGCAGCCGAGGAAGGAGGCGGTCAGCGCGATCTGGCGCGGCGCATTGATCAGGACCCGGCCGCCGAAGGTGACGACGGCGTCGCGGAAGGCGCCGCCCGCGGCCGCCATCCACAGCATCGCCAGCGCCAGGAAGATGCCGAAATAGATCCAGGTCGACAGCAGCTTGAGCCGCTGCCGCGCCTCGAAGCGGGCGATCGCGAATAAGGGGCTCATTGGCAGGCAGGCCTTGGTCAGCAGTTACCCGCCGCGGCGCGGGGGGACACGAAGGCGCGTCCGGCGATGGTGGCGAAGTACACGTCTTCCAGGCTGGCGCGGGCCGGCTCGAAGCCGTCGCCGGGGTCGGTCTCGGAATACACGTGGATCAGGGTGCGGCCGGTGAGCAGGCGGGTCGAGATGACCTGGTGGCGCTTCTGGAACACCGGCAGTTCCTGCTTGGTGACGAAGCGCGCCCAGATGTAGTCTTCGATCTCGTAGGTCAGTTCCTGCGGGTCGCCGCACAGCAGCACATGGCCCTTGTGGATGATGGCCATGTTGGCGCACAGGTCGGCCACGTCCGACACGATGTGGGTGGACAGGATCACGGTCTTGTCTTCGCCGATGTCGGACAGCAGGTTATGGAAGCGCACCCGTTCCTGCGGATCGAGGCCGGCGGTGGGCTCGTCGACGATGATCAGGCGCGGATCGCCCAGCAGGGCCTGGGCGATGCCGAAACGCTGGCGCATGCCGCCCGAGAAGGTGCCGAGGCGCTGGTTGCGCACTTCCCATAAATTGGTTTGCTGGAGCAGGCCGTCGACCACCTCGCGCCGGCGGTGCTTGTGCGACAGGCCCTTGAGCTGGGCGAAATGGTCGAGCAGTTCGTAAGCGGTCACTTTCGGGTAGACGCCGAAATCCTGCGGCAGGTAGCCGAGCATGCGGCGCACTTCATCCTTTTCGTCGAGGACGTCGATATCGTCCAGGAACACGGAGCCGGAATCGCACTCCTGCAGGGTGGCGAGGATCCGCATCAGGGTCGATTTGCCGGCGCCGTTCGGACCGAGCAGCCCGAACATCCCGGCCGGGATGTTCAGCGTGACACGGTCGAGCGCGACCACGCCATTGGCGTAAGTCTTCGACAAATTGCGGATTTTTAATTCCATGCGCTGCCCCCGAACGTGCATATCAAGCTCTTCAACACTTGCATTGTATTAAATTGTCCGGGGGTCTGTGGCAAGTCTGCGACGCGCGGACAGTTCCGCGGTCCAGACTGCATAATACGAGGACAAGCCGGTGACGGTATGCATCATATATTTCTGTAGATAAACATTGGTCGATCCCGCATGGAAACGTGGATAATGGCGGCATGAACAAGCTCATCCAGGACAAGCTGCTGGCATTGATGCGCGAAGGACGCGACCGCGGCGAATCGACCGACTGGTTCCGGGTCGGGCTGGGACTGTTCTACCTGGCGGCGCTGATGACGGAGGAAGCCATCGATTTCAAGAAGGTCGACCGCGAGTTCAACCGCTTCATCTACCACACGCTGGGCAAGGGACATACCATCACCAGCGTGCTGCAGTACATGAGCGGCGCCAAGGTGATGCCGACCGTCGAATCGGCCCGTTTCATGGATGCCTTCCGGCGCCACTGCCCGGAAGTGCCGCCGGCATCGATTCCCTTCCTGCTCGAACTGAACCTCGGGGTGGCCAAGAACATCTCGGGCCTGGAGCCAAGCGGTCCGCTGGCCGACTGGATCGCCCGCAGCAAGCTGCAGGCCGAGGCGACCGGGCCGGGCGCTCCATCGCCGGGGCAGGACCTATAATGGCGTTTTCGTCCATCGCATCGAGAACATCATGAGTGCATACCGTTCCAACTCCTCCCTCGACGGCCTGATCGCCGGCTTCGACAAGGCCTTGCGCGTGGTCGGCGGCGTCGCGGCATCCTCGCGCCCGAACCCGGGCGTGCATGCCACCGACTGCGAACTGAGCGACGACGAGCGCCGCCATAGCGCCGGCCTGATGCGGGTGAACCATGTCGGCGAAGTGTGCGCCCAGGCGCTCTACGATTCGCAGGCGCGCTTCGGCAAGAGCCCGGCGATCCGCGCGCAGTTCGCGACGTCGGCGCGCGAGGAAGAAGACCACCTGGCCTGGACGGCCGAGCGCCTGTCCGAGCTGGGCTCGCAGCCCAGCCTGCTCAATCCGCTGTGGTATGCCGGTTCGTATGTCCTGGGCAGCATCGCGGCCAAGCTGGGCGACCCGCACAGCCTGGGCTTCGTGGTCGAGACCGAGCGCCAGGTCGAGGCGCACCTGAGCCAACACTTGCAGGACCTGCCGCCGCAGGACGCGAAGTCGCGCGCCATCGTGGAGCAGATGCGGGTCGATGAAATCGCCCACGGCGCATCGGCGCAGGCGCTGGGCGCGGCGGATACGCCGCTGCCGGTGAAGATGCTGATGACGGCGATGTCGAAGGTGATGACCACCACGGCATATCGCATCTGATCTTGTAGGGTGGTCGGCTCTGCCGACCGCGCGTTCAAACTACTTTTGCATTCACGCGGCGCGACTGCGCATGCGCTTGTTGAACGCGCGGTCGGCGAAGCCGACCACCCTACAACTGCCGTCAAGACCAGTCAAACCTCGACGATCTCCACCGTATGCGTGATCTCGGCCGTCTTGGCCAGCATGATCGACGCCGAGCAGTACTTGTCGTGCGACAGGGTGACGGCGCGTTCCACCGCCGCGGGCTTCAGGTTGCGGCCCGTGACCGTGAAGTGGAAGTTAATTTTGGTGAACACCTTCGGATCGCTGTCGGCGCGCTCGGCCTGCAGCGTCACGTCGCAACCGCGCACGTCCTCGCGGCCGCGCTTGAGGATCAGCACGACGTCGTAGGCGGTGCAGCCGCCGGTGCCGACCAGCACCATCTCCATCGGACGCGGCGCCAGGTTGTGGCCGCCGCCCTCGGGCGCGCCGTCCATCGCCACCATGTGGCCGCTGCCGGTCTCGGCGCGGAAACTCATGCCCGAGGGGCCGTTCCAGCTGACTTTCACTTCCATGTATGTTCTCCGCTGAGGTCTGTTGCCGCTGCATTGTAAAACACAAAGGGCGCCCTTGCCGGCGCCCTTTCTCACTACGATGACCCGGCAGGCCTCAGACAGCCAGCACGTAGCGTTCGCTCTTCATGCGCCAGCTGGCGAAGGCGATGATCAGGAGGGCCGGAATGGCCGCGCACAGGAAGGTCAGCAGGAAGGGCATCGCGCCGATGTCGCCGGCCTTGGACATTTCCTTGACCAGGGTCTGGTTCGACAACATCGGCAGGGCGTACATCCAGTCGGCCGTCTTCAGGTCCATTAACGACACCGCGAAGCCCGGCACCATCGGCAGCAGCACCACGAAGGTGGTCATGGTCTGCGCCTCCTTGAAGGTCTTGGAATTCATCGCCACCGCGATATGCAGCGCGCCGCCCAGCAGCGACAGCGGCACGGTCACCAGGCAGACCAGCAGCAGGCCGCCCCAGCCCAGGCTCCACGACATGCTGAGTTCCTCCAGCGGCAGCCAGCTCAGGATCACGTGCGCCAGCATCAGTTCGAGGGTCACGCCGACGATGCCGAGGGTGCTGGCGGCCAGCCACTTGCCGCCGATGAGTTCCCAGGTCTTGGCCGGCTGCGCCATCAATACCTCGAGCGAGCGGCGTTCACGCTCGCCGGCCGTGCTGTCCACCGCTGCCGACAGGCTCAGCATGAAGGCGGGGAAGAACAGGATGCCCATGATGCTGCCGACCATGACGGCCGAGCGCGCGGCATTGGTGCCGGTGTCGTAGCGCTGCACCTGGATCGGCGACAGCGCGGCCGGCGACACGCCATGCGCCAGCAGGCGCGCGCTGGCGATGTTGGCGTTGTAGGCCTTCAGCACATCTTCCACGTCGTTGCGCTGGCGGTCGCGGTCCGAGGCCGTGTCGTACCAGATCTCGACGCGCGCCGGACGCATCGCGTAGTAGTTCTCGGTGAAGTCTTCCGGCAGGCGCAGCACGGCCGCCACCTTCTTGGCGCGCAGCAGTTCGCCGATCGCTTCCTCGTCCATCGGCTGGGTGGGCTTGACGGTGATGTTCCTCTGGCCCAGCTGCGCCATCAGGGTCGGGGCCTTGTCGGCGCCGATCACCGCCAGCTCGATGCCTTCGCGCTCGGTCTTGGTGCTCTTGTTGATCCCCTGGTGCAGCATGAAGCCGATCAGGGCAGGGTACAGCAGCGTGAACATGGCGAGCATGGTGAGCGTGCGCTTGTCGCGCAGGGTTTCGCGCAGCTCTTTCCAGTAAACGACCCACAGCTTGGTTTTCATGCGATTCCTTCCTCGGTGCCGACCAGGCTCACGAACGCGTCTTCTAGGTTGGCGATGCCGGTGCGCTGGCACAATTCTTCGGGCGAGCCCTGGGCCACGGTGTGGCCGCCGGCGATCACGATCACGTCCTCGCACAGGGCAGTCACTTCCTGCATCACGTGGGTGGCCATGATCACGCAGCAGCCGTCGGCGCGCAGGGCGTTCAGCGCGGTGCGCAGGGCGCGCGTGCTCATCACGTCCAGGCCGCGGCTCGGTTCGTCGAGCAGCAGGTGGCGCGGACGGTGCAGCAGCGTGCGCGCCAGCGCCACCTTGATGCGCTGCCCCTGCGAGAAGCCCTTGGCGCGGCGCGCCAGGATGTCTTCCATGCCGAGCAGCTCGGAGACCTCGTCGATGCGCTTGTCGAGCGCGGCGCGCGGCATGCCGTTCAGCTCCCCGAAATACACGAGGTATTCGCGGGTGCTCAGGCGCTCGTACAGCCCGAACTGGTCGGTGAGGAAGCCGATATTGCGGCGCACTTCCATCGGATCCTTTTCCGGATCGACGCCGTCGATCGCGATCGTGCCGTGGTCGCGCTTGAGCAGGCCGACCAGGGTGCGCAGCAGGGTGGTCTTGCCGGCGCCGTTGGGGCCGAGCAGCGCGGTGATCTGGCCGTCGCGCGCGGTGAAGCTGACGCCGCCCAGCGCCTGGACGGCGCCGAACTTCTTGCGTACATCGTGGACTTCAATCATGTTCTATGCCTTATGGTTGCGGGCCGGCGCTGCCGAGCTGGAAGGTCGGGGGCGGAATCTCTTTCAGGCAGGCGGCGTCGAGCTTGTCCTGCGGCTTGTCGAGGAAGCTGCGCAGCAGGCGCGCCGAGCAGCCGATCTGCGACACACCGTGGCCGGCGTTCTCCACCACCACGTGCTGGGCGCGCGGCATGAATTTCGCCGCCGTGACGGCGCGGTGCGGCGGCGTGACCGGGTCGAGCGCGCCGGACAGCAGCAGGGCGGGCGCCTCGATGGTTGTCGGCGCCTTGTACGGCACGGCCGGCACGTTCATGGACTTGCAGATGGCAGGAATCTTGTCGGCCAGCGTCTTGGTCAGCTTGCCGGTGTCGGAAGCCAGCAGCTCGGGCGTCAGGCGCGGGATGTCCTCAGCGCAGACCACGGCGAAGTGCAGCAGCAGCGCGATATGGCCCTGCATGCCGAAGTCGCTCGCGATGTTCTGGCGCGCGATGAAGGGCTGCCAGCGTCCCTGCGCGGCGCTATGCACCAGGAAGGGCAGGCGGCGCGCGTCGGCCGGCGAATACAGGATGTTGTGCACGGTGCCGAGGAAGCGCGACGCGGTCATGGTGAACTCGGCCGGCTGCGCGGTGCGCGGATCGGCCATCGACAGCTTGATGGGCGCCGCTTCGAGCTTGTTCACCAGGCCGTCGAATTCGGCGCGCAAATTCGGGAAGGCCTTGTTGCACGAGGCCTCGGCGGCGCATTGCGCGAACAGCTTGTCGAGCGCGGCCTGGCCATCGCGGGCGCCGGCCGGAATCACCTGGTCGGGCGCGGCCACGCCGTCGAGCACGAGGCTGCGCACGCTGGATGGATACAGGCGCGCATAGGCCTGGCCCAGGCGGGTGCCGTAGGAGCCGCCGAACACGTTGACGGCGCCGTAGCCGAGCGCGCGGCGCACCAGTTCGGTGTCGCGGGCTGCGGCCTCGGTGGTATAGGCGCCGAACGGGGCCTTGCTGGCGGCGATGCAGGCGCGCAGCTCCGCTTCCAGCTGGTCTTCGCTCATGCGCTCGTGTTCCGGCCTGCTCTGGCAATCGAGCTTGCCCGAGCGGCCGGTGCCGCGCTGGTCGATGAACACAATGTCGCGGGTGGCGCGCACGCGGCTGAAAGCGGTGGGCAGCATGCCCACCACGTCGCTGCCGGCCTCGCCGGGGCCGCCGGCCAGCACGAACAGCGGGTCGCTGCGCTTGCCGTCGCGGTGCGCCGGGGCCACCGTGACGTGCAGCTTCAGCTTGGCGCCGTCCGGCCTGGCATGGTCCAGCGGGACGTCGAGGGTGACGCAGCGCAGCGAGGCCACGACGCCGGGGAGGTGGCAGTTGCGGGCAGCAGCAGGGCGCTTGCCCTCGGCCGCGGCCGGGGCTGGCGCCGCGGCGCCGGCGGTCGATGCCGCCAGAAGGAGGGCGGCGGGGAGTAACGATCTTGTCTTCACACAATCTCCTCAAAGGATGCGTGCATACTAGATTGGCATCGTTTTGATGGTCAATCGATAGTTGCACCATCGCATGAAATTATGCGGACAGGGAGGGATTTGTTCCATTTGAAAAACGCGCTCAAGCCGGGAGCGTGGAAAATGCTACAGCAAGGTTCAGGCGGATTGACGAGGTGGCTGCTGTTCGGCTATCATCGTGGGCTTTCCCTTTGCTCGGGGAAGATAATAAGGCAGAGTCCGCTGCAGCAAGGGCGGAACCACCACAGTGAGCATTTAACTTATTAGGAAGTCAACATGAAAACTTTTTCCGCTAAGGGCCATGAAGTCCAGCGCGACTGGTTTGTGATTGACGCGACGGACTTGGTCCTCGGACGTGTTGCCAGCGAAGTGGCACTCCGACTGCGCGGCAAACACAAGCCGGAATTCACTCCGCACGTCGATACCGGTGACTTTATCGTCGTCATCAACGCAGGCAAGCTGCGCGTGACCGGCACCAAGGCCACCCAGAAGACCTACTACCGTCACTCGGGCTACCCGGGCGGTATCTACGAAACCAACTTCCTGAAGATGCAACAGCGCTTCCCGGGCCGCGCCCTGGAAAAGGCTGTCAAAGGCATGCTGCCGAAGGGCCCGCTGGGCTATGCAATGATCAAGAAGCTGAAAGTGTACGCGGAAGGTTCGCACCCGCACGCAGCACAGCAACCACAAGCACTGACCCTCTAAGGAACTGACATGATCGGTAACTACAACTACGGCACTGGCCGTCGCAAGAGTGCAGTCGCTCGCGTGTTCATCAAAGCCGGCACCGGCCTGATCGTCGTGAACGGCAAGCCTGCGAACGAATACTTCTCGCGCGAAACCGGCCTGATGGTGATCCGTCAGCCGCTGGAACTGACCGGCAACGTTGAGCGTTTCGACATCAAGGTCAACGTGCACGGTGGTGGTGAGTCGGGCCAGGCAGGCGCCGTCCGCCACGGCATCACCCGCGCCCTGATCGACTATGACGCAGGCCTCAAGGGCGACCTGGCGCGTGCCGGTTTCGTCACCCGTGACGCCCGTGAAGTCGAGCGTAAGAAAGTCGGCCTGCGTAAAGCACGCCGCGCAAAGCAGTTCTCGAAGCGTTAATTCGTTTCTGCTGCCACCAGCGCTTAAGGGCGCTGGGTGCGAAAGCCGCCCTCCGCAAAGTGGGCGGCTTTTTGTTTTTTGGGCGATCCGGATGTGCCGGATTAGCAACTCGGCAGTGTAAGCAGTGCGCCGGATGCGGCTCAGGCGGTTCACAATCACGCATCCCACTCCTCGACGGGCGGTTGCCATGAAAGCGCTATCTGCCGGTGCGTACGCGGCCTTTGTCTTGATTCTCTCCCCTCCCGCCGCGGCGCAGACAGCGCCGCAGCCCCGCATCGAGATCACCGTCTTCGACACCCGAAGCGAGCTTCGCAGCCTGTCGGGCGAGCTGTTGCCGCTTGCGTCGGCGATCGGGCAGCAGCGCCATGGCCTGAACGCGCGCACGTATAGCGAGCTGACCATGGCCATCGATGACCACCAGGACGCGGCGCTCGACTCGACAAGCCACGTCGAGGTCGCCGAGGGCGCAGGCTATTCCCGGCTGACGGTCGACCAGATCATGGGAGACATGTACGCCGTGGCCGGTTTCACGGGACCATCGGCGGATTGGGCAACGAGTGACTTTTCGTACAGCAGCAACGTGGTGCTGACGCTGCCGGCACGTTCGGTGCTGACCCTGACGGGGAAAATCGATGTAAAGAGTGAAGTCCCGCATGAAATGAACTACGCAGGTTTCCAGAGCAGGCTGATACCGGTCGCGGACGGCAGCACGGGTGGTGTATTCGTGCTTGATCCCTGGGCGCCGCAGGAAAGCTTCAGCATCTCCGCGATCAATCCTCTGGGCGAGGAGGCCACGTTCTACTATCACTCGAGTTTGGGCGGCTTCGCATTTTCCGTGGTCGCCGTGCCCGAACCTTCGTCGGCCGCAATGGCCGCCGCCGGCATGCTGCTGATGGGGGCCATGCTGCGCCGTCGGCGGCGCAGGCCCGCCCTGTAGCCCAAGGTTTTCGACGCGTTCATTCTTTTCACTGTCATCGGCGCCAATGGGCGCCGCAGCAAAAGCCGTTCTCCGCAAGGTGGGCGGTTTTTTTGTTTTTCACGGCCGGTCGCGGCTGCTTTCATGCGCCGCGCATGGCGCGCAGCCGGATTCACGTTTATTCGCCGATATTCATCTTTCAAGTCCTGCATGAATCCCCAAGAATACGGCTTTTCCATCTACTTTCAGGAGGAGGCGACATGAATTTTGGCGAAAGACTCAAAGAACTCAGGACCGACAGGGGATTGACCCAGCCCCAGTTCGCGGCGCTGGCCGGCATCGAGCAGTCCTATTTGTCGAAACTGGAAAACGACAAGTCGATACCCTCGGCCGAGATGTTCGACACCATCGTTGCGGCCCTGGGAGTGGACGCGGCCACCTTTCTGCAGGAGATGGACAGGGAGGTGATCGACACGACCTTGCGGCATGTCCCTGCCGTTACCCAGTTCAAGAATCAGGCCGTGACCGAACAGGTGCACCAGACCAAACGCTGGCTGTTCGGTTCGGCAGGTGCATGGTTGCTCGGCTTTGCCATCATGCTGGCGGCGAACGACGGCATCTTTTTCCCCAACAATCTGTATGTGTACCGATCACCAGGCGTACTCTCGCCGGGCGAGGCGGAAAACATTTTCAGCAACTATCCGAAGATTCTTGGCCTGCAGCAGAGCGCCAAACTCATCACGAATGAGGAGGCTTCCAGGCAGTTGGCCGAGTTCACGCTCAAGCGCGAGCGTCCGCTCACCGCAGAGTGGCCGGAAAGCCGCGGCACCGTCTATTACGAAGCTGCCGGCAACGGCAAGCGCCGCTTCGAGCTGGCCAGCATCAAGAGCATGCAGAGCACCGGCAATCGCCTGTTGCAATATATCGGCGCCCTTGTCCTTGCCTGCGGCTTCGCCGGCATCTTCATCGAGTGGCGCCTGCGCCGCCTCAAGACCAGGCTCGCCAAATAACCGCAGCGTGCTCGCCCTCGACCCGCAGCGTGCCGATGCGGCCAGGGACCTGAAGGCGCACGCGCCCTGATCGCCAAGGAGGCCTTGCATGGAATATTAGCAGCCAGGCCGGCTGAGGCAAATATCCTTTGCACGGTATCCCAGGCGCTGCGCGTATCGACAGGCGGCGCACGCATTTTTCACCGCTGTTAAAATGCAGCCTCGTCCTGAAAAGCTCATTCTTACATCACGAAGGAACAGAACATGATCAAAGTTGGCATCGTTGGCGGAACCGGATACACGGGCGTGGAATTGCTGCGGCTGTTGGCCGTGCACCCCGACGTGCAGCTGACCGCGATCACCTCGCGCAAGGAAGATGGCCTGCCCGTGGCCGACATGTTCCCCTCGCTGCGCGGCGTCGTCGACCTGGCTTTCTCGAGCCCGGACAAGGCCGACCTGAGCCAGTGCAACGTGGTGTTCTTCGCCACCCCGCACGGCGTTGCCATGGCCCAGGCTCCGGCGCTGCTGGCGGCCGGCGTCAAGGTGATCGACCTGGCGGCCGACTTCCGCCTGAAGGACCAGGCCACTTTTGAAAAGTGGTACAAGATCCCGCACACCGCCCCGGAACTGATCGAGGAAGCCGTGTACGGCCTGCCGGAACTGAACCGCGACGATATCAAGGGCGCGCGCCTGATCGCCAACCCGGGCTGCTACCCGACCACCATGCAGCTCGGCTTCGTGCCGCTGCTCAAGGCCGGCATCATCGACGCGGGCAACCTGATCGCCGACTGCAAGTCGGGCGTCTCCGGCGCCGGCCGCAAGGCCGAGATCGGCACGCTGTTCTCGGAAGCGAGCGACAATTTCAAGGCCTACGGCGTGCATGGCCACCGCCACACCCCGGAAACCTCGGCCCAGCTGGCCCGTTTCACCGACCAGAAGGTCGGCCTGATCTTCACCCCGCACCTGGTGCCGATGATCCGCGGCATGCACGCGACCCTGTACGCGCGCCTGACGAAAGACATCGACGACGCAGCGCTGCAGGCCCTGTTCGAGGACGCATACAAGGACAGCGAGTTCGTGGATGTGATGCCCTTCGGCGCGCACCCGGAAACCCGCTCGACCCGCGGCTCGAACATGCTGCGCCTGGCGCTGCACCGTCCGGACGGCGGCAATACCGTCGTGATCCTGGTGGTGCAGGACAACCTCATGAAGGGCGCGGCCGGCCAGGCCGTGCAGTGCATGAACCTGATGTTCGGCCTCGACGAAACCACTGGGCTGAAGCAGGTCGCGCTGCTGCCCTGAGCGTTCCCGCAGACACAGGGACGGCCGCGCTCGACGCGGCCGTTTTTTTCTCCGCGGCTTTTATTCTTCTGCCGGCGCCTGGCCGGCGCCGGCATCGCTGCCCCGGCGCTTGGGGCGCGCCAGGTGGGGCGCCAGCACGAAGGCGCAGCTGAGCAGCTGGGTGCGCTGCGGCGTGCGAGGCTGGCTCATCAGGGCGCACAGGCGCTCCAGCAAGGCATTCGCTTCCGCCAGTTCGTCCTCGCTCAGCCAGGCCTTGTTGCGCGCCGCCCATAGCTGGCGCCCAGGTCCTGAAGTGACGATGCCCGACATCCCGAGCGCAGCGTCGAAATCTTCTTGCGCCACTTTCAGCATGGCATGTGTGAACTTGCTCAAGGCACGCTTGCCCGGCTCGCTGCCGGTGGGATAAGCGAGCCGCAGCGCCAGCGTCCCGCTACCCGGCAGCGCGTAGCGGCGAGCCTCGTCTTCGCCATCCACCGACTCCACGATCAATCCGGCTTTGCCGAGCAGGCCCAGGTGGTAGTACAGGCCGTCCACGTGCCGGCCGAGCTGAAGGGCAAGCTCGGCCGCGCTGACCGGCCCGCCCAAGGCCCCCAGCGTGTCGACGATTTCCTGGCGAATCGGCGAAGCCAGCAATTCAATCAATGCCGGTTGATCTACTTGCCAATATTCATACGGCATCATTTTTCCTCGATATCCGTTTGTGTTGAAAAAACAGTATATTATTTCAACAGATAATAAACAACCGAAAGCGTACATGACGATCCTGGCCCGCTGCTTGTTTCCCTGCTTCCTGTCCCTGGCCTTGCTGGCGCCGCTTGTCGGCGCGGCCGAGGCGCCGCAGCGCCTTACTGCCGCCCAGTTCCGCGAGGATCTTGCCTTCGTCCGCGAGAAGATCGCGCGCATGCATCCCGATCCCGCTTTCTCGGCCGATCCGCAGGCCATGCAGGCCGCGTTCGAGCGGGCCGGCCAGGACCTTCCTCCCGCGCTGGACCGCGATGAAGCCTGGCAGCGCCTCGCCGGACTCAACCCAGTGTTTGCCGACGCCCATTTCTTTGTCGGCTACCCTGACTGGCGTGCCGACACGCGGGCCTGGCTCGCCGCCGGCAACAGCCTGTTTCCCCTCGACGTCGATGTCGGTCCCGACGGCCGGCTGTCCGTCGCCGGTGGGACGGCCTTGGCGGGGGCGCGCATCGTTTCCGTCAATGACGTGGATGCCGCCACCCTGGTGCCGGCGCTGCTGGCGAAGATGCACGGCGATACGCCGGTGTTTCGTGCCGATTTGCTGGCGCGCCGCTGGTGGCTGTACTACTGGAAGAACTTCCGCGCGCCCGAACGCTACCGCCTGGTGCTGGAGCGGGACGGCCGCCGGCAGACGCTCGAGCTACCGGGCAGCCGCGCCTTGCCCGCGCTCATGCGCGAGGAAGCGCGCACCCCGTTCCGGCTGACGATCGGCCCGGCCAGGGTAGCCGTGCTCGGCATCGATACCTTCAGCCAGCCGGACTTCGCCCCCTTCATCGCTTATACGCGCGATGCTTTTGCCCGCATCCGGCAGGAGGGCGTGGACACCCTGGTCATCGATATCACCCGTAACGGCGGCGGTGACGATGGGATGTGGCTGGATGGCCTCATGCCTTACCTCGCCACCGAGCCCTATCGCACGGGCTCGAGCTACCGTGCGTTCATGCGCAACAAGCCGGACCAGGTCGCCGATGGCGAGATCTCCACCTGGCGCCAGCCACAGCCGGACCATCCCTTGCGTTTCAGCGGCAAGGTATTCGTGCGCATCGGCCCGGGGACGTATTCCTCCGCCATCCTGTTCGCGAATGTCATGCAGGATTTCGGCTTCGGCACGCTGGTCGGTACGGGCGCGGCGGCACGGCGCTCGCAATCGGGCGGCACACGCGACCTGAGGCTGCCGCACACGGGACTGATGCTCACCTTGCCCCGCTTTATCCTCGATCCCCCCGCAGGTCGCTCGCCCGGGGCCTTGCTCCAGGCGGAAGCGGTGCCAGGCGCGCTCCTGCCGGCGCTGGTGAAGGCGGACGCGGACGCGGCCGGCCTGTGAATACGCATTCTTGCCAAACCGATCTAGATCAAGGCCACTCTTGTTGAGCGCGGTAAATTGACCGATGCACAGGTTGATTTCAGCGCTAGGCGATGAAACGCCAGCGTCCTACTGGAGGGGGTAAAACATGTTCGGTCGACAAGTAAAAAGCGAAATTGACAGCCTGGTCGGCATCTCGGCCCGGATCGAGGGCGACCTGTGCTTTACCGGAGGGCTGCGCATCGACGGCGAAGTGCACGGCAACGTGGTCGCGGCGGAAGGCGCCGACAGCATGCTGATCGTGTCGGAGCATGCCCGCATCGAGGGCGAGGTGCGCTGCGCCAGCCTGGTGGTCAACGGCTACATCGCCGGCTCGGTGCATTCGTCGGAACTCCTTGAATTACAGCCGAAAGGCCGCATACATGGTGATGTACATTACCGCTTGCTCGAGATGCACGGCGGGGCCCTCGTGACCGGGAAACTGACCCACGAACCCGCCGGTGAGCCAGTGTTTCATCTGGCCGACGCCGAGCCGTCCCTGACGGCCGGGTAGCCAACATGAGTTGCGCCAAGGGTCTATAATGGGCGAACAGCGTAATTCACGTATTTCACCAGGAGTGTTTCATGACCGCAGTCGCCGAAGTGCAAGAGCACGACACGATCCCCGTCCCGATCAACTTCACCGACAGCGCCGCACAGAAAGTTGCACAGCTGATCGAGGAAGAGGGCAATCCCGACCTCAAGCTGCGCGTCTTCGTGCAGGGCGGCGGTTGCTCCGGCTTCCAGTACGGCTTCACCTTTGACGAAATCGTCAACGAAGACGACACCACGATGGAAAAGAACGGCGTCCAGCTGCTGATCGACTCGATGAGCTACCAGTACCTGGTCGGCGCCGAGATCGACTACAAGGACGACCTCGAAGGCGCCCAGTTCGTGATCAAGAACCCGAACGCGCAATCGACCTGCGGTTGCGGTTCGTCGTTCTCCGCCTGACTTTCCCCCAGGCAGCCCGGTAGTCCGGGCAGTCGACGGCCCGGTTCATCCGGGCCGTTCCTTTTTGTGGCCGCCGATACGGCGCCGTCGGTGTGGCCGTCGGTAGGCGTAGTCCAGTCCAGTGGACTGGACTACGCTTTGCCGACCGCGCGTTCAACTGCATGGTGAGAGCCAGCATATCGTCAATATTCGCGCCGCGCGCTCAACTGTATGGTGAGAGCCGGCATATCGTCAATATTCGCGCTGGTTGAACGCGCGCACGGCGACGCCGGCTACGCGCCCCGGTGCACCCTACGCGGGATACAGGGCGCCGAGGATGCGCGGCCCGCGGGCCCCGGTGACGGCCGCCAGGTTGCCGGGTGCACGCTGCAGAAAGCGGTAGCCCAGCCAGGCGAAGGCCAGCGCCTCGACCCGGTTCGGCGCGATGCCGAGCGCCGCCGTCGATTCCACCCGGACGCCGCCCAGCGCCGCGCCGATCTCGCGCAGCAGGCTGGCGTTGTAGGCGCCGCCGCCGCACACGTACACCGCATCTACCGCCGCATGTTCGGCGCGGATCGCGTCGGCGATCGTCACGGCCGTCAGGCGCGTGAGCGTCGCCATCACGTCCTGGGGCGCGAGTCCGGCGAAGGCGGCCAGCCTGGCGTCCAGCCAGGCATCGTGGAACAGGTCGCGGCCGGTGCTCTTGGGCGCCGGCTGGCGGAAATAGGGCTCGTCGAGCAGCGCGTCCAGCAGCGGCCCGTGCACCTGGCCGCCTGCAGCCCAGGCGCCGTCCTCGTCGTAGGGCTTGCCCAGGTGGCGGGCGATCCACAAATCCATCAGCACATTGCCCGGGCCAGTGTCGAAGCCGGTGACGCGGCCGTCGCCGTGCAGCACGCTGATGTTGCCGATGCCGCCGATGTTGACCACCACGCGCGCCAGCCCCGGCTCGCCGAAGGCGGCCTCGTGGAAGGCGGGCACCAGCGGCGCACCCTGGCCGCCGGCGGCGATGTCGCGGCTGCGGAAGTCGGCGATGACGTCCACCCCGGCCAGTTCAGCCAGCAGGGCGGGGTTGTTGGTCTGGCGCGTGAAGCCCAGTTCCGGGCGATGGCGGATGGTCTGGCCATGGACGGCCACCGCCGCCACCGGTCCGCCGGCCTCCGGCAGCAGCTGGTGCACGCAATCGGCGTAGCAGCGGGCCAGGCCGTTGGCGGCCAGTGCCTCGCGCTCGAGTTCGTTGTCGCTGGCGGCCTGCAGCGCCATCAGCTCGGTCCGCAGCGCGGGAGGGAAGGGCGTGAAGGCAGCCGCGACGGTGCGGATGCCGCCGCCGGCAAAGTCGGCCAGCACGCCGTCGACGCCGTCGAGGCTGGTGCCGGACATCAGGCCGATGATCAGGGATGGGGTCTCGCTCATGTTCTCTCTGTGCATGGGGGCGGCAGCCCTGGCGTGGGCGTGCCGGCCCTGCAGTCTAAACGGTCGGGGCAAAAAGCGGAAGCTGCCCGGCCCGCGCCGTCTGTGCAAGGATTCGTGGATTTTGCGGGTGAGGGGCCGTGGTATCTTGTCCTTTTGTCGATCCTTCAATAAAAATGAACCTGACCTTACCTTCCGTCCTCGCGCTTGCCCTGGGTTTCGCCACCTTCGACGCGAGTGCCCAGGCTGCCAAATCGCAGGCGGGCGGGCGAAACACGACTACCTACAGCTGCGGCGCCAGCCCGGCCGGCGCCTGCGCCTTCCTCCTGTACACCTCGGATTGCAAGGAAGCGGGCGTCAAGAATGGTCATCCTTCGCTGGTCTGCACCCATGAGGTATTTGCCGCCTTCACCTTGAAGCCAGGCGAATCGAAGACCTTCGACAGGATGCCGGCCGGCGTCAAGCAATGCCAGCCCCGCGACGGCAGGCTGGTCTTCCCGGAATGCATGCGCTAAGGCATGGACGAGCAGGTTTTGCTGGGCAGGCTGGCTTTCCTGAAAGCAGCCGAGGCGCTCAGGGACACGCTGCGCAGCAGCCACACCTCGAGCGGACGCCGCGAAAGCACGGCGGAGCATAGCTGGCGCCTGTGCCTGCTGGCCATGGCCTTCGAAGATGGCCTGGCCGGCGTGGACATGCTCAAGCTGCTCGAGCTGTGCATCGTGCACGACCTCGGTGAGGCGATTCACGGCGACATTCCCGCGGTCGCCAGGTAGACCGGGATGCGAAACAGGCCCGGGAGCGCGCTGACATGCTGCAACTGACGGCGCCACTGGACGGCCCGATGCGTGAACAAATCCTGTCGCTCTGGGAAGAGTATGAGGAAGCGCGCTCTCCAGAGGAGAAATTGGCCAAGGCCCTGGACAAGCTGGAAACGGTGCTGCAGCACAACCAGGGCACGAACCCGCCCGGCTTCGATTATGGCTTCAACCTGGCTTATGGCCAGTACTACACCGCAGCCCATCCGCTGACGGGGGCCATTCGGGCGGTGTTCGACCGTGAGACTCGCGAATGGATGAGCAGCGGGGAATAGAAGTGCTTATAAGATATTCTAGTTGCTCTGACGGCGAGAGCCCACTACGGTGAGCCGTACTGGCAGTGCGCTATAGGCCAGAAGCGGACCTATTCTTCCGCAAGGACAACGTGCCGCGAAATTGCGTGTATCGTCAACTTGTCTACTCGAGACTGCCGTGACAATCAGCGTACCTTTAGATCAGTGAGAGTGATAACTTGTCATCAATTTGGGTGAACGGACGGCTGCTACTGCCATGGCATTTACTAAACTAGGACTCGCGACTGCCTTGGTCTTGATCACGTGTAGCTGCATAGCTCAGGACACACTACAGGTACACGAGGCAGTGTCATTGAAAGAAGAACATGAAGTAGGCGGAGTCGAGTTCACCGCCGACGGCGTACAGCTGGTAGCTATGGCCGGTGCTTATTCGCGCGACGCACATGTATGGGACTGGCGAAAGAGGGAACGGGTCGCGACGTTACAGAACGCGTATGCGGTTTCCACGGTTCGCACCCCAAGCAGGGCCAGCCCCGATGGGAGATTCTGGGCCAGATGCGGCATCGGAATCACAGTTTGGGATACGACAACATGGCAGGTTGTAATTCAGCTTCCAGGCACTCAAGGTAGGGAGTGGCCGAACAAGGACGGTCGCCTTTGCCGAGGAATCGCTTTTTCGCCTACTGGAAGTCCTATGACCGTTCTGCACCTTGGAGGTAAGGGTTTCCCGACAATCATAAACTATGAGACGGCTACCTGGCAGCCCCAGTGGAGTGTGGAAACCACCCCATTTCACGTAAAAAGCGTGGCTTATTCTCCTGATGGCAAGAGCGTTGCTTTTGGTGGTCAAGTAGGTAGCGCAGGGGACTTACCAATCGAAACGAAAACTTCAGTATTTGGTCTAACTCTGCCGCCAGCCGGCGGTCTAGTCGTCATTATGGACCTTGAGACAAAGCTGATAAGGCAAACAATTCGAACCCGAGATGTGAATATTTTCTCGAGCGAAGACATTGCATGGGGGCACAACGGTAAGACAATGACATACGCGGGTCATGCGAGTATTCAGACGTTCCAGGTCTCGGACGGTAAGCACGTAAGCACCATCTCAACGGAAGATTCAGTCGCTAGTCCCAGACTGTTCGCCTCGCCGAATGGAAAATTTCGGATAGAGACGGGGCATGGAAAGAGAAGCGAGATCGTGCGGGTCGTTGACATGCGTGTATCGCCACCAAAGATCCTTCACGAAATCAGTGCAAAACCATCGCACGTTGCTTGGGCACCGGACAATAAGCACTTCGCGATAGCGGGAGCTGCAGTCTCAATCGCTAGTTTGAACCCCTTGCTCGCTCTACTAGCACCAAGTTCTGGAAAAATTGTCGTTTATGAACTTCGTTAGCTAAATGAAGGCGCTTTGATTAGGTCCGAGCGACCGCTTTGGGTCGGCTGCTGCCGTACAATGACCGGCCGAACGGCCAGAAGCGGACGTTTGTAGGGAGGCGTGTTGCGCAACTATCATGACAGAAAGACGACAATTGGGCCAAACAGCGTCGTTATAATCTTTCATTACGTAAATTCCTGCCGACCGATCCTCATGCTGCGCATCTTATTACTCGCTTTATTTACCGCTTCTGCAGTCGGATTGTCTGGTTGCGCCAGCCTCCCCGCCGCAGAAATGAGCCTCCCCGCATCTATTGCCGCACAACGCGCTGAAACCGTGCAGGGCCTTGGAGGGGGGCGGAACGGCAGCTTCTCGCTGTCTCCGGAGATGGGCACGTTCAGCCGCGGGCGCGATCGTATCGACCTGTTCTCTGTGGCGAACTGGAACAGTGTCTCGACGCGCTACTCGCTTGTGCTAGCGGATGGCAGTCGCACCGAAGCGGCCTGCAGCGGCAAGCTGGTCGAGGTGACGTGGAAGGCCATCGCAGCCGACGTAAAACCGTTCTCGTTCGACTGTGAGTGGCGTGGGTCGCGAAGCGCGCAGCTGAAGATGAACGCCCCCGTGGTCAGCCTGACGATGAAAGCCGAGCGTAGCGGCCAATTCTCGATGGGAGGGACCACGCTCGAGGTGCAATCGGTCCACGAGGTGCGGGGCTCATCGCTGCCGCTCGAGGCACCAATCGGGTATGTATTCAGGCATGACGGGAAAGCGGTCGGCGCCATTGAACTCAATGGCCTGACGCCGCGCCTTTGGCGTCCAGCGTCCGGAAATGCATTGCGCGAGCCGGTCACCTTGGCCGCGCTTGCGCTCGCGTTGTTGTGGGATCCCTCGACTTAATCGCCTTCATGGGCCGAGGTTCCTTGCGCTGAGCTATAGATAAACACCGGCCTGGTTTGATCGAGCTGACAGTCCGCGCTTCAGGCCCTTGCACCCTGCCATGCTGAGCTAGACGGCCGGGTTCGGCCAGAAGCGGACGTTCAACTACAAACTGCTTCACCACAGACGACCGGCATGAACATGGACGAATTTGAAGCCTTAGTGCATAGAGGCCTTGCTGGGCAGCTGCAATTAGACGATGTTGCACCAACAATTTTTGACCTCCCTCAACTATCGCCAGAGCAAACACAAGTATGGCACCAGCTATATCACTTCCTAATGGACAGGGACTTGCGAAGTGAAGATGCGCAGTACGATGAAATGCAGCGGAGAGATATCTTGGAAATGCTTGCTACTCTCAGTGCGGCGAAGCAAACTTCGTGAGGCGATCGGACAAGTCCGCTTCGGGTCGATAACGGACCTACACCGCTTCAATCCAGCATTGAGATAACTTTGCTGGCTTATTTTTTCGGCCGCGGCTGCGGATTCTCTTCCGCCGACCAGATTACCGCAGCAATCTTCCACCCGTCTTCGGTGCGAACCATCTGCCAGCTTTCCTTGCCCCAGTTGTTGCGGTAGTTACCTACCATGAAGCTGTAGTCGAACAGCACCTGGGCCATCTCGCCGTCGGTATCGATGCGGACGTTGTCGAAGGTTTCGGTGCGCGCTTCCGGGGCACGGGCGATGGACTCGATGAACTTGCGCGGGCTGCCGGCTTCCGCCTTCGGGGTCGGCGGCTTCGGATCCTTCAGGCTGGCGCGGTAGCGCGCCACGCTGGCGTCGGTGTATACCCCGACCCAGGTAATGTCCTCGCGCAGGAACAGGCGCATGAAGCCCTCCTTGTCCTTGTCGACGAGGGCCTTGCCGAAGGCCTGGATCACCGCTTCGATCTTCTGCCGGCTGTCCGCCGGGTTTTCGGCGAAAGCATACTGAGGCGTGCTTGCGGACAGGGCCAGGCACAGGGCGGTGGCGAGAACGGGTTTCATCGGGTCTCCTCTTCTATGTAGTATGGGTGGATGGCGTGCGCTCACGGACGCGCCGCAAAAAACTTGCTCTCGACACTGTGGCGCGGCATGCCGAGCTGTTCGGGCTTTTTCATCAGGTAGTCGAAGCCGCCGCGCTCGCCCTTCAGGGCGCCGTTCAGGAAATTCAGGACATACCTGCCGGCCAGGGCATACGACTGGGCGATTTCGTCGCGGGTGTAGTCGCCGAAGTCGAGCGGATCGAGGCGCAGGTAGCTGGTGCCGAAATAAACATGCTCCATCGCGTACATCGTCACCAGGTAGACGTCGGCGCCCGTCATCTTCTGCAGGATGGAGCCGGAATGGTCCGGCTTGAACTTGAGTCCGCGCTCGAAGGGCGGCGGGCGCTGGGCCAGGTAGAGCAGGGGAGTGCGCAGCTGTTCCGGCTTCAGGTAAGGCACTTTCTCCAGCATGGCGTGGCGGTAGCGCACGGTACCGTCCAGGCACACCAGGGCCTTGATGCGTTCGTCCTGGGCCGCGGCCAGCACATTGGCCATGCCGCCGAAGGAGAAACCGGCCACGGCCAGTCGGCTGACGTCGGCCTGCGGCAGCGATTGCGCATAATTCACCAGGAAGCGGATATCGGCCGCCTGGGCTTCGGCGTGCGCCAGATCGCCTTTCTGCCAGCGTCCGTCGACGCCGAGGGCCGGGCTGGCAATGACGAGGTAGCCGTGGCTGGCCAGGAATTCCATCATCTCGGCATTCTCGAAAACATTACTGCTCAGGCTAGGGGAGTAAATCACCACCGGATACGTGCCCCGCAGCGCCTTCGCATCGCGCACGGCCCAGCGCACATCTCGACGCTCCACAGCGATCTGTTCGGCAGGTTTGTTCTCGGTAACGATCTTCAGCCACTCTGCGAGGACCTTCTCCCGTTCCGCAGGGGAGCGGGTGAAATCGTCGTCCCAGCCCAACAGCTGGAGGTAGTCGTCGTAGCGCATCGGCTTCCCGCCTTTCACGGCCGGATACCAGATGGCGGTCTGGATCGGGCGCGGCTTGCGGGCATCCTGCGGCGCGGTCGAAGGATAACTGCGGCTCGGGTCCACCTGCTCGACCACGCGGAAGCCGACGGCAAAACTGCCTGGCTTGTTCAGGAAGGGAAACGCCTGCTGGGCGCTCGCTGGAGGGTCGATCAGGAGGAGCAGGATGAAGCCGAGAAGCCTGAGCATGGTGTGTCTCCTTGTATTGTTGATCTCCTTTTACTCTAGCATCGAATCAGTAATAAAAGTGCCATCTAATAGCAATTATTTTTCCTTTAAGTGGAATCTATGGTGTCTGCATAACGGAAGGGTCGCGACAGTGTGCGCGGCTGAGGAATGCCACGGTAAACGGGGAGAGCAGAAAGCAAACGCCCCGCGGCATGCACGATGCGGCGGGGCGTTGAGGGGAGAGCGGTAGGGCTTAGCGAGCGGCCATTGCGTTGCCGCTCGGTGCGAGCAGCGAGAAGCGGTGGTTCATCTCGGCAGCGGCCATGCGGAAGCGCGTCAGCTCCGCCTGGCTCAGCGGCTGCTGGGCCAGCGACTTGAACTTGTCCGGGTTCTGCGCCTGGCCTGCAACGCGGAATTCGTAGTGCAGGTGCGGACCGGTCGACCAGCCGGTCGAGCCGACGTAGCCGATCACCTGGCCCTGGCTGACTTTGCTGCCCTTGCGCATGCCCGGCGCGAAGCGGCTCATGTGGGCGTAGGCGGTGCTGTATTTCGACCAGTGCTTGACGACGACCTGGTTGCCGTAGCCGCCGCTGTTGCCGGCGAAATCGATGACGCCATCGGCCACCGCGCGGATCGGGGTGCCGGTCGAGGCGGCGTAGTCGACGCCCTTGTGCGCCTTCCACTTGCCCGAGAGCGGGTGCACGCGCATCGAGAAGCCCGACGAGATGCGCGAGAATTCCAGCGGCGACTTGAGGAAGGCTTTTTTCAGCGCCTTGCCGTCCAGGCTGTAATAACCGCCTTGCTTGGTGACCGGATCTTCGTACCAGACCGACTGGTAGGCGACGCCGCGGTTGATGAATTCGCCTGCCAGGATGCGGCCAGTCTTGACCAGTTCGCCGTCGAGCCAGAAGGTTTCGTAGACGACATTGAAACGGTCGCCGCGCTTGATGTCGGAACGGAAGTCGATGTTGGTCGAAAACATCTCGATCATCTGGCCGACCACTGAGTCCGGCATGCTGCCGCCGTCCACGTTGGAGTCGGTTGCCGAATACAGCGAGGTGGTGATTTCGCGCGAACGCATCTCGACGCGGCGCTCCAGCTTGGCCGGCGCGTCGATGGCGACGAACTTCTCGCCGCGGCGCTCGACCGTGATCTGGCGTGCATCGCCGGCCTTGCCGTCGGCGATGGTGGCGCGCAGCGACAGCAGCAGGCCATGTTCATCGGTTTCGGCCTGGATGCGCTTGCCGGTCTTGAGCGACAGCAGGCGGCGGGCGGTCTTGTCAGTGCGGACGAATTTCTGGGCGTCGGCGTCGCTGACGCCAAGGCGGTTGAAGAGGGAGCCGAGCGAATCGCCGGGGCGAATGCGCTCCTCGTGGATGAATTGCTGCTCGTCTTGCTGGAGGGCGGCGATCTGGTCTGCGAGGTTCGGCAGTGCCAGGTCTTGCTCGATCGACTTGACCGGCAGGTCGGAAGCGTCGGGAGCGATCGGGGCCACGCCGACGGCGCCGAAGGCGCACATGCTCAGGAACGCGGCGCCGGCGCTGAGGATACGCGCCTTGCGGGTTCGTGGCACCAGCTGGAGCAGGCTCTTACGGGTGATTTTTTGTGTAGGGTTCATGCAATCAGTTAAAATTTGCGGCTGAACTTCCAGGTCCCGTCTTCATCTATTTTTATTATCGTTATGTAAAGTTATCCACGGGAAACATAAAAACGATCGTGAATTATACCAAAAGATGTGGTCCTACAACCGTCTTAGATAATTTCCTACACGCATATCCCATACGCATATGACTTCTCAAGTTTCGTCCGGCAGCGGTGCTCCGGTAAATAATTCCGCCCCCCTGCCGTTGACGGACAAGGTGCTCGAGGCGCTGGCCGTGACCAGGCGCGGTGTCGATGAACTGCTGATCGAAGCCGAATTCGCCCAGAAGCTGGCGCGTTCGGAACAGAGCGGCGCGCCGCTGCGCATCAAGCTGGGCCTGGACCCGACCGCGCCCGACCTGCACCTTGGCCACACCGTGGTGCTGAACAAGATGCGCCAGCTGCAGGACCTGGGTCACCAGGTGATTTTCCTGATCGGCGACTTCACCTCGATGATCGGCGACCCTTCGGGCCGCAATGCCACGCGTCCGCCGCTGACCCGCGAGCAGGTCGAGGAAAACGCGATGACCTACTTCCGCCAGGCTTCCCTGGTGCTGGACGCCGCACGCACGGAGATCCGCTACAACTCCGAATGGTGCGACCCGCTGGGCGCGCGCGGGATGATCCAGCTCGCCTCGCGTTACACCGTGGCCCGGATGATGGAGCGCGACGATTTCACCAAGCGCTACAAGAGTGGGACCCCGATCGCAGTGCATGAGTTCCTTTACCCTTTGATGCAGGGCTATGATTCGGTCGCTTTGAAGGCAGACCTGGAACTTGGCGGCACCGACCAGAAGTTCAACCTGCTTGTTGGCCGTGAGTTGCAGAAAGATTATGGCCAGGAGCAGCAATGCATCCTGACCATGCCCCTGCTCGAGGGCCTGGATGGTGTGGAAAAAATGTCGAAGTCGAAGAATAACTACATCGGCATTACCGAAGCGCCCAATACGATGTTCGGCAAGCTGATGAGCATTTCGGACGACATGATGTGGAAGTACTTCGATTTGCTGTCCTTCCGTTCGATCGCCGACATCGGGCAGCTCAAGGCCGAGGTCGCCGGCGGCGCCAATCCCCGCGATGCAAAAGTTGCGCTGGGCAAGGAGATCGTCGCACGCTTCCATTCGGGCCAGGCTGCCGAGGATGCGCTGGCCGACTTCGTCAACCGCTCCAGGGGCGGCATCCCGGACGACGTGCCGGAAGTGAGTCTTTCCGGCGCGCCGCTGGGCGTGGCCCAGCTGCTCAAGGCTGCCGGCCTGTGCGCGTCGAGCTCGGAAGCCATGCGCATGGTCGACCAGGGCGGCGTGCGCATCGACGGCGCCGTCGTCAGCGACAAGGGCCTGCAGGTCGAGGCGGGCACCTTCGTGATCCAGGTGGGCAAGCGCAAGTTCGCCCGCGTGACCTTGAGCGGTTCGCCGCAGCGATGATCGGTCTCCGATGATCGGCTTGCTACAACGCGTGAGCGAGGCCAGCGTGCGCGTCGACGGCGAGGTCGTCGGCGCGATTGGCGCCGGCCTGATGGTGCTCGTATGCGCCGAGAAAGGCGACACCGAGCGCGAAGCCGAGGCCCTGCTCACCAAGCTCCTGGCTTACCGCGTGTTTTCCGATGACGCCGGCAAGATGAACCGCAGCATCACGGATACGCGAGGGGGCGTGCTGCTGGTGCCGCAGTTCACGCTGGCTGCGGACACGAAATCGGGCACCCGTCCCTCGTTCTCGCCGGCGGCGGCGCCTGAAGACGGACGGCGCCTGTTCGATCATGTCGTGCGCCAGGCCCGTGAACGCCATGGCATTGTCGAGACCGGCAGATTCGGCGCGGACATGAAAGTTTCAATCGTCAACGATGGTCCGGTCACTTTCTGGCTGCGGGTTGATCCTGTCGCAGTAGGGTTGCGCAGCGCTGAAACCCCTGCCTTCATCAAGGGTCATAGCAAGTAGCGCTGGGAGGACGTATGCGTATCTGGAGCGATTCATTTAGCGAGGGCGGGCCGATCCCGCCGCATTGTGCGTTTGCGGTGCCTGACCCCGACAGCCACGTGAAGCTGTCCAGCAATCGCAGTCCGCACCTGGCCTGGGACGACGTGCCTGCGGGTACGCAGTCCCTGGTGCTGATCTGCCACGATCCCGACGTGCCGTCCGTGGGCGACGACGTCAACCAGGAAGGCAAGACCGTCCCTGTTTCGCTGCCGCGGGTGGACTTTTTCCACTGGACGCTGGTGGACATCCTGGTCTGCCTGAAGTCGCTGGCCGAGGGCATGTTCTCCGACATGGTCACGCCGCACGGCAAGGCGGGGCCGCTGGTGCCGTTCACGATCAAGAACGGCACCGAACACCAGCTGCGCCAGGGCATCAACGACTATACCGGCTGGTTCGCGGGCGACCCCGACATGGCCGGCGAATACTACGGCTACGACGGCCCGTGTCCGCCCTGGAACGACGAACGGGTGCATACTTATGTGTTTACCGTGTATGCGCTCGACATCCCGCGCCTGCCCTTGGTAGGGCGCTTCACCGGCGCCGAGCTGCGCCTGGCGATCCGGGGCCATATCCTGGACGAAGCGCGTACCTTCGGCACCTATACCCTGAACCCGGACCTGATCCCGGTTTGAACAATGAACACGCCCCGAGGTTCGGGCAAACGAACCTCATGCTTTCGCACAAACAGCTTGCACCCGCCGCCAAGGCGACGACCATCCTCCTGATCCGCCACGGCGAAACCGCCTGGAATGCCGAAAAACGGCTGCAGGGCCACCTCGACATCGCCCTGAATGCCGAAGGCGAGCGCCAGGCGGCCCTGCTCGGCGCCGCGCTCGCGGCCGAGGCGGTTGATCACATCATTTCCAGTGACTTGCTGCGCGCGCGCCAGACTGCCGAAGCCATCGCCCGCGGACGCGGCGCACGGGTCGAGGTCGACACACGGCTGCGCGAGCGCTGCTATGGCGGTTTTGAAGGTTTGCTGTACAGCGACATCGCGGCCCGTTTCCCGCGCGAGTTCGCGGCCTGGCAGGCGCGCGACGTCGACGGCGTCTTGCCGCCCGGGGCGAACCGGGGCGAAAGCTTCCGCCAGTTCTACGAGCGCGCAACGGGCGCCATCGCGGCGCATGCGGCCGCCCATCCGGGCATGACGATCGCACTGGTGGCGCATGGCGGCGTGCTCGAGTGCGCCTACCGCCAGGCGCTCGGGCTGTCGCTGGAGACGCCGCGCGATTTCAAGGTCTTGAATGCAAGCGTGAACCGGTTTGTGCTGGAGGAGGGACGCTTGCGGCTGATTAGCTGGGGCGAGGTGGGGCACCTCCAGCCGGCCGTGCTGGATGATGTCGGGTAAGGGTTCGCCACTGCCTACCCCCACTCTTCACCCCTGCCAATATCACACACGCAACAATCGCCAAAAATTCTGCCGCTATTTTGAGCAGCGATTGAGGTAAAATAATAGGTTCCCCGAGAAACTTTCGAGACTTTTCCCCTGTGCAAATCGGTCCCTACCTCCTGCGAAACAACGTCTTCGTCGCCCCCATGGCCGGGGTGACCGACCGGCCGTTCCGCCAGCTGTGCAAGCAGCTGGGCGCAGGTTATGCCGTGTCTGAAATGGCCGCCTCGAATCCGCGCCTGTGGGCCAGCGAAAAGACCTCGCGCCGCATCGACCACGCCGGGGAAATGGAACCGAAGGCCGTCCAGATCGCCGGCGCCGACCCCAAGGACCTGGCCGACTGCGCCAGGTTCAACGTCGAGCGCGGCGCCCAGATCATCGACATCAACATGGGCTGCCCGGTAAAGAAGGTGTGCAACAGCTGGTGCGGATCGGCGCTGCTGCAGCACGAAGACCTGGTTGAACGCATCCTGCACGCCGTGGTCGAGGCGGTGGACGTGCCCGTCACCCTGAAATTCCGTACGGGCTGGGATCGCCAGAACAGGAATGCCTTGCGCATTGCCCGCATGGCCGAACAGGCCGGCATCCAGATGCTGACCCTGCACGGCCGCACCCGCGCCGACGGCTACAAGGGCGAGGCCGAGTACGACACCATCCGCGCCGTCAAGGCCGCGGTGGGCATCCCGGTGGTGGCCAACGGCGACATCACCACGCCGGAAAAAGCGAAGTTCGTGCTCGACTATACCGGCGCCGATGCCGTCATGATCGGCCGCGCCGCCCAGGGCCGTCCCTGGATCTGCCGCGAGATCGACCATTTCCTGCGCACGGGCCAGCATTTGCCGGCCCCGCTGGTCGAGGAAGTGCGCGCGCTGATGAACGAACACCTGCCGGCGCATTACGCTTTCTATGGCGAATACGTCGGCGTGCGCACCGCCCGTAAACATATCGGGTGGTATGTGCAGGATCTGCCGGGCGGGGAAGAGTTCCGCCAACGTATGAACCTGCTGGAATCGACTGCCGAGCAGCTGGCGGCGGTCGACACGTTTTTCAAATCGCAACTCCGGCATGGCGAGCGGTTACAATACCGGCCCGCGCATGCCGCCGCGAATGTGGACGACGCGGCGATGGCAGCATAAATAGCAGCAGCATCAGCAGCATGCACATATAAGAATTAGAACAGACGGGGACACGCTGCACCAGCGGCGAGCAATCATTAACCAGGATAAGCAGCAGAGAACATGAGCAAAGAAAGTATCCAGGAAGTCGTCCAGAAAAGCCTCGAGGACTATTTCAACGATCTGGGCGAGCAGAAACCGACGAACATCTACGACATGATGGTCCTGACGGTCGAAAAGCCGGTCCTTGAAGTGGTCATGACGCGCGCCGACGGCAACCAGTCGCACGCGGCGCAGATGCTGGGCATCAACCGGAACACTTTGCGCAAGAAGCTGCAGGAGCACGGGCTCCTCTAAAGCCCTGACATGGCGTGGCCGTGTCCTTGCGCGCGGCCTGCATGTACATGCGCAGGTCCGCGCGCCCGGACGCCAGAATTCTCAACCACAGGCCTCACCATGATCAAACAAGCACTGATTTCCGTTTCCGACAAAACCGGCGTCCTCGATTTCGCGAAGGCCCTGTCCGGCCTCGGCGTCAATATCCTGTCCACCGGCGGCACCGCTAAGCTGCTGCAGGAAAATGGCGTGCAAGTCACTGAAGTTGCCGATTACACCGGTTTCCCGGAAATGCTCGACGGCCGGGTCAAGACCCTGCACCCGAAGGTCCACGGCGGCATCCTGGCGCGCCGGGACTTGCCGGAGCACGTCGCCAAGCTGGACGAGCACGGCATCCCGCAGATCGACATGGTCGTGGTCAACCTGTACCCGTTCCAGCAGACCGTCGCCAAGGATCAGTGCTCGCTGGAAGACGCGATCGAGAACATCGACATCGGCGGGCCGACCATGCTGCGCTCGGCCGCCAAGAACCACCGCGACGTGGTGGTGATCGTCGACCCGGCCGACTATGGCCCCGTGCTGGCGGAGATGAAAGGCACCGGTACCGACGCCGGTCCGGTCAGCTACGAGACCAAGTTCCGCCTGGCCAAGAAAGTATTTGCCCACACGGCCCAGTACGACGGTGCGATCACCAACTACCTCACCAGCCTGGGCGAAGACCGCCTGCATGCGACCCGCTCCAGCTATCCGCAGACCCTGAACATGAGCTTCGAGAAGGTCCAGGACATGCGCTACGGCGAAAACCCGCACCAGGGCGCCGCCTTCTACCGCGACCCCGTCGCCACCCCGGGCGCGCTGGCCAACTACCGCCAGCTGCAGGGCAAGGAACTCTCGTACAACAACATCGCCGACGCCGACGCGGCCTGGGAATGCGTCAAGTCGCTCGGCGGCCTGGGCCAGCCGGCCGGCTGCGTGATCGTCAAGCACGCCAATCCCTGCGGCGTGGCGATCGGCGTCGATGCGCTGGACGCCTACAACCGCGCGCTGCAGACCGACCCGACTTCGGCCTTCGGCGGCATCATCGCCTTCAACGTGGAAGTCGACGGCCGTGCGGCGGAAGCGGTGTCGAAGCTGTTCGTCGAGGTGCTGATCGCGCCGTCGTTCACGCCTGAGGCACGCCAGATCATGTCGGCCAAGCAGAACGTGCGCCTGCTCGAGATTCCGCTGGGCGAAGGCCAGAACGCCTGGGACCTCAAGCGCGTCGGCGGTGGCGTGCTGGTGCAGGCGCCGGATGCGAAGAACGTGGGCCTGGGCGAACTGCGTGTGGTCAGCAAGAAGCAGCCGACCCAGCAGCAGCTGCAGGACCTGATGTTCGCCTGGCGCGTGGCCAAGTTCGTCAAGTCGAACGCGATCGTGTTCTGCGCCAACGGCATGACCCTTGGCGTGGGCGCCGGCCAGATGAGCCGCATCGACTCGGCGCGCATCGCCTCGATCAAGGCGCAGAATGCGGGCCTGTCCCTGAGCGGTTCGGCGGTGGCGTCGGATGCCTTCTTCCCGTTCCGCGACGGGCTGGACGTGGTGGTGGATGCGGGCGCGACCTGCGTGATCCATCCGGGCGGCTCGATGCGTGACCAGGAAGTGATCGATGCGGCGGATGAGCGCGGCGTGGTGATGCTGTACACGGGTACCCGTCACTTCCGCCATTAAACGGCTTGTCGTCATCGTAGGGTGGTCGGCTCTGCCGACCGCGCGTCCAACCAGCTTGGGTATGGACGCGCTGTGTTTTTCATACCTTGTTTGAACGCGCGGTCGGCGAAGCCGGCTGCGCGCCCCGGACCACCCTACGTGGTAAGCTTTGTAGCACACTGTGTTTTTGCACAGTATTTTTCCCACGAACACCCTCCAGCCGTATATCATTCCACAATGATTATTCTCGGCATCGACCCGGGCCTGCGTACGACGGGGTTTGGCGTCATTGAAAAACACGGCAGCAAGCTGCGCTACATCGCGTCCGGCACCATCAAGACCGGCACCGAGGGTGCGCTGCCCCCGCGCCTCAAGGAGATCCTGAACGGCGTCGGCGAAATCGTCGCCGCCTATGCGCCCACCTGCGCGGCCATCGAAAAAGTGTTTGTGAACGTGAACCCGCAGTCCACGCTGCTGCTGGGCCAGGCGCGCGGCGCCGCCATCACGGCGCTGGTCGGCGCCGACCTCGACGTGGCCGAATACACGGCCGTGCAGGTCAAGCAGGCCGTGGTCGGCACCGGCAAGGCCGCCAAGGCGCAGGTGCAGGACATGGTGTCGCGCCTGTTGAAGCTCCCCGGCCTGCCGGGCACCGATGCAGCGGACGCGCTCGGCGTCGCCATCTGCCATGCCCACAGCATCGACACGCTGTCGATGATCGGCGCGCTGTCCCCGAGCGCGCCACCGCTGCGCATGAAACGCAGCCGCCTCGTTTAAGCATCGAAGAAAAACAAGGAACCACGATGATCGGTCGTCTCTCCGGAACCCTGCTCGAAAAAGCGCCGCCGCATGTGCTGGTGGACTGCAACGGCGTCGGCTATGAAGTCGACGTGCCGATGAGCACCTTCTACAACCTGCCGCATACCGGCGAAAAGGTGGTGCTGTTCACCCACCTGATCGTGCGCGAGGATGCGCACCTGCTGTTCGGCTTCGGCACGGCATCCGAGCGGGCCTTGTTCCGCCAGCTCATCAAGATCACCGGCATCGGCGCGCGCATGGCCTTGTCGATCCTGTCGGGCATGACGGTGGCCGACCTGTCGCAGGCCGTCACGCTGCAGGAAACCGGCCGCCTGGTGAAGATTCCCGGCATCGGCAAGAAGACCGCCGAACGCCTGCTGCTCGAACTGAAGGGCAAGCTGGGCGCCGACATCGGCGTGGTCGGAGGCAGCCCGCGCGACGACGCGCAGGCGGACGTGCTCAATGCGCTGCTCGCTTTGGGGTATTCTGACAAGGAAGCGCTCCTCGCGATCAAGAACATGCCGGCCGGCGCCACGGTGTCCGACGGCATCAAGTTCGCGCTGAAGGCGCTGTCGAAAGCCTAAGGGTTAAACAAGCAGCATGAGCATCCAGACCGACAACTTCACCGAGCACCGCGTCATCGACGCCGCGCCCGCCTCGCCCAACGAGGAGGCGATCGAACGCGCCCTGCGCCCCAAGCAGCTGGACGAATACGTCGGCCAGTCGAAGATCCGCGACCAGCTCGAGATCTTCATCAGCGCCGCGCGCAAGCGCCGCGAGGCGCTCGACCACACGCTGCTGTTCGGCCCGCCGGGTCTCGGTAAGACCACGCTGGCCCACATCATCGCGCGCGAGATGGGCGTGAACCTGCGCCAGACCTCGGGCCCGGTGCTGGAGCGTCCGGGCGACCTGGCCGCGCTGCTGACCAACCTCGAGCCGAACGACGTGCTGTTCATCGACGAGATCCACCGCCTGTCGCCGGTGGTCGAGGAAATCCTGTACCCGGCGCTCGAGGACTACCAGATCGACATCATGATCGGCGAAGGCCCGGCCGCGCGTTCCGTGAAGCTCGACCTGCAGCCCTTCACCCTGGTGGGCGCCACCACCCGCGCCGGCATGCTCACCAATCCGCTGCGCGACCGCTTCGGCATCGTGGCGCGCCTCGAGTTCTATAATGTCGAGGAGCTGACCAAGATTGTCCTGCGCAGCGCCGCGCTGCTGGCGGCCCCGATCAACGAGGCCGGCGCGCGCGAGGTGGCCAAGCGCGCCCGCGGCACGCCGCGGATCGCCAACCGCCTGCTGCGCCGCGTGCGCGACTATGCGGAAGTGAAGGGGAACGGCGAGATCACCGTGGACATGGCCGACCGGGCCCTGAAGATGCTCGACGTCGACACCGTCGGCTTCGACGTCATGGACCGCAAGCTGCTCGAAGCGGTGCTGTTCAAGTTCGCCGGCGGCCCAGTGGGCATCGGCAACCTGGCGGCGGCGATCGGCGAGGCCGCCGACACCATCGAGGACGTGCTGGAACCCTACCTGATCCAGCAGGGCTACCTGCAGCGCACCCCGCGCGGCCGCATTGCCACGCCGCTGGCCTACCAGCACTTCGGCGTCACCGCACCGCGCATCAGCCCGACGGGCGATTTGTGGGATAACCTGCCGCAAGCGTGATCCTGGCGCCACTTGATCCGGCAGGAGGGCGCAAGGCCTTCGTCATGGGGGCTTGACGGCGCCCGCATCGATCGGCGCCATTGTCGTTCCTGCGTACATTGTCGTTCCTGCGTAACCGCGCTTATCCTCCCAACACCTCACGGATCCGTTGCGCCAGCTGTTTTTGATCATACGGCTTGCTGAGCAACTGGACTCCTTCCCTGAGCCGTCCGTCGGTCGTGAGCGCATCTCGTGTATAGCCCGAGGTAAACAAGACAGCCAGGTCCGGTTGCAGGACCTTGGCGCGCGCTGCCAGTTCCGGCCCGGTAACGCTGCCCGGCATCACCACATCACTGAACAGCAAATCGACGTGGGCGCCGCTTTCCAGGATATGGAGTCCACCTTCACCGTCGGACGCCTGCAGGACCTGGTATCCGAGCATCGACAGGTTGGCCACGACTGAAAGGCGGACATCCTCGTCGTCTTCGACAACGAGGATGGTTTCACTGCCTGTTGCTACTGCCAGCGCCACCGGCGATACAGCCGGATTTTCAAGTTGATGAGTTCGCGGCAGATAAATCGTCACGGTCGTACCGCGACCGAGTGTGCTGGAAATCTCGATATGGCCATTGCTTTGCTTGACCATGCCATACGCCATGCTCAAGCCGAGCCCTGTCCCCTGACCGACCGGCTTGGTCGTGAAAAAGGGTTCGAACGCCTGCGCCATGACTTCGGGACTCATGCCCGCCCCGGTATCCGTCATGGAGAGGATGACGTATTCCCCCGCTGAAAGACCAGGGCGTCTATGCGCATCGGCTTCGTCCAGGCAGGCGTTGCCGAGACTGATCCTCAGTTCTCCCCCAGCCGGCATCGCATCACGCGCATTGATCGCCAGGTTCAGGATCACGTTCTCGAACTGCCCCGGGTCCACCTGTGTATTCCAGAGGCCCTCTTCGGAGAACAGATAAAACTTTACAGTCTCTCCAAGAGCGCGCTGCAATAAGTCCTCCATATTTTGCAGGAGCCGCATGATATTCACCGCAACCGGTTGCAGTGGCTGGCGGCGCGCGAAGGCGAGCAGTTGTGAAGACAGTTTGGCGCCGCGCTGGACTGCGCCCCTGATGCTTTCCAGCCGCTTCTGCATCCCGGCGTCGTCGCGAGCGTGCATCTGCAACAAGGCCAGGTTGCCTGTAATGACCTGCAAGACGTTGTTGAAATCGTGCGCGACGCCTCCAGTAAGCTTGCCTACTGCTTCCAGCTTTTGCGCATGATGAAGTGCGTTTCGGGCCTCCTCGAGTGCTCGACTGCGCTCCGTGTCGAGTTGCTGCGCCGCTTTGCGTTCGCTGATATTTCGTATGAAAGCCGTGACGATATAGCCAGAACCCTGGGGTACGCCTGCGAACGCAAGTTCGACGGGAATCAAGCGGCCGGTACGATGCAAGGCTTCGAGTTCAACAATGTTTCCTGCCGCTCTACCTGTCCCCACGAATCGTTGGAATCCAGCATTGTGCTGCGCTCGAAACTGCTCCGGGATGATCATGCTAGCCAGGTCCTTGCCGATCGCTTCGCAGGCCGTCCAGCCAAACAGTTCCTCAGCCTTGGCATTCCAGTCGTGAATTGTTCCGTCGGGAAGCACGGCAACGAATGCATCGTGGGAATGCTTCAGAATCACCTTGATCCGGTGCTGTTCCTCTCGCAATCGCTCATTGGCGGCCTGCAAAGCCTGTTCATCGTGTTTTGAATCGGTAATGTCGGTATGGGTACCGATGAGCCGTAGCGGCTTGCCCACCTGGTCCCGGCTGACGGCAGCGCCCCGGGTGACGATCCATTTCCAGCTTCCATCCTTGCAGCGCAGGCGGAACTGGGCCAGTAGTGGTCCCTCCGTACTTTCCAGATAGCGCTGCATGTGCGCCCTCGTGGCGGAGAGGTCGTCAGGATGGATCCGGGACTCCCATTCGGAAAGGCTGTTGCCGATCTCCTTGCCCTGGTAGCCGAGCATGGTCTTCCATTGCTCCGAATAGAACACGTCGCCGGTGGCGATGTTCCAGTCCCACACGCCGTCGCCGGCGCCTTCCAGCGCATATTTCCACCGGAATTCGCTTTCGCGCAACTGGTGCGTCATTTCCCTTGCCAGCGATAGCGCGCGCTTGCGTCCCGAGGCCAGCAACCACACGAGCAGGGCGATCATCGTGCTCAGCGCACTGCCGATGATCGCGATGAGCCGGGGACGGTCGGTGACAATGCGTTGCTCGAATGCTGGGGACGACTGGATGTCGAGCGTCCATGGACGGCCCGCGACCGATATCTGCTTGACGACGCGGAATCGGGGCGGAGACAGCCTGGGCGTGTGCATCAGGCGGGAGGAATACAGGCGCGACTCCTCGGAGACAGCCGTACCGTCGTAAATGGCGAGCATGATGTCTCCCGACCGTTCTCCCCCCAGGCCGGCCATGAGATCGTCCATCCGGAACGGCGCACCGATCCATCCAGCCAGGCTCTGGCGACGCTGCGCGACGCTGTCCGTCGGCATACCGCGCTGGTAGACAGGCAGATACATGACCAGGCCGGACTGCACGTTCCTGCCATCTTCCTGGATCAGTCGTACCTTGCCCGATGCAGCCGCATACCCGGTATCGCGGGCGCGCTCCATTGCGGCGCGACGGTTCGGCTCCGACAGCATGTCGAAACCAAGCGCACGCAGGTTCAGGCCCGTGAATGGCTCGATCTGGATGATCGATGAATAGAGGTGTCGTTCGCCCGCGGGAGTGATGCGGTAGCCGCTCAAGCCTTCGCGCCGCATCGCTGCTACATGCTCGGCCAAGCGCGCTGGAGCGATGACCTCGACCAGCGCGATCCCCTGAATTCCAGGAAATTTCTCTTGCAGACGCAATGAAGCGACAAAGAGGCTGAAGTCCGCACGGTTCACCTTGGTGGAACCGAGCAGAAAAGCCTGGGTGCTGCGCGCGGCGCCCTCGTAGGTTGTCATGCGTTGCTCGATGCGCCGGACAGCTTGCCGCACTTCGAAACTGAACTCCGTTTCGTTGAGCCGCACCGCTTCCTGACTTGCCAGCGTCCATGCGACATACGTCGATGCGAGAGACAGGAGGAGGGTCCCAAGCGCGAGCAGGATTGGAGCGTTTTTTCTAAGCAGGAATAAGCTCATGAGAAATGTCGGCCGTGTTCCGTATCCCAGATGTACGGCGAATCGCGGCGATGCGTGGCCTCCAGGCATCATTGTAGCGGCTTACTGCTCGAGACCTCGTTCAAGAATAGCATTCGTCAGCCTGATCCGCGATAGCGCCCCTGAGGGGCGGACAACTTTACCACCGCGAGAGCGAAACGCCGCTGTTGAGCCGCTAGCGCTTCACGAAAGGAGGGGCAAATGCGGGTCAGGCTGCTTGCTGAGCTGATCGAGAGAAAGACGAAGCCTCAGGCGGCAGGTCGCCGCGCGGAGCGGCAAGGGGAGTCACAGTGGCTTCCGGGCCCGCATGACAATTGTCATGACAAACCGATGGCGCCTGCCTCTATCGGCGCCATCGGCTTTTCCGCATACTGGCTGCACATTCACCCCTGCGAGGAAACCATGAAGTCCACCGTCCTGACCACCCTGTCCAGCGCCGCCATCCTGCTGCTGGCCGCGTCCGCCTCCGCCGCCCCGACCCTGGTGCAGGACGTGCGCGTGTTCGACGGCGAGCGCGTGCACGAGCGCCGCTCGGTCCTGTTCGACAAGGGTGTGATCGTCGACGCCGACTTCCGCGGCGCCGTCCCGGCGGGCGCGCGCGTGGTCAGCGGCGCCGGCCGCACGCTGTTGCCGGGCCTGATCGACGCCCACACGCACGCCTTCCGCGCGCACGAACTGCCGGTGCTGTTCGGCGTGACCACGCAGATCGACATGTTCACCGACATCCCGTCGATGAAGAAGGCCAAGGCGGCGATGGCCGCGGGAGGCAACGCAAGGCATGCCGACCTGTTCTCGGCCGGCACCCTGGTCACCGCGCCGGGCGGCCACGGCACCCAGTTCGGCATCGCCATCCCCACCATCACGAAACCGGAAGACGCCCAGGCCTTCGTCGACGCCCGCATCGCCGAAGGCTCGGACTTCATCAAGATCGTCATGGAAGGCGGCTATGGCTTCAAGTCGCTCGACCTGGCGACCACCAGGGCCGTGATCGAGGCCGCCCACAAGCGCGGCAAGCTGGCGGTGGTCCATATCAGCAATGAGAAGGATGCGCGCGCCGTGCTCGACGCCGGCGCCGACGGCCTGGTGCACCTGTTCACCGGCGACGCGGCCGATGCCGAGGGACTGGCGAAGCTGGCGCGCAGCCGCGGCGCCTTCGTGATCCCGACCTTCGCGGTACTGGAGAGCATGGCGGCTTTGCGCGGCGACGACCTGCTGGCCAACCCGGACTTCGCCGCGCTGCTCGACAAGGACGCGCAGGCCCCGCTCAAGGCGCGCTACGGCAACGCCGTGAAGCCGGCCATCCTGGCGGCGCCCAAGGCGGTGACGGCCGCCATGGTCAAGGCCGGCGTGCCGGTGCTGGCCGGGACCGACGCCGGCAACCCCGGCACCCAGTACGGCATCAGCATGCACCGCGAACTGGCGGCCCTGGTGGAAGCGGGATTGAGCCCGTCGCAGGCGCTGACCGCCGCCACCAGCGCGCCGGCGAAAGCCTTCAGACTCGGCCAGCGCGGCCGCATCGACAAGGGCTACAAGGCCGACCTGCTGCTGGTCGAGGGCAACCCCGCCAGCGACATCCTGGCCACCCGCCGCATCGTGGAAGTCTGGAAGGATGGCGAGAGCGCCAACGGCCTGCGCGACGGCCAGCGCCAGCTGGTGGCCAAGGCCGCGCGGGAAGCGCAGAACGCTCCCGGCCAGGCCCTGCCGGCCGACGGCCGCATCAGCCAGTTCAGCGACAAGCGCCTGGGCAGTCCCTTCGGCATGGGATGGGGACCGTCCACCGACAGCTTCGCCGGCGGCAAGTCGACCGTGAAGCTGGCGGCGGGGCCGGCACTGCGCGACGGCCAGGTGCCGCTGGCGATCGACGCCAAGGTGGCGCCGGGCCTGCCCTTCGCCTGGGCCGGCGTGGCCTTCATGCCCGGCAGCCAGCCGATGCAGCCGGCGAACCTGAGCGCCGCCAAGGTGGTGCGCTTCAAGGTGCGCGGCGACGGCAAGGCCTACCAGCTGATGGCGATGTCGCAGGGCGTGCAGATGCCGGGTGCGAAAAGCTTCACCGCCGGCCCCGAATGGACCGAGGTGGCGATTCCCTTCAGCGAACTCAAAGGCATCGATCCGGCGGCGATCACCATGTTAGGATTCAACGCCGGGCCGCAGCCGGGCGACTACCGCTTCGAGATCGCCGACGTGCGCCTCGCGGCAAACTAATCAATGCCGCGATAGGACATGAACCAGATCAAGCAGATCCTGGCGGGGCCCTGGCTCCCGCCGGAACAGGGCAGGATGCCGTACTTCTGGCTGCTGAGCCTGGCCTACATGGGCTGGAAGTACGTCTATGTTCCGCCCTGTTCGCTGGAGCTGGCGATGCTGGCGCTGACGCTGGCGGTGTTCGTGCCGCTGTATCTCGCCAGCTACTGGGCGCGCGGCTGGCAGGTGTTCGCCTGCATGCTGGCCGGTTGCCTGCTCGGCGCCGCCTGGGTGCGCTGGAACGTCGGCGCCGCCACCTTCTTCATCTTTGCCTGCGCGATGGCGGCCCGGATCGTGCGTTTCCAGCATGCGATGATGGCGATCGCCGGCGTGATCGCGGTCGGCCTGCTGGCTTCGCTGCAACTCACGAACTCGCAGATGCGTTTCGTGTTCCTGATGCCGCTGCTGACCGCCGGCCTGCCGGTGGGCATGGGCGCCTTCATGGATGCGCGCCTGCGCCGCTCGCGCCAGGAGCTGCTGCGCAAGCAGGAAGAGGTCGAGCATATGGCCACCATCGCCGAGCGCGAACGCATCTCGCGCGACCTGCACGACCTGCTCGGGCATTCGCTGTCGCTGATCGCCCTGAAGGCCGAGCTGGCCCGCAAGCTGGTGCACCGCGACCTCGACGCCTGCGCCCGCGAGGTGGGCGACATCGAGACCAGCGCGCGCCAGGCCCTGGCCGAAGTGCGCGCCGCGGTGACGGGTTACCGCGAGAAGGGCCTGGCCCATGCGCTGGCGAGCGCACGCGCGAGCCTGGCGGCAGCGGATGTGCGGCTGGACGAGAAGGTGGAACGCTTCGCGCTGGCGCCGGCGGCGGAGAACGTGCTGGCGCTGGCGCTGCGCGAAGCCGTCACCAACGTGGTGCGCCATGCCGGCGCGCGCCGCTGCAGCGTGTCGCTGGAGCTGGAACATGGCGTGGCCGTGCTGCGCATCCTGGATGACGGCAAGGCGCGCAGCGACGCCGACATCCGCCACGGAAACGGCTTGAGCGGCATGCGCGAACGGGCGCAGTCGGTCGGCGGCAGGCTGGCGCTGCGCGCCCGGGCCGGCCTTGAACTCGAACTGCGCGTCCCTGCCGCAGTCGCACCGGGAACCGCCCCATGATCCGCATCCTGCTGGCCGAAGACCAGACCCTCGTCCTCGGCGCGTTGGCCGCGCTGCTCAGGCTCGAACCCGACTTCGAGGTCGTCGGCGCCGCCACCAACGGCAGGGAGGCGCTCGACATGTGCGAGCGGCTGCAGCCCGACATCGTCCTGACCGACATCGAGATGCCCCTGATGACCGGGCTGGAGCTGGCGGCGCAACTGAAGGAGCGCCGCCTGCCGCCCAGGCTGATCGTGGTGACGACCTTCGGGCGCAGCGGCTACCTGCGCCGCGCCCTCGAAGCGGGCGTGCGCGGCTACCTGCTGAAGGACGCGCCGGTGGATGCGCTGGCGGCCGCGATTCGCGCCGTGCACGGCGGCGGTCGGGCGATCGCGCCCGAGCTGGCGATGGAGAGCTGGAGCGGCGGCGAGGACCCGCTCACCGAGCGCGAACGCCAGGTGCTGCGCCTGGCGGGGGAGGGGCGCTCCAGCGCCGACATCGCGCGCCAGGTGCACCTGTCCGAGGGAACGGTGCGCAACTACCTGTCCGAGGCGATCAGCAAGCTCCATGCGGCGAACCGGGTCGAGGCCTACCGCATGGCGCGCGACGCCGGCTGGCTGTAGCGGCGCCTGCAGCCTTAACGGCGTCCCAGCGCCGGCAGAGGGGAGCCGCCGTCGCGCGAGCGCATCTGGCGTCCGCCCGGCCGCTGTTGGAGCAGACCATACAGCGCCACCGATACGATCATCGTAAAGCTCAGCAGGGTCCCGCTGATCCACAGGGCCGACGGTTCTGTGCTGCGCCATAGCGTGACCGCGGCGAACAGGAAGGGCGCCAGCAGCAGCACGGCGCACAGGCGGCCCAGCACGGGCGAGCGCTTGATGCGTTGGCCGGCCAGGCCGATGAAGAAGAAGCTCGCGGCGGACAGCAGCAGTCCTGCCAGCATGGCGGCCGACCTGGCCACGTTCAGGGCGCCGTTCGGGTACAGAACGGCCGGCACAAGCAGTACCAGGATGCCGGCCAGCAGGCAGGTAAGACGCAAGAAGATCATTCGGTTCCTCGTTCAGTTCGTTGGCATGCAACTCATCTGTACGAAAGATAGCGAAATTACAATTTTTGTGGCGCGCGCCTGGCGCTACCCGTGTTTGACGGTGCTGGAAAAGAGCTGGGGAGAGCGGAGGAGGCCGCGAGTGCGGTGGCGCCGAAGGCAAGGTAGAGGAGAGGCCGGGTCTGCGGCCGGCCCTGCCTTGCCCGGAGCAGGAGCAGCCGGCACGATCGGGGAATCCCGATCATGCCGCGCCCGTCCCGATGACGCTTACTGTTCGCGGACCCAGGTCTGCGAACGGCCGAACATCGGCGCGCCGATGTAGCCGCGCACTTCGAGCTTGCTGCCGTTGTCCTTCAGGGTAGCCTTGCTCTTGTAGGTCTTGCCCTTGGAAGGGTCGAGGATCTCGCCGCCGGTGTACTCGTTCCCGTCCTTCTTGAGGCCCGACAGGATGGTCATGCCGATGATCGGCTGGTCCTTGCGCGCGCCTTCGCAGGCCGTGCATTTCGGGTTCTGGTCCTGGTCCGCCGGGCGGAACAGTTTTTCGATCTTGCCGGTCAGGGCGCCGCCTTCTTCGGTGATGCGCACCAGAGACTTCGGTTTGCCGGTCTCGTCGTCGATCGTTTTCCACACGCCCACCGGCGAGGCGTTCTGCGCCATCGCCACCAGGGGCATCGCAAGCATCGTGGCAATCAGGGCAGCCTTCTTCAAGTGTCGCATCTTGGGTCTCCAGAATCGTTATTGGGTATGGCAGAGTGTAGCAAACAGTGTTCACCAAGTGGACAGGGGAATCCGAGGAATCCCTCCAATCGCGACAAGCGCCACGCGCCGCCACGCCACCGGGGTGACAGTTGGTGATAATCCGGCTGCCTGCGCGCCAATACAATGCTTCTTTCCCTCGAAGACCCGCTTACCGTGAAATCCCTTGCCTTCCTGATCTCGATGTCGGCCGCACTATCCGCCCCTTGCGCCGGCGCAGCCGAGCCGGCCGCCGTCCACGCGATGAAAGTGCACGACCTGGCTACCGCCTTCCAGCAGGTGGCCGACCGTCACGCCGGCAAGCCGGAAGCGGCGGCGAAAGAGTTCCGCGAGACGATCGTGCCGCGATTCCCGCAGTTCTACGGACCCCAGCGCTACCAGGGCAAGGTGAGCGAGCAGCAGCGCGACGCCCAGTACCTCAAGGCCTTTGCCGAGTTTCCGGCGATCCGCACGGCTTATATGGAAAAGGTCGCCGGCTTCACACGTGGCCTGCCCGGGCACATCGCCCGCTTCCGCGAGGAATTCCCGGACTATGCGGCCACCACCGACATCTGGTTCCTCCATTCCCTGAGCGAGATGGACGGCGGCACGCGTACCCTGGACGGCAAGCAGTATTTCGTGTTCGGCGCCGACGTGATGGTGCGGGCGCATGGCAATGGCGACGAAACCGCCTTCTTCCACCACGAACTGTTTCACGACTACCACACCATGGGATGCGAGACGCGGCAGGTCTGGACCTCCCTGTGGGAAGAGGGGCTGGCAACCTATGTGTCGAAGCGGATGAATCCTGGGGCGAACAATGCAGAATTGCTGCTGGATATCCCGAGGAACCTGGTGGCGGACACGCAGGCGCAGATCGGCGCCGCCTTCGAGGACCTGCAGGCGAAGCTGGAGAGCAGCGACCCGGCAGCCATGCGGAGCCTGTTCCAGGGGTACACCACCAGCGCCAGCGGCCTGCCGGCGCGGCGCGGTTACTACCTGGGCTACCTGGTGGCAGAAGACATTGGCAAGGGCATGAGCATGCAGCAGATGGCGAAGCTGGACTGCGAGGCGGCGCGCAAGGAGGTGGTGGGGGCAGTGGAGCGGCTGGGCAGCGCGCATGCATCTGCTGTCCGGCGAGACCGGTAGCGTGGGCGGGTCTTCCCGCCCACGCGGTGAGCGCCAGAGGTACCGATCTCGGGCTCGATGATCTTGCCGCCAACGATCACCGCGTGGGCGGCGCCTGCGGTACCGATGTTCGAGCTGCAGGGTAGAGCCGCCCACCCTGCAAAAAAAAAGCACGGCCAAGGCCGTAATGCCGTTCAGTTAGCGTAAAAATGTAGGGTGGTCGGCTCTGCCGACCGCGCGTTCAGCTCACAGATGCTCTGTGGCGGAGCATATTTGAGTTGAACGCGCGGCCGGGAAACCCGGCCACCCTAGCTTTATCTAAACGGCATTACGGCCAAGGCCGCGTTTTTCATGAGGCTCAGGCCGCCGGCAGTTTCGCCAGCTGCTCCTGCATCTTGGCCAGCGTCGCCGAGAAGCTGGCAACGCGTTCCTTTTCCTGCTCCACCACGGCGGCCGGGGCGCGGGCGACGAAGCTTTCGTTGGACAGCTTGCCGCTGGCCTTGGCGATCTCGCCCTGCAGGCGCGCGATCTCCTTCGACAGGCGCTCGCGCTCGGCGGCGACGTCGATCTCGACCTTCAGCATCAGCTTGGTGGTGCCGACGATCGACACGGCGGCCGGCGATTCCGGCAGCGCATCGACGATCTGCACCTCGGCCAGCTTGCCCAGCGCCTGGATGTAGGGCGCGAACACCGCCATGCGTGCACGGTCTTCCGCATTGCCCGGTTCGACGATCAGCGGCACGCGCACCGACGGCGACAGCGACATCTCGCCGCGCAGGTTGCGGGTGGCGTCGATCAGGGCCTTGAGCTGCTCCATCCAGGCTTCCGCCTCTTCGCTCACGAACGAAGTGTCGGCCAGCGGGTAGGGCTGCAGCATGATGCTGTCGCGGTTTTCGCCCAACCCTTTGCCCGCCATCGGCGCGATCGCCTGCCACAGGGCTTCGGTCACGAAAGGAATGATCGGGTGCGCCAGGCGCAGCACCACTTCCAGCACGCGCAGCAGGGTGTGGCGGGTGGCGCGCTGCTGCGCTTCCGTGCCCTGCTGGACCGAGACCTTGGCCAGTTCCAGGTACCAGTCGCAGTACTCGTACCAGACGAAGTTGTAGATGTTGCTGGCGATGTTGTCGAAGCGGTAGTCGGCAAAGCCCCGGGCGATATCGAGTTCGACGCGGTTCAGCAGGGAGATGATCCAGCGGTCGGCCTGCGACAGGTCTTCCGGATTCGGCTGCCCGCAATCCTTGCCTTCCGTGTTCATCATCACGAAGCGGGTCGCGTTCCACAGCTTGTTGCAGAAGTTGCGGTAGCCCTCGCAGCGGCCAAGGTCGAAGTTGATGTTGCGGCCAAGCGAAGCGTAGCTCGCCATGGTGAAGCGCACGGCGTCGGTGCCGAAGGCCGGGATCCCTTCCGGGAATTCCTTGCGGGTGGCCTTGGCGATCTTGTCCGCGGCGCGCGGGTCCATCAGGCCGGTGGTGCGCTTGGCAACCAGCGATTCGATGTCGATGCCGTCGATCAGGTCGATCGGGTCGAGCGTGTTGCCCTTCGACTTGGACATCTTCTGGCCTTGCGAGTCGCGCACCAGGCCGTGCACGTACACGGTCTCGAACGGCACCTTGCCGGTGAAGTGGGTCGTCATCATCACCATGCGGGCGACCCAGAAGAAGATGATGTCGAAGCCGGTCACCAGCACCGAGGACGGCAGGAAGTGCTTCATGTCCGGGGTGTCTTCCGGCCAGCCCATGGTCGAGAAGGGCACCAGGGCCGAGGAGAACCAGGTATCCAGCACGTCGTCGTCGCGGCGCAACGCGCCCGTGATGCCTTGTGCCTTCGCCTTTTCCTGTGCTTCGGCGTCGTCGCGCGCGACCACGATCTGGCCGTCTTCGGCGTACCAGGCCGGGATGCGGTGGCCCCACCACAGCTGGCGCGAGATGCACCAGTCCTGGATGTTGCCCAGCCACTGGTTGTAGGTAGTGGTCCAGTTCTCGGGCACGAACTTGATCTCGCCGCTGGCGACCTTTTCCAGCGCGACGTCGGTGATCGACTTGCCCGGGTTGAACGTGCCTTCCGGCGCCGGCTTGCTCATGGCGACGAACCACTGGTCGGTGAGCATCGGCTCGATGACGACGCCGGTGCGGTCGCCGCGCGGCACCATCAGCTTGTGCGGCTTGACCTCGGCCAGCAGGCCTTGCGCGTCCAGGTCGGCGACGATCTGCTTGCGCGCGGCGAAGCGGTCCAGGCCCTGGTACTGGCTCGGGCCGTTCTCGTTGATTTTGGCGTCCAGCGTGAAGATGTTGATCGGCGCGAGCTTGGCGCGCTGGCCGACCGCGTAGTCGTTGAAGTCGTGGGCCGGCGTGATCTTCACGCAGCCGGTGCCGAATTCCTTGTCCACGTAGCTGTCGGCGATCACCGGGATCTGGCGGCCGGTCAGCGGCAGGGTGAGCAGCTTGCCGACCAGGCTCGCGTAGCGTTCGTCGGTCGGGTCCACGGCGACGGCGACGTCGCCCAGCAGGGTTTCAGGGCGGGTGGTGGCGACCGTCAGGTGGCCCGAGCCGTCGGCCAGGGGATACTTGATGTACCACATCGAGCCGTCTTCTTCCTGCGAATCGACTTCCAGGTCGGAGACCGCCGTGCCCAGCACCGGGTCCCAGTTGACCAGGCGCTTGCCGCGGTAGATCAGGCCCTGTTCATACAGGCGCACGAAGACTTCCGCCACGGTTTTCGTGCGGCTCTCGTCCATCGTGAAGTATTCGCGCTTCCAGTCCGCCGAGGCGCCCATGCGGCGCATCTGCCCGGTGATGGTGTTGCCCGACTTTTCCTTCCACTCCCAGACCTTCTCGACGAAGGCTTCGCGGCCCAGGTCGTGGCGCGAGATCTTCTGGGCGTCGAGCTGGCGCTCCACCACGATCTGGGTGGCGATGCCGGCGTGGTCGGTGCCCGGGATCCAGGCGGTGTTGTAGCCGCGCATGCGGTAGTAGCGGGTCAGGCCGTCCATGACGGTCTGGTTGAAGGCATGGCCCATGTGCAGGGTGCCGGTCACGTTCGGCGGCGGCAGCTGGATGCTGAACGACGGCTTGCCGTCTTCCATGGTGGCGGTGAAGTAACCGCGCTGTTCCCACTCGGTGCGCCAGTATTGTTCAATGTCTGCGGGCTCGAAAGACTTGGCAAGTTCCATAGTGTGGTAGCGAAAAATTGTGCGAAAAGAACCATTATAGAGTAGATGGCGCTATAATCCGCCGCGCTGCGTTCCGGGAAGCCGGGCGCGGCACACGCTAGGGGTCCTGCTGTCGCGAATGTGACACGCGGGTGAGAAATACCCTCCGAACCTGATCTGGATAATGCCAGCGAAGGGAAGCAGTCAGCACACAGCCCAGGGCGCACATGCGCCTGCGCGGCCGTACCTGGCACACTCCTTTGCTGGCTCCGCAAAGGAGCCACATGAACGCACCACTCACTGCCAAACCCCTGTTCGAAGCCGCGACCGCCACGGTCGACCAGGCGGCCATCGAACCCTTCCCGAATTCCCGCAAGGTCTACATCGAAGGCAGCCGGCCCGATGTCCGCGTGCCGATGCGCGAAATCTCGCTGTCGCCCACGCCTGACAGCTTCGGCGGCGAAGCCAATCCGCCGCTGTTCGTCTACGATACCTCGGGCCCGTACACCGACCCGGCGGCCAGCATCGACATCCGCCGCGGCCTCGGTACGCCGCGCCTGCCATGGATCCTCGAGCGCGGCGATACCGAGGAGCTGGCCGGCCCCACCTCCGACTACGGCAAGGCGCGCCTGCGCGACCCGGGATTGACCGCGCTGCGCTTCGAGCTGCAGCGCACGCCGCGCCGCGCACGCGCCGGGCGCAACGTCACCCAGATGCACTACGCGCGCCGGGGCATCGTGACGCCGGAGATGGAATTCGTCGCCCTGCGCGAAAACCTGCGCCGCAAGGAATACCTGGCCACGCTGCTTGACTCCGGACCGGTCGGTGCGCGCATGGCCGGCCTGCTGTCGCGCCAGCACCCGGGCCAGTCCTTCGGGGCCAGCATCCCGCAAGAGATCACGCCCGAGTTCGTGCGCCAGGAAGTAGCGCGCGGCCGCGCCATCATCCCCGCCAACATCAACCACCCGGAAATCGAACCGATGATCATCGGCCGCAACTTCCTGGTGAAGATCAACGCCAACATCGGCAACTCGGCGGTCACCTCCTCGATCGGCGAGGAAGTGGAAAAGATGACCTGGGCGATCCGCTGGGGCGCGGACAACGTGATGGACCTGTCCACCGGCAAGCACATCCACGAGACGCGCGAATGGATCATTCGGAATTCGCCGGTGCCGATCGGGACGGTGCCGATCTACCAGGCGCTGGAAAAGGTCGGCGGCAAGGCCGAGGAGCTCACCTGGGACATCTACCGCGACACCCTCATCGAACAGGCCGAGCAGGGCGTCGACTACTTCACCATCCACGCGGGGGTGCGTCTGGCCTATGTGCCGATGACGGCGAAGCGCCTGACCGGGATCGTCTCGCGCGGCGGCTCGATCATGGCCAAGTGGTGCCTGGCGCATCATCGGGAGTCCTTCCTGTACACGCATTTCGAGGAGATCTGCGAGATCATGAAGGCCTACGACGTGTCGTTCAGCCTGGGCGACGGCCTGCGGCCCGGCTCGATCTACGACGCCAACGACGAAGCCCAGCTGGCCGAATTGACGACCCTGGGCGAGCTGACGCAGATCGCCTGGAAGCACGACGTGCAGACCATGATCGAGGGCCCCGGCCACGTGCCGATGCACCTGATCAAGGAGAACATGGACCTGCAGCTGGAACAGTGCAGCGAAGCGCCGTTCTACACCCTGGGGCCGCTGACTACCGACATCGCGCCCGGCTACGACCACATCACCTCCGGCATCGGCGCCGCCACCATCGGCTGGTACGGCACCGCCATGCTGTGCTACGTCACCCCCAAGGAGCACCTCGGCCTTCCAGACAAACAGGACGTCAAGGACGGCATCATCACCTACAAGATCGCGGCCCACGCGGCCGACCTGGCCAAGGGTCATCCGGGCGCGCAGATGCGCGACAACGCGCTGTCGAAAGCGCGCTTCGAGTTCCGCTGGGAAGACCAGTTCAACCTGGGCCTGGACCCGGACAAGGCGCGCGCCTTCCACGACGAGACCCTGCCCAAGGATTCCGCCAAGGTGGCCCATTTCTGCTCGATGTGCGGGCCGCACTTCTGCTCGATGAAGATCACCCAGGAAGTGCGCGAGTACGCGGCCAGGGAGGGCGTGGAGGAGGGCGCCGCGCTGGCGAAGGGCATGGAAGAAAAGGCGATCGAGTTCGTGCGCGGCGGCGCCAAGCTCTACCGGGAGGTGTGATGATCGAGCTCGAACTGAACGGCGCCCCGTACAGCGCGCCGTCCGGCGTGTCGCTGCTGGACCTGGCCGGCCGGCTCGGCCTGGCCGGACAGGCGGTGGCGGTCGCCGTCAACCGCGAAGTGGTGCCGCGCCCGCAGTGGCCGGAGCGGCGCCTGCAGGCCCGGGACCGGGTGGACATCGTGCGCGCCATCGGCGGCGGATGAATGACGATTTTCGTAGGGTGGTCCGGGGCGCGTAGCCGGCTCCGCCGACCGCGCGTTCAGCTCCGGTATGCGCCGCGACGGAGCATGCGTGAGTTGAACGCGCGGTCGGGCAAGCCGACCACCCTACGCCATAGAAGGAATGTGAGAATGAACGCAATGCCAGACACTGATTTCCTGACCATCGCCGGCCGCCAGTATGCCTCGCGCCTGCTGGTCGGCAGCGGCAAGTACCGCGACCTGGAGCAAACCCGCGAGGCCACCCTGGCCGCGGGCGCCGAGATCGTCACGGTGGCGATCCGCCGCGTGAACATCGGCCAGGACCCGAACGCACCGAGCCTGCTCGACGTGCTCCCGCCGGACGAATTCACCATCCTGCCCAACACGGCCGGCTGCTACAGCGCGAAGGACGCCGTGTACACGCTGCAGATGGCGCGCGAGCTGCTCGGCGGGCGCAAGCTGGTCAAGCTCGAGGTGCTGGGCGACGAAAAGACCCTGTTCCCGCAAATGCCGGAAACGCTCAAGGCGGCGGAAACCCTGGTGCGCGACGGCTTCGACGTGATGGTGTATTGCAGCGACGATCCGGTGCAGGCCAGGCTCCTGCAGGAGATCGGCTGCGTGGCCGTGATGCCGCTGGCCTCGCTGATCGGCTCGGGCATGGGCATCCTCAACCCGTGGAACCTGTCGCTCATCATCGAGCAGGCGACGGTGCCGGTGCTGGTCGACGCCGGCGTCGGCACGGCCTCGGATGCGGCCATCGCCATGGAGCTCGGCTGCGACGGCGTGCTGATGAACACGGCGATCGCCGCGGCGAGCGACCCGGTGCGCATGGCGCGCGCGATGCGCCATGCCGTGATCGCCGGGCGCGAAGCCCATCTTGCCGGACGCATGCCGAAACGCTTCGCGGCCTCGCCCTCGTCGCCGCTGCAGGGGCTGGCCACCTGATGGTGCCGACCGTGCTCGTGTTCGCGGGGCTCGACCCCGGCGGCGGGGCTGGCCTGGCGGCGGACATCGCCGCCATCGGCGCGCTCGGCGGCCATGCGCTGCCGGTGGCGACGGCCATCACCGTGCAGGACAACAACCGCGTGTACGAGGTGCAGCCGGTCGACCCCGGCCTGGTCCTGCGCCAGGCCGAGGCCCTGGCCGCTACCTGCAGCATCGACGCGGTGAAGATCGGCATCCCCGGCAGCCGCGCGAACGCAGCGGCCATCGCCGGCCTGCTGCGCCGGCTGCGCGCGGCCGACCCGAGACTGCCGGTGGTGCTCGACCCGGTGCTGGCGAGCGGCCATGGCGACCCGCTCGGCCAGGGCGACGCCGTCGCCGCGCTGGCCGAGCTGCTGCCGCTTGGCACCGTGCTGGTGCCGAACCTGCTGGAAGCCCAGGCCCTGGGCGCCGTACCCTGCGAGCACGTGCTGCTCACCGGCGGCCATGGCGAGGGCAGCGTCGTCGTCAACCGCTGGCTGCGGAGCGGCGTGGAACAGCGCGCCTGGCGCACGCCGCGCCTGCCGCACAGCTACCACGGCAGCGGCTGTACCCTGGCCGCCGCGATCGCAGCGCGCCTCGCCCTGGGCGACAGCATGCACGACGCGCTCGAGTCCGCGCTGGACTACTGCCACCAGACCCTGGCGCATGCCTTCCGGATCGCCCCCGGGCAGCGCATCCCGCGCCGCATCCTCCAACCCCATTGAGCCAGTAAAGGACCATCGTGGACAAGCATTTCATGCGAGGCCTGTACCTCGTCACCCCGGACTGGGACGACACCGAAGCCCTGCTCGCCGTCACCGACAGCGCCCTGACGGCCGGCGCCGCGCTGGTGCAGTACCGCCACAAGACGGCCAGCCCGGCCCTGCGCGCCGAGCAGGGCGAAGCGCTGCTGGCGCTGTGCCGCGAACACGGCCGGCCGCTCGTCATCAACGACCACCTCGACCAGTGCCTGTCGCTCGGCGCCGACGGCGTGCACCTGGGCGGCACGGATGCGCCGGTGGCCGAGGCGCGCGCGCTGCTCGGACCGGGCAAGATCGTGGGCGCCTCCTGCTACGGCGACCTGAAGCTGGCCGAGCTGGCCCGGCAGGCCGGCGCCAGCTATGTCGCCTTCGGCGGCTTCTATCCCTCGCCGGTCAAGAAGTACAGCTTCGTGACGCCGCCGGAACTGGTCGAGGTATGGCGCGACCGCGTGTCGCTGCCGCTGGTGGTCATCGGCGGCATGACCCCGGCAAACGCGGCACCGCTGGTGCGGCGCGGTGCGGCCATGGTGGCGGCGATCACGAGCGTGTATGCGGCGCCGGATCCAGCCGCGGCGGTGCGCGAATTCTGCGCGCTGTTCAGGCAGGCCTGAACCTACAATAGCAGCCTTGACAACCACATACCGCCAACCATGCGACCGCTGCGCCTGCTCATCCATACCCGCCGCCACCCGTCCGCCATCCTGCTGCTGGTGCAGCTGCTCGGCATGCTGCTGTATCCCTTCATCGAAAAGGCGCCGGCCGGGCAAGCGGCCTTGAACGTGTTCGGCGTGCTGGTGCTGGCGCTGACCATCCGCATGGTGCGGCGCACGCCCGGCGAAACCTGGGTCAGCGTGGCGCTGGCGGTGCCGATCGTGATCCTGCTGGCGCTGCAGAGCTTCCTCGACATGCGCAGCGAGCTGCTGCCGTGGTCGTCGGCGCTGGAAGCGCTGTTCTACTTCTATGCCGCCGGCAGCCTAGTCGCCTACATGATGGGCGACCGCCAGGCCACTACCGACGAGCTGTTCGCCGCAGCCGCCACCTTCACGCTGCTGGCCTGGGGATTTACGCACCTGTTCCTCATGGTGCAGGAGCTGCAGCCCGGCACCTTTGCGGCCGCCGTCAACGCCGACGCGCCGCGCTCGTGGAGCGAGCTGAACTACCTGAGCTTCGCGCTGCTGTCGAGCACCGGCATCGGCGACGTGATTCCGCTCACCGTGCATGCGCGTGCGCTGTGCAGCGTCGAGATGCTGGTCGGGCTGATGTACCTTGCGGCCGTGGTGGCGCGCCTGATCGGGTTCACCACGCAGGGCGGGATCCACCGGCGCCAGCCGACTGCCATGCGTGAGCCGTGGGAAAAGCATTGAAGACGATCTGATAGGGCGGCGCTGTTGTACGGTGCTACCATTTCTTCGCCTCCGGCAAGCTTGCGTTCCCTGCCCGAGAGTTTGCCGATTACAATGCTGATCCGATCTCTTTCGTACTCATGATGTCGAATCCAATCGCTTCCCGTTTGGGCAGGGTATGTCGCGGCATGCTGGCCAGTGTCTTGTTGGTCGCATTGGCGGTCGCCGGCGCCGAGGCCCGGCCGATGCCGGTACGCGTCGGTCTCGATGCCGAGTTCGGCCTGGATAACAGTACCTCGGCGCAGGCCGTCGAACTGGGGCTGCGCACGGCCATCGCCGAGATCAACCGCGCCGGCGGCGTGCTGGGCGGCAGGCCCGTCGAGCTGGTCACCCGGGATCACCGCTCGATTCCGGCCCGCGGCATCCGCAATATCGAAGAGTTCGCGCGCATGCCCGATCTGGTGGCCGTGTTCGGCGGCCGCTTCAGTCCGGTCATCATCGAAGAGCTGCCCATCCTGAAAGCGACCCGGACCCTGTTCCTGGCGCCCTGGTCGTCGGCCGACGTGATCATCGATAACGGCATGCGGCCCAATTACGTCTATCGGCTGTCGCTGCGTGACAGCCTGGCCATGCCCAAGCTGCTGCAAACGGCGCACAAGCGTGGACTGGCGCGGGTCGGACTGCTCCTGACAAATACCTCCTGGGGACGCAGTAACCTGGCCGCGGCTGAAAAATTCGTGGCCGCAAACAAGCAGGTCGCGATCGTGCAGACCGCCTGGTACAACTGGCGCGACCAGACCCTGATCGCCAAGTACAAGGCGCTGCGCGCCGCCGGCGCCCAGGCGATCGTCCTGGTCGCCAACGACGACGAGGCGGCCGTGCTGGTGCGCGAAGTGGCCGCCTTGCCGAAAGCGGATCGACTCCCGGTCCTGAGCCACTGGGGCGTTACCGGCGGCGAGTTCACCAAGCAGGCCGGACCGGCCCTGAACGAGGTGGACTTCTCCGTGATCCAGACCTTTTCCTTCTTCAGGGCCGACAAGCAGCAGCTCGAGCGCTTCATGCGCAGCGCCGCCACGGTATCGCCGGTCCGCCGGATCGAAGACATCCACGGGCCGGTGGGCGTGGCGCATGCCTACGACCTGATGCACATCCTGGCCAAGGCGATCAACCTGGCGGGCAGCACCGACAGGAAGGCCGTGCGCGACGCCCTGGAAAAAGTGCGGTCGCATCGCGGACTGATCAAGAACTACGCGCCGCCGTTCACGCCGGCCCGCCATGAAGCGCTGGGCCCCCGGGAGCTGTTGATCGCCCGCTACCGTGCAGACGGCGTGCTGGTGCCGACTGACGACTGATCATGGCTCTGTGGTCGAAGCCTGGCACCGCGAGCCTGACGCAGCGTTTTGCGCTGGCGTCGGCCATCCTGACCGCCGTCGCCGTGCTGCTGGTGGCGGCGACTTCGCTCTGGCTGGTCAACCGCCAGCACGATTCCGCCATCGCCCTGCTGCAGCAGCGCGAGGCCGCGTTCAACGCACGCACGGTCGGCAACAACCTCGGCACGCTGGTCACCCGCATGGACGAGGTGGCAAGCAGCCCGATCCTGGCGACCGGCCTGGTCGACAGCGCGGGACGCGAAACCTATCTGTCGCCCTTTCTCAGCGGCCTGCGCCAGATCAACGGCATTCCGGTCCAGCTTCTGTTCACCGACTTCGAGGGCAAGCCAATTGCAGGCAATGGTCTCGAGCGCTTCGACCAGCAGCAACTGGCATGGCTGCGCGCGCGCATCGACGAGGGCAAGGAAAGCGCTGCCATTTTCGACGGGGCCGCGGGTGCGGAACTGGTCGGTGTCAGCCTGCTGCGCTATTCGCGTACCAACACCCCCGAAGGCGCGCTGGTCTACAAGGTCCGGATGCCCGACCTGCACCCCGGCCCCTCGTTCTCGCTGGCGTGGAAGGCGCAGGCGCGGGCGGCGTCGACCGGTTCCACGCTCGAGATGCCGGTCAGGGCGCCAGCCCGCCTGGCGCATCTCGGCCTGCTGCTGCGCGTGGATCCATCGGAGTTCGACCAGCTCCTGGAAGAACCCTGGTCCCAGTACGGCCTGATCGGCGGCATCGCGGCGCTGCTCGCCCTGGTGGTGTTCTTGCTGGGATCGCGCCTGTCGCTGGGCCTGACGCAAGACCTGCGGGAGCTCGAGCGGTTTGCCGGCAGGCTCGGCGAGGAGGGGATCAACGAGCGCCGCGCCAACCTGGCCGGCAGCAGCGAAACGATCAACCTTGCCAGGTCGATCAACCAGATGCTCGACCGCCTGCAAAAGCAGCAGGAGCACCTGCAGGGGGAACACCGGCGCAAGGACGAGTTCCTGGCCATGCTGGCGCACGAGCTGCGCAACCCGCTGGCACCGATCAGCAGCGCCGCGCAGCTCCTGCGCATGCTGTTTGCGAACGAGCCCCGGATCAGGCAGGCCAGCGAGGTCATCGCCCGCCAGGTCGCGCACATGACCCACCTGGTCGACGACTTGCTGGACGTGTCGCGCGTCACGCGCGGCCTGGTCACCATCAACAGGACGGAGGTCGAGCTCGGCGCCGTGCTGCGCGAAGCCGTCGAGCAGGTCGCTCCCGTGATCGAGGCCCGGGGGCACCGCCTGATGCTGGACTGCGCCAGCCAGCCCATGCATGTCAGCGGCGACCGCACCAGGCTGATCCAGGTGGCGGCCAACCTGCTCAACAACGCGGCGAAATACACGCCCGACGGCGGCGAGCTGCGCGTCGTGCTGCAGGAACAGGACGGCAGCGCGGTCCTGCAGGTGCGAGACAACGGCATCGGCATCGGTCCGGACCTGTTGCCGGCCGTGTTCGACCTGTTTACGCAAGCCCAGCGCACGCCCGACCGGGCGCAGGGCGGGCTCGGGCTGGGCCTGGCCCTGGTGAAGAAGCTGGTCGAGCTTCACGGCGGCGCCGTCGAGGCGCACAGCAGCGGCGTCGGCCAGGGCAGCACATTCACCGTCCGCCTGCCGCTGCTGCGGCCGTCCACGAGCTCGGACTAGGCGGCTGACGGCCGTTCCGGTCGTTCGGCGCTCAGGGAGCGCGGTAAATGCGCACCGCAGGAACACGTGTCATGACCTTGGCACGACCGGAGAAGCATCATGCAGCTTGCCGCTCGCTTCCTTGAGGCCGGCGCCGGGCAGGAAGCGCTCCGAGATCGTCAGGACCGCGTGCAGGTTCTGCCTGAGCTTGTCCAGTTCGATCGGTCCGGGCTGGAGCGCCGTCTGGAGCAGGTGGATCGCCATGTCGGCCAGCAGCAGGCGCTGCTTGTCCAGCCAGTCCTCCCTGTCGCCGTCCCTGGTGGCGGGGTGGCGCAGGGCGCTTTCTTCCACAGCATGGTGGATGCGCCAGGCCAGGTCCGCCAGTTCCACTCGTGTCACATCGTCCATGCTCATCCCCGGTTATGCATGCGCCTTTGCGTTAAGCTTTTAATAAGGCTGATCCGGTAAGTTTGCCATACTGTTCAGCCGGGCGCCTGTGTCGTGGCTGCAGCACCACGACGCGAGATGACGACCAAGACTTATCATTACACCCGCCGCGCCTGGGTCCTGTCCAGGAACCTCCTTGCCGGGCTGCTGGCCCTGGGATTGGCGTATGCGCTCGCCGCTTGCTTCCCCAAGCCGGTGTTCGACCATCACGTCACCTACCAGAATTACCGGGTATGGTCGGACCGCCCCATTCCGGACGAGATCGCCGATGTGCTCGACGACGTGACGCGCCGCTTGCGCACCTCGGTCCTGCACGACCGCAAGGTGCCGGTCGAGATCTTCTTCTGCAACGAGTCCTGGCGCCTCTGGCTGTACGGCCGGAGCTTCCATGCGCGGATGGGCGGCGCGGCCGATGTCTGGCTGACCCGGCAGGTGTTCATCCGCGCGTCCGACATTCCGGCCAACCGCATCCACCCGCCCGGGAAATGGCCGATCGCCGACGCGGCCCAGCGGCCCCTGTCCTACTTCATCGCGCACGAAATCACCCACAGCGACATCTCGCGCAGCTTCGGGCGCACGACCATGCTGCGCTATCCGAAGTGGCTGCTGGAAGGCTACCCCGACTACGTGGGCAAGGGCGGCGACTTCGACTTCGCGGAGAACCGCGCGCTGTTCGCCGCAGGCGCACGCGAGCTCGATGCCGAAAGGAGTGGCCTGTACCGCGAATTCCACCTGAAGGTCGCGTATCTGCTGGACAAGAAGGGCTGGACCCTGCAACAGGTGTTCGCGCGCCCGCCGGCGGAAGCCGAACTCGATGCCCTGATCCGCGCCTACCCCCAATAGTCGGCATGCTGGCGCCGCAGTTGCTCGAGATCGGGCGGAAAATCAAGTGCCTGTTCGGACCGCGCCTTCGCGAGGGCGGCATGACGGCGGGCGGAGACACGCATGCTCGCGTCGCCGCAGGCGCCGAGCTCTCCCAGGATGCGCTGCAGGCGCATCGACACCTCGATGAGTCCGGCGCCGTCGCGTGCGATCGCCGGAAAGGCGTCCTCGAACATGTCCGCGACGGCGAGTTCCGGCACTTCCACCCGGTCGTATTCCGGTTCGTCGGGTTCGGCAGTCCGCGCCGATTGGGCGAACAGGCGATGCAGCGCAGCCAGGATGCCGATGGCGGTACCCGGGTCGTTGATACCGGGAGACAGCGCGCGGCAAGCGATCTCCGACAGGGCCACGAGTCCGAACCGCGGGTCGTCGTCGAACTGGCGCAGTGGGCCGATGACGAAGGCCTCGCGCAGGATTGCTGCTTCGATCGGCCCGCTGTCGTCGGCATCCGGCAGCACGTAGCCGAGTGGGCGCGACGGCACGATCAAGGAACCGGGAAGGACAGCCAGCGTGATGCGGACCCCGCGTTTCGCAGCGATGCGCTGCAATGCGGCCATATGGATGCGCTGCAGGTAGCCGCCCCGCTCGCTATGGAAGGCCAGGCCGCCCGGTGGGCCGGAAGCGGCAATGCCGCCCAGGAAGGGACGGCGTTTGCGCTGGGCCATTGCCTCGGCACAAGCCTGCTCGACCTTCTCGATAACGGCGCCCAACCGGCCGAGGCGGGCGATGCTGTCCACCCATCGCACGAAGACCACGACGACGACGACCAGGGTCGACAAGGTCAGCACGAACAGCGTGAAGCGGCCAGCCTTTCCGAAATAATCGTTGGTCGTCGCACTGAGCGCGACGATGGCGAAAATGAAGGCGCCGACGAAGATCGACAATGCATTTTGAGAAACGTCGTCCGCCAGGACGAGCGGGAAGGCGCGTGCAGTCGCAGACTGCCCGGTCGAAGCGTAGGCCGACACCATCGAGGCGACGGCGAAGGTGGCCACGCCGAGCATGCTGGCTGCGATGATCTTGAGCAGGTCGACAACCGAACCCTGTGCGATCTCAGGTACCTTCAAGTCGATGGGAACGGCATCGGCGACATGCGCCAGCATCACGCCGGCGATCGACAGGACGCAAGCGATCAGGGGCTTGACCCACAGGCGCTCCCTCAGGCGGCTCAACAGGAATTGAAGCTGTTCTCGCATCGATCGGCACTCCGTCGGCATGGAGGAAAGGCAGTGCGGCATGCCTGCCTTCCTGACAAGGTACGAGGAAGTGTAAGGGGAGTTCGCAGCACAGTCCGTGCGCTTGGGAACATGCCGGCAAATACGCCGCAAGACATATGCATTGAAAAGCGCCTCTCACGGATTGACCGCATGCGGGCGGGCATGCGATATTGCTTTTCTAGCCATCTTTAACGGAAGCAATCGCATGCGTCTCTACCTTTCCGCCATCGTCCTCGCCCTGGCCAGCGCCGGCTGTGCCCAGATCCCCGCCACTGCCCCCGACACCATCTCGCCGGCGGCGCTGCGCGGCCATGTGTCCTTCCTCGCTTCCGACGCGCTCGAAGGGCGTGGCACGCCATCGCGCGGGCAGGACGTGGCGGCCGAGTACATCGCGGCCCAGTTCCGCCGCGCCGGCCTGGAGCCGGTGGGCGACGACGGCTACTTCCAGACCGCGAACTGGCAGTTTGCCGAGCGCAAGGCCGATGACGTGACGATGAGCGTGAACGCGGGCGGCAGCACCATCACGGTGGCGGCCGGCGGCGCGACCGGCAACTTCCTCGCCCCCCTGACGCTGGCGGCCACCCCGGCCGTCTTCATGAGCTGGAAGGATGCGCTGGACAACAGCGAGGCTGCCAACGGCAAGGTGCTGGTGGTGCCGGCCCCGCCGATGCCGGGCGCCGCGCGCCAGCTGCAGGAAAAACTCAAGGGCACGCCAAGGCTGGTCATCCTGCTCGACCGCGAGCGCCGCCATGGCGCCGGCACCGGGGGCTGGCTGATCGACCCCGAACAGCCGCGTCCGAAGAGCGCGCCGCCGGTACTGGTGTTGCATGCGGCCGATGCCGCGGCGGCGCTGGAGAAGGGCGGGGCGACGGTCTCGGCCCGGGTCGCGGCCCCGGCCATCCGTCCGGTCAAGCTGCGCAACGTGGTCGGCCTGCTGCGCGGCTCGGATCCGGCGCTGAAAAACACCTATGTCCTGGTGACGGCCCACCACGACCACGTCGGCATCCGCGACGGCGAGATCTACAACGGCGCCAACGACGACGCCAGCGGCGTGGTGTCGACCATCGAGATCGCCAATGCGCTGGCGGCGCGCAAGGAGCGCCCGCGCCGCAGCATCGTGTTCATGACCTTCTTCGGCGAAGAGATGGGCATGCTCGGCTCGAAGTATTACGCGCGCCATCCGGTGTTCCCGCTGAAGGACACGGTGGTGAACATCAACCTGGAGCAAACCGGCCGCACCGACGACAGCGAAGGGCGGCAGGTCGACTCGATCGCGATGACCGGCTTCGACTTCTCGACCCTGGGCGAGATGCTGAAGAAGTCCGCCGACCAGACCGGCATCCGCCTGTGGAAGCATGCGTCCTTCAGCGACATGTTCTTCTCGCGCGCCGACAACCAGTCGCTGGCCGACGTCGGGGTGCCGGCGCACACGCTGTCGGTGGCCTACGGCTTCCCGGATTACCACGGCAAGGACGACACCTGGGACAAGATCGACTACGACAACATGGCGCGCGTGACGCGCATGCTGGTGCAGGGCGTGGCCGACGTTGCCAACGCCGCCGAGCGTCCGACCTGGACCGCTGCGCCGAAGGCTGCGGGCTACGCCGCCAAGGGGCGCGCGCTGGCCGCGCCGCAATGATGGAAGCGGTCGAGGAGGGGAACGCGGTGCGGCGCCTGCAACCGGCAGACTGGCAGGCCTACCGCGCGATCCGGCTGGCCGCCCTGGCGGATGCGCCCGACGCCTTCTGCGCCACGCTGGAGGAAGCGCAGGCCTGGCCGCCGGAGCACTGGGCGGCGCGGCTGGACAAGGCTGCGATGTCGGGCATCGACTATCCGCTCGGCGCTGAACGCGACGGCGAACTGGTCGGGCTGGTGTGGGCCCAGGTGGATACCGACGATCCGGATACCGTCAACCTGTACCAGATGTGGGTGGCGCCCGCCTGGCGGGGACGCGGCGTCGCCGGCGCACTGCTCGATGCCGCGATCGGCTGGGCCAGGGCGCGCGGCGCGCGTACCGTGGGGCTGGGCGTGAATTGCGCGAACCGGGCCGCGGTGGCGCTGTACGAGCGCGCGGGTTTTTGCGTGCTGGGGGAGGCCTATCCGATGGCGGGAACTGCGGGGCGCATGGAGTATGCGATGCGCCTGCAACTGATGTAGGGTGGTCGGCTCTGCCGACCGCGCGTCCAGCTACGCTCGGCGCAGCCACAGCGCATCATTGATTTGAACGCGCGGTCGGCGAAGCCGGCTGCGCGCCCCGGACCGCGCTACAAAAAAAAGGGACGCCAGCAGGCGTCCCTTCTACGTTGCGACGACAGGTATTCCTTAGTTACCGCAGCCCAGCGAAGCGATGCGGTCGCGTGCGGCCTTGGCCTGCACCAGGCCGAAGCCGTACTTGGTGTCGCGGCCAGCGGTGCCCAGGTCGAGCGCGCTCTTGGTGAGCGAGGCGCGCATCTGTGCGGCGGTGCATGTCGGGAAGTAGCTCCACACCAGGGCGGCGACGGCCGACACGTGCGGGGTTGCCATCGAGGTGCCGTCGAAGTAGGCGTAGTTGCTGGCCTTGATGCCGACAGTCGCGCTCTGGCCCAGCTGCGCCTTCATCGCGGCGCCATCGGTATCGGTCGCGGTGACCGACGGGATGCTCGTCACGGTGGTGCCCAGCGTGCCGCCGAAGGCGCCCGCCACGTTGTTGTACACGATGGCGCCGACACCGCCGCTGGCCTGGCAGTTCGATACCTTGGCCGAGAAGTCCACGGTGCCGCGCTGGATCAGGCAGACCTTGCCTGCGACGGCGGTGTTGACCTTGTCGCCGATGCCGAAGTCGGCCAGCGGGGCAGTCGCGGTCTTGACCGGCGAGCCTTCCATCGCGCCCGGGGCGTAGGTGGCGGCGCCGACGGTCAGGACGGCTTCCTGGCCAGTGCCCATCGGGACGGTCGACAGCACGCTCACGCCGGGGCCGGCGAGTTCCACCTTGCTGTTGTACTGCGAGAAGGTGGCCCACTGCTTGTTCTCGTCGACGGCGCCGACCATGATCACGCTGGTGTAGCCGGCCGGGTAGGACACCACGGTGTTGCCGTCGTTGCCGGCGGCGGCCAGGTTCAGCACGCCCTTGGCATACAGGCTGTCGAAGGCGCGCTGTTCGGTCTTGCTGGAACGGCCGCCGCCCAGCGACATGCTGATCACGTTGGCGCCGGCGGCCCCGCACTTGTTGGCGGCCGAGGCCAGGGTCGAGGAGTAGGCCCAGCCGCTGGCCCCGAATACTTTCACGATGTGCAGCTTGAGCTGCTTGTTGGCGGCCACGCCGACCACGCCGGTGCCGGCATTGTTGACGGCGGCGATGGTGCCGGCCACGTGGGTGCCGTGGCTGTCCTCGTCGGTGTACCACCAGCCGGTGCCCGCATCGTATTCGCCGGTAGCCGGGTTGGCGGACAGGTCTTCATGGCTGCGGTCATAGCCCGAGTCGATGATGCAGACTTTGCGGTTGGCCGCGTTGGCGTCGCCCAGCTGGTCTGCCTGAACCTGGGGAATGCCATAAGGAACCTGCTGGCCCGATGCGTACGGGGTGCCGGTCGATGGGCTGGTCAGGGCAAAGGGCTTGCGCACCACGTCTTCTTCGATGTACTCGACGTTCGGGTTGTTCTCCAGGCCTTTCAGCGCGACGCGCGGCACTTCGATGGCCATCGCGTTCATGCCGAAGATCTCATGCTTGACCGAGCCCCTGGCCGTGGCGACGTCCGACTTCAGCTTGGCGGCGGCGCCCGGCTTGAAGGCGACGATGATGCGGGTAGTGTCGGGGGCTGCGGCCTGTGCGTTGCCGACCACACCGGCAGCGACCAGGGCTGCCAGGCAAACGCGAAGGGAGGATGCGCGAGTGTTCTTGTCTACCATTACTATTCTCCGTTTGAAAACATATTGTGACGCCTTGGCTCTGCTGGCCTCGTGCGCTGGTTGTTTCCGCATACATACGTCTGCGGTGAAATTAGTCTATGCCAAAAGTCATACTTTATGCACCACAAATTCAAGCGTGCGATGCGAAAGTATTGACACATAATGAATGGTGTCGTTTTTGTTATGCCAAACCACGATTGGCGTGTTATCGTTTCTCCCAAATATCTGCAAGATGCGTTCGCCATCGGCAGATGCCCTCGCTCCCCGCCACGCGGTTTCGTCACGCGGATTTCCGCTCCTTGTTATCATTTCAAACTTGACGGCTCTGCAAGTGCGGCAGCGCCGCGCCACACGTTCCGGTTCAGGAAGGAAAAACATGAAGACCAAGGCAGCAGTTGCATGGAAAGCGGGCCATCCGCTCACGATCGAAGAAGTCGAGCTCGAAGGCCCGAAGGCCGGCGAGGTGCTGGTGGAAGTCAAGGCGACCGGGATCTGCCACACCGACTGGTACACGCTGTCCGGCGCCGATCCGGAAGGCCTGTTCCCCGCCATCCTGGGCCATGAAGGCGCGGGCGTGGTGGTGGATGTGGGCCCTGGCGTGAGCACATTGCGCCGCGACGACCATGTCATCCCGCTGTACACGCCGGAGTGCCGCCAGTGCAAGTTCTGCCTGTCGCAGAAGACCAACCTGTGCCAGGCGATCCGCTCCACGCAAGGCCGCGGCCTGATGCCCGATGCGACCTCGCGCTTCTCGCTGGACGGCAAGCCGCTGTATCACTACATGGGTACCTCGACCTTCTCGAACTACATCGTGGTGCCGGAAATCGCGCTGGCCAAGGTGCGCCCGGACGCGCCCTTCGACAAGATCTGCTACATCGGCTGCGGCGTCACCACCGGCATCGGCGCCGTGATCTTCACCGCCAAGGTGGAGGCGGGCGCCAACGTGGTCGTGTTCGGCCTGGGCGGCATCGGCCTGAACGTGATCCAGGCTGCCAAAATGGTCGGCGCCGGCAAGATCATCGGCGTGGACCTGAACCCGGAACGCGAAGCCATGGCGCGCAAGTTCGGCATGACCGACTTCATCAACCCGACCAAGGTCGAGAACGTGGTCGACGCCATCGTCCAGCTGACCGACGGCGGCGCCGACTACAGCTTCGAATGCGTAGGCAACGTCACCACCATGCGCCAGGCGCTGGAGTGCTGCCACAAGGGCTGGGGCCAGTCGATCATCATCGGCGTGGCGGCGGCCGGCCAGGAAATCTCGACCCGCCCGTTCCAGCTGGTGACGGGGCGCGTGTGGAAAGGCTCCGCTTTTGGCGGCGCGCGCGGCCGCACCGACGTGCCGAAGATCGTCGACTGGTACATGGAAAACAAGATCAACATCGACGACCTGATCACCCACCACCTGCCGCTCGAGCGCATCAACGAAGGCTTCGAGCTGATGAAGTCGGGCGAGTCGATCCGCTCCGTCGTCGTGTACTGATCCTTCCGGGCGGACCGCCACGGTGCGCCCGGCAACATGCTTCCTGCGCGGCCGCCCGGCCGCGCTGTCGTTTGATCCCCGCCTGTCATTCTGTTCCCCGAATCCTGCCGCCTGTCGCAGCGCGCTGGCCGGGCGCTGCGCGCGCACCTATCCTGCAAGCTCGCCGGACCAGTCCGGCTTGAAGTAGAAAAAAAGTTCTAGACAATTCGATCTAGAACTTTTAATCTAGATGCCAATGACGAAGCAGCGCCCTTTGGCGCACGAGGGGAGAGCACCCGATGAACGAACTGGTCGGCACGGCCGCGTCCAGCCTGGCCTGGGCACTGATCGATTTCCTGTGGCAGGGCCTGCTGGTCGGCTGGGCTGCCGCGCTGCTGCTGGCGCTGATGCGCAAGGCGCGGCCGCAGGCCCGTTACCTGGTCGCCTGCGCTGCCCTGCTGCTGTGCGCGGCGTTGCCGCTGGCCGGGATGGTCGCGCGCATGGCCGAGCCGAATGCCGGGATGCCGAACTCGGCGCTGCCGCTGCTGGCATCCGAAACGGTGGCGACGGCGGCATCGAAGCTGCCGGTGGTCGTCATCGACGCCGGCCGTTTCGCCGGCTGGGAGATGGCCTTGCAGGAGCGCCTGCCGATCGTGGTGCTGTTCTGGGCGCTGGGCGCGGGCCTGCTGGCCCTGCGCATGATGCTGGGCCTGGCCTGGGTGCGCCGCCGTAGCCGGCCGGGGCAGTACCGGCCCGATCCGGCATGGCAGGCGCGCCTGGACCGCATCGCGCAGCAGATGGGCATTGCCCGGCGCGTCACGCTCGGCCTCGTCGATGATTTGACGAGTCCGGTAACGGCCGGCTGGTGGCGCCCGATCGTGCTGGTGCCGGCGGCGCTGGTATCGGGCATGCCCCCGCAGCTGCTGGAAGCGCTGCTGGCGCACGAGCTGGCGCACGTGCGCCGTTGTGACTACCTGGTGAATTTGATCCAGAGCGCGATCGAGATCCTGCTGTTCTACCACCCGGCCGTGTGGTGGCTGTCGAACCGGATCCGCGAGGAGCGCGAACAGATTGCAGATGATGTAGCCGCAAGCACGCTTGGCGAACCGCGGCGCCTGGCGCTTGCATTGTCCGAGCTGGATTTGTTCCAGTTCACCCCGCAACTTGCCCCAGCAGCACATGGAGGAAATCTTATGTCCCGTATTAAACGCCTGGTTCGTCCCGAAGCCGAACCGCTGAACTGGAAACTGGCCCTGCCGATCCTTGGCCTGGCCACTGCCGCCGCCTTCTATTCCTGGTCCGCGCCGGCCTATGCGGCATCGGCTGAAAGCGCAGCCGCAAGCGCGGCCGCATCCGAAGCGCCGGCCGAGCGCCGCGTGGTGCGCAAGGAGGGCCGGCAACATCCGTATGCCGTGGTGCGCGCCGGCGACAAGGACATGACCGTGAGCGGCAGCGACGACGACTGGGACGACATCAAGGACGCCAAGCGGCGCGTTCAGGGCGACTTCCTCTGGTTCCGCGACGGCGGCCAGGCCTGGTATATCCAGGACCAGGCCCTGCTGGCCAAGGTCGACGCGGCCTGGGCGCCGATGAACCGGCTCGGCGCCCAGATGGATGTGTACAGCAAGGAAATGGACGTGCACAGCAAGAAGATGGATGCGCTGGGCAAGGACATGGACGTGGCGGCGCGCGGCTTCAAGCCCGACGAAGACAAGCTCCGCGTCGTCGAGGAACGCATGGAAGCGCTGGGCGTCGAGATGGAAAAGCTCGGCAAGCAGATGGGCGCCACCGACAGCGTCAAGGAGCGTGAACGCCTCCAGCGCCGCATGAGCGAAGTCGGCGAGAAGATGTCGGCGGCCGGCCGGGAGATCAGCCAGCTCCATGAGGGGCCGGGCATGCGCCAGGCGCACAAGTCGATGGACGAGATCGGCCGCCGCATGAGCGACGCCGGCAAGCCGATGGATGCGATCGGCAAGAAAATGGGCGCGCTCGGCAAGGAGATGGAGCGCGAGAGCAAGGCGGCCGACAAGACCGTGCGCGCCCTGATTCGCGAGGCGCGCGAAAAGGGATTGGCCAAGCCGGTGCCGCAGGCGGGCTGATCGGCGCGACGGCTTGCCCTGACGAAGAAACGGCCTGCCGCGTCATGCGGCAGGCCGTTTTTTACCAACCGGTAAAAAAGTTGGCGGCGCGCGATGCCGAGGCAGCGCGCGTCAGGTCAGCGCGATCTCATTGTTGAGCGATCTTGCCGCGCCATGCGCCGGTTTCGGAGCCACGCTTCTCCAGCAGTTCCTTGAAGTTCTGCAGGTTGCTACGCAGTTCCATGCGCACGGCGCCCATGGCGTCACCCAGGGATTCGATGGCGTTTTCCGGCGTATAGTCCATCTGGACCGTGACGCGGCAGCAGGTGTCCGAGATCTTGTGGAAATCGGCGACGCCGCCGTTCTTGACGCCGGTGACGCTGCGCCAGGCGATGCGCTTGTCCGGGATCTGCTCGGTGATCTCGACATCCCATTCCTTCTCTTCGCCGGCCACGTTGGCGCGCCAGTGCAGGTGCTTGTCGTCCAGTTGACGGATCTCCTTCACGCTCTTCATGAACTGCGGGAAGTCCTCGAACTGGGTGTACTGGTTATAAGCGGTCCTGACCGGGACGTTGATTTCGATGGTCTCGGTCACCGACGAGCTGGCGCCAAAGCCGCTACGGTTCGATTTCAGTTTTTTGGACAGCATCATGCCGCCGACGGCAAGCGCGGCAACGGTAACTACGCGGTTCAGCATAAGAATTCTCCTTTGAGCTGGGAAGCTGCTCGCACCTACGAAATGTTGGCCCGAAACTTAGGTATGCGAGACTGAGTGCTTCGGAACGTAATGGTCTGACGGGCCACGCGAATCTGTCGCGATCTGTATTTAAAATAAGCGAAAAGACAATCGGGCGGCGCGCGGAAGGATGGGCCGCTTATACTGATGAGTCCGTTGTTGGCCACCGGAAAGGAGACCAGGATGAACTTGCAGGGAGGATGTTTCTGCGGTGCAGTTCGCTATACGGTAAGCGATGAGACGTTCAACAGTACGCTGTGCCATTGCACGGATTGCCGCCGGATCTCCGGCGCCCCGGCCCTGGCCTGGTTCAGCGCGCGCCGCGCCGACTTCCGCTACACCCAGGGCGAGCCGCAACGCTTCGCGTCGAGCGAACACGTGCTGCGCGGCTTTTGCCCGCACTGCGGCACGACGCTCAGTTTCGAAGACGCGCGCTGGCCCGAAGAGCTCGATATCGCCAGTGCGACCCTCGACGATCCGGAGCAGGCCCCGCCCGGCGACCACACCTTCGTGCGCAGCCGTTTGCGCTGGATGAAGACGGACGACGGGCTGCCGGAATACCCGGGCAAGCGCTCGGCCGGGAAATAGCTGCGCCGCCCAGCATGCCGCCGCTGTTGCAAAGCTGGATGGGCATACAGTAATCCCGGCGTTATAATGGCCGGATGCAGAATCTCCTCCATAACCTCAATCCCGAACAGCTCGCCGCCGTCACCCTGCCGTCGCAGAGCGCGCTGATCCTGGCCGGCGCCGGTTCCGGCAAGACGCGCGTACTGACCACCCGTATCGCCTGGCTGATCCAGACCGGGCAGGTCTCGCCGGCCGGCATCATGGCCGTGACGTTTACGAACAAGGCGGCGAAGGAGATGCTCACCCGCCTGTCCTCGATGCTGCCGATCAATACGCGCGGCATGTGGATCGGCACCTTCCACGGCCTGTGCAACCGCCTGCTGCGCACCCATTTCAAGGACGCGGCGCTGCCCCAGGCCTTCCAGATCCTCGATTCGCAAGACCAGCTCTCGCTCATCAAGCGCTTGCTGAAGGCGGCCAACGTCGACGATGAAAAGTACCCGGCCAAGGCGCTGATGTACTTCATTAACAACGCCAAGGAGCAGGGCCTGCGCGCAGGTCGGCTGGAACCAAATGACCCGATCGAGCGCCGCATGATCGAGCTCTACGAGCTGTACGAGGGCCAGTGCCAGCGCGAGGGCGTGGTCGATTTCGCCGAGCTGCTGCTGCGCTCGTACGAGCTGCTGGCCCGCAACGGCCCGCTGCGCCACCACTACCAGATGCGCTTCCGCCACATCCTGGTCGACGAGTTCCAGGATACCAACGACCTGCAGTACAACCTGCTCAAGCTCCTGGCCGGCCACGACGAGGACGGCGGCGGCGCCATCTTCGCGGTGGGCGACGACGACCAGAGCATCTACGCCTTCCGCGGCGCGAACGTCGGCAACATGCAGGCCTTCGAGCGCGAATTCCGCGTCACGAACCTGATCAAGCTGGAGCAGAACTACCGCTCCTTCGGCCACATCCTCGACAGCGCCAACTTCCTCATCGCGAACAACACCAAGCGCCTCGGCAAGAACCTGCGTACCGACGCGGGGCAGGGCGAGCAGGTGCGCGTGTACGAAGCGGCCAGCGACCTCGAAGAAGCGCAGTGGATCATCGACGAGGCCAAGAGCCTGGTCAAGGATGGCCTGCCGCGCAGCGAGATCGCGATCCTGTACCGCTCCAACGCGCAGAGCCGCGTGATCGAGCACGCGCTGTTCGCGGCCGGGCTGCCCTACACCGTGTACGGCGGCCTGCGCTACTTCCAGCGCGCCGAGGTCAAGCATGCCATCGCCTACCTGCAGCTGATGGACAACCCGCACAACGATTCGGCCTTCCTGCGGGTGGTGAACTTTCCCACGCGCGGCATCGGCGCACGCTCGATCGAGCAGCTGCAGATGGCGGCCGACTCCTACGGCATCTCCTTGTATGCCGCGGTGCCCTACATGACGGGCAAGGCCGGGACCTCGCTCGGCGGGTTCGTCAAGCTGGTCGAATCGGCGCGTTTCGAGACCCAGCAGCTGCCGCTGCCGGAACTGGTGCGCGTGGTGCTGGAACGCAGCGGCCTGCTGCAGCACTACCAGAACGAGAAGGAAGGCGCCGACCGCATCGAGAACCTGGAGCAGATGGTCAACGCCGCCACCCAGTTCGTGCAGGAAGAAGGCTTCGGCCAGGGCGCCCCGGCCCACCTCGGCCCGCAGGCGCTGCCCTCGACGGGCGAGGCCATCGTCAACCAGGACGGCATCGAGATCCTCGATTCGGATGCGCCGCTGGCCAGCGTGATGTCGCCGCTGTCGGCCTTCCTGACGCACGCGTCGCTGGAAGCGGGCGACGCCCAGGCCCAGGCCGGCCAGGATGCGCTGCAGCTCATGACGGTGCACTCGGCCAAGGGCCTGGAATTCGACGCCGTGTTCATTACCGGCCTGGAAGAAGGCCTGTTCCCGCACGAGAGCAGCGCGCGCGAGCTCGATGGCGTCGACGAGGAACGGCGCCTGATGTACGTGGCGATCACGCGCGCGCGCAAGCGTCTGTATATGAGCTTTACCCAGCAGCGCATGCTGCATGGCCAGACGCGCTTCAACATGAAGTCGCGCTTCTTCGACGAGCTGCCGGAAGAATCGATCAAGTGGCTGTCGCCGCGCGTGCAGACCAGCTGGTTCGCCGGCCGCAAGCAGACCACGGCCTGGGACGACGCCGCCTTCCGCGACGGCTCGGACAACCGCATCGCGCAGCAGATCACGCAAAAATCCGGCAACGGCTCCGGCTGGCGCGTGGGAGAGAGCGTTGCCCACGCCAAGTTCGGCGAAGGCGTGATCGTGAATATCGAAGGCGGGGCGGGCGCGGCGCGCGCCCAGATCAACTTCGGCGCGGCGGGGATGAAGGTGCTGGACCTGTCGGTGGCGAAGCTGGAGCGGGTGGGGCGTTGACGGTCTGCCGTTCGTAGGGTGGTCGGCTATGCCGACCGCGCGTTCAACCGGCCAATGAATAATCGGGGCGCATGATCTCAAACGTGATTTGAACGCGCGCACGGCGAAGCCGTGCACCCTACTTGGTCAGATTCACCGGTTCGGTCTGCACACCATCCACCGGCTTCCCGAAAATCTGCCGGTACCCCGCATACATCGCGCACTGCAGCAGCAGGACGAACAGGAAGATCAGCCACATGATCACCACGCGCGTCATGTTCGAGGCGCCCAGCAGCAGGGTGATCACCATGCAGATCCCGAAGAAGATCGCAAACCAGGCCAGCAGCAGCACGATGAACACGCGCGCGCTGCGCACCACGGCGAAGAAGCTGTAGAAGGTCGCCTTGCCCGGGCCCATCTTCTGCCAGTAGGCCAGCGGGGCGGCGAAGCACAGCGCCATCAGGATGGCCACGTCCAGCGCGAAGATCGAGAGCATGGCCAGGATGTCCGAGCCCGCCACCTGCGGTTGACCGCCTTCGCGGCTCTGGCGCGCCACCTGTTCCCAGAAGCCCGGATCGACCACGAAGCGCGTGACCAAGGCCATCAGCAGCGAGGCGCCCAGGTAGACCAGGCCCACCTTGCACAGGTCCTTCACCACCGGCTGGCGGAATCCCGTCAGCAGCACGGCGAGCGTCACGCGTTCGCCGTGCTCGATCATCAGGCAGGCCTTCATGACCGCCATCGAGAACGAGGGAATCAGGATCACCGCGATCATCGGCCCGGCCAGGGGCACGGCGCTGATGCCGATGCTGAACAGGATGTTCGCGAACAGCAGGGTGGTGAGGGCGGCAGGCTGCTTGCGGAACAGGCCGGCGCCTTGCTTGAGCCAGTGCCAGCCGGTGATTGCGGGAAGTGAGTTCATGGTGGGAGTTCAGGTGCGCCGCGCTCGATGCGCTCGCGCAGGATGCGTTCGAAATGGGTAGGGTCGTGCGGCGTCAGCAATTCGGCTGCGCGCGGAATATGGAGATCGTACAGGCGCGACAGCCAGAAGCGCAGCGCGCTGGCGCGCAGCATCGGCAGCCATGCCGCCTGTTCTTCGGGCGTGAACGGACGTACCGCATGGTAGGCGTCGAGCAGGGCGCGCACCCGTGCCGCATCGAGCACGCCGGTCGCGAGGTCGACGCACCAGTCGTTGACGGTCACGGCGACGTCGAACAGCCAGGTATCGACGCCGGCAAAGTAGAAGTCGAAGCAGCCGGTCAGGCGCTCGCCGTCGAACATCACGTTGTTGCGGAACAGGTCGGCGTGCACCGGGCCACGGCTCAGGGCCGCGTAGGCGGCGCTGCCCGCGAACGCGGCCTGGTAGGCCACCTCGCGGCGCAGCAGCTCTGCCTCCGGCGTGGAGATCAGCGGCAGCACGGTGGGCGCGGTCGCGCCGATCCAGTCGAGGCCGCGCAGGTTCGGCTGGTGCAGCGGGAAGTCGCGCCCGGCCAGGTGCATGCGCGCCAGCATGCTGCCGACCTCGGCGCAGTGCACCGGCTGCGGATCCAGCTGCGAGGCGCCGTTCAGGCGGCTGACGATGATCGCCGGCTTGCCCTGCAGCGCGACGACCAGCTCGCCCTCATGGGTCGGCACCGGCGCCGGCACCGGAATGCCGCGCTCGGCCAGGTGGCGCATCAGCTGCACATAGAAAGGCAGCTGCTCGAAGCGGAGGTTCTCGAAAATGGTCAGCACGAATTCCCCACGCTCGGTGGTGAGGAAAAAATTGCTGTTATCGATGCCGGAGGAAATGCCCTGGAGCGCGAGGGCGCGGCCGAGGGGGAACTGCTTGATCCACTGGGAAAGGTCGTCCAGCGAGACCGCGGTAAAAACTGCCATGAGCTAGCAACGAAGGTGAGGGTCGGCTGCAGCCGTCGAAGCCGGCTGCAGCGTCAGGATTATTTTTTTTCGACGGGTTCCAGCGGTGGCGGAGGCGGCGCATCGGCGCGCGGCGGCACGCCCGGCCTGGCCGGCGCCGGCGACGGCGCGGCCGGATTGGCCTCCTGCTTCTTCGGATTGCCAAAGTCGAATTCCATGACCTGCCATTGCGGGGCGCGGATCGCGCCGCTCTGGGCGTCGCCGGGTTGGGCGTTGCCGGGCGGGTTGTGCGGCTTCATGATGTAACGGCTCTTGCCGCTTTGCACTTCCACTTCGGTGACCTGTCCGCTGTTGTCCCGCTTCTCGGTAATGCGGGTACGTTCTTTCGGCGGAATCGTGGTGGCCGGCGTGTCGCTGCCCGGCTCGATACGCTCGAGCTGGGGCGGCGTCTGCGCCGGGCGGGCCTGCTGTTGCTGGCTCTGTTGCTGGCTCTGTTGCTGACTCTGCTGGGCCTGCGCCATGGCCAGGCCGGCGGGTGCGAGGAGGCACAGCGACAAGAGTTTCAGGCGGGAAGATGTGCGCAACATGATGGTCACCTTGTGTCGTTTGGTTCATTGTAACAAACGACACGCTTCCCTGTGAAAAGTGTGCAGAGACCGGCCGGATTCCGTCCCGGTCGTGCCCGGCATCTCTTGTGCGTCGGCCAAGCCGATTCTGCGATAATGCCGGACACTCTGGCGCGTGCGCCACCCCACTTTCATTTGCCTTGCCGCCCTATGGACAATACCCTGCTGCTCGTCGACGGTTCCAGCTATCTCTATCGCGCCTACCACGCGCTTCCCGACCTGCGCAGCCCTGACGGCTTCCCGACCGGCGCGATGCACGGGATGGTCAACATGCTGCGCCGCCTGCGCGCCGACTATCCGGCCGCCTACATCGCCTGCGTGTTCGACGCCAAGGGCAAGACCTTCCGCGACGACCTCTATCCGGAATACAAGGCCACCCGCGCCTCGATGCCGGAAGACCTGGGCAGGCAGATCGAACCGATCCACGAAGTGGTGCGCCACATGGGCTGGCCGATCCTGATGGTCGACGGCGTCGAGGCCGACGACGTGATCGGCACCCTGGCCGTGCAGGCGGCCGCGCGCGGCATGAAGACGGTGATTTCGACCGGCGACAAGGACCTGGCCCAACTGGTCAACGACAAGGTCATGCTCATCAATACGATGAGCAACGAGAAGCTCGACGAAGCGGGCGTGGTCGCCAAGTTCGGCGTGCCGCCGAACCGCATCATCGACTACCTGACCCTGATCGGCGACACCGTCGACAACGTCCCCGGCGTGAACAAGTGCGGCCCGAAGACGGCCGTGAAGTGGCTGACCCTGCACGGCTCGCTCGACGGCGTGATCGAGAACGCGCATGCGATCACCGGCGCGGTCGGCGAGAACCTGCGCGCCGCCCTGGAATGGCTGCCGAAGGGCCGCGAGCTGATCACCGTCAAGACCGACTGCGACCTGGTCAAGCACGTGGTCTCGTTCGAGGAAACCCTGGTCGGCCGTCCCGAAAACGCCGAGGCCCTGCGCGACTTCTTCCAGCGCTACGGCTTCAAGACCATGCTGCGCGAACTGGGCGGCAGCCCGCGCGCCGATGGCGCCGTGGCGCCGGCGCGCGGCCTCGGCGCGGGCGGTGCGCCGCTGAATTCCCCCGAAGGGGCGTCGGGCGCATCCGCCACCTTGCCCGGCATGGCCATCATCAAGGGCGAATACGAGACCATCCTTACCGACGAGCAGCTGGACAAATGGCTGGCGCTGATCGACGCGGCCGAGCTGACCTCGGTCGACACCGAGACCACCTCGCTCGACCCGATGACGGCCCGGATGGTCGGCATCTCGCTGTCGGTCGAAGCGGGCAAGGGCGCCTATATCCCGGTGGCGCACCGCTACGCCGGCGCGCCCGACCAGCTCGCGCGCGAACATGTGCTCGAGCGCATGCGCCCCTGGCTGGAAAACCCGGACAAGCCGAAGCTGGGCCAGAACCTGAAGTACGACATGCACATCTTCGAGAACCACGGCATCAAGCTGGCCGGGATCGTGCACGACACCCTGCTGGAGTCCTACGTTTTCGAGTCGCACAAGCCGCACGACATGGACACCATGGCGATGCGCCACCTGGGCTACACCACGATTCCTTTTGTCGACGTGTGCGGCAAGGGCGCCAACATGATCTGCTTCGACCAGGTGGAGCTGGGCCGCGCCACCGAATACGCCGCCGAGGATTCCGATATCACCCTGCGCCTGCACCAGACCATGCTGCCGCACGTCGAAAGCGATGCGGGCCTCACCCGCATCTACCGCGAGATCGAGATGCCGACCATGGAGGTGCTGCAGAAGATCGAGCGCAACGGCGTGCTGATCGACGCCGAGCTGCTCGCCGTGCAGTCGGGCGAGCTGGGTGCGCGCATGCTGGAGCTGGAGCAGCAGGCCTATGAACTGGCGGGCGGCCCCTTCAACCTCGGTTCGCCCAAGCAGATCGGCGAGATCTTCTTCGGCAAGCTCGGGCTGCCGGTGATCAAGAAGACCGCCACCGGCGCGCCGTCCACCGACGAAGAGGTGCTGCAGAAGCTGGCCGAGGACTACCCGCTGCCGAAGATCCTGCTGGAACACCGCGGCATGTCCAAGCTCAAGTCGACCTACACCGACAAGTTGCCGAAGATGGTCAACCCGGCGACGGGCCGCGTGCACACGAACTACGCACAGGCGGTGGCGATCACCGGCCGCCTGTCCTCGAACGAGCCGAACCTGCAGAACATCCCGGTGCGCAATGCCGAAGGGCGCCGCATCCGCGAAGCCTTCATCGCTTCGCCGGGCAGCGTGATCGTGTCGGCCGACTATTCGCAGATCGAGCTGCGCATCATGGCGCACATCTCGGGCGACCCTGCCATGCTGAAGGCCTTCGCGGAAGGGGAAGACATCCACCGCGCCACCGCCGCCGAGATCTTCGGCATCAACCCTGACGAAGTGCAGAGCGAGCAGCGCCGCTACGCCAAGGTGATCAATTTCGGCCTGATCTACGGCATGAGCGCCTTCGGCCTGGCCCAGAACCTCGGCATCGAGCGTGGGGCGGCAGCGAACTACATCGACCGCTACTTCGCCCGCTTCGCGGGCGTGAAGCAATACATGGACGAGACCCGCCTGCAGGCCAAGGCGCGCGGCTATGTCGAGACCGTGTTCGGTCGCCGCCTGTGGCTCCCGGAGATCAACTCGCCGAACGGCCCGCGCCGCGCCGGCGCTGAACGCGCGGCGATCAACGCCCCGATGCAGGGCACGGCGGCCGACCTGATCAAGCTGGCCATGATCGCGGTGCAGGCCTGGCTGGAAGCCGAGCAGCTGGGCACCCGCATGATCATGCAGGTGCACGACGAACTGGTGCTCGAAGTGCCGGAAGCGGAGCTGGAGCTGGTGCGCGTGAAGCTGCCCGAGCTGATGGCGGGCGTGGCCACGCTGAAGGTGCCGCTGGTGGCCGAGACCGGGGTGGGGCCGAACTGGGAACGCGCCCATTGAGCCTGCGCGTTTGCGCCTGATGCCGGCAGCTTGAGACAAAAGGAGAGATTTCTCCGTCCGTTCTGGCATATCCTTCGCTGACTGGCGACGATCGTCGTCGCCGCTCGCGAAGGAGAGCCAGGCAATGCAGATTCCGGCAGACCGTTCCCGTTCCCGTCCCCGCACGATCACGCGCGCCACGGCGGTGGAGCGCATGCGCGCCCGCCTGCTGCGCGAAGGCTTCCCGCGCGTCCAGATGTTCATCCTGGTCTCGCTCACCGGGCTGGCCGGTTTCGCCGCATCGGCGGCAATGCTCCTGGCCGGGATCGATACGATGGCGCTGCGCTACACGCTCGCCATGGGCGTGGCCTATATCGTTTTTCTCCTGCTCCTGTGGCTGTGGCTGCACACCAGCGCCGCGGACTACTTCGACGTGCCCATGTCCGGCGGCGATGGCGGCGGAGGCGGCCTTGCCGACGGTCCCGCCGAATTCGCCGGCGGCGGGGGCGGCTTCGATGGGGGTGGGGCCAGTGCCAACTTCGATGCCGGCGCGGCCGGGAGCGGCATCGAGGCCATCGCCGACAAGCCGCTCGAAGCGATCGCCCAGGCGGAGGAAGGCGCGATTCCGCTGGCAATCATCCTGCTTGCCCTGGGCATCGCGCTGTCGTCGCTGTTCGTGGTGTGGTCGGCGCCGCTGCTGTTCGCCGAGATCCTGGTGGATGCCCTGCTGGCGGCCGGCCTGTACCGGCGCCTGCGCACGCTCGATCCCCGGCACTGGATGCTGGGCGCGCTGAGACGGACGCTGCTGCCCTTCGTGCTGACGACCCTGACGATTGCCGCTGCGGGGTGGGGCATGCAGGCCTATGCTCCCGGGGCGAGGTCGGTCGGCGAGGTGTTCGCCGGACCATAAGAAAAAGGCGCCGGTGTTGCCGGCGCCTTGTCGATCAGCCGCGCTGCTTGCGGCGGATGCCTGCCATGCCCAGCAGGGCAATGCCGAACAGGAGCACCGAGCCGGGTTCCGGCACGTCGACCGTATTATTGGACCCCGGTACGCTGATGTCGAGGTCGAGGATCGCGCTTTCCAGATCGAGGTCGCCCTGCACCAGCAGGCTGAAGTTCAGTGTCTTGGTCAGGATTAGCGACTTCAGCACGGAGGTGTAGTCCATCAGCGAACCGTCGAAGGTGATCTGGCCGGTGTACTCTTTCGTGTGGTCGAAGCGGGTGTAGTAGCTGGTGTTGGTCGTGCGCAGAACCTTCTGGCAGATACTGGTGCCGCTCTTGGTCCCCCATTGGGTCGAATTGCAGGACGCACCGCTGCCGGACCACTGGTACACCGTCTTCGACGAGGTGCCCGAGCCTGTCGGCATGGTAAAGACGCCGCCCGGGGTGTTCACGCCCTCGAAAGACACGCCGCCGAACGAGAGCGTGATCGATTCCTGCTCGCCCGAGCTGGTGCGCGGCGTAGTGGCGGTGGCGGTGATCGTTTCCTTGACGGTCTTTGCATCGACGTTCTCGCGCTTGGTCTCCAGCGTCGCGTGCTCGGTCGTCCCGGGCGTCTGCACGACCGTATCCTCATCGTCCATGAAGACGAAGGAGAATTGCAGGCTGTTGATAATGAACGGACCTTGCGGGAGCAGGGAATTGCCCTTGAAGCTAGCCTGGTAGCTGCCCTGGGTGAGGTGCCCCGAAATGCCGGTGGCTTCGATCGAGTAGGGCACGGCCATGGCGGAGCTGGCGCTGCATGCGAGCAGGGCGAGCGCGGTCTTGAAGCAAGTCTTGAATTGCATGGTTTCCTTGTACTGCACGAATACTAAATTGACAGATTGAATTAATTCCAACAGGAAGCAATTCTTGTGCCATGGAAAAAATATTCTAACAATCAACAACTTGCATTTCCGGCGCCGGTGGGCTGTCAAGTTTTTCGACATGTCTGGGTTGCACAATTGAAATTGTGGCGCGCCCCGCAAAAGCCATGCTGTTAAGATAACCTTCCCATTTCACTTCAGCCGGAGGGACGTTCATGAAAGACCTGATATCGGACGGCGAAAGCCTGCTTGGCGCCAGTGCATTCGACAACGGCGTCGATCGCCGTGTCTTCCTGAAGGCCGCCGTCGGCGGCGGCTTTGCCGTGGCCGCGCTGCCGGTGGTGGCGCAGACCCAGATCCAGACCAGCGCCGAAGGCCTCGACGCCGCCGACCACATCGTCGTCGTCAACGGCCAGGACGTGCCGGTCTACCGCGCCCAGCCCAAGGACCGCACCAACCTGCCGGTGGTGCTGGTCATCTCCGAGATCTTCGGCGTCCACGAACACATCAAGGACGTGGTGCGCCGCTTCGCCAAGGCCGGCTACCTGGCCGTGGCGCCCGACCTGTTCGTGCGCCAGGGCGATGCCACCAAGACCCCGATGCCCGCCCTGATGCGCGACATCATCGCCAAGGTGCCGGACGCCCAGGTCATGACCGACCTCGACACCATCGTCAAGTGGACCAAGCAGCGCGGCGGGAACACCGACAAGCTGGGCATCACCGGCTTCTGCTGGGGCGGCCGCATCACCTGGCTGTACGCGGCCCACAACCGCGACGTGAAAGCCGGTGTGGCCTGGTACGGCCGCCTGGTGGGCGAGACCAACCCGCTGCAGCCGCAGCACCCGATCGACGTGGCCCAGAACCTGAAGGTGCCGGTGCTGGGCCTGTACGGCGCCAAGGACACCGGCATTCCGCTGGAATCGGTGGAGCGCATGCGCAAGGCCCTGGACGCGGGCAACAGCCGCTCGATGATCCATGTCTATCCGAACTCGGGCCACGCCTTCCACGCCGACTACCGTCCGAGCTTCAATGCCGACGACGCCAAGGATGGCTGGAGCAAGGCGCTGAACTGGTTCTCCAGGCACGGCGTCGCCTGATCTTGCGCAGGGCGGGACCGGGCAGGGTACAATGCCCGGTTTGCCGCCCGGAGCGTTGAGCAGCACCCCCAGGGCAAGCATGGAGGGTGTTGCCCGGCGCGCTCCGCAAGAACAGAACAAGAGGCTTTCAAATCGACCCCGTCCTATCTTCCATCCTGCTGGCGACCGTGATCGCCGGCGTCGCCAGCATTACCGGCGCTGCCGTGTTTTCGTTCGCGCTGCTGTCGAAGGTGGTGGAACGGATGGTCAGCCTGTCGGTCGGCATCATGCTGGCCACCTCGCTGCTGCACGCGCTGCCGGAAGCCTTCCTGTCCGGCGCCGATATCCGCAGCCTGTTCGCCACCCTGCTGGGCGGCCTGCTGGCCTTCTTCGTGCTGGAAAAGCTGGCGATCCTGCGCCACTCGCACCATCACGAGGGCGACGGCCACCACCACGCCCACGGCCATGACGCCCACCAGGCCGGCAAGTCCGGCTGGATGATCCTGCTGGGCGACGCGATGCATAACTTCACCGACGGCATCCTGATCGCCGCGGCCTTCCTGGCCAACCCGGAACTGGGCATCGTCACCGCGCTGGCCATCGTCGCGCACGAGATCCCGCAGGAGATCGGCGACTTCATCGTGCTGCTCAACGCCGGCTTCTCGCGCCTGCGCGCCTACGTCTTCAACCTGCTGTGCAGCCTGATGGCGGTGGCGGGCGGCCTGCTCGGCTACTTCACCCTGGACCGCGCCAGCGGCCTGATTCCCTATGTGCTGGTGTTCGCCTCGTCGGGCTTCATCTACATCGCGGTGAGCGACCTGATGCCGCAGATGCAGCGCCGCGCCACGGTGCGCGAATCGGTGCCGCAGGTGCTGCTGATCGCCCTCGGCGTCGCCATCGTGGTGGTGCTGAACCACGCCTATTGAGCGGGCAGTGTTCGATCGGGGCGTGGGATGCGTCCGGTGCTTGCCTGTCTATTGATAATGACTTATCATTACCGGAGAATACAACCAAGGAAGCCTTGCCATGTCCATTTCGACCTTCCCCCGCACGCCGCTCGCGCTGGCGATCCTGTTTGCCTTTGGCGCCCTGCACACGTCGGCCCAGGCCCAGACCCGGACCGACGACAGCCGTCTCCAGTCCGATCCCGACACCGTCCCGACCGTGGTGGTGTCCGCCAGTGCGCTCGGCGTGGTCAGCGACGACATGATCACCCCGGTCACCTCGCTGGGCGGCGGTGAACTGGTGCGCGTGCGCGAGTCGACGCTGGGCGAGACGCTGGCCAACCAGCCCGGCATCAACTCGAGCCACTTCGGCGCCGGCGCCAGCCGCCCGGTCATCCGCGGCATGGACGGCCCGCGCGTGAAGATCCTGTCGGACGGCGCGGAGGTGCAGGACGCCTCCACCATCAGTCCTGACCACGCCGTCGGTTTCGAGCCCGTGCTGGCCGAACGCATCGAAGTGCTGCGCGGCCCGTCGGCGCTGGCCTATGGCGGCGGCGCCGTCGGCGGCGTCGTCAACATCCTGGACCGCAAGATTCCTACCCGGATGCCGGAAAAAGGGGTCGAGGGCAGCTTTGAAGCGCGCGCCAATTCGGTGGCGCGCGAGAAGACCGGCGCCTTCGAAGTGACCGGCGGCAGCGGCAGTGTCGCCGTCCACGCCGAGGGCGTCAAGCGCGACGCCGGCGAATACCGCGTCGGCAAGGGCTGGCAGGACGGCAAGCGCGTCCCCGGCAGCTACAAGGAAACCGAGACCGGCAGCGTCGGCCTGTCGTGGGTCGGCGAGCGTGGCTACCTGGGCGTCGCCTATACCAAGGAGCGCAACGAATACGGCATCCCGGGCCACGGGCACGAGTTCGAGAGCTGCCATCCGCACGGCGACCACCTGCATTGCGACGGCCATGACGAGGAAGAGGGCGAACACGAGGGCGAGGACGACCACGAACACGAGCACGGCGCGGAAGAAACCCCGGTGGTGAAGCTCAAGAGCGACCGCTGGGACCTGCGCGGCGAAGTGCGCAATCCGCTGCCGGGCATCGCCAAGGCCCGCCTGCGCGCATCGTTCACCGATTACCGCCACGACGAGCTCGAAGAAGGCGTGGTCGCGACCAGCTTCATGAACAAGTCGCACGATGCACGCGTCGAACTCGAGCATGTGCCGGTGGCCGGCTGGCGCGGCGTGGTCGGGCTGCAGAGCACGCGCCGCGACTTCGATACGGCGGGCGACGAAGCCTATGTGCCGCCGACCGTCACCTCCCGCCACGCCGCCTTCGTCACCGAGGAGTACAAGCTCGACAACTGGCGCTTCGAAGCGGGCCTGCGGCATGAATGGCAGGACATCGAGGTCGACAACGCGCGCTTCGCTGGCGCACGCGATACCGATGCCCGCGGCACTTCGATGGCGCTGGGCGCGGTCTGGAAATTCCAGCCCCAGTACTCGCTGCGTGCCGGCATTTCGCGCGCCCACCGCCTGCCGGCCGCCGAGGAACTGTATGCGGACGGCGTGCACCTGGCCACCAGCACCTACGAGATCGGTAACCAGAACCTGGGCAAGGAAACCTCGAACAACGTCGACCTCACCCTGCGCAAGTTCGAAGGCGACACCACCTTCTCGCTGAGCGCCTTCCACAACCGGGTCGACAACTATATCTACGCGCACACGCTGGACAACCACGAAGGCTTCCAGCTGGTCGAGTACGCCCAGCGCGACGCCACCTTCACCGGCCTGGAAGGGGAGCTGCGCCACAAGTTCTCGAAGGTGGTGGAAGGCACCCTGTTCGGCGACATGGTGCGCGCCCGCTTCGATGGCGGCGAAGGCAATCGCAACATCCCGCGCATCCCGGCGCACCGGATCGGCGTGCGCCTCAATGCGGACTGGCAGGCATGGCACGGCATGGTCGAACTGGTCCGCGTCGGCAAGCAGGACAAGGTGGGAGAGTTCGAGGGCCGTACCGGGGGCTACAACATGCTGAACCTCGGCACCCATTACACCACGCGCATCCTCGGCGTGCCGGCCCAGCTCTACGCGCGCATCAACAACCTGACGGACGAGCTGGCGTTCAGCCACACCTCCTTCATCAAGGAAGCGGCGCCGCTGCCGGGCCGTAACATCACTGCCGGCCTGCGATTCATCTTCTGATGAAAACCCTGATCAGGTTCGCCGACTACGCCGGCATGGCGGCGTCGGCCCTGTGCCTGGTGCACTGCCTGGCGATGCCGCTCTTGATCGCGGCGTTTCCATTGCTCGGGCTGGGCGGGGAGCATCATGCGCTGCACGATGCCCTGCTGCTGGGGGTGACAGTGCCGGTGCTGCTGGCGCTGGTGCCGGGCTACCTCAAGCACCGCGATCCGCTTGCCTTGTCGCTCGGGCTGGCGGGGCTGGGCGCGTTCCTGCTCGCTGTGTTCGTGGTCGGCCCGCAGTGGGGCGAGATGGCGGAGACGGTGGCGGCGGTGTTGAGCAGCGTGCTGCTGCTGGGGGCGCATGTGCGCAATCACCGTTATTGCAAGGATTGCCGCAGCGCGTAGGGTGGTCGGCTCTGCCGACCGCGCGTTCAGCTAAAGCCTGCCTTGCCACTGCGCATCCGTGAGTTGGACGCGCGGTCGGCGAAGCCGACCACCCTACGAGTAGAATGTCGCCCGCATCAGCGGCAGGCGTTGCACAAGCCGTACAAGGTCAGCTCATGCGACTCCAGCACGAAGCCATTCGGCGTCAGCTTCTGCATGTCGCCGGGACAGGCGTGCACTTCATATACCTTGTCGCAGGAGCGGCAGTGGAAATGGTGATGGTGGCCGTGCCCCGCGATCTCGTAGCGGTCGCCGCCGCCCGGCAGCGACACCGTGGCGATCTCGCCGGCTTCCAGCATCGACTTGATGTTGCGGTACACCGTCGCCAGGCCGATGCCCGGCACCACGGTCTGGGCGTGTTCGAGGATTTCCTGCGGGGCGAGCGGCCGCCCGGCATCTTCCATGCACTGGTGGATGGCCTTGCGCTGGCGTGTATTGCGTTCCATGGTGCCTACTTCTTCGCGCGCAAGGATTCGAGTTCGGCGCGCAGGGCGCTGCGCTCGGCATAGGATTTGTCCAGCTGCGCGCGCAGGGTCTTCACCTCGGCCGCGAAGTTGTCGCGTGCGGTGGTGGCGCCGACCAGCTCCATTTCGGCGGCCAGGCGCGCGTCCGATTCGGCAGCCTGGGCCGCGACGTTGCGCTCGAGCTGGGCGCGCAGGTCGGCCAGCTGGCGGTCCTTGCCTTCGATCGCCAGCTGGTCTTTCGCCTTGCTCACCACGGCGTCGGTGGCGACCTGGCGCGCGTCGCGCAGCTCGGTGTTCAGGCGTTCGATATCGGCCGCATGTTCGGCCGCGGTGGCCAGGGCCTGGTCGCGCGCGGCCGCCAGGCTGGCGCCGGTGTCGCGCAGCTCGGCCGCTTCGCTCTCGGACTGGGCCAGCGCCTCGCGCACCGGCGCGGCGGTCTGTTCCGCGACCTGCTGCACCCAGCCGCTCAAGGCGGCGGCAACCGCTTCAGGAATCTCCAGCGCGGCTGCGCCGGCGTTCGTCTTGTCGTCGTCGGACATGGCTGCCTGCTCTTTCGTCGTTGCTTTTTTCATTGGATGCCCCTCCCTCACGCCTCGCCGGTAGCGACCGGGCGGCCGGTCGCCTGCTTGCCGTCGCCCACCCATTCGCTCCACGATCCCGGATACAGGGCGGCGCCCGGCATGCCGGCGACTTCCAGCGCCAGCAGGTTGTGGCAGGCGGTCACGCCCGAGCCGCACTGCATGATGGCCCGCGCCGGGTCGTCGACCAGCGGCGCGAACTCGCTGCGCAGCGTATCGGCGTCCTTGAAGCGGCCGTCCGGCTGCAGGTTGTCCTTGAAGAAGCGGTTCCTGGCGCCCGGAATGTGTCCTCCCACCGGGTCGATGGTCTCGTTCTCGCCGCGGAAACGGTCGCTGGCGCGCGCGTCGATCACGATGCGCTCGCCCCTGGCCACGTTGTCCACCACCTCGGCCAGCGTCACGGTCGGCACGAATGGTGCGCGTACCTTGATGCGGCCGTGCGGCTTCGGCGGCGCATCGGTCGCGAGCGGCATGCCGAGCGACTGCCAGGCCGCCATGCCGCCGTCCAGCACCGCCACCGCCTCGTGGCCCAGCCAGCGCAGCAGCCACCACAGGCGCGCCGCGTACATGCCGCCGTGCGCGTCGTAGGCGACGACCTGCGAATCGTCGTTCACGCCCCAGCCGCGCAGGGTCTCGGCGAGCTGCTCTTTCTCGGGCAGCGGATGGCGGCCGCGGAACACGCCGTCCGCGCCGTGCCTGGCGCCCGACAGCTGGCGCTCGATGTCGCCGAAGACCGCGCCCGGCAGGTGGCCGATCGCATAGCCGTCGCGGCCGGCGGCCGGGTTCATCAGGTCGTGGCGGCAGTCCACGACCACCCAGGACGGATCGTCGATGTGCGCCGCCAGGTCTTGCGCGGAGATCAGGGTCGCGTAGTTGTTCATCCTATGTTGCTCCTCAGCTCAGTTTTCATGTCTCGCTGGCGATGGGGTCGGTGTCCTTGACGACGGCGCCCTTGGCCGTGCTGCGTGTATTGTAGAACGTCGCGGCGATGCCGGAGGCCAGGATGACGCCGATGCCCAGCCAGACATGCCAGTCGAAGGTGTCGCTCCACAGCGCCAGGCCCCACAGGCTGGAGAAAACGATGCCGGTGTACTGCAGGTTGGCCACCACCAGCACCTTGCCGACGCGGTAGGCGCGCGTCATGGCCATCTGCGCCATCAGGGCGGCCACGCCGATTCCCAGCAACAGGAGTGCGCTGCCCCAGCTATGGTCCTGGAATACCGCGTCGCCGGGACCGTCGCCCGCGAGCACGCCCAGCAGGCCGGCCAGCGCGGTGGTCAGCGAGAAGTAGAACACCACACGGTATTCCGGCTCGCCCATCTGGCCGAGCCTGCGCACCTGCATGTAGGCCATGGCCGAGATCACCGACGAACACACGCCGGCCAGGCCGCCCAGCCACTGCTCGCTCTCGATGGCAGGCTGCAGCACCAGGGTCACGCCGAAGAAGCTCATCGCGATGGCCAGCAGCAGCGGCCACTCTGGCAGCTTGGTGCCGCGCCACCAGCCGATGCCGAGCATGAAGGCCGCGATCCAGATCGGGGCCATGTAGTTGAGGGTGACGGCGGTCGCCAGCGGCAGGCGCGTGATGGCGAAGAACCACAGCCACAGCGAGGTCACGCCGACCACGCTGCGCCAGATGTGGGCCCTGGGGAAGACCGTCCTGAAGCTGCCGCCGCGCTGGCGGACGATCATGAACAGCACCAGCGTGCCGATCAGGCCGCGGTACATCACGAGTTCGGAGGTGGAGTACAACTCGGACGCCAGCTTCACGCCCGCGCCCATGGCGGCGAACGCGAAGCTGGCAAACAGCATCCAGAGTGAAGCCACGCTCTAGAGTTCCAGTTCCAGCTTGCTGCGGTACCACTCGTGGAAGTGCTGCATCCCGTCTTCCATCGGCGACTGGTAAGGCCCCACTTCGTTGACGCCGCGATCCAGCAGGATCTTGCGGCCCGCATCCATGCGCAGCGCGATCTCGTCGTCCTCGACCGCCGTTTCCATGTAGGCGGCGCGCTCGGCCTCGACAAAACCGCGCTCGAACAGCACGAACTCTTCCGGGTAGTAGAACTCGACCACGTTGCGCGTCTTCTGCGGGCCGATCGGCCACAGGGTCGACACCACCAGCACGTTCGGATACCACTCGACCATGATGTTCGGATACAGGGTCAGCCAGATGGCGCCGTACTTCGGCGGCTGGCCGTTGTTGAACTTCAGGACCTGTTCCTGCCACTTCTTGTAGGCCGGCGAGCCCGCCTTCTGCAGCGAACGGTTCACGCCCACGGTCTGGACGCTGTAGTCGCGGCCGAATTCCCACTTCAGGTCGTCGCAGGAGACAAAGTTGCCCAGGCCCGGGTGGAAGGGCTCGACGTGGTAATCCTCCAGGTAGACCTCGATGAAGGTCTTCCAGTTGTAGTCGCACTCGTGGATCTCGACGTGGTCGAACATGTAGCCGGTGAAGTCGAGGTCGCGGGTCGCTTCCATGTGCCTGAGCTTGTCCATGACGTCGTAGCCGTTCTGCTCGAACAGCAGGCCGTTCCAGTTCTGCAGGGGCGTCTTCGACAGGTTCAGGCAGGGCGTCTCCGGGAAATGCGGAGCGCCGATCAGCTGGCCCTTCAGGTCGTAGGTCCAGCGGTGCAGGGGACACACGATGGTGTTCGCATTGCCGCGGCCATTGAACATCAGCGCCTGGCGGTGGCGGCAGACGTTGGACAGCACTTCGATGCCGCCCGCATTACGGACCAGCATGCGGCCTTCGTTTTCGGATGCAAGTGTCGCGAAATCGCCTGGCTCAGGCACCATCAATTCGTGGCCGACGTAGCGCGGGCCTTTGCTGAACAACTGCGCGAGCTCGCGCTGCATCAGCGCATTGTCAAAATAGACATGTACCGGCAGCTGAGCGCAAGAAAGCGCCAGCTTGGCGTGGGTAGCCAGATCGGACATCCCAACCCCCCTTTAATCAAGTACTACCAAAGAAGAGAAAGAATCCAAAGACCAAAATCTCAGGAAGATGAATACGGTATTTCGGACAGAACCGAAGATTATACCGTGGAAACAGCCTCAGGGGTCAGGGCCCGTCACGGGCAAGTGGCGAAACCGCGCAAATAAGTTGTTGAAAATTCACGGATTTCGGGAGGAAGGACGCCGTTGCAGTCAAATGTTCCATACAGGCAAGTTGCGGATGATGCAATGTGCGCCCCTTGAGGGGAAGGATTGATCTAAAATACGCGATTGGATTGACCGATGGCGCACCCTTGCGCCTACCCTACAAGATAGCTATGGCAAATAATACCAACGCCACGACCCTGGCAGCGCCGCCCGAGTCTTTCGAAGGGGCGATGGCCGAGCTGGCCCAGCTCGTGTCGCAGATGGAATCCGGCCAGCTGCCGCTCGAAGCGTCGGTGGCCGCCTATGCGCGCGGCTCCGAGCTGGTGAAGTACTGCGCGGCCCAGCTCGAAAAGGTCGAGTCCCAGGTCAAGGTGCTCGAAGGCGACATGCTGAAACCCTTCTCGGCCGAAGGCGAGGGGGACCAATGACGGCGCAGCCGTTCCAGGAATGGATGCACGCGGTGCAGCAGGAGGTCGAGGGGGCCCTCGAGACCTTGCTGCCCCCGGGCGCCACCGTGCCGCACAAGCTGCACGAGGCGATGCGCTACACCGCGCTGGGCGGCGGCAAGCGGGTGCGCCCGCTGCTGGCCTATGCGAGCGGCGCGCTGTTCGGCGGTGACGCTGCAGCGCTGGCGCGCGTGGCGGCTGCCGTCGAGATGATCCACGTCTATTCGCTGGTGCACGACGACATGCCCTGCATGGACGACGACGACCTGCGCCGCGGCAAGCCGACCGTGCACGTGGCCTACGACGAAGCGACCGCGCTGCTGGCCGGCGACGCACTGCAGGCCCAGGCCTTCGAGGCGCTGGCCGGCATCGACACGCTGCCCCCCGGCCGCCAGGTCGCCATGCTGCGCCTGCTGGCCGAGGCGGCCGGCACCAAAGGCATGTGCGGCGGCCAGGCGATCGACCTGGACAGCGTGGGCCTGGCGCTCACGCGCGAGGAACTCGAGCGCATGCACCAGCTCAAGACGGGCGCCATGCTGCGCGTGTCCGTGATCCTCGGCGCGCTGGCCGGCCGCGACCTGTCGCCTACCGAGCTGGAAGCCCTGGGCGCCTATTCGACGGCGATCGGCCTGGCCTTCCAGGTGGTGGACGACGTGCTCGACGCGACGGCCGACTCGGCCACGCTGGGCAAGACCGCGGGCAAGGACGCGGCCGACAACAAGCCGACCTATGTGTCGATCCTTGGGCTGGAACAATCGAAGGAACTGGCCGAGCAATTGCGGCGTGAAGCGCACGAAGCGCTGGCGCCATTCGGAGAACAAGCACTGCGGCTGCGCGAACTCGCGGACCTCATCGTGCAGCGGAAGGCATAAATGAACCTGCTAGAGACCATCAACGACCCCGCCGACCTGCGCCTGCTGGCGCGGAACCAGCTGACCCCGCTCGCCACCGAGCTGCGCCAGTTCCTGCTCGACTCGGTGTCGAAGACCGGCGGCCACCTGTCCTCGAACCTGGGCACGGTGGAACTGACCATCGCGCTGCACTACGTGTTCAACACCCCGCACGACCGCATCGTGTGGGACGTGGGCCACCAGACCTATTCGCACAAGATCCTCACCGGCCGCCGCGGCCGCATGCCCAGCCTGCGCCAGCTGAACGGCCTGTCGGGCTTCCCGAAGCGCGACGAGAGCATCTACGACACCTTCGGCACCGCGCACTCGTCGACCTCGATCTCGGCGGCGCTGGGCATGGCCCAGGCAGCCAAGATCAAGGGCGAAGACCGCCACGCGATCGCCGTGATCGGCGACGGCTCGATGACCGCCGGCATGGCCTTCGAGGCCCTGAACAACGCGGGCGTGGAAGAAGACTGCAACCTGCTGGTGGTCCTGAACGACAACGACATGTCGATCTCGCCGCCGGTGGGCGCGCTGAACCGCTACCTGGCGCGCCTGATGAGCGGCCAGTTCTACGCCGCCGCCAAGAATGTCGGCCGCACCGTGCTGCCCGGCCCGGTACTCGACCTGGCGCGCAAGATCGAAGAACACGCCAAGGGCATGGTGGTGCCGGCCACGATGTTCGAGGAATTCGGCTTCAACTACATCGGCCCGATCGACGGCCACGACCTCGATTCCCTGATCCCGACCCTGGAGAACATCAAGAAGCTCAAGGGCCCGCAGTTCCTGCACGTGGTCACCAAGAAGGGGCAGGGCTACAAGCTGGCCGAGGCCGAGCCGATCCTGTACCACGGCACCGGCAAGTTCAACCCGACCGAGGGCATCAAGCCGGCCACGGCGCCTGCCAAGATCACCTACACCGAAGTGTTCGGCAACTGGCTGTGCGACATGGCAGCAAGCGACAAACGCCTGGTCGGCATCACGCCGGCGATGCGCGAAGGTTCGGGCATGGTGCGCTTCCACCAGCAGTACCCGGAGCGCTACTTCGACGTCGGCATCGCCGAGCAGCACTCGGTGACCTTCGGGGCCGGCATGGCCACCGAGGGCCTCAAGCCGGTGGTCGCGATCTACTCTACTTTTCTCCAGCGCGGCTACGACCAGCTGATCCACGACGTGGCCTTGCAGAACCTGGACGTGACCTTCGCACTCGACCGCGCAGGCCTGGTGGGCGCCGACGGCGCCACCCATGCCGGCAACTACGACCTGGCCTACCTGCGCTGCATCCCGAACATGGTCGTCATGGCCGCGTCCGACGAGAACGAGTGCCGCCAGATGCTGACCACCGCCTACCACTACCCGGGCCCGGCCGCGGTGCGCTATCCGCGCGGCGCCGGCGTGGGAGCAAGCATCCAGGAAGCGTTGACCTCGATCGAGATCGGCAAGGGTATCGTGGCGCGCGAGGGCAAGGGCATCGCCATCCTCGCCTTCGGTTCGATGGTGGCGCCGAGCGTCGCCGCCGGCGAGGAGCTGGACGCGACTGTCGCCAACATGCGCTTCGTGAAGCCGCTCGACGTGGAACTGGTCAAGCGCCTGGCGAAGGAACACGACTACCTGGTGACGGTGGAAGAGGGCTGCATCATGGGCGGCGCGGGCAGCGCCGTGATGGAAGCGCTAGCGGCGGCGGGGATCGCCAAGCCGGTGCTGAATCTCGGCTTGCCGGACAAGTTCATCGACCAGGGGGATCCGGGGGCGCTGCTGGCGTCGGTGGGCCTGGATGCGAAGGGCATCGCGGCCTCGATTCGTGCGCGATTTGCTTCGGGTGAGCCGCGCCTGGTGGTCAACAACACGTAGGGTGGTCGGCTTTGCCGGCCGCGCGTTCAACTACGGCGTGCATTTCCACAATGCCTGGGGGAGTTGAACGCGCGGGCGGGAAACCGTGATCTGGTCCACTGGACCAGATCACCCCTACGTCCCCCCAAACAGCGCCTCGGCCCGCTGGAACAAGATCCACGAGGTCGCAATATACTTGTCCCCGCTGCGTGACACATGCCCTTTGTGGGTATGCGTAAACCCCGCCGGCGCAATGATCAAGCGCCCCTTGCGCGCCTCCACCTTGCGCCCCTGGTACAGGAACTCCGTCTCCCCGCCATCTTCCACGTCGTTCAGGTAGAACTGCCACAGCAGCACCCGGTGCAGCGTCTCGCAGCTGGCGTTCTGCGGGTAGATCTCGGAATGCCAGTGGTGGTAGCCGCCGCTGCCCTGCAGGTACTTCTGCAGGTTGATGTGCCCGACCCGGTAGATCGACTGCATCAGTTCCACAACATTGGGCGTGCCGAACTCGTCGAAATTCTGCAGCGACAGCGTCACCGGCGCGCCCGTCTGCGGATGCGCCACCTGGGGCGACAGCGCGCCGATCAGCAGCATGCGGTACTTGTCCATGTACTGCGCCAGGTGGCGCGCCATGGCCTGGGTGAGCAGTGCGCCGACGTCGTCCCATTCGGCATGTCCGTTGATGGTCAGGTCGTAGCTGTCCTTCTTGCTGACGTCCACGCCGTTGCCGGTGCGGCCGCGCGCCACCTTCTTGCTGGCGTCGAAGCGCGCGCGGATGGCGTCGCACTGTTCAGGCGTAAGGGCGCCGTCGTAGATGCCGATGAAGTCTTCCATGCGCCGTGCCTTATCCGCGCTTGCGCTCGTGCTGCCACAGCACGTCGCTGCCGCCGGCGAAGCGGTTCAGCACGCGCGCCAGCACGAACATCAGGTCTGACAGGCGATTGACGTACTGGCGCGGATGCGGCCGGATCTGTTCGGCGTGCGACAGCGCCACGATGCTGCGCTCGGCGCGGCGGCACACGGTGCGGCACACATGGGCCAGTGAGGCCGCGCGCGAACCGGCCGGCAGGATGAATTCCTTGAGCATCGGCAGGTCGGCGTTGTACTTCTCCAGCAGGGCGTCGAGGCGCGCCACGTGCTCGTCCTTGATCATCTCGTAACCGGGAATGCACAGCTCGCCGCCCAGGTCGAACAGGTCGTGCTGGATCGAGACCAGTTCTTCGCGCAGGTCGGCGGGCATCTCTTCGCACAGCAGCAGGCCGACGAAGGAGTTGAGCTCGTCGACTTCGCCGAGCGAATGGATGCGCGCGCTGTCCTTGCCCGTGCGGCTGCCGTCGCCCAGGCCGGTGGTGCCGTCGTCGCCGGTGCGGGTGGAGATTTTCGAAAGTCGGTTGCCCATGATTTAGCCTTATACAATCTGTCAAAAAAACGATAGGGCGAGCATACGATAAAACGCGGCCCTTGTGCCCCGCGTGCGGCCATTTGTGCCTACAATCCCGACATGAGCGTCACCACCTCCACCCTCGACGGACGGCGCGCGCAGGTCGCCGCCGCGCTGCGCGCGCGCCTGCCGGCGCATCTGGCCCATTCATGCGTCCTGTCCGATCCCGAAGACACCCGTCCATACGAATGCGACGGCCTGGCCGCCTACCGCCAGCTGCCGCTGATCGTCACGCTGCCCACCAGCGAAGAGCAGGTGCTGGCGATCCTGGACACCTGCCGCGAGCTCGGCGTGCCGATCGTGCCGCGCGGCGCCGGCACCGGCCTGTCCGGCGGCGCGCTGCCGATCGCCGAGGGCGTCGTGCTCTCGACCGCGCGCCTGAACCGCATCGTGAAGGTGGATGCGTTCGCACGCACTGCCGTGGTCCAGCCCGGCGTGCGCAACCTCGCGATCTCGGAAGCGGCCGCCCCGTACGGCCTGTACTACGCGCCCGACCCCTCGTCGCAGATTGCCTGCACCATCGGCGGCAACGTGGCCGAGAACTCGGGCGGCGTGCATTGCCTGAAATACGGCCTGACCGTGCACAACGTGCTGCGCGTGCGCGTGGCCACGATCGAGGGCGAGATCATCGAACTCGGCAGCGAGGCGCTGGATGCCCCGGGCCTGGACCTGCTGGCCGTGTTCATCGGCTCGGAAGGCATGCTCGGCATCGTTACCGAGGTGACGGTCAAGCTGGTGCCGAAGCCGGCGGTGGCCCAGGTGGTCATGGCCTCGTTTGCCGACGTCATCACGGCCGGGAATGCGGTGGCCAGCATCATCGCCGCCGGCATCATCCCGGCCGGGCTGGAGATGATGGACCGCACCTCGGTGCGCATGGTCGAGCCTTTCGTGCACGCCGGCTACGATCTGGAGGCCGCCGCCATCCTGCTGTGCGAGGCCGACGGCACCGCGCTGGAAGTGGCCGAAGAGATCGAACGCATGAAGGCCGTATTCGAAGGCGCCGGGGCGACCGCCATCGCCGTATCGCAGAACGAGCCTGAGCGCATGCGCTTCTGGTCCGGCCGCAAGAACGCCTTTCCGGCGGCGGGCCGCATCTCGCCGGATTACTACTGCATGGACGGCACCATCCCGCGCAAGCAGCTCGCGCGCGTGCTCGGCGGTATCGAACAAATGGAGCAGACCTTCGGCCTGCGCTGCTCGAACGTGTTCCATGCGGGCGACGGCAATATGCATCCGCTGATCCTGTTCGACGCCAGCCAGCCCGGCGAGTTCGAGCGTGCCGAAGCCTTCGGCGCGGCTATCCTGGCGCTGTGCGTCGAGGTGGGCGGCACCATCACCGGCGAGCACGGCGTGGGCATGGAAAAGATCAACTCGATGTGCGTGCAGTTCGGCCGCAAGGAGCTCGACGCCTTTTTCGACGTCAAGCGCGCGTTCGACGCGCCAATGCTGCTCAACCCGGACAAGGCGATCCCGACCCCGCACCGCTGCGCCGAATTCGGCAAGATGCACGTGCACGGCGGCGCGCTGCCGTTCCCCGACCTTCCGCGGTTTTAAATGGACATGCAGTCGATCGAACAATTCCAGGAACGGGTGCGCGCCGCCGCAGCCGACAAGACGTCCCTGCGCATCCGGGGCGGCGGCACCAAGGACTGGTACGGCCAGCGCCTCGAGGGCGAGATCCTCGACACGCGCGGCCATGCCGGCATTGTCGACTATGAGCCCACCGAGCTGGTGATCACGGCGCGCAGCGGCACGCCGCTTGCCGAGATCGAGGCCGTGCTGGCCGAGCGCAATCAGATGCTGGCTTTCGAGCCGCCGCATTTCGGCGAGGGCGCTACCCTCGGCGGCGCGATCGCCGCCGGCCTGGCCGGACCGCGCCGCGCCAGCAGCGGCGGCGTGCGCGATTTCGTGCTGGGCGCGCAGCTGCTGGACGGGAAGGGCGACGTCTTGCGCTTCGGCGGCCAGGTCATGAAGAACGTGGCCGGCTACGACGTGTCGCGCATGCTCGCGGGCTCCCTGGGCACGCTCGGCCTGCTGCTGGAAGTATCGGTCAAGGTCTTGCCGAAACCCTTTGCGGAAACCACGCTGCGCCTGCAACTGCCGCAGGTCGACGCGATCCGCCGGCTGAACGAATGGGGGGGCCAGCCGTTGCCCTTGTCTGCCAGCTGCTGGCACGAGGGCATCCTGTGGCTGCGCCTGTCGGGCGCCCAGGCGGCGGTCGACGCAGCCGTGCGCCTGATCGGCGGCGAGGCCGTCCCGGATGCCGCCTCTTTCTGGGAAGCGCTGCGCGAGCAGCGTTTGGCTTTCTTCGGCGGCGACGAGGCGCTGTGGCGCCTGTCGGTGCCGTCGTCGGCGGGCGCGATCGTGCCCGGCGGCGGGCCGGGATCGGGCCAGCTGATCGAGTGGGGCGGCGCCCAGCGCTGGCTGCGCGGCGACGTCGACGCCGCAAGCATTCGCCAAGCCGTCGGCGCCGTCGGCGGCCACGCGAGCCTGTTCCGCGGCGGCGACAAAGCGGTGGGCGTGTTCCAGCCGCTGGCGCCCGCCATCGCGCGCATCCACGAACGCCTGAAGCACTCCTTCGATCCGGCGCATCTCTTCAATCCGGGACGGATGTACTAGCATGCAAACCAATCTCGCCGACTTCATCAAGGACACTGCGGACGGCAAGGAAGCCGAAGCGATCCTGCGCGCCTGCGTGCACTGCGGCTTCTGCACCGCCACCTGCCCGACCTACCAGCTGCTGGGCGACGAGCTCGACGGCCCGCGCGGCCGCATCTACCTGATCAAGCAGGTGCTGGAAGGCGCGCAACCCACCCGCAAGACCCAGCTGCACCTGGACCGCTGCCTCACCTGCCGCAACTGCGAGACCACCTGTCCGTCCGGGGTCAAGTACGGCCGCCTGGTCGACATCGGCCGCCGCGTGGTGGAGGAACGCGTGCCCCGTCCGCTGAAGGACCGGGTGAAGCGCATGACCCTGAAGGAATTCCTGCCGCGCACGGCGCTGTTCAAGCCCGCGTTCGGGGCGGGGCAACTGGCCCGCCCGCTGCTCGCGAAAGGACTGCAGGACAAGCTGCAGCCGGCGCGCAAGCCCGGCGCCTGGCCGACGCGCACCCACGCGCGCAAGATGCTGGTGCTGGCGGGCTGCGTCCAGCCGGCGATGGCGCCGAACATCAACGCGGCGACGGCGCGCGTGCTGGACGCCTTCGGCGTGCAGTTGATCGCTGCGCCGAAAGCCGGATGCTGCGGCGCCGTGCGCCATCACCTGAACGACCAGCAGGGCGGCCTGGCCGACATGCGGCGCAACATCGACGCCTGGTGGCCCTGGGTGGAGCGGGAAGAGATCGAAGCGATCGTCATGACGGCGTCCGGCTGCGGCGTCACCGTCAAGGAGTACGGCCACCTGCTGGCGCACGACGAAGCCTATGCCGCGAAGGCGGGACGCATCGCGATGCTGACGCGTGACCTGTCCGAAATCATGCCGGAGTTCGAGGAGCAGCTGGCCGCGAAGCTGAAGGGCAGGATCGCGAAGCGGGTGGCCTACCACCCACCCTGCACGCTGCAGCACGGCCAGCAGATCCGCGGCAAGGTGGAGGGCGTGCTGCGCGCCGCCGGCGTCGATGTGAGCCTGTGCGCAGACAGCCACCTGTGCTGCGGCTCGGCGGGCACCTATTCCGTGCTGCACCCGGAGATCGCCCACGCACTGCGCGACCGCAAGCTGGCCAGCCTGGATGCCTGCAATCCGGACGAGATCGTCTCGGCCAACATCGGCTGCATGACCCACCTGCAGTCGGGTACGCAAACCCCGGTCAGCCACTGGATCGAACTGATCGACCGCGCACTGGCCTGAACGCCGATGCAGCTCACTGGCTGCGGCCAAGCGTGTGCGCTTGAATCGTGGTTTGTCTATAGTTGAGTGAGCGCCAGGCAGCAATGCAGACCTTCCGTTTGCAGCGAGCCCACACGGGACAATGCCTGGTCATCCAACAACCGGACACACAGACCAGGAGGGCAGGATGGAATCGATCAGGATGCTACAGGTGTCGACGTACTTATTCGCTTTGACAGCGCTCGGCGGTATCGTCATGGGATGGATCCGCTTCTCGACCGGCAGGAATCCGCCGGATTCGATTGCGATGGCGCACGGCTTCCTGGCGGCCGCGGGCGTTACCTTGCTTGCCTACGCCGTGTTCGCGCTGGAAGCGCCCGGCATGGCGCTCATTTCGCTCCTGCTGTTCCTGGGCGGCTCGCTGGGGGGCGTGGTGCTGAACCTGCACTATCACCTGAACGAGAAGCCGCTGCCGAAGGGATTCGTGGTGGCGCACGCGATCATTTCGGTGATTGCATTCGTCTTGCTGTACATGGCGGCATTCACGGGCGACTGACGATGAAAAGACCGGCGGCGCGGCAAGGCCGGCCGCCGCGATGCACGGTATGCGCCGCAAGCCGATGCATGGTGTGCTAGGATCGCCCCGTTTCGCCAACGAGGATCGATCTTGAGTTTCATTTTCCAGCTCATCCGCGAAGACGAGGACCTGCCGCCCATGGTCGTCTTCGAGGATTCCACCACGCCCGGCCTGGTGCCCGTCTGGGACGAGGTGGGCGTCTACGATGCGCTGTACAACAGCGACGGCAAGCGGGCGCGCGACGTCTCGCGCGCCATCTCCTATGGCCTCGACCGGGTCAGCGAAGACGCCTTGCTGGCCGCCCTGGTGCCGCCCGGCGTGTCCCAGGGCGAGGCGATCCGCTTCCTGGAAAACGTCAACCGGGCCTGCATCACCCACGGCGCTGCCTGGATCCAGACCCGCTGAGCGCGTGAGCTGGTAGTCAAGTTACATCTTTTTGTCGTAGTATTGCTGAGATATGCTAGAGATAGGTAGTTTTGCTACCGACGACGCCATCACGACAAGGAGATCACCGTGCCCATCCGTTTCCTCACTGGCGCCGCCGCGCTGCTCGCATCCTGCCTGCTCTCTGTTCCGGCATGGGCCCAGCAGATCATTGCCGGCGCTGCGTCTCCCGGCAATGTGCTGAGCGTCGAGGTGCAGGTCGACGGCATGGGCAAGCTCGCCTACGGCGTCAAGCGCAAGGGCAAGGAGATCATCGCGCCCTCGCGGCTCGGCTTCAACCTGGCCAATGCGCACAAGCTGGATGGCGGCTTCAGCCTGCGCCGCCAGGCCGTAAGCGAGCATGACAGCACCTGGGAACAGCCCTGGGGCGAGCGCCAGCATGTGCGCAACCGCTACCGCGAGCTGCGCGTCGACCTCGAGCAGAAGAACCGGGCAGGGCGCCAGCTGACGGTCGTGTTTCGCATCTACGACGACGGGATCGGTTTCCGCTACGAATTCCCGTCCCAGCCCGCATTGCGCACGGCCGAGATCATCGATGAGCTGACCGAATTCACGGTCGCCCAGCCGGCCACCGCCTGGTGGATTCCGGCCGGCGAATTGCCCGGGCTGGAAGAAGAAATCCGCAAGGCGCCGCTCAAGGAGATCGGCATCGCCAACACGCCGCTCACCCTGCGCCTTGACGACGGCACCCACATCGCCTTCCACGAAGCGGCGCTGGTCGACTACGCCACCATGTGGCTGCGCAAGGTCGACGGCCAGAAGCTGCGCGCGATGCTGGCGCCGTCCCCGAGCGGCCCGGCCGTCGTGCGCAAGGGCGCCTTCAGCACGCCATGGCGCACGCTGCAGATCGCGGACAATGCCGCGGGCCTGTACATGTCGGACCTGATCCTCAACTTGAACGAGCCGAACCGGCTCGGCGACGTGTCCTGGGTGAAGCCCTCGAAGTTCGTCGGCGTCTGGTGGCAGATGCACCTGAACAGCGGCACCTGGAACGCCGGCCCGAAACATGCGGCCACCACCGCCAACACGAAAAAAACCATCGACTTCGCGGCGCGAAACGGATTCCGCGGCGTGCTGGTCGAAGGCTGGAACCGGGGCTGGGAGAGCGACTGGGGCCATGGCGGCGCCGACTTCAGCTTCACCCAGCCCTATCCCGATTTCGACCTGCCCGGCCTGGCCGCGTATGCGAAATCGAAGGGCGTGCGCCTGATCGGCCACCACGAGACCGGCGCCAACATCGTCGCCTACGAAAAGCAGATGGATGCGGCGTATAAACTGTATGCGAAGCTGGGCGTGGACAGCATCAAGTCGGGATATGTGCACGAGGCGGGCAGCGCGCTGTTGCCGGGGCGCGACGGCAAGCCACGCCATGGCCACTACGATTCACAGGAAGGCGTGAATCACTTCCTGAAGGCCGTGACCGAGGCCGCGAAATACAAGCTGTCGATCGACACCCACGAACCGGTGAAGGACACCGGCCTGCGCCGCACCTATCCGAACTGGCTCACGCGCGAAGGCGCGCGCGGGGTCGAGTATAACGCCTGGGGCAATCCGCCCAACGGCGTGGACCACGAGGCCAAGCTGGTGTTTACGCGCATGCTGAGCGGGCCGATGGACTACACCCCGGGCATCCTGAGCCTGGTGGGCGCGGACGGCAAGGCCTTCAACTCGACCCAGGCCAAGCAGCTGGCGAATTTTGTCGTCATCTATTCGCCGATCCAGATGGCGGCCGACCTGCCGGAGAACTACGAAAAGTATCCGGCTGCGTTCAAGTTCATCCGCGACGTGCCGACCGACTGGGCCGAGACCCGCGTCATCCATGGCGAAGTGGGGCAGTACTCGACGATCGCGCGCAAGGACCGCAACAGCCAGGACTGGTACGTCGGCGCCGTGACCGACAGCGAGGCCCGCACGCTGCCGCTGCCGCTGGAGTTCCTCGACAAGGGCAGGCGCTACCTGGCCGAGATCTACCGCGACGGCGACGCGGCCGACTACCGTAGCGAACGCCGCTTCGACCTGGCGACGGAAACCAGGACCGTCACTGCCGCCGATACGCTGCAGCTGCGCCTGGCGCCCGGCGGCGGCCAGGCGATCCGCTTCGTTCCGCAGCAGTAAGCCAGGAAATAGGGTGGTCGGCTTGTCCGACCGCGCGTTCAACGCAACGATGCGTCGTGGCTGAGCATGCTCTGGCTGGACGCGCGGTCGGCAGAGCCGACCACCCTACAGAGGCAGCGGCCAGCGCGTTTTTATTGCGCCAGCAGCTGCTCGATGTCCCCGGCGATCTCGTCCGGGGTGGTCTGCGGTGCGTAGCGCCTGACCACTTCGCCGTCGCGCCCCACCAGGAACTTGGTGAAGTTCCACTTGATGGCTTCGGTACCGAGCACGCCGGGCTTCTCGCCCTTCAGGTGCCTGAACAGCGGATGCGCATCCTCGCCGTTGACGTCGACCTTGGCGAACATCGGAAAGCTCACCCCATAGTTCTTTTCGCAGAAGGCGCCGATCTCGGCCTCGCTGCCCGGTTCCTGCTTGCCGAACTGGTTGCAGGGAAAACCCATCACCACCAGACCGCGCTCGCCGTACTGGCGGTGCAGCGCTTCCAGTCCCTTGTACTGCGGCGTGAAGCCGCAGGCGCTGGCGGTGTTCACGATGAGCAGCACCTTGCCGCGGTAAGTCGCCAGCTCGACCGGCTTGCCGTCCAGCGTAGTCGCACTGAAATCGAATACGTTCATGTTCGCGATCCCCGTTTGAAAACCGGAAGTGTATGTCATCCCGATACAACACGTATGCATGCACAAATCGACCGATTGTCTGCTTGTTATCTTTTGTTACAAACATCGAGAAGTTGGCATGCGACAATCGCAATCGCCCAAACTGTCGAGCAGCCTTCATGTCCAAGATTCTTCCTGTCGTACCTTCTTCGCTTCACCCACGCCGTTCCCTGATCGCCCACCTTGTTGCAGGTACCCTGCTGGCCCCGTTTGCCGCCAGCGCGCAGCAGGCGCCGGCCGCGCAGGCGCCCGTCAAGCAGGAAGCTGCGAAGCCCGCAGCGGCGGCCGCCGTCCAGGCGCAGCCGGCCCAGGCGCCCGCAGCAGCCCCGGTCCAGGCCCCCGCCGTCGAGTCCACCGTGACTGTCAGCGCCGCCCGCACCCAGAACCGCATCGACCGCCAGAGTTATGACGTCAAGGCCGATCCGGCCACCTCGAACGACACCGTCGCCGACACCCTGAACAAGGTGCCGTCGGTAGGCGTCGATGCGGACGGCAACGTCACGCTGCGCGGCCGCAACAACGTACAGATCCTGGTGGACGGCAAGCCGGCCGCGATGTTCCAGGGCGAGAACCGCGCCGCCGCACTCAATGCGCTGCCGGCCGCCGACCTGGAATCGGTGGAAGTCATCAACAACCCCGGCGCGCAATTCGGCAACGAAGGCGGCGGCGGACCGGCTATCAACCTGGTGATGCGGCGCGAGCGCAGCCCCGGCGGTTTCGCCGTGGTGAACGGGAACGCCGGTACCGAAGGGCGCTACAACACCTCGGCCTTCGGCAGCTATACCAAGGGCCGCTACAGCCTGCAGGGCGCGCTGTTCCGCCGCCAGGACAAGCGTGAATCCACGGGCGAGACCCGCCGCGAGCGCATCGACCCGGTTACCGGCGCGGTGGCGCGCAGCACCCAGGACACGGACGGGGTCAACCGCATGCAGGCGACCGGTTTCAATGGCGGCGCCACCTACAACCTCGGCGACAAGGACGTGGTCGGCGCTACCCTGAACTATTCGGAAACCTCGAACGAGAGCGAATCGTCGCAGCGCTACCGCAGCACCACGGCCGCCGGCATCGTCGACAACCAATACCTGCGCACCGGCCTGAGCGAATCGAAGAACCGCAACTACGGCCTGGGCGCGCGCCTCGACCACAAGGGCGAGGCCCCGGGCGAAGTCTTCAAGCTCGACCTGCGCCTGTCCGGCACCGACATGGATGGCGCCTCGCGCTTCAACAACGCCTATGCCGTGCGTCCGCCTGGCGCCAGCGCGGCCAACAGCCGCCAGGCCAACCTGACCGACACGCGCATCGCCGACTTCACCGGCGACTACGAGCTGCCGGGCGAGCGCGGCGTGCTGAAGCTGGGCTACAAGGTGGCGCGCAACAGCAGCGCCTTCGACAATGCCTACTTCGACATCAACGGCTCCGGCCTTGAAAGCGTGAACCGCAACCGCACCAACCGTTTCGAACTGACCGACGTCACCTACGCGCTGTACGGCACCTACCAGTGGCGCATCGACGAGAAGTGGGGCGTGCTGGGCGGCCTGCGCGCCGAGTATGCGGATCTCGACATGAACCAGGTCACCACCGGCCAGCGCGCCAGCAACCATTATTTCGATGCGATCCCGAGCGCCTTCGTCACCTATGGCCTGTCCGACGACACCACGCTGCGCCTGAGCTACGCGCACCGCATCCGCCGGCCGGGCGCTGGCGACCTGAACCCCTTCGTGGTCTACCGCGACGAGCTGAACGTCTCGTCGGGCAATCCGAACCTGCAGCCGGCCAGTACCGACTCGCTGGAACTGGGCATCGAGACCAAGCTGGGCAAGGTCGACACCAACGTGCGCCTGTACATGCGCCACGAGAGCGACCTGATTTCCGAGCGCCGCTTCCTGCAGGCCAACGACGTGCTCCTGACCACGCGCGAGAATGCCGGCAGCAGCCGCTCGGGCGGCGTCGAATTCAACTTCAGCGGCCGCGCCACGCCGAAGCTGATGGTCAACGTGAACGGCAACGTCGGCTATACCGAGCAGACCGTGCTGGGCAGCGCGCTCGACGACAAGCGCAGCGCGACCTCGGTGAGCGGACGCGCGCGCTTCATGTACCAGCTGAACCCGGCCAACACCTTCATGCTGATGCTGAACGCCCAGGGCAAGACCCTGTTCGGCGAAGGCTACCGCCAGCCGCAGCGCACGGCCGACCTGAACTACCGCCACAACCTCACGCCGGCCCTGACCCTGACCGTCAACATCAACGACCTGTTCGATTCGCAGAAGATGGAGATGATCACGGAAACCGACCGCCTGCGCGAGTACAGCGTCCGCCGCGTCGGCGGCCGCATGGCCTTCGTCGGCCTGTCCTACCGCTTCGGCAGCTTCGGCAACGCCGGCAACCGCCGTCCGATGTTCATGGGACCGGGCGGTCCGGGTGGCCCGGGTGCAGGCAGGCCGGTGTTCATTGGTCCGGGCCACTGATACGCGGGGTCGAATGAAAAGGCGTGGCGGGACGCTCTGCCTGGCGTCCTGCCGGAAGTCCGGTCAGCGCCCGCCGGCGCCCGGGCTCAGAAGGTTTCCCATTCCTCTTCGCGCGCTGCGGCCTTGCGCGGAGCTGGGCGCATGGTATCGCGGGCCGCTGCTGCCGGCGGCGCTGCCAGGCGCGTCGCTGGCTTGGCGTGCGTGGTGCGCGCAGCCGCGGCCGCTGGCCTGGCCAAGCCCGGCGCCGCTGTATCGAGCTTGAACACCGATACCAGATCGGCCAGCTTGCCAGCCTGTTCCTGCAGCGACTCGGCCGCGGCGGCCGCTTCTTCCACCAGCGAGGCGTTCTGCTGCGTGACCTGATCCATCTGGGTGATGGCCACGTTGATCTGCTCGATTCCCGACGTCTGCTCCACGCTGGCGGAGCTGATCTCGCCCATGATGTCGGTGACGCGGCGCACGCTGTCGACAATCTCGGTCATCGTAGCGCCCGCATGGTCCACCAGCTTGGCGCCGGCGTCGACTTTCGACACCGAATCGTCGATCAGCGACTTGATTTCCTTGGCAGCCGCCGCCGAGCGCTGGGCGAGAGTGCGCACTTCCGACGCCACCACCGCGAAGCCGCGGCCCTGTTCGCCGGCGCGCGCCGCTTCCACGGCGGCGTTCAGCGCCAGGATATTGGTCTGGAAGGCGATGCTGTCGATGACCCCGATGATGTCGACGATCTTCTTCGACGACGTGTTGATCGAGGCCATGGTGTCCACCACCTGCGACACCACTGCGCCGCCGCGCGCCGCCACTTCCGAGGCCGAGCTTGCCAGACCATTGGCCTGGCGCGCATTCTCCGCGTTCTGTTGCACGGTGGAGGTCAGTTCTTCCATCGACGACGCGGTTTCTTCGAGCGAGCTGGCCTGTTCCTCGGTGCGCGAGGAGAGGTCGAGGTTGCCGCTGGCGATCTGGGCGGAAGCCGAAGCGATCGCATCGGTACCATGGCGTACCTGGCCGACGATCTGGCCCAGACTGTCGCGCATGGTCTTCATCGCAAACAGCAGGCTCGACTTGTCGCCCGCACGCAGCGCCACATCGGTACTGAGATCGCCCGCGGCGATGCGCCCGGCGATCTCGCCGGCATAGGCAGGTTCGCCGCCCAGCTGACGGGTCAGGCCGCGAGTGATCAGGGCGCCCAGGCCAATGCCGAAAGCAGCGCTGCCCAGCACCAGCACGAACATCAGGGTACGGCTGGATTCGTACAGCGCGGTCGCATCGCTTGCGGCGGCCTGTGCATTCTGTTCCTTCTGGCGGGTGAGTTCGGTCAGCCGGTTGTCGACCTCGTTGGCGGTCGGCGCCATGGTAGTGAACAGGTAGTCCACCGAGCTGCGGGATTCCTGCAGCGAATCGGCCAAGGCGAGCTTGGTCGCCTCGGCGATATGCGCCTCATAGCTGCGCAGGTGCTGGTCGAGTTCGCCGAACATGCGCTTGCCACTCTCCGTGACGAACAGCGGACGGGCCTTGTCGAGGTTCGCCTTGAGCTGGGTGCGTGCGGTCTCGACATTGGCGATTGCTGCCTGGCGGTCCTTGTCGGCAGAAGCCAGCAGGACGTTGCGCAGCGCGCGGCCGACATAGATCAGGTTGATGTTCGCTTCCTTGACGTAGGAGATGCCGAGCAGCTCGCGATCGTACAGCCTGTCGTTGGCCTCGTTGATGCGCGACATATTGAAGATGCCGATGCCGGCCACGATGGCGCCGAGCAGGGCCAGGGCAAGGAAGCCTGCGATCAGGCGGGTACCGACCTTCATTCGATTGAGCATGGGGAGTTTCCGGTTGGGGTTGATGGAGTTCAGGCGGCGAGGCGCGCGATGAGGCCGAGTTCCTCGGACGACATCAGGCGCTCGATGTCGAGCAGGATCAGCATGCGCTCGTCGATGGTGCCGAGCCCGAGGAGGAAATCGGTGTCGAACGCCGTGCCCATGGCCGGCGCCGAGCGGATATCCTCGGGGCCGAGCTGGATCACGTCGGAGACGCTGTCGACCACCATCCCGATGATGCGCCCGCCGATGTTCAGCACGATGACGACGGATAGCTGTTCGGTTGCGGAGCAGTCGATACCGAAGCGAAGGCGCAGGTCGATGATGGGCACGATGATGCCGCGCAGGTTGACGACGCCCTTGATGAAGTCAGGTGCGTTGGCAATCCGGGTGATCGGGTCGTGACCGCGGATTTCCTGCACCTTCAGGATATCGACACCGTATTCTTCGGCGCCGAGTCTGAAGGCGAGGGCTTCCAGGCTTGTTTCTTTGATGCTCATGATGGTGTCCAGAAATGCGCTGTAAGGGAGTACAGCGTTGCAGCCGAACCATATCAGCACACTCATCTGGTTCCAAGCGGCAATATTTTATGTCCACGCCTGAAAAGTTATTCCAGGTTTATCGTTGTGTTGCACAACTCAGGATGAGCTGATCGCTTTCGATAATTCCGACAGTTGAGCAGTCATTTGTGCAGGACAAGTTCTACCAGCACCGTCCTGGCTTTTTTCGGGTGCTGTTTCAGCCGCACAACAAACTGATGTCAAACGCACTGATCAGGGATGCAGCCGGCGCTGTGCTGCGTGCACAATATGGGAAGCCTGCCAGCGACGCAGGGCTGGCTCGATGGCGTCGAGCGAATGGAAAGTGTCGATCCCTGTTTCCAGGTTCGCAGCGCGTACGCCACCGCCGCCGAGCCACAGGGCGCACGCCCCCGGCAGGGCGGCGCGCAGGCTTGCTGCCTGCCGTACCATGCTTCTGCGTGGGAAATGCGAACTGAACGACAGGGCGACGATGTCGGCACAGGTCTCGCCTGCAGCTGCAGCCACTTCGGCCGGGGGCATTTCGCTGCCGAGCTGCACGCAGTTCACCCCGAGGGAGGTCATGATTGCTTCGGCCATCAGGATGCCCAGCACATGGGTTTCACCGGGCAGGGTCGCCAGCACGACCCTGGGGCGGCCATCGCCCGCCGCTCGCACGGCCGCCTGCTTCGCATGCAGGGTGGCGGTCGCCAGCTGCGAAAACAGGTGCTCGCAGCGCACCGGCAATTCACCCCGGTTCCATGCCAGGCCGACCTCGGTGACCAGCGGGGCCAGGAATTCGATGACGAAGCGGCGCAGCCCGAGGTCCAGCAAGCGGTGCTGGAACAGCCCGTGCAATTCGCTTACCCGATAGTCGCGCAGCAGGCTGAAGACAGGGCGGTAGTGTTCGGGAACGCCTGCGGACACCGGAAGGATGGCCTGGAGTGCCGGTGCGCCGGACGCCACCGCGCCGGCAAGGATCTTGCCGGGACGCAGACCCTGATCGATGAGACGGCGCACGGCGTGCAGGCGCTCGACCTGGCCGGGTGGGTAGACCCGGTTGCCATTGCGGTCGCGCAGGGGCTGCGGGAAGCCGTAACGTGTTTCCCACATCCGCAATGTGGCCTGGCGGATGCCGGTTTGCCGTTCGACTTCATTAATTGGAATCAGGTCGTCGATGGACGGCGGATCGCCACTGGTACGCATGCTGGCAGCCTCCATTCTGTTGGAGTCTACCTTAACGGAAACGGGAGGGTACCGGCGCACGGCGGCCCATCCCGTCGGCGCAGCCGGCGAGGCAGGCGCCGCCGCGCATCGTCCGGTCGTTCAGGGCCTCAGAAGGTTTCCCACTCTTCCTCGCGCACGGGCGCAGCCGCTGCCGGGCGCGTTGCGGGACGCGCCACCGACCGGCCGGCCGGTGCAGCCAGGCGTGTCGCGCCCGTGCTGCGCGCGGCAGGGGCGGGCGCGGGGCGCGCCTGGGCCTGTGCGTCGAGCTTGAACACGGCGACGAGCCCGGACAGCTTGCCGGCCTGGTCCTGCAGCGATTCGGCCGCTGCCGCCGCTTCTTCCACCAGCGAGGCGTTCTGCTGGGTCACCTGGTCCATCTGGCTGATGGCCATGTTGATCTGCTCGATGCCCGACGTCTGCTCCATGCTGGCCGAGCTGATCTCGCCCATGATGTCGGTGACGCGGCGCACGCTGTCGACGATTTCGTCCATCGTGGCGCCGGCATGGTTCACCAGCCTGGCGCCGGTGTCGACCTTGGCTACCGAATCGTCGATCAAGAGCTTGATTTCCTTGGCCGCCGCAGCCGAGCGCTGGGCCAGGGTGCGCACTTCCGACGCCACCACGGCGAAACCACGGCCCTGTTCGCCGGCGCGCGCCGCTTCCACGGCCGCATTCAGCGCCAGGATGTTGGTCTGGAACGCGATGCCGTCGATGACGGCGATGATGTCCACGATCTTCCTGGACGATTCGTTGATCGAGGCCATGGTATCGACCACCTGCGACACCACGGCGCCGCCGCGCCCGGCGACTTCCGAAGCCGAGGTGGCCAGCCCGTTGGCCTGGCGGGCATTGTCGGCGTTCTGCTGGACGGTCGAGGTCAGTTCTTCCATCGACGACGCGGTTTCTTCCAGCGAGCTGGCCTGTTCTTCGGTGCGCGAGGACAGGTCCATGTTGCCGCTGGCGATCTGGCGCGATGCCGAGGCGATGGCGTCGGTGCCGTTGCGGACTTCGCCGACGATCTGCGCCAGGCTGTCGCGCATGGTCTTCATGGCGTACAACAGGCTCGAGCGGTCATCCTGGCGCAGCGCCACGTCGACGCTGAGGTCGCCCGCGGCGATGCGGCCGGCGATCTCGCTGGCATAGGCCGGTTCGCCGCCCAACTGGCGCGTCAGGCTGCGGGTGATCAGCACGCCCAGGCCGATGCCGGCGGCGGCGCTGCCGAGCACCAGCATCAGCATCATCGTGCGGCTCGACTCGTACAGGGCGGCTGCCTCGCTCGCCGCTTCCTGCGCATTGCGTTCCTTGATGCGGGTGATGTCGGTCATGCGACCATCGAGCTCGTTGGCCTTGGGCGCAACGGTGATCAGCAGGAAGTCGACCGACGCGCGGTTCTGCTGCAGACCTTCGGCCAGGGCACGGCGCGTGGTCTCTTCCACCAGCGCTTCGTACTCGCGCGTGCCGCTGTCCAGCTCGGCGAAGCTGCGCTTGCCCTGTTCGGAGAAGAACAGGCTACGCGCCTTGTCGAGGTTGGCGTTCAGCTGGGTGCGGGCGGTGGCGATCCCGGCGACGGCCGCGTCGCGGTCCTTCTCGGTCCCGGCCAGGAGCAGGCTGCGCACGGCGCGTCCCATGTAGACCAGGTTGATGTTGGCCTCCTTGACGTAGGAGATGCCGAGCAGCTCGCGTTCGTAGAGGCGATGGGTGCGCTCGTTCATCTGCGCCATGTTGAAAATGCCGACCGCGGCCACGCCTGCGCCGAGCAGGGTCAGGATGAGGAAGCCTGCGATGAGGCGGGTGCCGACCTTCATTTGCTTGAACATGGTGATTCCGTAGTAAATTAAGGGTTATGCCGCGAGGCGGTCGATCAGGCCGAGTTCGGTGGACGACATCATGGCTTCGATGTCGAGCAGGATCAGCATGCGTTCGTCGATGGTGCCGAGGCCGAGCAGGAAGTCGGCGCCGAACGTGTTGCCCAGATCCGGCGCGGGGCGGATGTCCGCCGGGCCGAGACGGACCACGTCTGAGACGGCATCCACGACCATGCCGATGACGCTCCCCAGCACGTTCAGGATGACGACGACCCTGGGCTGCCCCTCGACAGCTGCAATGCCGAAGCGCAGGCGCAGGTCGACGATGGGCACGATGTTGCCGCGCAGGTTGACGATGCCTTCGATAAAGTCGGGTGCATTGGCGATGTGGGTGACGTGATCGTGCCCGCGGATCTCCTGCACCTTCAGGATATCGACGCCGTACTCTTCCTGGCCGAGCCGAAAGGCGAGTACCTCGATGCCGGTGTTTTCTGTGGTCATGCAATAGCTCCCTCAAGCGCGCGAATGGCTTGAAACAGATGGAATGTCTTCTTTGAAAATCGCGGCAGATTCCATGACACCAGCAAATAGTTACATTTACTTTAAACTAAGTTGCTTATTGGAATGATTGCCAGACGGCATTATCCATCATATTTGTCATTTATCACAGAGGAATTCAATTACTTTGACGATTTGATTGTTTCTACATGCATAGTTTTGTTACGTAAAGATACATGGCAAAGCAAGCCTGCGGTCGGGGCAGGCAAGGGCATACGCACCGGGGCAATTCGCTGCCGGCGAGGCGTCAATTTCTGCGCAGGAGAGTGATCCGCCGCCGGCGGAGTCGGGAGGGAAGGCAGGTGGACAAAAGGGACGGCATCGATGCCGTCCCGCCAGGGCAATACGGGCGCGCTCAGACGATCCCGAGGTGGTCCATCCCGGTCGAGAAATCGCGATTCTTCGCGTGCTTGCTGTTGAGCTTGATGTTCAGGCGCAGGTCGTTCACCGAGTCGGCGTTGCGCAGCGCATCCTCGTAGCTGATCTTGTCCGCCTCGTACAGGTCGAACAGGGCCTGGTCGAAGGTCTGCATGCCCAGCTCGCGCGACTTCTTCATGATCTCCTTGATCTCGTGGACATCGCCCTTGAAGATCAGGTCGGAGATGAGCGGGGAGTTCAGCAGGATCTCCATCGCCACCACGCGGCCCTTGGTTTCCTTCTTCGGCACCAGGCGCTGCGAGATCAGGCCCTTCATGTTGAGCGACAGGTCCATCAGGAGCTGCTGGCGGCGCTCTTCCGGGAAGAAGTTGATGATGCGGTCGAGCGCCTGGTTCGAGCTGTTGGCGTGCAGGGTGGCCAGGCACAGGTGGCCGGTCTCGGCGAAGGCGATCGCGTGTTCCATGGTTTCGCGGTCGCGGATCTCGCCGATCTGGATCACGTCCGGGGCCTGGCGCAGCGAATTCTTCAGGGCCGCTTCGAAGCTGTCGGTGTCCACGCCCACTTCGCGCTGGGTGATCACGCAGTTCCTGTGCGGGTGGACGAATTCGACTGGATCCTCGATGGTGATGATGTGGCCGTAGCTGTTCTCGTTGCGGTAGCCGACCATGGCCGCCAGCGTGGTCGACTTGCCGGAACCCGTCGCGCCGACCATGATGACCAGGCCGCGCTTGGTCATGATCACGTCCTTCAGCACCGGCGGCAGGTCGAGGTCCTCGAAACGCGGGATGGTGGTGGTGATCACGCGCAGCACCATGCCGACGCAGCCCATCTGCATGAAGGCCGAGACGCGGAAGCGTCCCAGGTCGCCCGGGCTGATCGCGAAGTTCGATTCCTTGGTCAGTTCGAAGCCGGCGGCCTGCTTGTCGTTCATGATGGCGCGCGCCAGGTCGGCCGTGTGGTTGCCGGTCAGGGGCTGGCTCGACACCGGCGTCATCTTGCCGTCGATCTTGATCGCCGGCGGGAAGCCGGCCGTGATGAACAGGTCCGAGCCGCCTTTGCTGGTCATCAGGCGCAGCAGGTCGAACATGAACTTGGATGCCTGGTCGCGTTCCATCGTTGCTCCTCGCTTTTCTCTTATTAACCCGGGAAATTCTCGGGAATCTTCGCGGCCGAGCGGGCAGCGGCGCTGGTGATCACGTTGCGGCGCACCAGGTCGGTCAGGTTCTGGTCGAGCGTCTGCATGCCGACGCTGCTGCCGGTCTGGATGCTGGAATACATCTGCGCGATCTTCGCTTCGCGGATCAGGTTGCGGATCGCCGGGGTGCCGATCATGATCTCGTGCGCCGCCACGCGGCCTGCGCCGTCCCTGGTCTTGAGCAGGGTCTGCGAGATGACGGCCTGCAGCGACTCCGACAGCATCGCGCGCACCATTTCCTTTTCTTCGGCCGGGAACACGTCGACGATACGGTCGATGGTCTTGGCGGCCGAGGAGGTGTGCAGGGTGCCGAACACCAGGTGGCCGGTTTCCGCCGCCGACAGGGCCAGGCGGATGGTTTCCAGGTCGCGCAGCTCGCCCACCAGGATGCAGTCCGGGTCTTCGCGCAGCGCCGAGCGCAGCGCGTTGTTGAAGGACAGGGTGTGCGGGCCGACTTCGCGCTGGTTGATCAGGCACTTCTTCGATTCGTGCACGAATTCGATCGGGTCCTCGATGGTGAGGATGTGGCCGTACTCATTCTCGTTGAGGTGGTTGACCATGGCCGCCAGCGTGGTCGATTTACCCGAGCCGGTCGGGCCGGTCACCAGCACCAGGCCGCGCGGCTTGAGGGCCAGCTCGCTGAAGATCTTCGGCGCGTTCAGTTCTTCCAGCGACAGGATCTTGGACGGAATGGTGCGCAGCACCGCGGAGGCGCCGCGCTCCTGGTTGAAGGCATTGACGCGAAAGCGCGCCAGGCCGGGAATCTCGAACGAGAAGTCGCACTCCAGCACTTCCTCGTACTGCTTGCGCTGGCCGTCGTTCATGATGTCGTAGATCATCCCGTGCACGTCCTTGTGCTCGAGCGGCGGCAGGTTGATGCGGCGGACGTCGCCGTGCACGCGGATCATCGGCGGCAGGCCGGCCGAGAGGTGCAGGTCCGAGGCCTTGTTCTTGACCGAGAAGGCGAGTAATTCAGAAATGTCCATTTATAATCCCTGTGCCGTGAGTAGAGCCAGGCGATGCGCCGATCTCGACCCAAAATATTTCCTATAGAAAATCATTATGTCCATAATCGCTGAGAACTTGCAAGCTGTCGAAGCGACAATCGGGGCCGCCTGCGCCACGGCCGGAAGGGCCAGGAGCGAGGTTCGATTGCTGGCCGTTTCCAAGACCTTCCCTGCGGAAGCCGTGGTCGACGCGATGGCGGCGGGGCAGCGCACCTTCGGCGAAAACTACCTGCAGGAGGCGCTCGACAAGATGCAGGAAGTGGCGCGCCTGCAACCTCAAGCGCCCGTGGAATGGCATTTCATCGGCCCGATCCAGAGCAACAAGACGCGTCCGATCGCCGCCAGCTTCCAGTGGGTGCATACCGTGGAGCGCCTGAAGATCGCCCAGCGCCTGTCCGAACAGCGCCCGCCCGAGCTTGGACCGCTCGACATCTGCCTGCAGGTGAACATCAGCGGCGAGGCCAGCAAGAGCGGCGCCAGTGAAGCGGAACTGCCGGAGCTGGCGCGCCAGGTGGCGGCCCTGCCGAACCTGCGCCTGCGCGGACTGATGGCGATTCCCGCGGCGAGCAACGACCCTGTGCAGCAGCGCGCCGCGTTCGCGCGCCTGCGCAGCCTGCTCGAGGCCCTGCGCGCGGGCGGCCTGCCGCTCGACACCCTGTCGATGGGCATGTCGGGCGACCTCGAAGCCGCCATCGCGGAAGGCGCCACGACCGTGCGCATCGGCAGCGCCATCTTCGGCGCCCGCCATTACGAGCAATAAAGGAAAACATGAAGATTGCATTCATCGGCGGCGGCAACATGGCCATGGCCCTGATCGCCGGCCTGGCCGGACAACTCACGGGCGCCGGCAGCCTGCACGTGGTGGATCCGAGCCCGGAAGCGCTCGAGCGCCTGGCCAGCCAGTACGGCGTCAGCACGGCGGCCTCCATCGACGTGCAGGTGGGCGCCGCCGACATCGTCGTGCTGGCCGTGAAGCCGCAGCAGATGCGCGAGGTCGCCGCCAGCCTCGAGCCGCTGCTCGGCGCGCAGCCGCTGGTGCTGTCGATCGCGGCGGGCATCCGCATTGCCGACCTGTCGCGCTGGCTGGGCGGCTATAAGCGCATCGTGCGCTCGATGCCGAACACGCCGGCCCTGATCGCCATGGGCATCACCGGCATGGTGGCGGGAAGCGAGGTGGGGACGGCCCAACGCGCGGCGGCCGACAAGGTCATGCGCGCGGTCGGGCAGACCGTATGGCTGGACGACGAACACCTGATCGACCCGGTGACGGCGGTGTCGGGCAGCGGCCCGGCCTACGTCTTCTACTTCCTCGAGGCGATGCAGCAGGCGGCGCGCGAGATGGGCCTGGACGCGGAGCAGGGCAGGCAGCTGGCGCTGGCCACTTTCACCGGCGCAGCCCAGCTGGCGGCGCAATCGAGCGACCCGGTCGAGGTGCTGCGCCAGCGCGTGACCTCGAAGGGCGGCACCACGCATGCGGCGATCAGCAGCATGGAGGAGGCGGGGGTGAAGGAAGCGATCGTCGCGGCCATGAAGGCGGCCGCCGCGCGCGGACGCGAGCTCGGGGACGAGCTGGGGAAGGATTCGTAGGGTGGTCGGCTTCGCCGACCGCGCGTCCCACTCACGGATGCCATGCCGCGACGCGTCTACCGTTTGAACGCGCGGTCGGCAGAGCCGGCCACCCTACCGGTCTAGTGAACCTCGAAGCCCCGCCACCTGAGCACCGGCAGCAGCCTCTGGGCGAACTTGTAGGCGGAGACGGCAGCCGTGACGCTGCCCACCGCCCATTTCGGCTTCGTGATGAACAGGCCAGCCGCGATGCCGCCGACGATCAGCGCCGTCTTCCTGTGGCGGATCGCATAGGCCGGAATCAGGCCCAGCGTCTGCGGCGAAGAGAGCATGGCCACTTGCTGCGCCACCTGTGCGCGCTGGTCGGCGCACCTGGACACCAGCGCCTCGCGGCGGGCGGCCAGTTCCGTGGAGTTAGATGCCATCTGCCTGCCCTCCCTTGAGCGCCTCGGCGTCCTTGCGCAGTTCCGCCAGGGTGGCCGGCAGCATTGGCGGACGCTGGGCCAGGCCGGCGCGCAGCTTCGCCACCGCGAACAGGGTGCCGACGATGAACAGCACGGCCATGCCGCCGACCGCCGCCAGGCGGTGGGTGTCCCAGAACAGCACCAGTACGAACAGGATGACCAGGCCCATCGCGAACAGCCCCAGCACCGCGGCCGCGATGGCCCACGCGAGGTAGCCGAACAGGCGGTGCGCGCCTTCCTGCAGTTCGATGGCGGCCAGCTCGAGGCGCGTGCGCGCCAGGTCGAGCACGTTGGCCGCAATCCGTCCAACCGCCGCCGTGATGCTCATGTTAGCGGCGGGCGATCAGCATGCCGATCACGACGCCGACGGCGGCGCCCAGGCCCACGGACTTCCATGGGTTCTCGTGCACGTACTCGTCGGTGACGCGCGCCGCTTCCTTGGTCTTCTCGACCACGGTGTGCTGGTACTCGCCCAGGCTTTCCTTGGCGACCGACAGGGTCTGCTCGAACTTCGCCTTGGCCGCCTTCAGCTCGTCGCCAGTCAGTTGCCCGCCGTTGCGCAGCCAGGCTTCGGCGTCCTGGATCACGGTCTTCAGGTCCGACATCAGTTGCTCGCGGGTGCCGGTTTGGGTAGGGATCTTTTCCATCATGGTGGGCCTCGTCAAAGGTGGAACAAATAAGGGTGAAATGCTTTTTGTGCAATATTACCTGAATGCATAGTCTAGCGCGACACCAATGAACAGTGCGGCGCCCAGCCAGTTGTTGTGCCGGAAAGCCTTGAAGCAGGCCATGCGCTCGCGGTGGCGGATCAGGGTGTAGTGGTAGAGCGCAATGCCGGCCGCGACCACGATGCCGCCGACGAACCACCAGCGCAGGCCCAGGTACCAGCCGCACACCAGGTCGATCGCCAGCGCGGCGCCGTAGCACAGCATGACGGCGGCCACGTCGAAGCGCCCGAAGGTGATGGCCGAGGTGCGGATGCCGATCTTGAGGTCGTCGTCGCGGTCGACCATCGCGTATTCGGTATCGTAGGCAACGGCCCAGAACACGTTCGCCACCAGCAGCCACCAGGCCACGGCCGGCACCGTGTCCTGCACGGCGGCGAAGGCCATCGGGATGCCGAAGCCGAAGGCGATGCCGAGATAAGCCTGCGGGATGGCAAAGAAACGCTTGAAGTAGGGATAGGTGCCGGCCACGACCAGGGCCGCCACCGACAGCTGCTTGGTGAGCGCGTTCAGCGGCAGGATCAGGAGAAACGAGACCAGCGAGAGCACGGCCGCCACCATCACCGCTTCCCAGCCGCGGATCTTGCCGCTGGTGAGCGGGCGGTCGACGGTGCGCTTGACGTGCTTGTCGAAGTCGCGGTCGGCGTAATCGTTGATGGCGCAGCCGGCGGAACGCATCAGGGCCGTGCCGAGCACGAAGATGGCCAGCACCTCCGGTTCCGGCACGCCGCCCGAGGCCATCCACAGCGCCCATAGGGTGGGCCACAGCAGCAGCAGGATGCCGATCGGCTTATCGGCCCGGATCAGGCGGAAGTAGAGGGCCAGCTTGTTCATGAATCGTCGTGTCTTGTCTTGCAAGAACTGTTGAGCAGAAGAAGGGATTCTAAAGCTTTGTCGCTATCGGTGTGAGCGATTGGTGACCCGGATCGCAGTGGCGCTGGCCGAAAAATCACAGGCCCGATCCGGACTTCTCTATTACCATATAGGCATGCCTACTCAACCATTCAATATTCCTGTCGCCAGCATCCGCCCGTCCGTGCAGCAATCGCATCCTGTGCATGGACGAGCCTTGCCGGCCCGCGCAGTCCGCCTGGGCTGCGCCGCCCTTGCCCTGGCGGCGACAAAGGCCCTTGCCGCGTCCTGCGGCGCTCCGCCCTCGGGCGAACTGAAGGCCGAGCGCATTGCCGCGGTCGCGGCCTCGCGCGCCGGCCCTGGCTTGTACGAGGGGCCGGTGTGGATCAAGGATGCGCTCTACTTCTCCGACTTCGGTTTCGACAAGGGTTTTCCGTCCCGGGTGCGCAAGCTGGAGGAAAACGGCACGGTCGGCACCGCCATCGAGGACAGCGGCAGCAATGGGCTCGCCGTGGACGCCGGCGGCCGCCTGATCGCAGCGAGCCACAAGGACAAGGCGCTCGTACGCCACGACCGGGACGGCAAGCGCGTGGTGCTGGCCGCCGGTTTCAAGGGCAAGGTATTCAACTCGCCGAACGACATCGCCATTGCGCGTGACGGCACGATCTACTTTACCGATCCCGACTGGCAAAAGGCGGCCGCGCCCGGCGGACAACCTGTCACGGGCATCTACCGTGTCGCTACGGATGGCAAGGTGACGCTCGTGGACGGCACGCGTCCCAACCCCAACGGGATCGCACTGTCGCCTGCCGGCGACGTCCTGTACGTGAACGCCAGCGACAAGCTGTTGATGGCCTATCCCATCGTCAAGGGCGTGCCGCAGGCCGGGCGGGCGCTGGTGAGCGGGGTGGAGGAACCGGACGGCATGACGCTCGATTGCCACGGCAACCTGTACGTGACCGAGCATGGGTCGCAACGGGTGCGCGTGTTTTCGCCGCAAGGCAAGCAGCTGGCGACCATTCGGGTGGACGCCAACATCACCAATGTGGCCTTTGGCGGCAAGGACGGCAAGACCTTGTACATGACCGGCGCGGGCGCACTGTGGCGTCTGCCGCTCGACGTGAGCGGCATGCCTTATTGAGTTTCCACTTCGGGTCCGATCACACATGCACATCTGGGTCGATGCGGACGCCTGCCCGGGCGTCATCAAGGACATCCTGTTCCGCGTTGCGGAGCGCTTGCAGCTGAACCTCACGCTGGTCGCCAACCAGCTGATCAAGGTGCCCGGCTCGCGCGTCATCCGCGCGCTGCAGGTGCCCGCGGGCGCGGACGCGGCCGACGCCGAGATCGTGGCGCGCGTGCAGGCCGGCGACATCGTCGTGACGGGCGACATTCCGCTGGCGGCACAGGTGCTGGACAAGGGCGGGTTGCCGCTCAATCCGCGCGGCGAGTGGTACACGAAGGACACCATCGCCCAGCAGCTGACGATGCGCGCCTTCATGGAAGAGCTGCGCGGCAGCGGCGTCGATACGGGCGGGCCGGCGGCCTTCAGCCAGGCCGACAGCCGGAATTTCGCGAATGCGCTGGACCGGCAATTGGCGCGCTCACGCTCGTAGGGTGGGCGGCTCCACCCGGCAGCATGATCTAACTGCGCCTTCAATGCCGGCCGCGCGTTCAACTACACGATGAGCAGACGCAGGGGCCATTCTCGCGCTGCTTGAACGCGCGGCCGGCATCCCATGCGCAGGCGGATCACAGTGCAGGGTAGAGCCGCCCACCCTACGAAAGCCAAAGCGCCTTGATCAGGCTGCCGCTTCGAGACTTACCATCTCCACACCCGGCAGGGGGCATTCACCCACCGCGTGCGCCACCGCGTCGATCGCCGCTCGGCGCGTAAAACTCTTGCGCCAGACGAGGACGACCCGGCGCGAGGGCGCCGGCGTGGCGAAGGGCACGTAGGTCAGCAGGCCGTTGGGGTCGTGCATGTCGGCCACCGAGGCGCGCGGCAGCACGGTCAGGCCGATCCCGCTCGCCACCATGTGGCGGATGGTCTCCAGCGAGGAGCCTTCGAAGGTGCGCTGCATGCCCCCATGTCCCATCGCGGGAGCTGAATAGCGCGCCATCTCCGGGCACACTTCCAGCACCTGGTCGCGGAAGCAGTGTCCCGCGCCCAGCAGCAGCATGGTCTCCAGCTTCAGGTCGTCGGCCGGGATTTCCTCGCGCCCGGCCCAGGGGTGCGAGCGCGGCATCGCGACCACGAAGGGTTCGTCGTACAGGGTCTGGATCGACATGCCGTGCTCGGGCAGCGGCAGCGCCACGATGGCGGCGTCGAGCTCGCCCTGGCGCAGCAGTTCGAGCAGCTTGTGGGTGTAGTTCTCCTGCAGCACCAGCGGCATTTGCGGCACCGTGTCGATCAGGCGCTTTACCAGTGGCGGCAGGAGGTAGGGCCCGATGGTGTAGATCACGCCCAGGCGCAGCGGCCCGGCCAGCGGATCCTTGTTCTGCCTGGCGAGCTCCTTGATGGCGGCGGTCTGCTCCAGCACGCGCTCGGCCTGGGCCACGATCTGCGCGCCCAGCGGCGTGACCGACACTTCGGAACCGCCGCGTTCGAACAGGGTCACCCCCAGCTCGTCCTCGAGCTTCTTGATGGCGACGGACAGGGTGGGCTGCGCAACGAAGCAGGCTTCGGCCGCATGGCCGAAGTGTCTGGCGCGCGCGACGGCGACGATGTATTTCAGCTCGGTCAGTGTCATAGGCTTTCCGGTCCCAGGATGCCGCGGCTGTCACGGTGGTGATCGCGCTCATCCTGACGCAATGTTGGCTTTTAGTCAGCCGGGATTCCCTATTCTATCGAAATCAGGGAGGAGTCACCTTGGCCGGGCTTCCGAGTCGATATAATTGCCGGGCAGGATGTCATTCCTGCGCTCTTGAGAGGCCCGCATGTCTTCGACCTTCGGCCCGGCGGAAGCCCAGGCCTATATCCACAAGCTGCTGACGGTGATGCACCACCAGGGCGGCTCCGACCTGTTCATCTCCAGCGACTTCCCGCCCAGCATGAAGCACCAGGGCGCCATGAAGGCCCTGAGCCAGCAGCGCCTGTCCGGCGAGGTCACGCGCGCGCTGGCCCTGTCCCTGATGAACGAGCGCCAGCGTCTTGAATTCGAGGCCGAGATGGAGTGCAACTTCGCGATCTCGCTGCCCGGCGTGTGCCGCTTCCGCGTGAACGTCTTCGTGCAGCAGCAGAGCGTGGGCATGGTGGTGCGCACGATCGCCTCCGAGATCCCGAACTTCGAGAAGCTCGAGCTGCCGGAGGTGCTGAAGGACGTGGTGATGACCAAGCGTGGCCTGGTGCTGGTGGTCGGCGGCACCGGCTCCGGCAAGTCCACCACGCTGGCGGCGATGATCGACTACCGCAACAGCCATTCGGCCGGCCATATCATCACCGTGGAAGACCCGGTCGAGTACGTCCACAAGAACAAGAACTGCCTGGTCACGCACCGGGAGGTGGGCGTGGACACGCATTCCTGGCACAACGCCCTGAAGAACACGCTGCGCCAGGCGCCGGACGTGATCCTGATCGGCGAAATCCGGGACACCGAAACCATGGAACACGCGATCGCCTTCGCCGAGACCGGCCACCTGTGCCTGGGCACGCTGCACGCGAACAATGCCAACCAGACCCTGGACCGCATCATCAACTTCTTCCCGGAAGAGCGCCGCAACCAGCTGCTGATGGACCTGTCGTCGAACCTGCGTGCCGTGGTGTCGCAGCGCCTGGTGCGCACGGAGGATGGCAAGGGGCGCAAGGCGGCCATCGAGATCCTGCTGAATACGCCGACCATCGGCGAGATGATCCTGAAAGGGAACTTCCAGAACATCAAGGAGATCATGCACAAGTCGCGCGAGCTCGGCATGTGCACCTTCGACCAGGCCTTGTACGAGCTGTACAACAAGGGCTACATCGGCTACGACGAAGCGATCCGCAACGCCGACTCGGCCAACGGCTTGCGCCTGCAGATCAAGCTGTCGGGCGAGCGCAAGGGGCCGGGCGACGACGCCGGCCGCGCGAGCGCGCTGTCGATGGCGATCGAAGAAGACGCGCCGGAAGACGACGCACCCACCAACACCTGAATCTGCAGACAAGCGTATGCCAGCATTTGAAAACAAGATCTGCACGCGCGCCGAACTGGCGCAGCGTATCGCCGCACTGCCCAAGCCGGTGGTGCTCACCAACGGCGTGTTCGACATCCTGCACCGCGGTCACGTGACCTATCTCGCGCAGGCGCGCGAGCTGGGGGCGTCGCTGGTGGTGGCGGCCAATACCGACGCCTCGGTCAGGCGCCTGGGCAAGGGCGACGACCGCCCGCACAATACCCTGGCCGACCGCATGGCGGTGCTGGCCGCGCTGGAATCGGTCAGCCTGGTGGTGGACTTCGACGAGGACACCGCCCTCGAGGTGGTGCTGGAAAGCCGGCCCGAGGTCTATGCCAAGGGCGGCGACTACGACATGACGGCGATTCCGGAAGGGCAGGCCGTGCTGGGCTACGGCGGGCGTGCGGTCGCCATCGACTTCGCGCACGACCGGTCGACCACCAAGCTGGTGGCCAGGATCAGGGGCTAGCCCGGGGCGGCAGCGCGACAAAGCCCGCCTGCCCTTGCACAGGCGGGCTCCGGCTCACGGCGCTTGGCACGCCGTTGCCCCGTTTATGCCTTGCGGCGGCGGCGCAGCACAGTCAGGCCGGCAATGCCAAGGCCGAGCAGGGCGACGCTGCCCGGTTCCGGCACTTCTTCCTCTCCGCCGCCGCCTTCGTCCAGCCCCACTACATAGAAGCTGTCAGGACCGCCCGTGGCGCCCGACAGGGAAGCCGACAGGCCGATCCGGTTGCTGGCGCTGACATACTGTTGTGCGGCTGCAGCCTGGGCAGCATCCAGGCTGAACGCGAAGCCGGATTTGCCCTGGCCGCTCTGCGTCGACGGGAAGGTGTACGACTTGTCCAGGTCAGCGAAGAACAGCGCCGGTCCGCCTGTGTTCGAGAAGATCGACAACCTCAGCGAATTGAGCGTGATGCCGTTGGCATTGGCATTCCCTGGCTCGTTGGCATTGAAAATGATAACCAGCTCGCTTGCGTCCGTGATATTCAGAAAATCAAACGAGAACGTGGCGTTATGGGTGGCGGAATTGCCATTCGACTGAACATTGCCGGAGGTTTGGTCAGCACTTCCTGAGCGGAACACCGAACCCGACGTCTGGCCATTGCCGTTGTTCTTCAGGGTAAGCACCGTGTTGACCTTGCCGAATCCGCTGCCTGTATCGGTAATGGTGCCGGTATTGATCAGCGAGGCATGGCTTGCGGCGGAGGCCGTGAACAGGGCTGCAAGTGCGAGCAGCTTGAATTTTCCAAGTTTCATATATTTCCTTTCAGAGACACAAATTTCTAAAGTAAAACTTGATAGAAGAAAATCTTGCAACTCATTGAAATAAAAAGAATTTATTAGTCGCAAGGCTTATTCAAACCAGCTTAGTAATGCAGGATTTATGCCAAGGAAAATAAGGCCTTAATAATCAGCGATTTAATTTTATTGATGAGCAGCTGTATTTACGGTGATGTTAAATTTATCGACAATATCGATTCATCAACTTTTCTATCAATAAATAAATGTTTTTAATCTTTATGGAAACTAATTGAGATTCTCATAAGGGCTATTTAATATTATGCAATATTGCATATCTAATCCGGATTTTCTGAAACGAAAATATCCTGTGCGCAATAAATGTCTTGCGCTGGATAATTGCTTTGGCTAATATTTATTCCTGAAAAAGGCAAACCGCACGAAAGCGCGGGACGCAAAGTCACGGTCTACCGGGCAGATGCCCCATGACGGCAGGACTGCCAGATGCAAGTCACGCTTCCCCCGGATGATGGTCTGTTGGGAAGGTGCGTGGTGTTGCGGCAGTCCTGTCAATCACTAACAGGAAAAATGCAATGACCACTCCCCACTACGCCCTGGCACTGCGTGTCTTGACCCTGGCCGTCCTCGGCGCCAGCTCTTCCGTCGCCACCGCCGCGCCGCAATCGGGTGACGAGTTGCTCGTCAAGGGGCGCATGCTGGTCGAGGTCCGCGATGGCGTGACGACTGATGCGCTCGGCAAGATGATCGAGACTCCCGGCCATAAGCGCTACAAGCTCGGCCAGAGTGGCATCTATATCGTCGATCTGCCTGCACAGGCGTCCGAGCGCGCTGTGCTGGCCCGCCTGAAGCACAATCCGCACGTCAAGTCTGCCGAACAGGATCGCCTGGTGCCGAGCGCACTTGCAGTGAACGATCCCTACATCGGCAGCGCGTGGCACATTGGCAAGATCGGGGTCCCGGGCGCCTGGGACCTGACCGAGGGCAGCGGCGTCACCATCGCGATCCTGGATTCGGGCATCGATGCAGCGCATCCGGATCTGGCCGCCAACCTCGTGGCCGGCTACAACGTGTATGACAGCAACACAAACGTGGCCGACGTATGCGGCCACGGCACCTCGGTGGCGGGCGCCGCCGCGGCATTGAACAACAATGCCCTGGGCGTAGCCGGGGTGGCGGGACGGTCGCGCATCATGCCGGTGCGCGTCGCTTACAAGAAAACCGACGGCACTTGCTATGCCGCTTACAGCACCGTTGCACGCGGCGTGATTTATGCCGCGGACAACGGCGCCCGTATCGCCAACGTCAGTTATGCCGGCATCATGACCAGTTCCACCGTGACCAGCGCAGCGAACTACATGAAATCGAAAGGCGGCCTGGTGTTCGTTTCGTCAGGCAATACCGGCACCGATCAGGGATATGCAGCGAACAGCGCCATGATCGTGGTGAGCGCGACGGATAGCAGTGACCGGCGCGCCAGCTGGTCCAGCCACGGCAGCTCCGTGACGCTCGCCGCGCCCGGCAGCGGCATCTGGACCACCCGGATGGGCAACGCCTATGCCGCCGTGAACGGCACCTCGTACGCGAGCCCGGTGGCGGCCGGTGTCGCCGCCCTGATGATGGCCGCCGCCCCGGGCCTCAGCAACAGCCGCATCGAAAGCCTGCTGGTCGCGACGGCGGTCGATCTCGGCACGGCGGGACGTGACAACTACTTCGGCCATGGCCGCGTCAATGCGGCTGCCGCGGTCCAGGCCGCGCGCGCAGCCGCCGCGCCGGTCGTCGACAGCACGGCGCCGGCTGCCGCGATCCAGGCGCCGCTGGGCAGCAGCACGGTGTCCGGCCTGGCGGCGGTCGATGTCGCCGCCAGCGACAACATCGGCGTTGTCCGGGTCGAATTGCAGGTCAACGGCACCACGGTCGCCAGCGACACCACGGCGCCCTATGCCTTCAGCTGGGACTCGACCGGTGTGGCGAACGGGATGGCCAACCTGGTTGCTGTCGCCTACGACAATGCCGGCAACGCAGGCCGCTCGACGACCGTCGCCGTCAACGTCGCCAACGCCACCACGACCACGACCACGACTACGACTACGACCAGGGACACCATCGTGCCGACCGTCCGTATCGTCAACCCGGTCTCGGGCGCGGTGTCGGGCATCGTCAACGTCAGCATCACTGCGACCGACAACCTGCCCGCATCCGCGTTGAGCCAGGAGCTGGTGATCGATAACGTGACCGTGGCACGCGGCACCGGCGGCACCCTGGCGTACAGCTGGGACACCACCAAGACCCCGACCGGCAGTCGCCAGGTCCGGGTCATGGTGCGTGATGCCGCCGGCAATACCGGCCGCGCGAGCGTGAACGTATCGGTGCGGCGCTAAGCACCCCCTGTGACGCGTTTCCCGAACGCCCGGTGCGCCGCATCGGGCGTTTTTCATGGAGCGCCTGCTGGCCGGGATCGAAGGGAAGCAGCTGCATGCCGATCGCACCAGGCGCCGACCCGTATGCAGATCCAGGCCTCAAGCCACCAGCCGCCGGTGGCTGAGGCGCCGGCCGGGGCGGGGAGGCCTTAAATCGGCCGCGCCGCGCGGCTGTCGACGAAGGAGGGCGGCAGCGCGCCGATCTGCTGCAGCACGCCCAGGCGGTCCGCCTGCAGCCAGGCCCGCACGATCAGGCCGTCGCGCACCTGGTAGATGACGTTGCCTTCCTGGGTGACGACCGCATGCGTCGGCGGCAGCCCGGCGAAGCGGCCCGCATGCGGCGCGCGGAAGGTCCAGCGCACCGCCACCCGGTCGTCTTCGCCGAACACTTCGTGCAGCTCGAAGCGCACTTCCGGGAAGCCGGTCAGCACGGCGGCGATCGAGGCCCGGAATTCGGCCGGTCCGTGTTCGCCGCGCGGACCCGTGAAATCGGGCGCGACCAGCGCCTGCAGCGCATCCAGTTTCCTCGCATTGATGCAGTCGTACAGGGTGCGGACCAGCTTCTTGTTGTACTCCACGACCGTCATTGCAGCAATCATCGTCTTCTCCCGGGGTAGTCAAACGGTGCTGCACAGCGTAAGAGTTCAAGCCGACTTGAAGTCAAGGGAAATTTACGGCGGGGCGCGGTATCGCGAGGCGCTGCTGGTGCGAGCTCGACGCTGTCGGCCGGTACTGCGGGACGCGCAAGCTGGCCGCCGACCTTGCCGCGCAGGCGCCAGGCTCACCGTCGGGCTCGGCGCCGGGCAAGCCTGTGCGCGCCGGCGCCCGCCCGCTGCGAAGCGGTCGATCTTCGCGGGGCCGGACGCGGTCGACATCATCAGGTGGGCAGAAGTTGCGGGCGCAGCGTCAGCCTTGCGTCCCGGGCAGCGGGTAGGAGGACGCTGAGGTGTCGAGACCCGCTTCCGTACGCGCCAGCCGGATCTCCGGATTGGCCAGGTGCAGGGTCTGGGTCGGATAGGCGAAGCCGATGCCTTCCTGCTCGAAGCGCTCGAACAGGAAGATATTGATCGCCTGCTGCACGTCCATGTAGGTGGCGTAGTCCGGGGTCTGCACGATGTAAACGATCTCGAAGTCGAGCGACGAGGCGCCGTAGGACTTGAAGTGGGCGCGGTCGAACTTCGCCTGCGGCTGCGCATCCACCGCTTCGCGCAGGATGCCCGGGATGGCCAGCAACTGCTGCTTCGTGATCTCGTAGACGACGCCGATGCTGAACACGATGCGGCGGGTCTGCATCCGCTTGAAGTTGCGGATCCGGCTCTGGAGCAGGTCGCTGTTGGAGAACACGATCTGCTCGCCGCCGAGACCGCGGATGCGGGTGGTCTTCAGGCCGACGTATTCCACATTGCCCGAGAGGTCGTCGACGGTGATGAAGTCGCCCACCACGAAGGGTTTGTCCAGCACGATCGAGAGCGACGAAAACAGGTCGCCCAGAATATTCTGCATGGCCAGCGCAACGGCAACCCCGCCGATGCCGAGGCTCGCCACCAGGGTCGTGATGTTCACGCCGAAGTTGTCGAGGATCATCAGGATGATCACGGCCCAGATGAAGGTGCGCGCCACGAAGCCCAGCGCCGCGGTCGACGTGGTGGCCGCCGCATCCTGGCCGCTGCGGCGGGTGCGGTAGATCTGCAGCCAGCCGTGCACGCCGACGTCGCCCCAGCGCGCCATCTGCAGCAGCAGGGCGGTCACGACCACGTGCGACAGCAGGGTCGCGGTCTTTGGCGGCAGGGTGAGCCAATGCGAGCCGACGTACAACCCGACCACGAGCATGAACACCGGATGGGTAGCGGCGAGCACACGGGCGGCCAGGTCGTCGACCCAGGTGCTGGTATGGGTGGCAAAGGCCTCGATGCGCCGCACCAGGAGGGCGCGGGCAGCGTGCAGCACGATATACGTGGCAATGGCGATGCCGGCGGCAATCGTCCATGTGAACAAGTCATTATTCCAAATCAGATAATTCATCGTCATCCGTTTTCCTTCGATACACCCGCTTAGGCTGCCATGCGCTGGACCATGTGCGGCGCACGGCTGGCCTCGACTGCAGCCAGGAAATCCTCGCCCCAGCGCACCACGTCGTGCTCGCGGGCGATCATCGCCATGCGCCCGGTGCGATAGGCGCGTTCGTCTTCTCCCATGGTAAGGGCCTGGTGCAAGGCGGCGGTCATCGCGTTGCTGTCATACGGGTTGGTAAGGAGGGCGCCATGCAGTTCGACCGCTGCCCCGGCGAACTCGGACAGGATCAACACGCCCGACTTTCCCGCTGCTTTTTTCGCCGCGACGAATTCCTTTGCCACCAGGTTCAGGCCGTCGCGCAGCGGGGTGATCCAGGCAATATCGCAGGCCGCATAGTGGGCGATGACCTCGTCGAAGGGCAGCGAGCGGTAGAAATAGCGCACCGGCACCCAGTTCAGGGTCGAAAAGCGGCCGTTGATGCGGCCGACCGTGCGGTCGACCTCGATGCGCAGGCTTTCGTAGATCTCCATGCCAGGCGCAGCCGGGGTGATGATGTTCAACAGGGTCGTCTTGCCGATGTGTTCCGGATGCGTTTCAAGCAGGCGTTCGAAAGCCTGCAGCTTTTCCAGGGTGCCTTTGACGTAGTCGAGCCGTTCGATCGAGACGATGCCGGTGGCGCCGCCCAGGTAGTCGCGGATGGCCTGGGTCTGCTGCGCCACCGGCGCGCTGCCGACCAGGCCTTCGATCATGGCCACGTCGGTGCCCACCGGGTGTGCGCCCAGGCCGATGCGGCGCCCGCCCGCTGCGATCGCAGTGGTGGTGGTGTCGACACCCAGGGCGCAGCCGTAGGTCAGGAAGCGGGGGGCGCAGGGCGCCGTGCCGAGCACGTCGACCGGCGCGAACGAGCGCACCGCGTCGACGAAGTTCTCGACGTAGCGCGGGATGTGGAAACCTATGTAGTCGCATTGCAGCAGGCTGCCGATGATGTCGCGGCGCCATGGCACGATGTTGAACACGTCGCTCGACGGGAAGGCGGTGTGGTGGAAGAAGGCGATCCGCAGGTCGGGACGCAGCGGGCGCAGGAAAGCCGGCACCATCCACAGGTTGTAGTCATGCACCCAGGCCACTGCGCCGGGCGCCGCCTCGCGCGCCACCTGCTCGGCGAACAGGCGGTTGACCTCGAGGAAGCGCTCCCAGTGATCCTGGCGGAATTCCGCCTTGTCCGGGAAGGAAAAGATGATTGGCCAGAACGCTTCCTTGGAAAACTTCTTGTAGAAGATGTCGATATCCTCGCCGGTCAGGGGGATGCGCGCCGCCTGCAGCTGCGGATAGCGCTCGGCATCGACCGCGACATGGGTCTCGAAATCTTGCGGTGTACGGCTGGGCTGCTGCGACCAGGCCACCCAGGAGCCGGTCCGCTCGCCGGCGAAGAAGCGCAGCAGGGTCGGCATGATGCCGTTCGGGCTCTTCGGACGCCGGCGTACGGGTTCGCCATCCACCATCGCCTCGTCGTAGGGCAGGCGGTGGTACACCATCACCAGCCCGGCGCGCCCGGCGGCAGGCTGGACCACGGCCGCGTGCGCGCCGTCGTCGAGCGCGCCATGGTGGCGCAGGCCTTCGAGGATGCCGTCGCAGCCTTCGCCGCCGGCCACGTAGGCCAAGGGATGCTTGCGCACGCTTTCGACCAGGGCCGGTTCAGCGTGGCCGACCACGACGCCGTGCAGGCCGGTAGCGAACATCGACAGGTCGTTCAGGGTGTCGCCGGCGACCACGATGCAGGAGGGATCGACGCCGATCGCTTCCGCCAGGCGCAGCACGGCCGGACCCTTGCCGACGCCGCGCGGCAGCACGTCGAGATAGCAGCCGGCCGACAGCAGCAGGTCGCAGCCGAGCGCATCGACGGCAGCACGCAGCGCCGGCGTCACGTCGCTCTCGCCGACCAGGAAGGAGCAGCGCCGTTCCTGCGGCACGCTCTGGCGCTGCAGGCCGGGAAAGCCGGCCAGCGCCTTGAGCACCGCCTGCGAACCGGGCCAGCGCGCGGCGATCTCCTGCTGCAGATCGCCGACCGGACGCAGTTCGCGGTCGACGATGGTGGCGCCGACGTCGGCAATGATGTAGTCGGGGGCTGGAATGGTGGGGTCGCTCAGCAGGGGCAGGATCGATTCGAGCCCGCGTCCGGTCACGAACACGAGGAGGGCGCCGGGCGCCCGGGTGGCGCCGAACAGTTCGCGCACGCGGCGGCGCGCTTCCTGGCTGCCGGCCAGCAGGGTGCCGTCGAGGTCGGTGGCCAGTACGAAGTGTGCGGGAGTGGGGCCGGGGCCGGGGTGTCGGGGGACTGCAAACGTCATCGTCTTCATCCTTTCAGGGCGATGTGTTCGGCGCGGGGCGCCGACCTGGTGGACGTGCGGCGCGGCTGCACGAGGCGAACGCAATCGCGCGCAGGGAGCGGCGATTGCCAGGGAAATGGTGTGGCACGGGTGTGCCGGACGACGCCAGCAAGGGCGTCAGTCCGTTAATGTAACAGAAACAATACATTTGGACAAATGCAAATCCCTCGCAGGAATTGAATTCGGGGCTTTTGGGCGCAGGCGCGCTGGTATCATGGCGGGCTGCGCCGCTGGCGCGATCCGACCAGACCGATGACATGAGCGAAACCGAAAAATTCTTTGCCCCCCAGAGCGAAGGGCCCATTACCCACCGTTTCAGCCTGCTGCTCGACAAGGCGGACGACGACGTGATCGATTCGAGCCTGCGTTCCGGCATCGAGCTGCGCGGGGCCACGCCATGGATCCTGATGTTCGCGATCCTGGTGGCGTCGATCGGCCTGAACATCAATTCGCCGGCGGTGATCATCGGCGCCATGCTGATCTCGCCGCTGATGGGGCCGATCGTGGGCATCGGCTACGGCATCGGGATCTACGATTTCGCGCTGATTCGCCGTTCGCTTGCCAACCTCGGCATCGCCGCCGTGATCAGCCTGGCCACCTCGACCCTGTACTTCCTCGTCACGCCACTCGACGAGGCGCAGTCGGAACTGCTGGCGCGCACCACGCCGACCTTGTGGGATGTCCTGATCGCGCTGGCCGGCGGCCTGGCCGGCATCATCGGCATGACCCGGCGCGAAAAATCGAACGTGATTCCGGGCGTGGCGATCGCGACCGCACTGATGCCGCCGCTGTGCACGGCAGGCTACGGGCTCGCCAACGGCAACTGGGCCGTGTTCGGCGGCGCGTTCTACCTGTTCTCGATCAACTGCGTATTCATTGCGGTCTCCACCGTGATCGTCATCGAATACCTGCGCCTGCCGCACCGCAAATTCGTCGATCAGCGGGTCGAGCGCCGGGTCAAGCGCACCCTGTTCACGGTCGTACTGCTGACCGCGTTGCCCAGTATCTACCTGGCGATCCAGCTGGTGGACAACGAAGTGTTCGGCCACCGTGCGCGCGCCTTCGTGCGCCAGGAATTCAGCGGCGGGAGCGCCCATGTGGTCGACATCCAGCTCAATCCCGTGCAGCGGCGAATCGAACTGACCCTGATCGGCAGCCGCATGCCGGCCGCGGCGATTGCGGCGATCGAGAAGAAGCTGCCCCAGGCCGGCCTGGAGAGCGCATTGCTGGTGGTTAACCAGGCCGAGGACAGCCGGGTCGATGTCGGCGTGCTGAAGGCCGATATCCTGGCCGAGATCTACCGCGATACCCAGCAGGGCCTGCGCGAACGCGACGCTACCATCGCGCAGCTGCGCCAGGCCCTGGCGCAACGCGACGCCTGGCGCCAGACCGCTGCCGACATCGGCGCCGAATTCGTCGCCCAGTATCCTCGCTGCGCCGACGTGCTGATGGGTGTGGCGCTGGACGCGGCGGCCGAGGGGCAGGCTGCCGCCGAAGTGCCGACCCTGACCGCACGCTGCGCGCGCGCGCTAGCGCCTGCAGACCTGCAGCGGGCCCAGGCCTGGCTGGTGGCGCGCACCAAGTCCCCGGGGGCGCGCCTGTTCCTGGCGCCGCCGCAGCGCCGGCGCTGATCCCGCCTACTTGCGCTTGCGGCCGGCGGCGAACAGCTCGATGTTCTTGGTCGGGCCGGACACGATCAGCAGATCGTTGGGGAGGATGCGGGTCTCCGGCTGGGCATGCTGGAAATCCTCGTTGGCGCGCTTGACGCCGACCACCGTCACGCCATGGCGCGAGCGCACGTGCGACTCCGCCAGGGTCTGGTGATGGGTGTCGGGCGGCGCATGGATCTTGGCGATGGCGAAACCGTCCTCGAATTCGATGAAGTCCATCATGCGCCCGGTGATCAGGTGCGCCACCCGCGCGCCCATGTCCGCCTCGGGGAAGATCACGTGGTGGGCGCCGATGCGCTGGGCGATCTGGCCATGCTCGGGCGTCTGCGCCTTCACCCAGATGTCCTTGATGCCGAGCTCGGTGAGCACCATCAGCGTCATCAGGCTGGCGGCCAGGTTCGAACCGATCGCGACGATGGCGTGCGAGAAATCGGCCACGCCCAGCTGCAGCATGATGTTTTCGTTGGTGGAGTCGGCCTGCACCGCATGGGTCAGCCGGTCGCCCCAGAATTGAACCAGGTCTTCCTTCTGGTCGATGCCCATGACGTCGTGGCCCAGGCGCATCAGCGACTGGGCCACGGCGCCGCCAAAGCGTCCGAGGCCGATGACGACGACGCTGTCGCTCGTCGAAAAGGCGAACTGTTCTGTAAAAATCCTACCCAACAATTGGATGTTCCTCCGGATAACGATAAGGCATGCGCCGTTCGCCCAGCACGAGCGAGGTGGCGAGCGTGATGGTGCCGACCCGGCCGATGAACATCAAGAGGGCCAGCAGCAGCTGGCCCGCGGGCGGCAGGTCGTCGGTAATGCCGGTCGACAGCCCCGCGCTGCCGAAGGCGGCGATCACCTCGAAGATGATCTGGTCGGTCGGGAAGTGCGTCAGCCGCAGCAGGATCACGGTACCGACGGCGACGATGATGCTGCCGAGGACCAGCACCGTGATGGCCTGGCGCTGGGCCGAGGCGCCGACCCGGCGCCCGAAGGCTTCGGTATCCGGGTGTCCCTTGGCTTCGGCAATGACCAGCAGGGCCAGGATGACGATGGTGCCCACCTTGACCCCGCCCGCCGTGCCGCCGCTGCCGCCGCCGATGAACATCAGGAAGTAATGGACGGCCCAGGTTTCGGGCGTGAGCGCGCCGATGTCCACCGTATTGAATCCGGCGGTGCGGGCCGCCACGGACATGAACATGCTGTTCAGGAGTTTGTCCGCCACCGAGAAGGAACCCATCGTGCGCGCGTTGTTCCATTCCAGCAGCAGCACTGCAAGGAATCCGCCCACCAGCAGGATGAGCGAGCCGGTGAGCGTCAGCTTGGTATGCAGGGACCAGTGCCGCGGGTCGCGGAAACGGAAGCGCAGGTCGTGCAGCACCGGGAAGCCGATGCCGCCGATGACGATGGCGATCATGATCGGCGCCAGCACCAGGGCGTCGCCCGCGTAGCGCACCAGTCCGTCCGCATGGGTCGAAAAGCCGGCATTGTTGAACGCCGATGCGGCGTGGAACAGCCCGCTCCAGGCGGCATCTTCCCACGCGAGGCCATGGCCGAGGTGCAGCCTGAGCGTGAGCAGCACGAACAGCAGCAGCTGGCAGGCCACGGCAACCTTGAACACGATCTTTGCCACACTCGAAATGTCGCCGAGTCCGAGCAGGCGGGTTTCGGTCTGGGTCATCATGCGGGTGCGCAGCCTGGGTGAACGGTTGACCATCAGCCCGAGCAGCGTGGCGGCCGTCATCAGGCCGAATCCGCCGAGCTGGAACAGGAACATGATGAGGGCTTGCCCGAAGCCGGACCAGTACGTGCCCGTGTCCACGATGGCCATGCCGGTCACGCACACCGCAGACACGGAGGTGAAGAAGGCGACCACGAAGGGCGCCGGCAGGCCGTCGGCGCGCGCCGCCGGCAGCATGAGCAGCAGCGTGCCGGCCAGGATCGCCAGCAGGAAGCCCAGGGCGACCGCCCGTGCGGGATGGATGAGGGTTTTCATGCGCGCATCCGCTGGAAGGCGCGAAGTAGGGCGGTATCGATTCGGGAGTCCATGGTCTCGGGGCCTGGCCGGTCCTTACCGGCACTCATTGCCTTGCGTCACCCGAACCCTAGCACATCGCCGGGAGCGGTGCCGCAAAAACCGCTCCCGGCGTGATCCTACCGGGGCCGGTTGCGACGGGCGCGCCAGCCCACGCCGAGCAGGCCGGCGGCCAGCATCGCCCAGGTATGCGGTTCGGGCGCCTGCGACATGATGGTCAGCCGGGTATCGCTGGTCCAGTACAGGTGGCGCTCGGTGGTCAGGCTGGGGTTGAAATCGTAGGCATAGTGCTGGTCGCCGGTGGTGATCAGGCGGCCGCCGCCCACCCAGCCTTCGGGGTCCTGGCCGTAGCTGCCGACGCTGAAGCTCAGGCCGGCATCCTGTGAAAACGAGAAGCTGGTGGCGCCGCACTGGTAGTTCGCGTTACTGGCGGCGGCACAGGCAACGTAGTCGAGCTCGCCGACCACGAGCGACAGCAGCTCGTCCTTTTCCAGCAGGCCGTCGCTGTCGAGGTCATGGCCCTTGAACGAGCCGGAGATGACTTCCTCGGGCAGGAAACTGTTCGACACGCTGTCGAAGAAACCGTTGAAGGAAAACCCCCACGAGATGGTAGCGGCAGGGGCGGCGTGGGCGACGTCCGCATACGCGGCAGTGCAGAGGAGCAGGGCGCCGGTGGAAAGAAACTTTTTCATGTAAAACCTCGAGCAATAACAGGGGGCGCCGGTGGACGAATTCATGGATTCAGCGTACTCCTGTTACCCCCATACTGTCGCGCTACCTTAAGTCTATTTCTACATTGTGTCGCAGGCGCGCGACAATAAGTAACATTGCCATCAGGAATGTCAGGGAGATGGGTGGCGCGAAAGCGCGGCGCGCGGCGTCGGCGGTTCCTTATACTCCGCCGGCGTAGCCGTTCTGGCGCCAGGCCTCGTAGACGACCACGGCCACCGTATTGGACAGGTTGAGGCTGCGGTTGCCGGGTTGCATCGGCAGGCGGATGCGCTGGGCCGGTGGAAAGCTCTCGCGCAGCGCCGGGTCGAGGCCGCGCGACTCGGCGCCGAACACGAACACGTCGCCCGGCCGGAAATGGGCGTCGGCGAACGGCGAGGAGCCGTGCGTCGTCAGGGCGAACATGCGCGCCGGGTCCGGCCTTGCCTCGCGCAGGTAGGCCTCCCAGTCCTTGTGCACTTTCATGCTCGCGTAATCGTGGTAATCCAGTCCCGCCCGCCGCATCTTGGCATCGTCCAGGGGGAAACCGAGCGGCTCGATCAGGTGCAGCTGCACGCCGGTGTTGGCGCACAGGCGGATGACGTTGCCGGTATTCGGCGGGATTTCCGGTTCGACCAGGACGACGTGAAACAAGGTGTTCTCCTTCGATAGGGCAGTTCAGTGGGGCGGCGTGCGGGCGAACACCAGGTTCGTCACGCGCGTCGCGCCGGCGCGCTTGAGCACGCCGGCCAGTTCATCGAGTGTATGGCCGCTGGTCATGACGTCGTCGACCACGCCGACGTGCCGGCCCTGCAGCGCCGGCGCCGACGCGGGACTGTCGGCAAGCGCAAAGGCGCCGCGCACGTTGCGGCGCCGTTCGCCCGGCGCCACGCCCGACTGGGCCGCGGTCTCTACCAGCCGTTGCGCCAGCCGCGGCGCCAGCGGGATCGTGAGCGCCGCCGCAAGCGGCTTCGCCACCTCGAGCGCCTGGTTGTAGCCGCGCTCGACCAGGCGGAGCGGCCCCAGCGGCACCGGGCACAGCACGTCGGGCAAGGGCGCGTCGCCGTGCGTGCGCAGCGCATCGCGCAGGCGGCGCGCCATCCACGGCGCCAGGGCCAGGCGGGCGCCGAACTTCAGCTGCAGCACCAGCCGGTCGACCGGATCGGCGTAGTCGCAGGCCGCCACGGTGGCATCGAAAGCGGGCGGCCCGGCCAGGCAGGCGCCGCAGCGGCGTCCGGCCTCGTGCGCGCCGACCGGATTGGCGCAGCACGGGCAGCGTGCCTGCGCCGCGCCGGCGCAGGCCGTCCAGCAGCCCGGGCAGACCGGCTCGGCGCCCAGCGCGCCGCACAGCACGCAGCTGCACGGCAGCAGCTTGTCGCACAGGGCGGCGGACAGGTTGGCGAACCAGGTTCCGGGCCAGCGAGACAGGTGGGAAAGCAGGGGCATCGGCTCCGTCCGGGCGCAGGCAGGGGCAAGCTCGGGTAAAACGGCGCAAGCATGTACACTGCCGCCATTATCTCATTTGTCCGCACCACCACCATGGCTTCACCGCAACCTTCCCGCATGAGCGCGCCGATCGACCTGGACCGCGTCCGCTCCCTGTTCGCCCAACCCGGCCGCATCGCGGCGTCCGACTTCCTGCGCCGCGAAATCGCGGTGCGCATGCACGAGCGCCTGCAGCTCGTGAAAATCGTGCCCAGGCAGGTGCTCGACGCCGGCTGCGGGAACGGGGCCGACCTGGCCCTGCTGCAAAAAACCTATCCGGCGGCCCAGATCCTCGGCATCGATGCCGTGCCTGCCATGGCTGCGGCCGCCAAGGCGCCGGCCCCGGGCACGCGCTCGCTGAACCAGATGCTCAGCCGCCTGCTGCCGGCCAAGGCCGGCGTGGACATCGCGTGCGGCGACTTCGGCAGCCTGCCCTTCGGCGCGAACTCGCTCGACCTGCTGTGGTCGAACCTGGCGCTGCACTGGCATCCGCAGCCGGACCGCGTGTTCGCCGAGTGGCGCCGCGCCCTGCGGGTCGATGGCCTGCTGATGTTCTCGACCTTCGGCCCGGATACCTTCTCCGAGCTGCGCGCCGCCTTTGCCGCCGTGGACGAAACGCCACACACGCTGCCCTTCGTCGACATGCACGATTTCGGCGACCAGCTGGTGGAAGCGGGTTTTTCCACCCCGGTCATGGACATGGAACGCATCACCGTCACCTACGACACGGCCGCCAGCCTGCTGCGCGACGTCCGCGCCTTCGGCGGTAACCCGCTGGCCACGCGCCGGCGCTCGCTCATCGGGCGCGCCGCCTGGGGACGCCTCCTCGAGGCCTTCGAGGCGGGGCGCCGTCCCGACGGCAAGCTCGGACTCAGCTTCGAGGTCATCTACGGGCATGCCTTCCGGCCGGCGCCGCGGACGACGGCGGCAGGCGAGGCCATCGTGCGTTTCCAGCCGCGCAAGCCCTGATAACCCACGGCAACATCTGAGGCAACAGCGTCGCCCGATTTTCCTTGAATAAAAATTACTGGTTTGATTATAATCAGTGGCTATTTTTGTCGTCTGTACGAGGAAAGCGCTGAAAAAAGCAGCAGGACAGGCGCAAAAGAGAAATGAATTGCAGCATCAGCAGAACCGCAGGGAACCCTCTGCGGCAGGTAGCCCACCGTTCCGCAGCGCACTACGCGGTCTGGAGTAACACCGTTTCTGTGAACTTGTTTCGGAGCGGCGGCAGTTCGTTCATGGAGCTGCCGACCGTGAAAATATTTTATTTTGGGTGGTTGGGGACAACATGACATACGCAACGCGACTTGGGGCCTGGATGTTCGGCCTTGCAGCAACGGCCAGCATCCCAGCATGGGCAGCCGATCCGAACATTACCGGCCGGCCGCAAGAACACCAGTTGAACATGCAGACCCCGGTGAACGCTGTCGGCGCCGACATCTACGACCTGCACAACTGGATGATGATCGTCTGCCTGGTCATCTTCGTCGGCGTGTTCGGCGTCATGTTCTATTCGGTGTTCAAGCACCGCAAGTCGCTCGGCCACAAGCCCGCCACCTTCCACGAATCGACCGCCGTCGAGATCGCGTGGACCATCGTTCCCTTCCTGATCGTCATCGGCATGGCCCTGCCGGCCACCAAGACCGTCATCGCGCTGAAGGACACCTCGAATGCCGACATCACCATCAAGGCTACCGGCATGCAGTGGAAGTGGGGCTATGACTACCTGAACGGCGAAGGCGCCGGCATTTCCTTCCTGTCGAACCTGGCCACTCCGCGCGCCCAGATCGGCCTGCCAGGCGAGGAAGCCACCCAGCAGAAAAGTGAAAACTACCTGATGGAAGTGGACAACGAGATGGTTGTCCCGGTCGGCAAGAAGATCCGCATGGTGTTCACCGCCAACGACGTGATCCACGCCTGGACCATCCCGGCCTTCGCCATCAAGCAGGACGCCATCCCGGGCTTCGTGCGCGACGGCTGGTTCACCGCCGACAAGATCGGCGTCTACCGCGGCAATTGCGTCGAGCTGTGCGGCAAGGACCACGCCTTCATGCCGATCGTGGTGCGCGTTGTCTCCGCCGAGGACTATACTGCCTGGGTCGCCGGCGAGAAGAAGAAAATGGCCGCCCTGGCCGACGACCCGAACAAGGTCTGGACCATCGATGAACTGAAGACCCGCGGCGAGCAGGTCTACGCCGCCAACTGCGTGGCCTGCCACCAGGCCAACGGCAAGGGCGTGCCGAACGCCTTCGCCGCGCTGGACGGCTCGCAGGTGGTGAACGGCGCCAAGGCGCACAACATCGATGTGCTGCTCAACGGCCTGGATACCCCGGCCTATCCGGCGGCGATGCCGGCCTGGAAGCAGCTCTCGGATACCGAGATCGCCGCCGTCATCACCTATACCCGCAACACCTGGTCGAACAAGGCTGCGGAAAACATCGTTCAACCGGCGGAAGTGCTGGCTGCACGCAGCAAATAAGTTAGCAACTGAGTAGCTATTTAGCTTCAGGGAAATCGACATGACTACCAGCACCATCGATCACGCACACGACGGCCACGCGCATGACCATGATCACGCGCACGACCATCCGCACGGCTACCGCCGCTGGCTGTTCGCCACCAACCACAAGGACATCGGCACCCTGTACCTGTGGTTCTCCTTCATCATGCTGCTCTCGGGCGGCGTGCTGGCGCTGATGATCCGCACCGAGCTGTACCAGCCGGGCCTGCAGTTCTTCCGCCCCGAGTTCTTCAACCAGCTGACCACCATGCACGGCCTGGTGATGGTGTTCGGCGCGATCATGCCGGCCTTCGTGGGCTTCGCCAACTGGATGATCCCGCTGCAGGTGGGCGCCTCGGACATGGCCTTCGCCCGCATGAACAACTTCTCGTTCTGGCTGCTGCCGCCGGCGGCGATCCTGCTGGCAGGCTCGTTCTTCTCGCCGGGCGGCGCCACCGCTGCCGGCTGGACGCTGTATGCGCCGCTGTCGACCCAGATGGGCCCGGGCATGGACATGGCGATCTTCGCCATGCACATCATGGGCGCTTCGTCGATCATGGGCTCGATCAACATCATCGTCACCATCCTGAACATGCGCGCTCCCGGCATGACCCTGATGAAGATGCCGATGTTCTGCTGGACCTGGCTGATCACCGCCTTCCTGCTGATCGCCGTGATGCCGGTGCTGGCCGGCGCCATCACCATGACCCTGACCGACCGCCACTTCGGCACCTCGTTCTTCAACGCGGCCGGCGGTGGTGATCCGGTGATGTACCAGCACATCTTCTGGTTCTTCGGCCACCCCGAGGTCTACATCATGATCCTGCCGGCCTTCGGCATCGTGTCGCAGATCATCCCGGCCTTCGCCCGCAAGCCGCTGTTCGGCTACGCCTCGATGGTGTACGCGACCGCGTCGATCGCGATCCTGTCCTTCATCGTGTGGGCGCACCACATGTTCACCACCGGCATGCCGGTGACCTCGCAGCTGTTCTTCATGTACGCCACCATGCTCATCTCCGTGCCGACCGGCGTGAAGGTGTTCAACTGGGTCGCCACCATGTGGAAGGGCTCGATGACCTTCGAGACCCCGATGCTGTTCGCGGTCGGCTTCATCTTCGTGTTCACCATGGGCGGCTTTACCGGCCTGATCCTGGCCGTGACCCCGATCGACATCATCGTCCACGACACCTACTACGTGGTCGCGCACTTCCACTACGTGCTGGTGGCCGGTTCGCTGTTCGCGCTGTTCGCCGGCTTCTACTACTGGGCGCCGAAGTGGACCGGCCACATGTATCCGGAAGGCCGCGGCAAGTGGCACTTCTGGCTGTCGCTGGTGACCTTCAACATCACCTTCTTCCCGATGCACTTCCTGGGCCTGGCCGGCATGCCGCGCCGCTATGCGGACTACGCCACCCAGTTCACCGACTTCAACATGATCATCTCGATCGGCGCCTTCGGCTTCGGCCTGTCGCAGGTCTACTTCCTGTTCGCAGTGGTGCTGCCGACCATCCGCGGCGGCAAGAAGGCGGAAGCCAAGCCATGGGAAGGCGCGGAAGGCCTGGAATGGACCGTGCCGAGCCCGGCGCCGTTCCACACCTTCGAAACCCCGCCGCAGGTGAAGTGATCATGACGCGCGACCAGCACAAGAAGAGCAACCTGAAGACCGCCCTGGTGCTGGGCGCGATCGCGCTGTTCTTCTTTGCCAGCGTGATCGTCAAGTTCCTGCTGATGGACTGACATGACGACCCTCAGCAGCAGGATTCGCCGGCTGAACCGCTCCACCCTGGGAAAACTGGTGGTGGTGGCGGTGATGATGTTCGGTTTCGGGTATGCGCTGGTGCCGGTGTACCGCCAGATCTGCGAAGTGCTCGGCATTAACGTGCTGACCCAGCAGGGCGAGTTCGTCGAGGCGCCGGTCAACACCCAGATCGACAAGTCGCGCAAGATCGTCGTCGAGCTGGATGGGAATTCGCAGGGACCGTGGCGCTTCCGCCCGGTCCAGCGCAGCATCGAAGTGCACCCGGGCGAGCTGGCCACCGTCACCTACGAGGTGGTCAATACGCAAGGCAGGGCGGTCAAGGCGCAGGCGATCCCGAGCTACGCGCCGCAGAGCGCCACGCCGCACTTCATGAAAGTGGAATGCTTCTGCTTCAAGGAACAGACGCTTGCCGCCAACGAGGCGCGCCAGATGCCGGTGGTGTTCTTCATCGATCCGAAGCTGCCGCGCGAGGTGAAGAACATTACCTTGTCGTACACCTTCTTCGAGATTGGCGGCGCGGTGCAGACGGCGTCGGCGAAGACGGCGGTAGTACAGTAAATGGACGAAAAACCGCAGCAGAAGGTGCACAAGAGGCCGGCCAGTTTCCTGGCGACGATGAAAGCGGTGTTCTGGTCATTCTTCGGCGTGCGCAAGCGCCGCGACTATGAGCACGACGCCGCCAACCTGAACCCGGTCCACGTGATCATTGCCGGACTGATCGGGGCGGCAATCTTCATCGGGCTGCTGGTGCTGGCAGTACGGTTCGCGGTATCGCAGTAATCGGTAACGCCGGGCGGGTACGCCGGACAAGCGCATCACGACAGAATCAGCGACAAAAGAATCACCCGAAAATTAAAGAATCAGCTTGAGGAGATGAAAATGAGTTCGCCACACACCGCGCCATACTATTTCGTGCCAGGCCCGTCCCGCTGGCCGATGTTCGCCGGCATTTCACTGCTGGTGACCATGATCGGCGCCTCCGCATGGGTCAACAGTACGCCGTGGGGCGCGGCCGTGTGCCTGGCCGGCATCGCCGCCACCCTGGTGGTGCTGTACTTCTGGTTCGGCGACGCCATCAAGGAATCCGAGTCGGGCATGTACGGCAGGCGCATCGACGTGTCCTACCGCTGGTCGATGGGCTGGTTCATCTTCTCGGAAGTGATGTTCTTCGGCGCCTTCTTCGGTGCGCTGTTCTATGCCCGCGTCATTTCGATGCCCTGGCTGTCCGACCTCGACCACAAGGTCCTGTGGCCGGATTTCGCACCGACCTGGGGCAACACCGGCCCGGCCGGCGTGGTCGACAACTTCCAGACCATGGGCCCGTTCCCGCTCCCGACCATCAACACCGCCTTGCTGCTGCTGTCGGGCGTCACCCTGACCATCTCGCACCACGCGCTGCGCGCCGGCAACCGCTCGAAGACGGCCCTGTGGCTGTTCGCCACCATCCTGCTGGGCGCCATCTTCATGGGCGTCCAGGTGTACGAATACATGCACGCCTATGCCGACCTGAACCTGAAGTTGACCTCGGGCATCTACGGTTCGACCTTCTTCATGCTGACCGGCTTCCACGGCTTCCACGTGACAATCGGCGCCATCATGCTATCGGTGGTCCTGTACCGCGTACTCAAGGGCCACTTCACGGCCGACAACCACTTCGGCTTCGAAGGCGCGGCCTGGTACTGGCACTTCGTCGACGTCGTGTGGCTGGGCCTGTACGTCGTGGTGTACTGGCTGTAAGATCTGAGTAGTACGTAGGGTGGGCGGCTCGTAATTCGGGCCACCGGCCCGAATCACCCCGCGCGTTCAAGCAGCCCATGAGCAGCTTCGGAGCGGGCCGGGATACGTGATTTGAACGCGTGGGCGGTTTGTCATTTCTGGCACTGCCAGAAATGACCCCGCCCACGCTACGCTTGTAAGGTGCGCGTGTTTGCTTCAGCGAATCCCCGTCGGCGCAATCCATCCCATCTTGTACGCGCCGAGCAGGCACAGGAACAGCGTGATCGACAGGCCGACCCGCATCGCCAGCGCATGCACTGTCCGATTGCTTTGGCCTTTGTCGCGCATCAGGAAGAAGAATGCCGATGCGAGGCTGGCAAGGATGAGGATGAAGGCAATCGCAACGAAGAGTTTCATGGTTGGCCCGGTAAAGGTTGAGGCATCATTGTAATGCGGTTCCCCTTCCATTTTCGTCCTGTTCCCTTCATCGCCGCACTTGCCCTTGCCCTTTTGGGTATTGCACTTGGTAACTGGCAGCAGGGCAGGGCAGCCCACAAGGCGGCCGTGCAGGACAAACTGGCCGCCCTTGCCGTCGAGCCCCCCGTGGCCCTCGGCCCCGCCCTCACGCCTGCCGCCGCCCTCGAATACCGCCGTGTCACCGCCACCGGCGAGTTCGTTGCCGGCTGGCCGCTGTTCCTGGCCAACCGCCCGATGGCCGGGCGGCCTGGCTACTACCTCGTGATGCCGTTTAAAATCGCGGGTTCGCACACACATGTGCTCGTAATGCGCGGCTGGCTGCCGCGCGAGGCCGAGTACGGCAGGCTGCCGGCCTTCGCCACGCCGGCCGGTACGGTCACCATCGAGGGCATCGCCGTCGCTTCCGCCGGGCAGGTCATGAACCTGGGGGAAGCCGCGCCGCTGGCGCCGAAGGCCATCGTCCAGAACATCGATCCTGCCCTGGCGGCCAAGGCCACCGGACTAAGGCTGCAGCCCTTCTTCGTGCAGCAGACCGGTCCGGACCAGCCGAACCCGGACGACGTGCTGCTGCGCGTCTGGCCCTCGCCCTCGAGCGGGATCGACAAGCACCGCGGCTACGCCTTCCAGTGGTACGCACTGGCGGCCATGGCCGTCCTCTTCTTTGTGATAACGGGATTCCGAAGTGGATCAAGAAAAGCTGATGCAGGAAAAAGTGAAACACGAGCAGGCGAGCGCTGATCCTGCCACGGCAAAACGCAGGGGACGCTGGAAGCTGTTCGCGGTGCTGCTGGTCTGCGCCGCGCCGATGATCCTGTCCTACCTGACCTATTACGTCATCAAGCCGGCCGGCCGAACCAACTACGGCACCCTGATCGATCCGCGCACCCGGCCGATCCCGGCCATGGCCAGCTCGACCCTCGACGGCCGCCCCCAGACCCTGGAAGACTTCAAGGGCAAGTGGATCATGCTGAAGGTGGGCGGCGGCGAATGCCTGGAAGCCTGCCAGAAACAGCTGTTCGCGATGCGCCAATGGCGCCTGATGCAGGGCAAGAACATGAACCGCATCGAACGCGTGTGGCTGGTGACCGACGCGCAGCCGCTCGACACGATGACGATTCGCCAGTACGACGGCATGCACCTGCTGCGCGCGCCTCGGGACACCGTCAATACCTGGCTGCCGGCCGGGGAGGGCACGCAGCCTGCCGACCACATCTACCTGATCGACCCGCTGGGCAACCTGATGATGCGCTTCCCGCTCGATCCGGACGTGCGCAAGGTCTATAAGGACATTGCCAAGCTGCTCAAGGCATCTGCAATCGGTTAAGCCGACGGAGCAAGAATTCATCATGCAAGCTTCGTCCCTGTTACAACTGGCCCTGATGGGCCTGCTCGTGGCCTTGCTGCCGCTGTCGATGGTATGGATGTCGTCGAGCGCCAACAAGTTCCGCAAGCTGGTCTGGGTGGCCGTGTTCCTGACCTTCGACATCATCGTGTTCGGCGCCTTCACCCGCCTGACCGACTCCGGGCTCGGCTGCCCGGACTGGCCGGGCTGCTACGGCATGGCGAACCCGTTCCTGGCGCACGAGCAGATCGCCGCCGCCGAGGCGGCCATGCCGACCGGCCCCGTCACGGTGGCCAAGGCCTGGATCGAGATGATCCACCGCTACCTGGCGATGGGCATCGGCGTGATCATCATGGCCCTGCTCATCACCGCGACCGTGCAGTGGCGCAAGACGAAGATGCAGGCCTTCAAGCCGGGCATCCCGCTTGCCCTGTTCGTGTTCGTCTGCATCCAGGGCGCTTTCGGCGCCTGGACCGTCACCCTCAAGCTGCAGCCGGTCATCGTCACCATCCACCTGCTGCTGGGCATGGGCCTGCTGGCGCTGCTGGCCTGGCTCGGCGGGCGCGAAGACTACCTGATGCATCCGCCTGCGCCCAGCGCGCGCAATGGCACCGATCGGGGCGCCGATCTGGGCGCCGATCGGGGCGCCGTCGATGCCGCGCTGTGCGGCGTGCGTACCCTGGCCATCCTCGCCGCCGTGGTCGTCACGATGCAGATCGCGCTGGGCGGCTGGGTGAGCACCAACTACGCGACCCTCGCCTGCGACGAGTTCCCGCTGTGCGACGGCCAGGTGCTGCCCCAGATGGACTTCGAGCACGGTTTCCACCTGTGGCGCGAGCTGGGCAAGACGGCGGCGGGCAACTACCTGCCGTTCCCGGCGCTGGTCGCCATCCATTGGGTGCACCGTAACTTCGCCATCGTCGTCGTTGCCGTGCTCGGCCTCCTGGCATGGCGTGCGCGACGCCACGCCTACCTGGCGAAACACGCGCGCTGGCTGGCCATTCTCTTGTTCGTGCAATTGCTGACCGGTATCGCGACCGTCTACCTGGACTTCCCGCTCGCCATCGCCGTATTGCATAACGCGGGGGCGGCCCTGATGGTCCTGCTGGTGACCATGTTAAACTACCGGGTGAAACAGCAACTTGAAGTGAACCGCGCAGCATGAGCGATGTTAGCCATGATGCAAGCCGCGACCTGGTCGCCGTAGCCCAGGCCGCGGCGCTGCCGCGATTCGAGCCAGCCAGCACCCCATCGATGACGACCCAGACCGCCCTCCACAAACCGCCGAGCCGCGTTGCCCAGTACTGGGCCCTGACCAAACCACGCGTCACGCAGCTGGCCGTGTTCTGCGCGGTGATCGGGATGTTCCTCGCCACCGACGGTTTCCCTGGCTGGCAGGTGCTGGTCGCCGGCACCGCCGGCATCTGGCTGCTGGCGGGCGCCGCCTTTGCCGTGAACTGCCTGGTGGAGGCCAAGATCGACGCGCGCATGGCGCGCACGGCGCGGCGCGCCACCGCCATGGGCGAGCTCACCAGCACCCAGACGATCGTGTTCTCGGCCGTCATCGGCGGCCTGGGCATGTACATCCTGTACGCCTTCGTCAATCCGCTCACCATGTGGCTGACCTTCGTTACCTTCGTCGGCTACGCCTTCATCTATACCATGCTGCTCAAGCCGGCCACGCCGCAGAACATCGTGATCGGCGGCCTGTCGGGCGCCATGCCGCCGGCCCTGGGCTGGGCCGCCGTTGCCGGCGAGGTGCCGATGCAGGCCTGGCTGCTGGTGCTGATCATCTTCGTCTGGACCCCGCCGCACTTCTGGGTGCTGGCGATGTACCGGCGCGAGGACTACGCCCGTTCCGGCCTGCCGATGTTGCCGATTACTCACGGCATGCAGTACACCGGCCTGCAAGTATGGCTATATACCATCGCGCTGGCGGCAACCACCTTGCTGCCCTTCGCCGTCGGCATGAGCGGCCTGATCTACCTGGCAGCGGCCGTCGTACTCAACCTCGTCTTCCTGCGCCACTCCTGGCGCGTGCACAAGAACTACAGCGACATGGCCGCGCGCAATGCCTTTACCTGGTCCATCGTCTATCTCTCGCTGCTGTTCGCGGCACTGCTGGTCGACCATTACTTCAAATTCTGAGCCATGAAAACACTCCTGAGCGTGCTGATGCTGAGCGCAGCGGTACTGGTGGCCGGCTGCGACAAGCTGTCGACCAAATTATCGACAAAAAGCGCCGCCTTCAATAACACCGACGTGACCGGCCTCGATTACGCCAAGGGCTTCTCCTTGCTCGACCACACCGGCAAGCCGCGCACGCTGCAGGATTTCAAGGGCAAGCTGGTGGTGCTGTTCTTCGGCTATACCCAGTGCCCGGACGTGTGCCCGACCACGATGGCCGAGATGGCCGCCGTGATGAAGGAACTGGGCCCGGCCTCCAAGGACGTGCAGGTGCTGTTCGTCACGCTCGATCCCGAGCGCGACACCCGCGAACTGCTCGCCGCCTACGTACCGGCCTTCCATCCGAGCTTTATTGGCCTGTACGGCGACAAGGAAGCCACCGCGCGCACGGCCAAGGAGTTCAAGGTGTTCTACTCCAAGACCCCGTCCGGCGACGATCCGGCGAACTACACGGTGGACCATATGGCCGGCAGCTACGTCTTCGACCGCGAGGGCAAGCTGCGCCTGTTCGTGCGCCACAACGCCGGCCCGGCGCCAATTGCCGCTGACCTGCGCCAGCTGCTGTAAGCAGCATCTAAGTCAGCCGTTTTCGGTCCCTGTTATGATGGTGTAAACACCATCGAACAGGGACGGCATGGAACAACGCGCAGGCAGGAACTACACTCGCATCGCCATTGTCGTCCTGCTGACGCTGGGCTGCCTCTACGTCCTCAAGCCTTTCCTGGCCGCGATCCTGTTCGCGGCCTGCGTCGTGATCTCTTCCTGGCCCCTGTACCTGCGCCTGCAGGACGCCATGCGCGGCCACCGCACCCTGGCGGCGCTCACCATGACGCTGACGCTCACGCTGCTCGTCATCATTCCGCTGGCGATGGTGGCCTACAACCTGGTCGACGACGTTGCCCACGGCTTCACCGAACTGCGCGCCGCGATCGAGCACCGCGAGCTGATGCCGCCCCCCTGGGTGCGCGAGATCCCGCTGGTGGGCGAGTCGCTCGATACCTACCTGCGCCAGTTGGTGGCCAGCCGCGAGCAGATGATTGCGCTGGCCCAGCGCATGCTGGAGCCGGCGCGCCGCTACCTGCTGGCCGGCGGCCTGATGCTCGGCACCGGCGTCGTCCAGCTCAGCCTGGCCGCTTTCGTCAGCTTCTTCTTCTACCGCGACGGCAGGGCCCTGCTCGAGGTGGTTGCCGTGACCATGCGCCGGGTGATGGGCGAGGGCGCCGAATCGGTCTCGCACACGGTCAGCCAGACGGTGCGCGGTGTCATGTACGGCCTGCTCGGCACGGCGCTGGCGCAGGCCGTCGTGGCCGCGATCGGTTTCACCATCGCCGGCGTGCCGGCGGTGCCGCTGCTGTCGGTGATGGTTTTCATCTCCTCCCTGATCCCGGTCGGCCCGCCCATCATCTGGGGCGGCGCGGCGTTCTGGCTGTTCCTGCAGCACGAGACCGGCTGGGCGATCTTCATGGTGATCTGGGGCGCCGTCCTGATCAGCGGCGTCGACAACATCGTACGGCCCATGCTGATCAGCCGCGGCAGCAGCCTGCCTTTCCTGCTCACCCTGCTGGGCGTGCTGGGAGGCGTCATCGCCTTCGGCTTCGTCGGCATGTTCATCGGCCCCACCCTGCTGGCGGTGGGCTACTCCCTGATGACGGAATGGACCGGTACGCCCGACCGGGTGATCCGCCAGGATACCAAGGCCTGAACCGGGGGGCGCAGCCGAACGCTCCTTCCCGGCGCGTCATCCAGTGGTATTTCCGCTCGTCCGAACCTGCCGGACTTCCCGACTCCGTCAACGTTGGAGCTGGACTCCGGTTCGCGGATCGGGCGGTATCCAGGTGATCCGCCCGTACCACAACCGACTCGTACTGCATTGTCGTACGGGCGCGGTAGCAGGGCTGCAGCCGAGCCCGCATGTTGCATTGATTCCAGTTTCGTATACAATCCATATACGGAACATATATGGAGTGTACACATGGGTATTGTTAACATCGACGACGAGGTGCATGACCAGATCCGCAAGGCCAGCGGCGTGTCCTGCCGTTCGATCAACGCGCAGGCCGCGTTCTGGATCAAGATCGGCATGCTGTGCGAGATGAACCCGACGCTGAGCTTCAACGAGATCATCGCCGCTGAGCTGAAGGCCGCCGGGGTGGCGCCCGAGGCGCTCAAGCTGGCAGGGGGACCATTGGGCGCCGTGAAGGCATCCGCGGCATGATCAAGCGGCCGGAAGAAATCGCGCTCATGGCCGAGTCGGGCCGGCTGCTGGCGGGCGTGTTCGCCCATCTCGACAGCCTGAGCCTGATCGGCATGTCGACCATGACGGTCAATGACCTGGTCGACCGTTTCATCGTCGATGCGCTCGGCGCGCGCCCGGCCAGCAAGGGCCAGTATGGTTATGCCTACGCCTTGAATTCCTCGCGCAACCAGGTGGTCTGCCACGGCGTTCCGTCGGATGCCGAGATCCTGCAGGATGGGGACATCGTCAACCTCGATATCACGCTCGAGAAGAACGGCTATATCGCCGATTCCAGCAAGACCTACCTGGTCGGCGACGTCTCGCCGGCTGCCAGGCGGCTGGTAAACGTGACCTACGAGGCGATGTGGAAGGGCATCCGGGCCGTCCGTCCCGGCGCCCGCCTGGGCGACGTCGGCCACGCCATCGAGCGCCACGCGCGCAGGCATGGCTATTCGGTGGTGCGCGACTACTGCGGCCACGGCATCGGACGCGAGATGCATGAGCCGCCCCAGGTGCTGCACTGGGGCCGGCCGCAGACCGGCATGGTGCTGCGCGAAGGGATGACCTTCACCATCGAACCGATGCTCAACCAGGGACGGCATGCCGTGCGCACCGAGGACGACGGCTGGACCGTCGTCACCTGCGACGGCCTGCTGTCCGCCCAGTTCGAGCATACCGTTGCCGTGACCCGGCATGGCGTAAAGGTGCTGACCATGCGCCCCGGCGAGCGCATGCCCCACTGAAGCGCCAGGCCTCAGCGCAGCAGCGGTGTGAGGTCCTCGCCGAGCATCTCCCTGGCGAGGGGGACGATCCGGGCGGCGTCCTTGCCGTCCAATACCGCACGGACCCAGGCTTGCACGGCTGCGCGTCCGTGCCGCTGCTCGAGGCCGCCGAACAGGGCCAGTGCGGCGCCGTAGCGGCCCTCTTCGTCGCCGTCATCCTCGACGAAATCGCCCGGCTTGAAACTGAAGGGACCCTTCGGCTGATAGGAAGGATCCCTGGCCCGGCGCTCCCGGTCTTCCGCGCTCAACTGTCTTTCGATGGCTTCCGGCCTGACCCGCACGCCGCCCCAGGCGCCGAGACGCGCCTTGCCGAGCCTGGCGAAGGCCTCGGCGTAGCGGGCGCGGCCGCTGCTGGCCAGGTCCGGCCGGACCATCCCGGTAACCTGCAGGCTCGCCCACTCGGCATGGCCTTCCGAGAACCAGCGCGGCAGCTTGAACTCCTCGCCCTGGGCGAAATGCACCTCCTCGTGCGGCATCGTATCGATCAGGAAGGCAAGGGTCTTCGCATCCCAGGCGCCGGAGCTGAACACGTTCACCCAGCGCAGTTCACCGTCGCGTTTCGGCGGGATGTAGTTCGCCTGGCGCGTAATGACCATGGGCGACCATGCGACATTGCGGCGCCTGTCCGCCAGCGCGGCCGGCAACAGGTCGAGCAGGCCCATGAAGCAGGAGATCTTCGCTGCCGCGGCATCGGCGAGTTCCGGATCGTGATAGATCCGCACGCTCGAGCCGGTCAGGCGCGAGCGCGCTTCGACGTAGGGCAGGTCGCCGGGGCTGGCCGCGACGGCGCGCGACTGCACGTGGGCGAGCGGGGCGCCCGGTTTCGCATCGAGCTTGCAGGCATCCTGCAGTTCCCGCAGCGCAGCCGCGTCGGCGGGAGCGGTCATCGCCTGCGCGCCCTGGGCCGCCGCGCAGGCGGCGCCCAGCATGAAGGCCAGGATTGTCCGGACCATGCGTGCTCCTTTCCGTGAATGAAGAGGGAAAGATAGCACGCGCGGCCGGCGGAAAAATCCACCCAATCCCACCGCAGCCCCACCCGAGCGGCCGGCTAGATCCTCGGCAGCAAGGCCTTGCGCTTGGCGCGCGCGCGGATGTTGAGCGCTTCCACCGCCAGCGAGAAGGCCATGGCGGCGTAGATATAGCCTTTCGGGATATCGGCATCGAAGGCTTCGGCCGTCAGCGCCATGCCGACCATGACCAGGAAGGCCAGCGCCAGCACCTTGACCGAGGGATGGCGGTCCACGAAGTCGCCGATCGGCTTGGCCGCGACCAGCATCACCAGCACCGAGAAGATCACGGCCGCGACCATCACGCTGATCTGGTCCACCATGCCCACCGCGGTGATGACCGAATCGAGCGAGAACACGATGTCGATCACGGCAATCTGGCCGATGATGCTCCAGAACAGCTTGTTCGTTGCCGCAGCCGCAGCGGTGCTGCCCGCGACGTCCTGCGGTCCGGCCTCGTCCTTGGCCTCCACCTCGACGAAGATTTCATGCGAGGCCTTGTAGAGCAGGAACAGACCGCCGAACAGCAGCACCAGGTCGCGTCCGCTGATGCCCTGGCCGAATACGTTGAACAAGTCCGCCGTCAGTCCCATCACCCAGCTGAGCGAGAACAGCAGCAGCAGGCGCGACACCATGGCGAAACCCAGGCCCAGGCGCCTTGCCTTGTCGCGCATTTCCGGCGGCAGGCGGCCCACCAGGATTGAAATGAAAATGATATTGTCGATGCCGAGCACGATCTCGAGGGCGCTCAGCATGAAGAAGGCAATCCAGACATTCGGGTCCGCCAGCAGTTCCATAATTGCTCCATTGTAAAAAACATCATGGTAACAGCCACCGGCCCTGCCGGGCACATCAGTGCAGGTGCTGACCCGGTCAATGCACCGGGTGCAGATTGTCCGTTCGCTCGTCCCGGACAGCACGCGCCATAGGAGCGTGAGGCTCAGTCGTGCTCGACGTCCCCGTCCGCGCGCGCCGCGTGCGGGTAGACCTTCACCAGCAGGATGCGCGGCCCGTTCATCTTCTTGACCACCACATCGAAGTGCGGGAAGCCGATGCGCTGGCCCTGCTTCGGGATGTCGCCCAGCTTGGCCATCAGGAGGCCGCCCACCGATTCGACGTCGTCCAGGCCCATCTCCTCGTTGTCGATGTCGATCCCGAGCAGGCGCTCGAGCGAGAAGATCGGCAGGCTGGCCTTGCCGATATAGGTGCCGTCGGGCTGGGACATCCAGTCGTTCTCGTTCATGCGGAACTCGTCGCGGATCTCGCCCACCATCGCGCCCAGCAGGTTGTCGAGGGTGATGAAGCCGACCGGGCGCTTGCCCTTTTCGCCGATCAGCGCGAAATGCGGAGCGCCGCTTTTGAAGCGGCGGAAGATGTCCTGCGCCTTGGTGCGCGCCGAGATGGTCTCGACCGGGCGCAGGTGCTGGGTCAGGTCGGTGATGGTGCGGCCGGCCTGCTGGGCGAAGAACAGGTCCTTCAGGTGGATCACGCCCAGCACTTCCTCGCCTTCCTCGTCGAAATAGGGGTAGCGCGAGAAGCGGTTGCGGCGCACCGTCTCCATGTTTTCCTCGAGCGAGCGGCTGGCGTACAGCGCGCTGACCTCGTTGATCGGCCGCATCAGGTCGGACACGGTGAGCTGGCTGAAGTCGAGCGACTGCGCCAGGATGTTGCGCTCGTCGGTCGTGAACTTCGATCCCGTCGTGCTGGTGTTGGTGCGCAGGATCAGCTTGAGCTCGTCGGTCGAGTAATGGGTTTCGTGTCCGCCGCTGCCTGCCAGGCCGGCGATGCGCAGCACCATGTTGGCGCTGGCGTTGAGCAGGGCGATCGCCGGGTACATCGCCCAGTAGAAGGCATACAGCGGGATGGCGGTCCACAGCGCCACCTCCTCGGGCAGGCGGATCGCCAGCGTCTTGGGCGCCAGTTCGCCGACCACGATGTGGAGGAAGGAGATGACCGAGAAGGCCACCACGAAGGATACGCCGTGGATCAGCTCGGGCGAGGTGACGCCCAGCAAGGCGAACACCGGTTCGAGCAGGCTGGCGAAGGCCGGTTCGCCGACCCAGCCCAGGCCGAGCGAGGCCAGGGTGATGCCCAGCTGGCAGGCGGAAAGGTAGGCGTCGAGCTGGCCGTGGACCTTGCCCAGGATGCGTCCGCGCAGGCCGCTGGTCTTGGCGATGGCGTGGACGCGGGTCTTGCGCAACGTGACGATACTGAATTCAGCCGCCACGTAGAAGCCGTTCAGCGCCACCAGGAACAGGGCGAGAACGACAAATAAAAAGTTATCCATTGAAAGTGTTGAGTTAAAAAATGGCAATAGCCGATGGCATTGTACCGCTCATGCTCCCACAGCTCCGCTTAGGTGCCGGCCAGCACGCCCTTGTGGACCGCCGACAGGATCGCTTCCACGGCCGGATGCTTGATCTTGCGCTCGTTCGACACGGCATAGAAGTGCTCGCGCACCTGCGGCACGCGCCCGACCAGCACGGCGTTGAACTGTTCCTCGATGTCGTGGGCCAGGGCCGCCGGGGCGAAGAACAGGCCCAGGCCGCGCCGGCCGAAGGTGGTAAGCAGGGCGTTGTCCTCGAATTCGCCGACCACGTCGGGGCGCACGTCCTGCATCTCGAACCATTCGTCGATCTTGCCGCGCAGGGCATTGTTGCGCGTTGGGAGCAGGAAAGGCGCGCCGTTCAGTGAACGCGGGAAATCCATGCCCCAGTCCTTCACCAGCGGCGGCGAGCCGGCCACGATGGTTTCGCTGTCGCTCAGCAGGTGGCTGAACACGCGCAGCGTCGTGCCCGAGCGCACCGCGCGGTCGGTCAGCACCACGTCGAGCTTGTGCAGGGCCAGGTCGGCCAGCAATTCGTCGAATTCCCCTTCGTAGCACACGAGGCGCACCGGGCGCGGCAGCCGGGTGGCGATCTCGAGCAGGCGGTAGGCGGTCAGCTTGGGCAGCGAATCGGAAATCCCGACCGTCAGGCGGGTGCGCGCGCTGTCCGATTCCGCCAGCGCTTCCTGCATCTGCTCGCCGAGCAGGAAAATCTGGTCGGCGTAGGATAGGGCCAGCCGGCCCGCCTCGGTCAGGTTCAGGCGCCGGCCCTGCTGGGTGAACAGGGACTTGCCCATGGCGAGTTCCAGCTGGGCCAGCTGGGTGCTGACAGTCTGGATCGCCAGGCCCAGCCGTTCGGCGGCGCGCGTGATGCTGCCTTCCTTGGCGACGACCCAAAAATAATAGAGGTGGCGGAAATTCGGTGGGGAATGATTCATCTCTTCTGTTTTTACGAAGTAACGCTTCGATTATCTTCGCTTTTTCAAGATTGGTGCAAGCCCCATACTGCGCGGGTCGGTTGTATAAACTAATATCGTGTTGCGGTAATTGACAACACAACTCAACAACAAGGGGAAACAACAACATGAAGCACTTTACGTGGTCATTCATCGTGACCGCCGTCTGCCTGGCATTGGCAGGCTGGTGGGGTTACGACCATGGCGGCATCGCCGGCATGGTTACGGCGCTCGGTGTCTGCGCGATCCTGTCGGTAATGGAAGTCTCACTGTCTTTCGACAACGCGGTGGTCAACGCCTCGGTGCTGAAAGGCTGGAATGAATTCTGGCTCAAGCTGTTCCTGGGCCTGGGCATGATCATTGCCGTGTTCGGCATGCGCCTGGTGTTCCCGCTGGTGATCGTCGCCGTGGCGGCCGACCTCGGCATGACCGAAGTCTGGAACCTGGCGCTGACGAATCCGAAGGAGTTCTCCGGCCACCTGACCGAGCACCATGCGGAAGTGGCGGCCTTTGGCGGCATGTTCCTGCTGCTGGTCTTCCTGAATTTCATGCTGGATGACGAAAAGGAAGTGCACTGGCTGGGCAACATCGAGCGCAAGATCGGCTCGCTCGGCAAGGTGTCCTCGATCTCGGTGCTGGTGGCGCTGGGCGCCCTGATGTACTCGACGAGCTGGATCGCCGAAGGGCAGAAGATGATCGTGCTGGTCGCCGGCCTGTGGGGCATCCTGGTGTACATCGGCGTCGACATGATCTCCGGCCTGCTCGAGAAGAGCGAATCGGACGCGAACAGCGACGTCGGCGACATGGTCAAAAAGGGCGGTATCGGCGGCTTCCTGTACCTCGAGGTGCTGGATGCATCGTTCAGCTTCGACGGCGTGATCGGGGCATTCGCGATCACCAGCGACGTCGTGATCATCATGCTGGGCCTGGCGATCGGCGCGATGTTCGTGCGTTCGATGACGGTCTACCTGGTGCGCCAGGGCACGCTCGACGAGTTCGTCTACCTGGAGCACGGCGCGCACTACGCGATCGGCATCCTGGCCGTGATCATGCTGGTCAGCATGCACATGCACGTGCCCGAGCTGATCACCGGCGGCGTCGGCCTGGCCTTCATCCTGGCTTCGCTGTGGAGCTCGATCCAGCACAAGAAGAAGCACGCGGCAGTCGCAGCGTAATCGATGCAATCTCGTATCCCGAATATGGATGCGATGCAAGGACCGCACGGCGAGTGGCAGAACACCAGCTCGCTGTGCTACTACCCCCGGTGTTCAAGCAGTACTTTTTAGGAGAGTCACAATCATGGCAATCAGTCTGCAAAAAGGCGGCAACGTCAACCTGTCGAAAGAAGCTCCTGGCCTGACCAATCTGAAGGTCGGCCTCGGTTGGGACACCCGCGCCACCGACGGCGCAGCGTTCGACCTCGACGGCGCGGTGTTCCTGCTGAATTCGTCGGGCAAGGTGCGTTCGGATAGCGACTTCATCTTCTACAACAACCTGAAATCCGCGGACGGTTCGGTGGTCCACTCGGGCGACAACCTCACCGGCGAAGGCGAGGGCGACGACGAATCCGTGTCGATCGACCTGTCCAAGGTGCCGGCCGACGTCGACAAGGTCGTGCTGGGCGTGACCATCCACGACGCCGAGACCCGCCGCCAGAACTTCGGCATGGTCGGCAAGGCCTTCATCCGCTGCGTCAACGGCGCCAACAACGCCGAGATCGCGCGCTACGACCTGTCGGAAGACAGCTCCACCGAAGCGGCGATGATCTTCGGCGAGGTGTATCGCAACGGCGCCGAATGGAAGTTCCGCGCCGTCGGCCAGGGCTTCGCCGGCGGCCTCGGGCCGCTCGCCAAGAACTACGGCGTCAACGTCTAACCACAGGGTCGGGAAAGGAAGTCCACATGCCAGTATTTACCGTGACCGGGGATGTCGATCCCTTCCTGCACGTCTCGATGCGGCGCGGCGAAACCATCTATTGCGAATCGGATGCGATGGTGATGATGGAGTCGACGCTCGACCTGAAGGGCAAGATGAAGGGCGGCCTGGGCAGCGCGCTGATGCGCACCTTCGCCAACGGCGAGTCCTTCTTCCAGCAGCACATCGAAGCGACCCGCGGCGACGGCGACTGCCTGCTGTCGCCGACCCTGCCGGGTGCGATGCAGGCCATCGACTGCGGCCCGAACCACTACATCATCAGCGACGGCGCCTTTGTTGCCGCCACCTCGGGCGTGGACCTGAAGGTGCGTACCCAGAACATCGGCAACGCCCTGTTCGCGCAGAGCGGCGGCTTCTTCGTCACCGAGACGACGGGCAGCGGCCAGGTGGTGGTATCGGGCTTCGGGTCGATGTCGGTGCTGGACGTCGAGCCGGGCAAGGACGCGATCATCGACAACGCGCACGTCGTGTGCTGGGACAGCACGCTGCGCTACGAGATCTCGATCACGACCGGTACCAGCGGCGGTTTCCTGGGCAACCTGATCAACAGCCAGACCAGCGGCGAGGGCATGGTATTGCGCTTCTCGGGCAAAGGAAAGGTCTACGTATGTTCGCGCAACCGGAATGCATTCAAAGCCTGGATGCAGCAGCCGGCGCGCTGAACCTTCAAAATTTAGGGAGAATGACATGTCAGTAAATCTGAGCAAAGGCCAGAAGATCTCGCTGGACAAGGAAGCCGGCGGCGCACTGAGCCGCGTGACGATGGGCCTGGGCTGGGACGTGGCCAAGTCGAAGGGTTTCTTCGGCTTCGGCGGCGGCGCGGGCCAGGCAGTCGACCTGGATGCATCGGTCGTGATGTTCGACGAGGCGAACCGGCTGGTGGACACCGTCTGGTTCCGCCAGCTCAAGAGCAAGGACGGCAGCATCACCCATACCGGTGACAACCGCACCGGCGCCGGCGACGGCGACGACGAGCAGATCAGCGTCGAGCTGTCGCGCGTGCCCGCCAGCGTCAAGTCGCTGGTGTTCACCGTGAACAGCTTCACCGGCCAGAACTTCTCGACCGTGGAGAACGCCTACTGCCGCCTGATCAACGCCGGCAACAACCAGGAAGTGGCGCGCTTCAACCTGTCGGTGCAGGGCTCGCACACCGCGCAGATCATGGCCAAGCTGTACCGCCACAATGGCGAGTGGAAGATGCACGCGATCGGCGAAAACGGCTCGGGCCGCACCTTCGACGACCTGATGCCGCTGATTACGCCGCACCTGTAAGGGGAAGCTGCAAGGGAACCGGGGCGATGCCCCGGTTTTTTTTCGTTCCCTGCATTCAGGCCGCGACGTCCTCGAGGGAAAACAGTTCCTCGACGGCGACGCCGAGCGCACGCGCCAGCTTGAGCGCCAGGATCGTCGAAGGCACCATCGCCCCGGTCTCGATGGCGTTGATGGACTTGCGTGTGACACCGGCCCGTTCGGCGAGGGCGGCCTGGGTCAGGTCGAGCCTGGCGCGCTGCACCTTCATGGTGGTCTTCAACTGTTCCGTCATGGTTCAGCGGTCGTAATACAGCAGGCTGGCCAGGAACACGGTGACGCCGGTTGCGATCGTGAGGACAGCCATCAGGGCAAGCGGCGAGGGCGTAGCCAGCCAGGTGAGGGCGGGCGCCAGTACCAGCTGGGCTGCCAGCATCGCGAGGAAGCCGTTGCGGCTTGCCCGGTGCTGGCTCGCCTGCCGCAGTTCGTCGTTCACCAGGGCATGGACCTCGGCGCTGGCCGGGGCGCCGCGCGTCCTCAGCGCGGCGATACCCAGCACGATCGCTACCGGAAGGAGGCTGAACAGCCGGGCAGCGGCCGGCGCGCCCGGGAAGGCCAGCACGCCCGTTGCCGCGGCGGCGAGCACGAGTACCGCCAGCAGCGCAAACCACAGCTGGCGTCGCGAGAAGGCGATCAGTTTGTCCTGGGAGTGCTGAAGGCTCGTGTTCATGCAGCGTCTCCTTAAATAGTTGATGTGGAGTACTGTAACATGAAACGGACAAAAAGAAACCTATAAGTTACATAAAGACCCGTATAGGTTACTCAGGTACCCGTCAGGCCAGCGGCAGCCAGACGGTGAAGGTGCTGCCCTTGCCCGGCCCGTCGCTGTGCGCCTGCACCTCGCCGCCGTGCAGGGACACCATGGTGCGCACCAGCGCCAGCCCGATGCCCAGGCCGCCCTGCGAGCGGTCCGGCGTGCGCTCGGCCTGGGTGAACAGGTCGAATACGTGCGGCAGCAGGCCGGCGTCGATGCCGATGCCGTCGTCGACCACGCACAGGCAGGCGCGCGCGCCGTCGCGCCGGGCGCGCAGGGCGATGGCGCCGCCGTTCGGGGTGTACTTGGCGGCGTTGTTGAGCAGGTTGGTGACGACCTGCACCAGGCGGGTCAGGTCGCCGTGGATCCGCGCCGCAGCCAGCTCCGGCGCCACCTCGACATCAAGGGCATGCCCGCGCGCGGCCACCAGCGGGCGCGACTGCTCGACCGCGCTGGCCACCAATTGCTCGATGCCCACCAGCGACCGGTCGAGCTCGATCAGCCCGCGCGTCACGCGCGACACGTCGAGCAGGTCGTTCACCAGCGAAGTCATGTGCCGCACCTGGCGGCCGATCACCTCGCTCGATGCGCGGATGCGCTCCGGACTGGTGGCGATCTTCAGCAGTTCGGCGGCGGAAGCGATCGGCGCCAGCGGGTTGCGCAGCTCGTGGGCGAGCATCGCCAGGAATTCGTCCTTGCGGCGGTCCTGTTCGCGCAGCGATCCGTACAGCCGGGCATTCTCGAAGCCGTTGGCCGCGATCGATGCCAGCTGCACCAGGATGGCCTCGTCCTGCTCGGTAAAGTCGCCCTCGGCCTTGTCCGACACCTGGATCAGCCCGATGTTATGGCCTTTGCGGTTGATGAGCGGGACCGCCAGCCAGCCGCGCATGGCCGGATGGCTGGCGGCATGCCTGCCGAAGCCCTTCCAGGCCGGATGGGCCTCCAGCTCGGCCTGGGTGAGGCGCATCGGCGTGTTGGTGCGGCACACTTCGGCATAGATGCCGCTGCCGTCGGTGCGGGCGTCGAAGGCGCCGAACCCCGCGTATTTTTCCGACAGCGACACCGCATTGATGGCCTGCGCCCAGTTGTCGCCTTCGGTCAGGGAGACGACGGCCTGGTGGACGTCGAGGATCGCGCGGACTTCCTGCACCAGCACCTCGGCGATGTCGGGCACCGACAGCACCGTGTGCAGCGTGCGCGACGCGCTGGCCACCTTGGCCAGCAGGGCCGACTGGCGCTGCTCGCGGTCGAGCCGCCGGGCCAGGCCCTCCTGCGCCGTGACGATGTCGTGGATGTCGCGGTTGGCGCCGACCCATTCGCGCACGCCGCCGTGCCCGTCGAGGATGGGAATGCCCTTGACCGCGGTCCAGCGGTACACGCCGTCGGCGCGGCGCAAGCGGTATTCGGTCTCGTAGACCGAGCGGCTGGCGACGCACTCGATCCATACCTGGTAGGCGCGCTCCCGGTCGTCCGGATGGACGGCGTCGAGCCAGCCGAAGTCCTTCCACTCCTCGTAGGTCTGTCCGGTGAAGGCGCGCCAGGAGGGCGAGTCGTCGAGCACGCGGCCGTCCGAGGTGTTGGTCCAGACGATCTGCGAGCTGGCCATCGCCAGCGTACGGAAGCGTTCTTCGCGTTCGCGCAGCGCCGTCTCGGCCGCGATGCGCTCGGTGATGTCTTCATGCATCAGCATGACCTCGACCACCCGTCCCTCGCCATCCTTGATGGGGTGGGCGCGCGCGGTGACCCAGCGCGACCTTCCGGGCACGCCGATGGCGGTCGTGTCGTAGTGGATCGCCGGGATGGTGACCGACTCGCCGTCCAGGGCGCGCTGCAGGTAGGGCGTGACGCCCGCCTCGATCACCTGGGGATCGCGCAGCACGTTGTACTCCCTGCTCAGCACGTGGCGTTTCACCTCGCTGCCTTCGTAGATGTGCCACAAGGCTTCCCACGCCTTGTTCACGCGAATGGTGTAGCCCTCCCGATCCAGCAGCTGGACGCTGCCTGGACCCTGCTCGAACAGCTCGCGGAACCGGATTTCCAGGTCGGCATGGAAGTCGGTATCGGAACGATCGGGCGGGTCTGAACTGGGCGGCATGTCGTGAATGCGTTGTCTGGGTAAGAAGGCCGGCTGCCTGGCCAGGCGGCCTGCACCGGGTGCGCGCGGTCTGCGTAACCACGCATGATGTCACATCTTTGTGCCCTCCGTGCAGTTCGTTCGTGCATGCGCGCGGCGGCAGGAGGCGGGCCAGCCATGCGCTCGGCGATTGACAAGCCGGACAATTGAGTCTACTGTATTAATTAACTAATACACATAGACAGTGATGACGGCCCTTGCCCCCCAATTATTTTCGATCACCCCCGGCTCGACCGAGCCGATCTACCGCCAGCTCGTCGAGCAGGTGCGGCGCCTCGTGGCCGGCGGCCAGATGGCGCCGGGCGACGAACTGCCCTCGGTGCGGGAGATGGCCCAGGCGCTGGCCGTCAATCCCATGACCGTTTCCAAGGCCTATGGCCTGCTCGAAGCCGAGGGCCTGCTGGCGCGCCGGCGCGGGCTGGGGATGGTGGTGGCCGAGCGGCCCGCCGGACGATACGGCCTGCGCAGCGCGGCCGAGCGGGCCGCGCTGCTGCGCCCGACGCTGGAACGCGCCGCGCGCGAAGCACGCGAACTCGAACTCGACCCCGACACCGTCCTTTCCCTTTTCACCCACATCCTGAAGGAAGCATCGTGACCCCACCCATCATCCAGATGCGCGACGTGGCCAAGTACTACGGCAGCGAAATCGTCCTGAGCGCCCTGAACTGGGACGTCTCGCAAGGCCAGGTGGTCGGCCTGCTGGGCCGCAACGGCGCCGGCAAGTCGACCCTGATCGAATGCCTGCTCGGGCTGCGCGAGCCGGATGGCGGCAGCGTGCGCCTGTTCGGCGAGGACGTCGCGGCGCTGTCGGACACGACCCGCGCCCGCATCGGCTACGTGCCGCAGAAGCACGGCCTGTTCGAGTGGATGACGGCGCTGCAGATGCTGGACTACTTCAGGGCCATGTACCCGCGCTGGAATGCGGTCAAGGTCGATGCGCTGCTGGAGCGCTGGGGCTTCGACGCCCTCATGTTGAACAAGCCGATCGGCCGCCTGTCCGGCGGCGAGCAGCAGCGCCTGTCGATCATCCGCGCGCTGGCGCACGATCCGGAGCTGCTGGTACTGGACGAACCGGTCTCGGCCCTTGACCCGGCCGGACGCCGCGCCTTCCTCGCCGAGCTGGTCGACGGCGTGATCGAGCGCGGCACCACGGTGGTGTTCTCGACCCACATCCTGACCGACCTGGAGCGGGTGGCGCTCGACGTCGCCTTCCTGAAGGGCGGCCGCATCGCGCTGCAGGGACCGCTTGACGAGCTGCTGGGAGGAGCGCGCAACACGGCGGGCGGGCGGCGCGCCGAGCCGGTCAGCCTGGAAGACCTGTTCATCGAGGTGACCGAATGAATGCGAGCCTGCATGCGCGCGTGCGCGACTACCGGATGCTGTGGGGCGCCGCGGTCACGCACGCCAATCCGCGGCTGTCCCGCATCCTGTCCTGGGGCGTGGCCTTGCTGGTGATCGTGATCGGCGCCGGGCTGAGCGCAAAACAGGGCCCGCGCGCCGGCCTGGCCTGGTTCTGGTGCGCGGCTTCCGTCGTCCTGCTGCTGCACTGGGCCTGGCGCTTCGTGCCGGGCGCGGTGAAGCTGAACGCGCCGGCCTACGCGAAACTGGTGCCGCAGATGCGCCGGCGCCTGGTCGAGCTGTCGGTCCTGGTGTGCTGCCTAGGCATCGCCGGCATCGCCAGTGCGCCGTATCCCGACGCCAGGCAGCTGGGCGCCTGGCTGTTCTGGACCGTCGTCATGACAGTCCTGATCGGTCTTGCCCACGCGGGCCACCGCATGGCAAGCACGCTGATCGTGGTGGCCAGCTTCAGCTGGATCTTCGTCGACCAGCTGCCGGCCGCGCTCGTCGCGCTGGTGTCCCATCCACTGGCGGTGGTGCTGGCGCTGCCGCTGTACGCCGGCGTGATCGTCGCCGCGGCGCGCGCCATGCTCCCGGAGGCGGGCGAGCGGCACTGGGCCATGCTGGCCTGGCGCGCCCGCTGGGCATCGGCGGCCGGCAAGCCGGATCCGCTGGTCGCGCAACTGGCCGGCGCGCAGGCCAGGGGCACCTATGCCAAGGCGCTGCGGGGCGCCATCCTCCGCCGCGACGGCAGGCAGCTGGTGCTGCATGCGCTCGGCCCGGCCCACCACGTCGGCGAGAGCGTGCTCGTGCTGGGCATCCTGGCCCTGGTCCTGCTGGGCGTCGGCATCGCGGCCACGCTGCACATCGATCCCGAGGTGGTGCCCGGCCTGGCCTGGCTGTTCGCCTCCATCCTGCTGTTCGTGCCCGGCGCCTATGCCGTCCGCCTGGGGCAGTCGTCCGGCGAGCACGCCACGGAACAGGCCCTGGTGCGCATGGCGCCGGCGATGCCCGCCGCAGCAGGCGCCTTCAACGCCGCACTCGGACGCGCGATGCTGCGGCAAACCCTGGTGTCATGGCTGGCCACGACCATTGTCGCCATGCTGCTGGTGGCGCTCAGCGGGGCCGGAGGCGCCGCGCTGCTCGGCATGGGCAGCCTGTGCTGCATGGTGCTGCCGATGATGGCGGTCCCCTTGCGCGACTACAGCAGACGTCACCGGCACGTGGCCGTCGGCGCGGTGCTGCTTCTGCTGGCGTCGGCCGCAAGCAGCGTACTGGCCGGCATCGCCGCGAAAGGCCTGTTTTCCCTGCCGGTGCTCCCGGTGGCGGCCCTGGCCAGCATCGGCGCCGCCGCCTTCCTGGCCATGCGTGGGCTGCGCACGATGGAAGGCGCGCCCTGCGCCTTCCCGGCAGGGCGGATGGACTAGGTTCAGTGCGTAGCCGGCGCCGCGGCGCCGGCCGCAGCCTTCCTGCCCAGGACCAGCAGGCCGAAGGCGGTGGCGAACACGTACATGCTCACCGAGTAGATCGCGGCCGGCAGCATCAGCTGGAAGTCGCCCAGCACCGATACCGCGACAAAGATCGCCAGCGTCGAATTGTGGATGCCGATCTCGTAGCCGATGGCGATCGCGTTCGGCTTGTCCAGGCCGAGCAGGCGCGGCACGTAATAGCCCAGCCCCAGGCTGAGGATGTTGAAGAGGATGACGGCGAGGCCGATCGAGGCGAAGGACGCCGTGATCGCCGTCCATTCCTTGGCGATGGCGATGATGGCGAGCAGGGCCAGCACGGCCATCGAGAAGCGCTTCATCGGCTTGTCCATGCGCACGGCAAAGCCGGGCGAGCGGCTCTTGACCAGCATCCCGATCGCCACCGGGATCAGCACGATGAGGATCACTTCGATCACCTTACCGGTCTGCATCGGCACCACCTGGCCGCTCCTGGCGAAGGCGTCGATGGCGAAGTTAGCGATCAGGGGCAGGCTGACGATCGACAGCACGGTGTTGATCGCGGTGAGCGAGATGTTCATCGCCACGTTGCCGCCGAACAGGTGGCTGAACAGGTTGGCCGACACGCCGCCGGGCGAGGCCGCCAGCAGCATCAGGCCCACCGCGTACACCGGCGCCACGTCGAGCCCGACGATCAGTCCGTAGCAGATCGCCGGCAGCACCGCCGCCTGCAGCACCAGGGCGAGCACCACCGCCTTGGGATGCCCGAGCAGGCGGCGGAAGTCGCCGATGGTGAGGGAAAGGCCGAGCCCGAACATGATCAGCGCGAGCGCGCCGATCAGGAGGGTGGGCAGCAGGGTGATGAAGTTGCTCATGCGTGGTCTCCGTTATTGTTGTCATGCGGCCGCGTGGCCCGGCGATCGGCCGGGCGCGCCGTTACGACAGTGTAGTGCCAGGATGCGCTGCCGGCGCGGGAAAGTGGCGGAAAGATCGCGGGCGGACGCCGCCTAGCATGCCGCTTCCGCGGCCGGTGCGGACGGCGCTGCGCCGGGAGCGTTGGCGGCGGGCGCGCCGAAGCTGTCGAACGCGCCGGCCGGCGCCGCTGGTTCGTTGCGCGCGAAGCTCAGGATGCCGCGTCCGCCGTGCTTGGACGCATACAGCGCGCCATCGGCGGCCTCCATCACGCCTTCCAGGTCGGTGCCGTTGATGGGAAAGGCGGCGGCGCCGATGCTGGCCCCGACCGCGTTGTCGGCCATGCCCGGATGCAGCGACGGCGCCAGGCATCCGATCAGGCGCCTGGCGATGCCGGCGACCTCGTTGCGCGAGAACTCGCCTTCCATCAGCACGACGAATTCGTCGCCGCCCATGCGCGCCAGGAATTCGCCGCCGCGCAGGACCCCCTGGAAACGCGCCGCGACTTCCCTCAGCACCTCGTCGCCCACGGCGTGACCGTGGGTATCGTTGACTTCCTTGAAGCGGTCGAGGTCGAGCGCAAGCACGGTGAAGGCCTTGCCGGTGCGCTGGCTGCGCGTGGCCAGCCGGCGCCCCCAGCGGTCGAAGAAACGGCGGTTCGGCAGGCCGGTCAGGGCGTCGTGCGAGGCTTCCTGGGCCAGGCGCACGGCCAGTTGGTTATTGCGGCGCGCCGCCGCCGACAGCGAGCGCCAGGCATGCATGGCCATGGCGACGACGGTCGACAGCAGCAGGATCAGGATTCCCCCGGCGTGCAGCAGACGCTCGTTGAAGGCATCCATGATGGCGTTCCTGGCCATGCGCAGCCGGATGACTTCGCCCTGGATCAGGGCGCGCGCCTCGCTCATCTTTTCCTTGCCGAATCCTTCGCGCACGATGGCGGCGGCCGCGTCGTCCTCGCCGCCTTGCTTCAGCTGCACGGTACGCTCGATCTCCTCCAGCTTGCTCTCCGTGATCAGGGCAAGCTTGTGGACGTTGGCCAGGAATTGCGGGTCGCGGTAACCGGACTGCTCGGCCCGCTGCAGGCTGTCGCGGACGCTGTTGCGTCCCACGTAGTAGGGGGCCAGGTAGGACGGATCGCCGGTGAGCAGGTAGCCGCGCTGTCCCGTTTCGGCGTTCAGCAGCTGCATCAGCACGTTGCGGACCTCGATGCGCGCCGTGTCGTTCTGGCGCAGCTCCCCCATCGCGTTGCGCAGGTCGACGACCTCGCGCACGAAGAAGAGGCTCATTGCCGTGATGAGGGCAAGCGCCAGCACGAGCGTAATGGCGCTCCGGCGCAGGGGCAGGGCAGGCACGACGTAGGATGTGGGCATGACATGGTCCGACATGGCTGATCGGCATATGTTAGCCCAATGCAAGATCAGCCCGCGATTTACTTAACTTTCAGTTAAGAAGGAATTTGAACATGTGCCAAATGCCCAACAGCCATCGGGTTCCGGTATGCGGCGTGCATGGAAACGCTTCCCGCCTCGGCCCCTTCAATGGCCGCGGCGCTGCACCAGCGCCGTGCCGACCCCGTGGCGTTTGCCTTCGCTGACTGCGGTGACGCTGCCGTCCGGGTTGAACACCAGCGCATTGGCCGCGCCGATCTCCTCGGGCGCCGCCTCCCAGCGGTGGCCGAGGGCTTCCAGCGCGCGCGCCTGCGCGCTGCCGGCAAAGCCCGGTTCGATCGAGCTGGCCTCGCCATTGCGCTCGGAGATGCGCGGCGCGTCCAGCGCCGCGTCCATCGGCATGCCGAGGTCGACGTAGTTGAAGATGGTCTGCAGCACCGTCGTGATGATGGTCGCGCCGCCCGGGCTGCCGATGGTGAAGGCCGGCTTGCCGTCCTTGAGGGCGATGGTGGGCGCCATGCTCGAGCGCGGGCGCTTGCCGGCTTCCGGCACGTTCGGGTGCGGGCCGCTGAAGTCGAAGTCGGTGAGCTCGTTGTTCAGCAGGAAGCCGTAGCCCGGCACCGTGATGCCGCTGCCGCCCCAGGATTCGATGGTGAAGGTGTAGGACACCACGTTGCCGTCCTTGTCCGACACGGTCAGGTGGGTGGTATGGGCGTTTTCCTGCTGCAGCCGGGCCGACTGCGGCCTGAGCGGGACACTCTGGTCGTGCTGGTAGCCGTACGGGTCGCCGGCCGCCACGCTGCGCGCGGCCCGTGCGCCGATGAGCGTGCGCCGCTGCGCCGCGTAATCCTTCGACAGGATGCCGGCCAGCGGTGCGTCGATGTATTCGGGATCGGCCAGGTAGGCGTTGCGATCGGCAAAGGCGAGGCGGCTGGCCTCGAGGTACAGGTGCTCGGCCCGGGCGCGCGGCAGCATGCCGAGCTCGTAGCCTTCCAGGATGTTGAGGGCCGCGGCGACGGTGGCGCCGCCGCTGCTGGGCAGCGGCATGCCGTAGATGTCGTAACCGCGATAGCGCGTGCGCAGCGGCGGGCGGATGCGCGCTTCGTAGTTTGCCAGGTCCGCCATCGTCATGCGCCCCGGGCGCGCGCGCTTGCCCGGCGCCAGCGGCGGCTTGTTGACGGCGTCGACGATGGCGCGCGCGATCGGTCCTTCATAGAACGCCTTCACGCCGCCCGCGGCGATCTCGCGGTAGGCCCGGGCCATGCCCGGGTTGCGGATCAGCGTGCCCGGCTGGACGGCCTTGCCCTTGCGCAGGTAGAGGGCGCTGGTCGGTGCGTAGAGCTGAAATTTTCTTTCATTTTGGGCCGTCAGATGACTGAATATTTCAGTCACGGTGTAGCCCTTGTCGGCCACCTCGATGGCCGGCGCCAGCACCTGCCTGAAGCCCATCGTGCCGTAGCGCGCGAGCGCTTCGTGCCAGCCGCGCACGGTGCCGGGTACGCCCACCGCGGCGCCGCTGGCGACGGCCGTGTCGAAATCGACCGGCGTGCCGTTCTCGAGGAAGGCATGCGGCGTGAAGGCGGCCGGCGCCGTTTCGCGATGGTCGATGGTGATGACGCGCCTGTCCTTGGCCAGGTAGATCACCATGAAGCCGCCGCCGCCGATGCCGCAGCTGAACGGGTCGGTCACGCCCAGGGTCGCGGCGGCGGCCACCGCCGCATCGATGGCGTTGCCGCCGCGGTTCAGGATCGCCAGCGCCGAGTGCGAAGCCTGCTCGCTGATGGTGGCGACGGCGCCGCCGGTGCCGGTGGCCACCGGCGTCTTCGCGAGCAGCGGGCCCGGGTGCAGGATGATGGACAAGCCGAGTGCGCAAGCGAGCAGGGTCGCTTTCATGGAATCGGACTCCTTCGGACGCTTATTGCGCGTACATGTTGAAGGTGACCGGATAGGACACCGGTGCGGCGCCCGCCATGCCGCGCGGCGGCAGCGGAGTCAGGTGGTCGAGTTCGATGCGCGAGCCGCGCAGCGCGGGCGACATGTAGCCGGGCCGGCCCTGCACCAGGTAGAAGCCCTGGGCCACGCCGCCGATGCGCATCGTGAAGCGGTAGGCCAGCTGGCCCGGCCAGATGCAGCGCGCATTGTCCGGGCAGCGGCTGTCTTCCGCCCCTTCGTAGGTGATGCTGAGGCGCTCGCCCAGCGGCAGCACCTGGCGCTCGGCCAGGGTGTAGCGGGCTTCCGGCAAGCGGTCGTGGGAAGTGGCGCAGCCGCCGAGGAGGGTGGCGCCGCCGAGGGCGAGGACACGGAGCAGGGAGTGCATGCGATGTCGTCCAGTTGTTTTTTTGGAATGCCCATCATAGCAAACCTGCCGCACGCGGTCGCGCACGTGCTGGTGGAGAGAATGTCAAGAACCATTCCTGTGCATCCATGCGTCGCTGGATGCTGCAATACGCCATGTCATCAAACGGTCAAGATACTTCGATATATTTCGAATAGTCGTATGAACAACCCATCTGGCTGGAGGCCGCGATGACTGACCACCACACATTCAACGTGCTTTTTCTTTGTACCGGGAACTCGTCGCGCAGCATCATCGCCGAGGCAATCCTTCATGCCATTGGCGCCGGCCGATTCCGTGCGTACAGCGCAGGAAGCCATCCGACCGGCGCTGTTCACCCGCTGGCAATGGAGGCGGTCGAGCGTCTTGGCTTTCCGCTTGACGGCCTGCGTAGCAAGAGCTGGGATGAATTCGCCGCCGCCGACGCCCCTCACATGCATTTTGTGATCACGGTGTGCGACAGGGCTGCCGGCGAGGTTTGCCCGCGTTGGCCCGGACATCCGGTCACGGCCCACTGGAGCTTCGAAGATCCTGCGACATGTGCAGGGGGCGAGCACGAGCACCGGCAGTTGTTCGGCAAAGTGTGCCGTGAGATCAAAAACCGTCTGGATATCTTTTCGATGCTGCCCTTTGAGAAGCTTTCACGCATGGCGATCGAGGAAGAGCTGGGCGCAATTGCCCGGCTGGATGCGAGTACCGAGAACGCCGCGCGTTGACGGACAGACGATGACAGGCGAGATCTACAAGGTTCTCTTTCTTTGTACGGGCAATTCGTCGCGCAGCATCATGTCGGAGGCGCTGTTGACTGTGCTGGGCAGGGGACGCTTCGAAGCCTATTCGGCAGGAAGCCGCCCGGCAGGCGTCGTCAACCCACTGGCAATCGAACAGATCAGGCGGTTCGACCCGGGCTTTCCGGTAGCGCAGATGCACAGCAAAGGCTGGCTGGAATTCGCCCAACCCGGCGCGCCGCAGATGGACTTCATCATCACCGTGTGCGACAGCGCGGCCGGGGAGGCCTGTCCCCATTGGCCGGGGCGTCCGACAACGGCGCATTGGGGCTATCCCGATCCGGCGCAGGTGTCCAGCAACGACAGGGAAAAGCAGGAAGCGTTCAGGCAGGTCTTCCTGCAGATCAGGAAACGGGTCGAACAGTTCGTTTCCTTGCCCCTGGAGTGGCTGGAGGACGACGCGGTGCGCTGCGAGGCCGTCCGGGCGATCGCCGAGAGAGAGCTATGACGCCATGTCCGCTCCGCCGCGGGTGGCATTCCTCGCTGGAACGACATCAATACCCATATGCTGGAAATATGAACAGAAGGATAGATTCGATGGACGCCAAACCAGCAATTGCTGCCCTGGCTGCACTAGCCCAGGAATCGCGGCTCGCCCCCTACCGCCTGCTGGTTCAGGCCGGCCCAGGCGGGCTGGCGGCGACCAGGATCGCCGAGGCCCTCGATGTGCCGCCATCCTCGCTTTCCTTCCACCTCAAGGAACCCTGTGTGCGCTGGCCGTTCGCCTGGGCTGAAGTCGCTGCCATGCCGGCCGACGATGAGCCTGTCATGAGGAAGCCATCTGCCGGATTGTCGAGCGATGTCGATGTCATCCGCGTGTTATGCATGGGTTCGCGAGGCGGTCACATTGCGGTCACATTGTCGGATTAGACTTTGCCGCGTAGTACAGAACACACCTCCATCAACCAGGAATAGGAATAACAAGCCAATGTTCAAGAAGATCCTCGCCGGCGCCGCAGCCGCACTCGTGATGTCGACCTCGTTCGCCGCTGATATTACCGGTGCCGGCGCGACCTTCCCGTACCCGATCTACGCCAAGTGGGCCGAGATGTACAAGACGACTACCGGCAATTCCATGAACTACCAGTCGGTAGGCTCGGGCGCCGGCATCAAGCAGATCAAGGCCAAGACCGTCGACTTCGGCGCTTCCGACATGCCGCTGCCTGTGGCCGATCTGGAAGAAAGTGGTCTGATGCAGTTCCCGGCGATCATGGGCGGTGTGGTGCCGGTACTGAATCTCGAAGGCGTCACGCCGGGTCAGGTCAAGCTGACCGGCCCGGTGGTTGCCGATATCTACCTGGGCAAGATCACCAAGTGGAATGCACCGGCGATCGCCGCGCTGAACCCGGGCGTCAAGCTGCCGGACGCCGACATCACCGTCGTCCATCGCGCAGACAGTTCGGGCACCACGTTCCTGTTCACGGATTACCTGTCGAAGGTGAGCCCGGACTGGAAGAGCGCGGTTGGCGCGGGCACGGCCGTGAAGTGGGCAACCGGCGTCGGCGGCAAGGGCAATGAGGGTGTGGCCGCCAACGTGCAGCGTATCAAGGGCGCCATCGGCTATGTCGAGTGGGCATATGCCAAGAAGAACAAGCTGTCGCACACGCAACTGCAGAACAAGGACGGTCAGTTCCTGCAGCCTGACGACGCCTTCTTCAAGGCAGCGGCCGCCGGCGCCGACTGGAAAAATGCTCCCGGCTTCGGTCTGGTCCTGACCAACCAGGCGGGCAAACAGAGCTGGCCGATCACCGGCGCGTCCTACATCATGATGCACAAGAGCCAGGCAAATGCCGACAAGGCCGAGGAAGTGCTGAAGTTCTTCGAGTGGTCGTTCAAGAACGGCGATGCCGCTGCAGCGGAACTCGACTACGTGCCGATGCCGCCGGCTGTCGTGCAGCAGATCCAGACCGCGTGGAAGACCCAGCTGAAGGATGCATCGGGCAAGTCGATCTACTGATCGTCCGGTGATGCCTGCTGGCGTAGGGTGGTCGGCTCTGCCGACCGCGCGTTCAACGCACGTCAGCAGGCCGCACATCCCTTCATGCTCTGTTTGAACGCGTGCTCGGTCAAGCCGGGCACCCTACATTATGACTACCGCTAACACGATCGTCCTGGTCGTAGACGACAAGCCGGCCATCGCCGAGCTGCTCAAGTATTCGCTGCACGAAGACGAGTGGATCTGGCACAGCGTGCCGAGCCTGGCGCATGCCTGGGATTTCATCGGGCGCGAGCGTCCCGGCCTGCTGCTGCAGGACTCGATGCTGCGCGAGGAAGGCGGCATGCGCCTGCTGGCGCGCCTGCGCGGCGCGAGAGGCCTGCGCGAAAAGCCGGTGATCCTGCTCGCCGCGCAATGCTCGGAGAGCGAGCGCGCGGCGCCGCCCCCTGAACCGGTCCCCGAGTTCATTCCCCAGCCGCCGCCCGAGGATGCACCCGACGAGCGCCTGCTCCGTTCCGGCCGGCTGGTGCTGGATCCCTTGAACTGCAGCGTCCGTGTGGGCAACCACAAGGTCGAGGTGCGCCACGCCGAGTACCGGCTGCTGCGCTTCCTGCTGTGCCACCCGGGCCAGGTGTTCTCGCGCGCCCAGCTGCTCGAGCACCTGTGGGACTCGCACGACACGCTCGACCAGCGCACCGTGGACGTCCATGTGCTGCGCCTGCGCAAGGCGCTGGGACGCGCGAAGTCCCTGATCAAGACCGTGCGCGGGGCCGGTTACATGCTGTCGCCGGCCTAGCCCAACTTAGTTGCCGGCGCGCAGGGCCTCGATGCGCGCGGCCGCGTTCAGCTGATTCTTGTCCACGGCGACCGCCTTCTCGTAGGCCTTGATCGCCTGCTCCCTCTCGCCCAGCGCCTCCCAGGCCTCGCCTTCGCTGTCCCATGCTCCGCCGAATCCCGGTTCGATGTGGGTCGCCAGCTTGAACAGCTCGACCGCGCCGCGCGCATTCTTCGCACGCAGCAGCTGGTAGCCCAGCCTGTTGAGGGTGAGGGGATGGAGCTGGAAGTCCGCGGCATCGTTCTTCATGCGCGTATAGATCGCCTCCGCATCGCGGAAGCCGCCGTTGGCAAAGGCGCGCAGGAAGCCGGCTTCGCTCGGCGCCGTCGCCAGGGCCGGACGGACGTCCATCGCCATCAGCTGCGGCGCGATGCCGTTTTTCGACGGCGATTGCCGCAGGAAGGACATCGCCTTGTCGTCCCCCTTCAGGTAGGCGTCGAGGAAGCGGTGCACGTACAGTACCACGGCGCGGTGGGCCTGCACCACGTCGGCGCGCCGGTAGTCGCCGAAATCGCCGTCGCCGGCGAAACGCAGGTGCAAGGAGCTGAAGTGCCGGTGCTGCATCGGGTGCATGGTGCCGAAGTAGACGTCCGAATACTTCATGGTGTTGAGATAGCTCGGGCCCAGCTTGTCCTTGCGTTCGAGTTCCTCGGCCGGCGGCGCCCAGGCGCCCAGGGACATCATCGGCACCGCGGTGCGCACCGGCCGCACGTAGCTGGCCGCACCCCAGATCTTCGGGTGGAAGCGGATCGAGCCGTCCAGGCTCACCAGCGCCTTGATGCGGCTCGACCGCGCGGCGGCGAACACGTTGGCGAGGCCGCCCCAGCTGAAGCCCGCCACCGCAAGCTTGTCCATGTCGGCCTGGGGCAGGCTGCGCGCATGGTTGACCAGGAAGGCAATGTCCGCCGCCTGCGCTTCCACGCCTTCGACGTCGTCGGTCATCGTGGCCGAGCGCGCACCCAGGCTGCGGCTGGCGATGACCACGTAACCCTGGCTGGCGAGGTACTCGCACAGGTCCAGGTTCTCGTGCGCCTGTGCGGCGAAACTCGGCGCGTAGATCACGACCGGGTAGGTGCCGGCAGCGGGCGCCGCGTCGCGCACGGCAAGGGTCGCGGCATCGTGCTGCGCTTTCTGCGGACCGGCCATCCAGGCGGCCTGCTGCTTCGCAGCCTCGCTTGCGGGCAGGGCGAAGTCGACGTCCGACAGGCCGATCCGGCGGTAGTCCGCGACCCGCATCGGCGCAGCGTTCGACCGCTTCGCCGGATACCAGACCAGCATCTGGATCGGACGCGCGGGCGGCGTGGCGACCGGCTTGCCGAAGGCGTCAAGCTGTTCGTCCATCGCACGGCTGTAGTCGTACTGCTGCACGATCCGTAGGCCGACGGCATGCGGTCCGGTGTCGGGCGTCAGGGCGGCAGCGCAGGCGTGAACATGGAAGCCGGCGGCGACCACGAGGATGGCAAGGAATTTCATCGAGTCTTGTGGCAGATGGAGGGACGCTCATCCTACGACAAGTCCGGTGCTGAAAATGCACGGTTTGTCACACCGGGGGAGGTGTCACAAGGATGACATGTTTGCTGCGTAGACTGCCTGCACCTTGCCAAAATGAAATACTCTGCATGAACAAGTATCCCGGCCTTGCCGCCTCCCGCACCAACCGCTACCTCGTCGTCGTGTGGCCGGTCCTGGCGCTGCTGCTGTGCTGTGCGCTGTGGATCGCCACGGTGCTGCGCGCCGACGCCGAGCACGAGCACGCGCAAAGCCAGGTGCGCAAGGATGCCGGCGCCTACGCCGAAGCCTACGAACAGGTCATCACGCGCTCGGTGGGCCAGATGGACCAGATCACCATGCAGCTGAAATTCAGCTGGGAGAAAGGGCGCGCGCATGGGGACAACCATGGCCTGCTCGACGAACTGCGGCGCGACGGCATGTTTACCGACAGCGCCTTCCGCATCGTCGCGATCGTCGACCGCGCCGGCATCGTGCGCGCCTCGACCCGCCCGGCCCTGATCGGCAGCGACCTGTCCGGCGGGCCGTATTTCGTCCAGCACCGCAACCACATCTCGACCGCGCTGCGCATCGGCGCCGCGCCGCCGCGCTTCCATGCCGAGGGCGGAGAAGGCGAGCTGGTGCTGTTCACGCGCCGTCTCGACACCCCGGACGACGAATTCGACGGCATCGTGCTGATGGCCGTGGAGGCCCGCTATTTCACCTCCTTCGTCAGCCCGGCGACGCTGGGCGCCGGCGGAGTGGTGGCGCTGGCCGGCAGCGAAGGACGCCTGCGCGTGGAACAGCGCAGCGACGGCGCCGAGTTCCTCGAGGGCGGCGCGCCCGTGCTGCCGCCGCGCGCGCTGTGGTCGAGCGAGCGCGGGGTGCGGCAGGTAGAGGGCAGGGGGCCGGTCGACAATGGCTTCGCCGACGGCCGGACGCGCGTGCTCGGCTGGCGCCATTCGAACGCCTATCCACTGGTGGCCCTGGTCGGGCTGTCGCATGCCGCCGCCCTCGATGGCGCCGCGACCTACTGGCGCGAGAGCCGCGACCGCGCCATCGTCGCCTCGCTCGGCCTGCTGTTGCTGGGCGTGGGCGGCGCCGTGCTGGCGCGCCGCTCGGTGCGGCGCGAGCGTGAGCAGCAGGAAGTTCAGCGCGCCTACCGCACCGCCACCGAAAGCGGCAACGACGGCTTCTACATGGCTGCGGCGGTGCGCAACCGCGAGGGCGACATCCTCGACTTCCGCATCGTCGACTGCAACGAGCGCGGCGCCTTCTTCTACGGGATGACGCGCGCCCAGCTGGTGGGCAACAGCCTGTCGCAGATCGACAGCGGCCTGTTCGGCGAGGCCCTGCTCGACACCTACCGCAAGGCGATGGAGACGGGCTTCCACGAGGACGACCGCCGCATGCCGCTGGATAACCGCCTGAACATCAGCTGGGGACGACGGCGCCTGGTGCGGGTCGGGAACGGGCTGGCGGTGACCCTGCAGGACATCAGCGAGCGCAAGGCCCACGAGAACCAGCTCGAGCGCCTGGCCAACGAGGACGCGCTGACCGGCCTGGCTACCCGCCACGCCTTCCTGGCCGCGATGCCGGGCATCCTGGCGCAGGCGCGCCACAACGATGCCGCGGGGACCAGCCTGGCGCTGCTGTTCATCGACCTGGACGATTTCAAGCACGTCAACGACACCCACGGCCACGCGACCGGCGACCAGCTCCTGAAGTCGGCCGCGGGTCGCCTGCTGTCGCTGCTGCGCCCGAGCGACGTGGTGGCGCGTTTCGGCGGCGACGAATTCCTGGTGCTGCTGCACCCCTGCGACGGCGAACGCCAGGCCGCCTCGGTGGCGGCGCGCATCGTCGACGCCTTCGGCGTGCCCTTCCTGATCGGCGACGAGCTGCACGCGGTGGGCGCCTCGATCGGCATCAGCATGTTCCCGCGCGACGGACAGGACGCCGCCACCCTGGTGCGCAACGGCGACATCGCGATGTACGCCGGGAAGAACGAAGGCAAGGGCCAGTACCGCTTCTTCGATCCGGCCCTGTCGAACGGCGTGAATGCGCGCGCGCGCCTGAAGCAGCGCCTCGTGGCGGCGATCGAGTGCGACCAGTTCGCCCTGGTCTACCAGCCGCGCGTGGACGCCCATAGCGGCGAGCTGCTGAGCATGGAAGCGCTGCTGCGCTGGCAGCATCCGGAGCTCGGCGTGGTGTCGCCTGCCGACTTCATTCCGCTGGCCGAAAGCACGGGCCTGATCCGCCGCATCGGCGAACTGGTGATCGACAAGGCCTGCGCCCAGCTGGCCGCCTGGCGCGAGGCCGGCGCGCAGCTGGTGCCGGTATCGATCAACGTCTCGCCCAAGCAGTTCCTGGGCGGCGCCGTAGCGCGCCACCTGGAGGCCGCCATGGCGCGCCACCGCGTGCCGGCCAGCCTGATCGAGGTGGAGATCACCGAGTCGGCCATGATGGGCGACCACGACGAGATCCTGGCCGAACTGGCCGCGCTGCGTGCGCTCGGCGTCAAGCTCCACGTGGACGACTTCGGCACCGGCTATTCCTCGCTGTCGCAGCTGCAGCGCCTCAGGATGGACGTGCTGAAGGTCGACCGCGCCTTCACCACGGAGCTGGGCAACTCGAAGGAAGGCAAGGTGTTCTTCCAGGCGATCGTGTCGATGGCCCACGCGCTCGGCATGTCGGTGGTGGCAGAAGGCGTCGAGACGGCGGAACAGCTCGACATCCTGCGCGCGCTGGACTGCAACGAAGTGCAGGGCTATTACATCGCGCGCCCGGCGCCCCCGGACGAGATGCTGGGCATGATGTGGCGCCGCTTCCTGCTGGCGCCGGCCGCCGAGGAGCAGGAAGCCTAGGCCGGGCTGGGAAGCCGGGCAGCGGGTGTGCTATTGTCTCGCGCTCGACCGGAAGCCACGCATGACCTTCACCGCCCTCGTTTTCCTCGCCCTTGCCATGTCGACCGACGCCTTCGCCGCGGCGATCGCCAAGGGCGCCGCCCTGCGCAACCCCGGCTTGCCCCAGGCACTGCGCATCGGCCTGCTGTTCGGCTGCATCGAAACCATCACCCCGCTGGTCGGCTGGGGTCTCGGCTCGCTGGCCGCCGACGCCATCCGCCAGTGGGACCACTGGATCGCCTTCGTCCTGCTGCTGGGCCTGGGCGGGCGCATGATCTGGCTCTCGTTCGGCGCGGACGACGAAGAGGCGGAAGAGGGCGGTTCGCACAACCTGCTGGTGCTGGTCCTGACCGCGCTGGCGACCAGCATCGATGCGATGGCGGTGGGCGTGGGCCTGGCCTTCGTGGACGTCTCGATCGTGCACGCGGCGGTGGCGATCGGCATCGCCACCACGGTCATGGTCACCGTCGGCGTGCTGCTCGGCCGACGACTGGGCGCCGCCGTGGGGCGCAACGCTGAACGGATCGGCGGCGTGGTGCTGGTGCTGGTGGGCACGACCATCCTGATCGAGCACCTGTCGCACTGAGAAAGGCTATCCGGCCTGCAGCTTGCGGCAAAAGGCTTCCGTCGCTGCATCCATCGGGAAGCAGGATTCGATGTGCAGTTCTTCCAGCGTCAGGTCGCGCGGCGTACCGAAGGTGGTGATCGTCGAGAAAAAGCTGATCCGCACGCCATCGCGGTGGAAGCAGGCGCTCAGCACCGGCGCCGGCGCGGCGCCGATGTCGCGCTGGCGCCAGTGGGTAGGCACGCCGGGATAGGCGAGCACTTCCTGCAGCAGCGCCGCCGCCTTCGCGTCGGCGCGCGAGGCCGCCACTTCGTTGTGGAGGTGGCGCAGCATGGCGCCCGCGATCTCCTCCCAGTTCTCCAGCGAAGCGCGCAAGTCGCCGTGGTCGAAGACCTGGCGCAGCATATTGGTGTGCCTGCTGTCGCGGCCGCCGAGCATGAAGCGGTTCACCCTGGTGGCGGCTTCGTTCTCCATCAGGATGTCCCAGTGCCTGTTCAGCAGGAACGCGGGATAGGGCTCCTGCTGCGCCAGGATCGCTTCGACGGCGTAGCGCATCTTGGCCAGCCGCGGCGCCTCCAGGCCGGTTTCGGCATACTGCGGCGCGAACCCCCCGGCAGTGAACAGGACATTGCGTTCGCGCAGCGGCACCGCAAGCGATTCGGACAGGCGCGCGATCATGTCGCGGCTCGGACTGGCCCTGCCGTTTTCCACGTAACTCAGGTGGCGCGCCGAGATCCCGGCCTGCAGCGCCAGGTCGAGCTGGCTCAGGCGCCTGGCCACCCGCCACTCGCGCAGCAAGGCGCCGACCGTGGCGGATGCTCCGGTAGCGGTGAGATCGTTTTTCATCCGCCCATTCTACTGAAGAGCAGGACCGCCTTCCATAACCTCGGAGGTCATGGCGCAGCGACCTGCGAGGGCATTGCGGGGTCCCGCGCGAAGCCGGAAGATGCCATCGACTTCATTCACCAACGAGGAGACATCATGGTTCGACAACAGGAAGCCGCCCTTCGCCTGGCCGCGCTGCACGTCAAGGGACGCCCGCTCGTCCTGTACAACGCCTGGGATGCGGGCAGCGCCAGGGCAATCGCCGGCGCCGGAGCGGCGGCGATCGGCACCAGCAGCTGGGCCGCCGCCGCCGCCCAGGGGTATGGCGACGGCGAAGCCATTCCGCTGGCGCTGCTGGTGCAGATCGCCGGCCGGATCGTACAGACCGTCGACTTGCCGGTGACAGTGGACGTCGAGGGCGCCTACAGTACGGAGCCGGACCTTGGCGCAGGCAATGTCGGCCTGCTGCTCGACCACGGCATTGCCGGCATCAACCTCGAGGACCGCATCGTGGCGGGCAGCGGCCTGCACGCCATCGACGTCCAGTGCGCGCGCATCGCGGCGATCCGCGACATGGCGGCAAGGCGCGCCGCGCCGCTCTTCATCAATGCGCGCACCGACCTGTTCTTTGCCGAGGGCGTGCGCCCCAGGGACGTGCTGGACGAAGCAATCGCGCGCGCGGCCGCGTACGCGAAGGCGGGCGCGTCCGGGCTCTTCGTGCCGGGCTTGCAGGACATCGAGGTGATTGCCGAACTGGCGGCAGCGACCAATCTGCCCGTAAACGTGATGCTGGGGGCAGGAGCGCCGCCCTTTGGCCGGCTGGCCGCGGCAGGGGTGGCCCGCATCAGTGTCGGTCCCATGCCCTACCTGCAAGCGATGGAGGCGACGCGGGAGGCGGCACAGACGGTATTCAGCGGGCCAGCCTAGTTCCCGGTCACAGTCGCAGGAGTGCCGGGCCGCTGGCGTGACCGGCACGCTTACCTGGCAGGCCGGGGCTTCCTGCGGCGGTCGCGCTGGCGGAAGTGGTCTGGCGAGCACAGCACCCTGAGCGCCACCGGGCGCGGCACCCCGACCTGTTCCATGAACAGCAGGGCGGGATGCACCCCATACCGCGAACAGAGTTTCAGCCCCTCATCGACCTGCTGGGCGGTGACGACATCCGTGCGTGCATCGTTCCTGCGTTGCTCAGCCATGTGCTTCCTCCATGCGAGCGAAGGATGCTAGCAGAGGCATCAATACACTTAAAGTGAATTCTTAAGAGTTCACCTCAAGTGCATGAATTGGTGGCTTTTGTGCAAAAATTTCCAGTCTGATATTGCGTGCTGTTGAGACTATGGTTAATGCTGGACCGCATGCCTGGTGCAGGCCGCAGCATGCGTCCGGCGCCGTGTTCAGCCGGTCATGCGCTGGAACACCTCGCGCACCGCCAGGCCGCCGCCGCCGATCAACAGGGCGAAATACAGGATCGTGACGACGTTGCTGATGTGACCCAGCAGCACGCTCACGCCGTCGCGCTGCAGCAGGCCGATCGCCAGGAACAGCAGGGCGACTGCGGGGAAGGTGTTGCTGAATGGAATCAGGCCAAAGGGCATCATCAAGAGCACGGCGCCCAGGATCAGGCCGGCATTATTGATGTGCTGGATGGGCCCGTTTGCCACCAGCCACTGGATGCGGTTGGGCTTGCACACGCGCTCGATACGGTACAGCCAGGGCAGGGCCTTGCGCAGCGCCGGGCGCAGCTTGCTGGTGGAGATGGTCCGATGCTTCAGTTTGGCCGGGACCCAGAGTTCGCGGCCGAACAGGCGGCTGATGCCGATCAGGAGGATCGCCGCGCCGAAGACGGTGCTCACGCCCGGAATCGACACCGGGATCAGGAACACCAGGGTGAGCAGCGCCGTGAGGATCAGCAGGCCTTCGTTGCCGACGCGATGGATCAGCTCGCTCAGGGTGATACCGCCAGGCGGCAAGGAGCGGACCATTGCGCGCAACTTCTTGAAGATCGGTTCACCTTGCATGGATTCTTTCATCTTGCTTCCCGTGGTTCCTGGATGGGCAGGCAGCGTCTTGCTGCCTGGCCGAAAGGCAAGAGTATAGTGCAGGTCGCCGTGCTTCCGTGCCGCGCTGGATGGAAATGCGCGAAATGCACAAGCCGCTTTCCGTTTCCGGCCGCGCCCGTTCGCTGCCTGGCAAGCCGTCAGCCGCGCCGCGCCGCCTCGATCGCCGCCACGTCGATCTTACGCATCGTCATCATGGCGTCGAAGACGCGCTTCGCCACGGCCGGATCGGGGTCGGCGATGCCTGCGGTGAGCACGCGCGGCGTGATCTGCCACGACAGGCCCCATTTGTCCTTGCACCAGCCGCAGGCGCTTTCCTGGCCGCCGTTATCGACGATGGCGTTCCACAGGCGGTCGGTTTCTTGCTGGTCGTCGGTCGCGATCTGGAACGAGAATGCTTCGGTGTGGGGAAAGGCGGGGCCGCCGTTCAGGCCGATGCAGGGGATGCCCGCCACCGTGAAGGCCACGGTCAGCACATCGCCCTGCTTGCCGGCAGGATAGTCGCCCGGCGCACGGAAAACCTCGCCGACCGCGCTGTCGGGGAGTGTCGCCGCATAGAACTGCGCCGCTTCCAGCGCCGTCCCGTTGAACCAGAGGCAAATCGTGTTCTTGCTTACCATGGCATCTCCCATTGTTGGCACATCGTTCACAGGTCGCGCGCCAGCATACCGCAATCGCGCGGTACGCCGCCGATTGCCGGGATCCTGCTTAAGGAAGATCAGCCACGGTTTGCTGGAGGCCTCAGTCGAGGTCGCTGGGAGCGTGGCGTTCCGGCACCTGCTCGTCGGGATTGCCGCGCACGCGGTTGACCTTGCGGCCGCGGATCACGGCCGGGCGGGCCGCGATCTCGTCGGCCCAGCGGCGCACGTTCCTGTACTCATGCACGGAGAGGAACTCGCCGGCCTCGTAGAGTTCCCCCCGCACCATGCCGCCGTACCATGGCCAGATCGCCATGTCGGCAATCGTGTACGCATCGCCGGCCACGTACTGCTTGCCGGCGAGCTCGCGCTCGAGCACGTCGAGCTGGCGCTTGGTTTCCATCGCATAGCGGTCGATCGGGTATGGCAGCTTTTCCGGCGCATAGGCATAGAAGTGGCCGAAGCCGCCGCCCACGAAGGGCGCCGAACCCATCTGCCAGAACAGCCAGTTCATGGTCTCGGCGCGCGCCGGGCCGCTCCTGGCAAGGAAGGCGCCGAACTTTTCGGCCAGGTAAACGAGAATGGCGCCGGATTCGAACACGCGTACCGGCTGCTCGCCGCTGCGATCGACCAGGGCCGGGATCTTCGAATTCGGATTGATCTCGACGAAACCGCTCGAGAACTGGGCGCCTTCGTTGATCTTGATGAGCCAGGCGTCATACTCGGCCTGGACGTAGCCGAGCGCCAGCAGCTCCTCCAGCATGATGGTCACCTTCACGCCGTTCGGCGTCGCAAGCGAATACAGCTGCAGAGGATGCTCGCCGACCGGGAGTTGCGCGTCGTGGGTGGGGCCGGCGACCGGGCGGTTGATGTTGGCGAAGGCGCCGCCGCTCGATACGGGCGGGGTCCAGACTTTCGGTGGAACGTACTGGTCGGTCATCAAGCTCTCCTTGGGCATCCCTGGTCAAAACGATCATTCTAGCCGCGACGGCGGGAACATGTTTTCACGCCTGAAAACGCGGGAGCGCCCCGGCAGAATGCAGCTTGCATGGAGTGAGGGACCGATGGGAGCGCAGCCTGGATTGCATGCTAGAGTTTGTCCCCCAGGAATAGCGACGGAGACATCATGGAGGCAGGTGCGGCAAACGTGGAGGCAGAGCCATTGCCGGTAGAGACTGTGCCGACCAAGGCTCGTTCCTTCAAGCAGTTCGCTGGGGAATATGTCATGATCGTTCTCAGTATCGTCACCGCGCTGGCCCTGGAAAGCGGTGTGCGCCAGTTCAACCAGGCGCGTGAGGCACGCGAAGCGGCGCGCAACCTGGACGCGGAGATTGCCGTGAACCTGGCCGAGATGCGCTCGGTGATCGCACACAGCGATGCCGAGGTGAAGCGCCTGCGGAGGCTGCAACAGATCCTGCTGGCGGATATCAAGGCAGGTGTCGGCGACGCGAAGGCCATCAAGCACGTGATGCACGAGTCCGGCGACCGTTTCACCGTCAGCCTGCGCACCCCATCACTGCAGCGCGAAGCCTGGGATGTGGCGGTGGCCAACCAGGCGCTGAGCTTCATGCCGCAGGAACAGCTCCAGCGCTATGCAAGACAGTACGCCAACATGCGCGACATCCAGGCGATGGTGCTGGGCGCAGGCGGTTCCTTCATCGACCGGCCTCAGTTGGCCAATGTGATGAGCAACCTGGAAATAAACGACATTACGGCGCGCGAGCTGTACCGCGTTTTTGCGCAGATGAGTTTGGTGCATGAGTCGAACAGCAAGAACATGCGGACGCTCGAGAAGCTGCTGGTAGACGAACAGGGACGTATCCTGAAGCCCAACGGCCGGGTTCTGCCAAGTAAGAGCGCTTCAGCAGCCGGTCCTTATGGATAGTCAGCTGTGGCACGTCGATCCAAGCCGAATTCTGGGAGGGCCGTGCAGCGTTCGGCGACAGGACCGATGCACCATGGATGCCTGGTAACTTAATTTTCTTGCTTCGTTCAAGCTTTGGATTCGCTCACCATGCCATCGTTTCTTTACAGCGCCTCGGTTCCTGTGCTCCTGCACTACCTGGACCGCTTGCGCGCGCTTGTCGACCTCGCTGAAAAACATACTGAAACTCATCGGCAGGCTGCTGAAGAGGTTCTTGACGCTCGTTTATCGGATGACATGTTCCCGTTTGGGCTCCAGGTGCAAATCGCCGCCAACTTTGCCCTGCGCGCCAGCTTCCCCCTGGCCGGGAAAACGGTCCCTCCTTACGGAGAATTTCCAGCATCGTTCGCTGGATTGCGGTCGCGAATTTCACGCAATGCGTCGCTTGTCCGGGAGCTGCAATGCAGTGATTTCGACGATGCTGCGTCTCGTACGCTCCAGGATGGAGCAGGGCAAGCGGTGGTATCCCTACCGGCGCCGGAATTCCTCCTGCATTACGCTTTGCCGAACTTCTTTTTCCATATATCGGTTGCGTATGCCATTCTCAGAAGATCAGGTATCGCCGTAGGAAAGCAGGACTTTGACGGCTTTCACTCCTACCCGCATAAGGGCTGAACCCGCAGCAGGGCGTCTTCGGCGACGGAGCCTGCGCGAATCCCGACAAATAGTGTGCATTGGTCAGCCGGATCGACGCACTGACCGGACCGCGCACTTGCCTTGTCATGAGCTACCGAGAGATACCCGACGGGTCAAGTCGCTGCCAGTGCATGATCCAGTTCTCGCTCCAGGTACGGCCGTTATCGCTCGAGCGCATCTGCATCCAGCGGCAGGAGTGGGGCGTGACCTGATCCCAGATGCCACGTGTGATGATGCCGGCATCCTGCGTGTCCCAGCAGCCTGCGCCGTCAACAAAGCTGCCCCATCCGGGCGCATTATCCATGAGGCCGTTCTTGTTGCTGATCCAGTAGTCAGCCCACAAGCCGCGCTCGACATCGAGCAAACGTACACCCATGCCACTGATATTGCGTGCGGGGATGCATAGCTCTTCCACACTCGCCACGCCACCCAAGAGCCCGAAGACGGTTGCCTCACCCTCGAACTCATCCCACTGCTTGTCTACCAGCCGGCGGTTGGCTATTTTCCAGTGTCCAGTCAAGAAATCGAAATCACCGGGCTTGCCGTTCGCCTTGGGCACGGCGGCTGAAATGGCAGCATTGGCGCTACCTGGTCGTGAAGCCGTCGCAAGCCCAGCAATAGCCTGCAGCAGCGCTCCGTGCTGCAAACCGGTTCCTTGATCGCTCATCCATATTCTCCTTGTGTATGCAAAAGGCCTAATGCCGATACGTAGAATAGGAGATAAACAGGACAGAATCGGCCCTATTTCATGAATAATGTGGACGCACTGTCGTGACCGGTAACTCAGAACGGCAATGGCATCGCTCCGGGCCTTGGACTCACCCTCGAGCTGCTTCTCGCTGCGAAATCGGAGCATGGCGCCGCTTTTCGGGTTCCAAGAAAATGCGGGTCGCCACCTCGGACGAAAGGGGGCGTTCAGCGAGCCCGCTTGCCGCGTGTTCGCGGACGCCCGAGCTGACCGAGTAGATGCTTGCATCGATCAGAAGGGCAGTTTTATAGTCGCGGCGTCGGTTCATCGTTTGTCCTCTGGTCTATAAGCAAGGTATATCCAGTATAGTCATTCAAGCCTGAATAGCGCGCTCAGCAGTCGAGCAAGCGTGTCGAGCTCGACGAGCGTGTGGCCTGGATGATGTCCGCTTGTCGGTTTCGAACCGTTCCGCTGTCGGCGGTAACGGGCCTTCGCAAAAAGCGCTCACAACCTGACTATTTCTTGCAATGACTCAGTTCATTACTTCGGTTCCCTGCCTTCACACAGAGCGACTCACGCTTCGAGAATATCGCCGCGAAGACTTCGACGCATTCGCAGCGCATTGCGCCGACCCGGTCAGCTCAACCCACCTGGGCCTGGCTGACCGCCATGCTGCATGGCGCATCTTCTGTTCACAAGCGGGACTGTGGCTCCTGCATGGCGCCGGATGGTGGGCCGTCGAGGAAAAGGAAACCGGTCGAGTGGTCGGGAACGTCGGCGCGTTCTTTCGCGAGGAATCCACCGTGATGGAGCTTGGCTGGAATACCTATCGCGCCTTCTGGGGCCGGGGATTCGCGCACGAAGCGGCGGCGGCGGCCTTGACCCATGCGCTCGAGATCCGAGGAGAGCCAACAGTGCGGGCGCTCATCGATGCAGGCAATGACTCATCGCTGCGCGTTGCCAGGCGCCTTGGCTTGGCTTATCAATCGGAAACGGAGGTGTACGGCAAAGCGGTCGGTGTGTATACGCGTGAGCGGGAAAGCCCGGTCGTCTAGACCGACAGGAATGCCCTCAGAGCTGTCCGCCAGGTTTGCAGCCCCCAAAGAAAAACCCCGCCGCAGCGGGGTTTCTGGTTGAGGGGTGCAGGGGCTCAGACGTAAGCCGCCAGCGCACCCTTCATCTTCTTCAGCGCCGCCGATTCGATCTGCCGGATACGCTCGGCCGACACGCCGAACTCCTCGGCCAGCGTGTGCAGCGTGGCGCCCGAACCGTCGTCGTTGGCCAGCCAGCGCGCTTCGATAATGCGGCGCGAACGCGGGTCCAGCTTCGACAGGGCCGTCTCGAGGCCTTCCGACTGCAGGCGGTCGACCTGCTCGGCTTCCAGCACGCGGGTCGGCTCCTGCCGCTCCGACGACAGGTAGGCGATCGGGGCGAACTTGTCGTCTTCGTCGTCGGTCGGCGATTCGAGGGCGATGTCGCGGCCCGACAGGCGGGTTTCCATCTCGATCACTTCTTCGCGCTTGACGTCGAGCATCTTCGCCAGCTCGTCGACCTGGCTCGGGGTCATGGTGTCCAGACCCACTTTATTGCTGCGCAGGTTGAAGAACAGCTTGCGCTGGGCCTTGGTCGTTGCGACCTTCACCAGACGCCAGTTCTTCAGGATGTATTCGTGCATCTCGGCCTTGATCCAGTGCATCGCGTACGAGACGAGACGCACGCCCTGGTTCGGGTCGAAGCGCTTGACCGCCTTCATGAGGCCGATGTTGCCTTCCTGGATCAGGTCAGCATGCGGCAGGCCGTAGCCGAGGTAGCCGCGTGCGATCGACACGACCAGGCGCAGGTGCGACAGCACCAGCTTTTGCGCGGCGTCGAGGTCGTTCTGGTCCCGCAGCGACTTCGCCAGCGAGACCTCTTCCTCGTGGGTCAGCATCGGCAGGCGGTTGACGGCAGAAATATAGGCATCGATGTTGCCCAGATTGCCAGTGAAACCCAGTCCCAGAGCACGACTGCCGGCCGGAACCAATGCGGATTGTGCGGACATGTTTATTTTCCTCGTAGTGAACTTCTGCATCCAAATGTGCCACCGACCCATGTCGCGCAACACCAGCGTTACTGCTTGTTACTGGATGCCTTCCTTGATTTTCGCTGTTTTCGAGACATATATTAGCACTCTACAAGTATGAGTGCTAGGCAGGGATCGGTTTGTCAAAATTGATTAAGTTTGGCTAAAGTATTGCCTATAAGGATCAATTTCGCGTCGATTTAACTGTAGGGCAGGTGACTTGAATTTTGTTGATTCGGCTCAAAAGTGAGCAGGAACCAGCTGGAAAACACGTTAAGGACAGGTTAAAGGCCATAGGAAGGCCCTTCTGTTGAATGGCGCACCTTCGGCAAGCAAGCCCTGTAGGAATAGGGCTCGCCTTAACGTAGGGGTGGACGCAGGGCCTTTCAGGTGATGATTTCGGCAAATTTGAACATGCGTCCGGCAGGCCGTCCGCGTGTTCACGGATTGCCTCAGCGCACCCGCGCCAGGTGGCGCTGCACCGACAACATCGCGCCGATCAGGCCCAGGCCCGCGCTGATCGCCAGCACGCCGGCCGTCTCGAGGCCGCCAAGCGGCGCCAGCTGGAACTCGGACGCGTACAGCCGCGCGAACTGCGCGATCGACTCGTTCAGCGGCACCAGGGCCAGCATCACCGCGCCGAGCGCCACCGCGCCGGCGCACAGGCCGAGCAGGGCGCCCGTGTAATAGAAGGGGCGGTGGATGAAGTTGTCCGTCGCGCCCAGCAGCTTCGACACGGCGATCTCTTCCTTCTGGGTCAGCACCTGCAGGCGGATGGTGTTGAACACCACGGCGATCACCACGATGCCGAGCGTGACCGCCAGCAGCAGCAGGGCCAGGCGCAGGATCGCCAGCATGGCGGCCAGCCGCTTCACCCAGGCCGAGTCGACCTGCACCACGTCCACGCCCGGCAGCGCGCGCAGCTGCTCGACCATCGCATCGACCTGGCTGGCGGCGCCGCTGCCGTCCAGGCGCATGCGGAAGCTGTCCGGCAGCGGGTTGTCGCCCAGTGTCTCGATCACCTCGCCCAGGCCGCTCCTGTCCTTCATGGCGGCCAGGGCCTTCTCGCGCGGCACGAACTCGAGGTTCGCCGCATTCGCCTTGCCGCCGGTGGCGAGGATGGCGCGGATGCGCGGCTGCAGGGCGGAGGCATCCTCGCGCGTAGCCTCCAGGCGCATGAATACGCTGATCTCGGGATCGACCGAGAGCTGTTCGGAAAGCGGACGCACGTTGTCGAGCAGGGTGATGCCGGCAAAGGGCAGCATCAGCGCAAAGGCGACCACGAGCACGTTGAACAGGAAGCTGCCCGGCGCCTTGCCCACGGTGGACATGGCCGCACCGAGCGCGAAGCGGTGCTGGCGCAGCCACGGGCTCATGCTGCACCTCCGGGATGGCCGCTGCCAATCAGCTGGCCATGTTCGAGGCGGATCACGCGCGCCTGCGCACTGTCGAGCACCTGGTCGTCGTGGGTCGAGATCACGCAGGTGACGCCAGCGGCGTGGAAGGCGCGTAGCGCGTCGAGCACGCGGTCGGCCGCGGCGCGGTCGAGGTTGGCGGTGGGCTCGTCGGCCAGGATGATCTGCGGGCGGTTGACGATGGCGCGGGCCACGGCCACGCGCTGCTGCTCGCCGCCGGACAGTTCCAGTGGCATTGCCTTGGCGCGGTCGAGCAGGCCGACCTTGTCGAGCGCGGCGCGGGCGCGTCCCTCGGCCTGGCCCTTGGGCGCGCCGGTAACGAGCAGCGGCAGCATCACGTTGCCGAGGATGCTGCGGTCGTTGAGCAGGCGCTGGTGCTGGAAGATCAGGCCCAGGTTACGGCGCAGGAAGGGGATGCTGGCCTTCCCGATGCGGCCGATGTCCTGGCCGTTGACGGTGACCACGCCGCTGGTGGGGCGCTCGACGGCGGCCACCATCTTCATGAGGGTCGACTTGCCTGCGCCGGACGGGCCGGCCAGGTAGACCAGCTCGCCCCTGGCGATGTCGAGGGACAGGTCGCGCAGCGCGTAGGCGTCGGGAGAATACTGTTTGGAGACGGACTGGAATGCGATCATCGGTGCGCTGTTCAAGGTCATTCCATCAGCCCAGCAGGGCTTCGACGAATTCTTCGGCGTTGAAGGGCTGCAGGTCGTCCAGCTTTTCGCCCACGCCGATGAAGTACACGGGCACCGGACGGGTGCGCGCGATGGCGGCCAGCACGCCGCCCTTGGCGGTGCCGTCCAGCTTGGTGATCACGAGGCCGGTCAGCTGCAGCGCGTCATCAAAAGCCTTTACCTGCGCCAGCGCGTTCTGGCCGGTGTTACCGTCGATGACCAGCAGGGTCTCGTGCGGGGCGCCTTCCATGCCCTTGCCGATGACGCGCTTGATCTTCTTGAGTTCTTCCATCAGGTGCAACTGGGTCGGCAGGCGGCCGGCGGTGTCGACCATCACCACGTCCATGCCCTTCGCCTTGCCCGACTGGACCGCATCGAAGGCGACGGCGGCCGGGTCGCCCGAGGCCTGCGAGATCACGGTGACGTTGTTGCGCTGGCCCCAGACCATCAGCTGCTCGCGCGCGGCGGCGCGGAAGGTGTCGCCGGCGGCCAGCAGCACCGACTGGTCGAAGCGCTGCATGTGCTTGGCCAGCTTGCCGATGGTGGTGGTCTTGCCGGCGCCGTTGACGCCCGAGATCATCATCACGAGCGGTTCGTGGCGTCCCAGCTCCAGGGGTTTCTGCAGCGGCGCCAGCAGTTCGATCATCAGCGCCTTCAGCGCGCTCTTCACCTGGGCGGCGTCCAGCAGCTTGTCTTCCTTGACCTTGCGGCGCAGGGCGTCCAGCAGGTGCTGGGTGGCGTCCATGCCGGCGTCCGACATCAGCAATGCGGATTCGAGTTCCTCGTACAGGTCCTCGTCGATGCGCGCGCCGACGAACAGCAGCGACAGGTTGTTCGACGTCTTGGACAGGCCGGCTTTCAGGCGCGCCATCCAGGAGGTTTTCTGGTCGGCTTCGCTGGTCGGGCGTTCCGCGGTTTCCGGGAACAGCTCGCCCATGCCGGATTCCACCGATCGGGCGGCCGGTGCAGGCGCCGGCACGGGCGCCGGAGCGGGGGCGACCGGTGCGTCCAGCCTGCCGGGGACGAACATCGGCGCCGATGCCGTGTCGGGAACGGCTTGGCTCGGCTCCGGGACCTCGGTCTCAGGCTTCTTTCTCTTGAAGAAACTAAACATAGTGTGGGGGGCGGATCCTGCGCAGGTGCCGGCTGGACTGCCGGCGAAGAAAAAAGTAGCGAATATTTTACCAGAGCAGCAAGATGCTTCCCTCTGCACGGCGTCGACACTTGAACATGCGTCGAAGGAACTGTTTGTTGTGTTATTGATGAAACCGACTGGCTACTCAACAGTGCGCTTCTGGAAAACGATGGCGAGTTGCGTTAAATTGAATACAGAGAGAAAACCATAAACATAACGGGGCACACCGTGAAGATCACTAATTTCCTGAAGCGTCTCATCCATGGCGACAACGCCACGGATGGCGGCGCTGCGAACATGCGCAACATTATCGTGTGGGCGTTCATCGCCCTCGTCGCATTGTTCCTGACCAATCCGGAGCAGGTCAGTTTCTTCGACCAGCCGATTCCGTTGCCGGCCGAACTGGGGCTGGGACAGTAGGGGTGATCTGGTCCAGTGGACCAGATCACGCTATGCCGACCGCGCGTTCAAACATGGCGTGAGCCTACGTCACGCCTGTTCCCACACCGGTTGAACGCGCGGTCGGCGAAGCCGACCACCCTACATAGCATCACCGATTCGCCTGGGCCGCTTCCGCCGTCTTGCGAATCGTCTCGAGCGTCGCATTCGGCGTGATCAGGTTGCCGTCGTAGCGCAGTTCGATCACGGCCGGCAAGTTCCGTTCGTTCGCATGCGCCAGGGCGCGCTGCAGGGCGGGCGCGAATTCCCCGGTCTTCTCGACCACCTCGCCATGGCCGCCGTAGGCGCGCGCCAAGGCGGCGAAATCCGGATTGTGCAAGCTTGTGCCCGACACGCGGCCCGGGTAGTCGCGTTCCTGGTGCATGCGAATGGTGCCGAACATATTGTTGTTGAACACCAGGATGATCACGCCGGCGCCATATTGCACGGCGGTGGCCAGTTCCTGGCCCGTCATCATGAATTCGCCGTCGCCGGCAAAGGTGACCACGGTGCGCTGCGGATCGATGATCTTGGCCGCCACCCCGGCCGGCACCGCATAGCCCATGGCGCCATTGGTCGGCGCCAGCTGGGTGCGCTTGCCGCCATAGCGGTAGAAGCGGTGCGCCCAGGTGGCGTAGTTGCCGGCGCCGTTGGTGATGATGGTGTCGCGCGGCGCCTGCCGCATGAGTTCCTGCACCACCTGCCACAGGTCGAGCGGGGCACCGCCCCCGGCGAAGATCGGCGGCTGCGCCTGCCAGGCGGCCAGGTCGGCCTTTGCTTCTTCCACCGTCCCCGCCCAGGCGGACGGATCCACCGGCTCCATCGCCGCCAGCATGGCGCACACCTGCGGGGCGCCGCTGGCGATCATCAGGTCGGCCTGGTACACGCTGCCCAGTTCTTCCGGGTCCGCATGGATGTGGACCAGGCGCTGGCGCGGCACGGGTGAAGACAGCAGCGAGTAGCCGCTGGTGGTCATCTCGCCCAGGCGCGGGCCGATGGCGATCACCAGGTCGGCTTCCTTCACGCGCGCGGCCAGCTTCGGATTGATGCCGATGCCGACGTCGCCCGCGTAGTTCGGATGGGCGTTGTCCATCAGGTCCTGGAAGCGGAAGGTGCAGCCCACCGGCAGGCGGTTGGCTTCGGCGAAGCGCGCCAGGTCGGCGCAGGCCGCGTCGTTCCACGAGCCGCCGCCCAGCAGCACGATCGGGCGCTTCGCTTCCGCCAGCATGGAACGCAGCTGTGCGACCTGTTCTTGCGAGGGCGCGGCCTGCACCGGCTGGTAGCGGCGCGCGTCAGGCACTTCGGCTTTCTTGATCAGCATGTCTTCCGGCAGGGCCAGCACCACCGGACCGGGACGGCCGCTGGTGGCCACCTGGAAGGCGCGCGCGATGTATTCGGGGATGCGGTCGGCGCGGTCGATCTGGGTCACCCATTTCGCCATCTGGCCGAACATGCGGCGGTAGTCGATTTCCTGGAAGGCTTCGCGGTCGATGAAGTCGCTGCCGACCTGGCCGATGAACAGGATCATCGGGGTCGAGTCCTGGAAGGCCGTGTGCACGCCGATCGAGGCATTGGTGGCGCCGGGGCCGCGGGTGACGAAGCAGATGCCGGGCTTGCCGGTCATCTTGCCATAGGCCTCGGCCATGAACGCCGCGCCGCCTTCCTGCCGGTTGATCACGAAGCGGATGTCCGAATCGTGGAGCGCGTCCAGCACGTCGAGGTAGCTTTCGCCGGGCACGCCGAAAGCGGTGTCCACGCCGTGGGTATGGAGCGCGTCGACCAGGATCTGGCCGCCGGTGCGGGAAGGGTGGGTCATGGTTCGGTCATCCTTGCAGGTTTGGTATCGAGTGATTTTATGCGAGGCCATCCGTCGAGGCTTTTGAAATGGCGACACAAAATTTCAGAAAAGACAGCCTTTCAAGCCCGGCTGCAGGCTATGATTTGCCGTTAATCCTTTCGCAATGGTCTTCGATCCACAATGCATAAGTACCTGATCCGCTTGGTGTTTCCGCTCCTGCTATCGGCCCAGCCGGCCATGGCCGCGCAGGCCGCGCCCGCTGCGGCCTGCCAGGCCGACCTGGAAGAGATCGCCGCCTTCCTTCCCGTGAACGACGCCGGCGCGCGCGACCACCTGGCCAGCCATGGCGACACTATCGGCCGGGCGCTGCGCAAGGCGCGTGCGGACGCCGCCGGCGCCGGCAGCGCGGCCACGTGCGATGCCGTGCTGGACGCCTACCTGATGGCATGGCGGCCGGGGCACCTGAGCGTGACGGCGCTCGGCGCCACCGGCAGCACCGCCGCGCCGCCATACCGGACCGGTACGGGGGGCGACCCGCGCATGCCTTCCTTCAAGGTGCTGGGCAAGCGCACCGTGCTGCTGGTGTTCCCCAGCTTCAAGGATGCCTATGCCGCGGCCGTACGCAAGCTGATGGAGGAACACCGCGCGCAACTGGCCTCGCACCGGAACTGGATCATCGACGTACGCGACAACGGCGGCGGCGCTGACCTGAGCTATGCGCCCTTGCTGCCATGGCTGCTGGACGGCGGATACCCGGTGCACCGCGCCGAGTTCCTGGTGACGCCGGCCAACCTCAAGGCGCAGGAAGACATCTGCAGGCAGACCAGCGAGCAGCAGGCCTGTGCGGACATGATCGCGCCGATCGTGAACAGGATGCGCGCCGCCCCGCATGGCAGCATGGTGCTGGGCGGCGATGCGCGCGTGGGCTTCGTCGACACCGTCAAGCCCGAGCCTGGTGCACCGGCGCGCGTCGCGGTGCTGGTCGACCGCGGCTGCGGCAGCACCTGCGAGCAGTTCCTGCTGACGGTGCGCACGGGTTTCCGTGTGAAACTGGTCGGCCGTCCCAGCGCCGGCGTGATCGATATCGCAAACATGCGCCCGCACGCATTGCCGTCCGGCCGGGTGTTGAAGTACGGGACGAGCCGCTCGACGCGCGCGTCCGACATGCGCATCGACACCATCGGCATCGGGCCGGACATCCTGCTGCCGCGTCCCCTGGACGAGGCGGGCAGGGAGGCGGAAGTGGTGCAGGTGCAGCGCTGGCTCGAGACCGGGACCTGGAAATAAGCCGGCGGGCGTCGTCAAAATGGCACGGCCTGCCCGGCAATGGGGGAACAAGCCCGCGTATCGGTTACAATGCCCCCGTGAAGCAGGCCAGACAGCCGCTGGCTCCCATCTTCGGACGGGAGCGGGAGGAAGGTCCGGACTCCATAGAGCAGGGTGACGGTTAACGGCCGTCCGCTGAAAGCCGCAAGGTATAAGGCGAGGAATAGGGCCACAGAGACGAGCGTATTCAGTTACGGTGAAACGCGGTAACCTCCACTCGGAGCAATTCCAAATAGGCACGCGTTGATGTTGCTCGCGGAGCGTGCGGGTAGGAAGCTTGAGCGCTGGAGTAATCCAGCGCCTAGAGGAATGGCTGTCATAGGGGCGTCCTGCAAGGGAAACCACTACACAGAATCCGGCCTATCGGCCTGCTTTACATGAATTCCACGGGGTCCTGAAAGACCTCGGCCGCGCGGCCCTGGAGACGACATCGATGCAGCAATACATCCTTGCCCTCGACCAGGGCACGACCAGTTCGCGCGCGATTCTATTCGACCGCGCCGGCCTGCCCATCGCCAGCAGCCAGCACGAATACACCCAGCACTTTCCCCAGCCCGGATGGGTCGAGCACGACGCCCTCGACATCTGGCACAGCCAGCTCGCCTGCGCGCGCGAGGCGCTGGCCCGGGCCGGCGTCTCGGCCGCGCAGATCGCCGCCATCGGCATCGCCAACCAGCGCGAAACCACGGTGCTGTGGGACCGTGCCACCGGCGAGCCGGTCGCCCGCGCCATCGTCTGGCAGGACCGCCGCACCGCCGCCATGTGCGACCGCCTGCGCGAACAGGGCAGGGCGGACGACATCCGCCGGCGCACCGGTCTCGAAGTCGACGCCTATTTTTCCGCCACCAAGCTGCAATGGCTGCTCGAGCACGTCCCCGGTGCGCGCGCCCGCGCCGAGCGCGGCGAACTGGCCTTCGGCACGGTCGACAGCTGGCTCGTATACCGCCTGTGCGGACGCCACGTCACCGACGCCGGCAATGCGGCACGCACCATGCTCTTCAATATCCACACCCTGCGCTGGGACGAGGAGCTGCTGGCCCTGTTCGAGATCCCGGCGGCCCTGCTGCCGGACCTCGTCGCCAGTTCGGAGGTGGTGGGCCTGGCGGCGGAGGAGTGGTTCGGCGCCGCGGTGCCGATTGCCGGCATCGCCGGCGACCAGCAGGCGGCCACCTTCGGCCAGGCCTGTCACCGCCCGGGCCTGGTCAAGAATACCTATGGCACCGGCTGCTTCATGCTGATGCACGCCGGCGCCACGGCCCCCGGCTCGCACAATCGCCTGCTGGCGACGGTCGGCTGGACCGTGAAGGGCGCCACCGACTACTTGCTGGAAGGCAGCGTCTTCATGGGCGGCGCCACCGTGCAATGGCTGCGCGACGGCCTCGGCATCATCAAGGCGTCGCAGGAGGTCGAAGCCCTGGCCCTGAGCGTGCCGGACAGCGGCGGCGTGATGCTGGTGCCGGCGTTTACCGGCCTGGGCGCCCCGCACTGGGACCAGTATGCGCGCGGGACCATCGTCGGCATGAGCCGCGGGACGACCGGCGCCCATATCGCCCGCGCCGCAGTCGAGGCGATCGCCTACCAGAGCGCCGAACTGCTGGTGGCGATGCAGAAGGACGCCGACTGCGCGGTGCCCGAGATGCGCGCCGACGGCGGCGCGGCCCGCAACGACCTGCTCATGCAATTCCAGGCCGACCTGCTCGGCATCCCGGTGCTGCGCCCGCGCGTGCTCGAGACCACGGCCCTGGGCGCGGCCTACCTGGCCGGGCTGGCGGTGGGCTACTGGGAGAGCGTGGACGAGATCGCGCGCCAGTGGCAGGTCGAGCGGCGCTTCGAACCGGCGATGGATGCCGGCCGCCGGGCCGAACTGATGGCGCGCTGGGGCAGGGCGGTGGAACACGCGAAAGGCTGGGCGCAGACCTAACCAGGTGCCGCCGGCAAGCGGGGAGCCGTTCGACTCGCGCCCGTTCGCAGCCGGTTCGCGCCGGCTGTGCGCCTCTTCATCGCAATCCTTCCCGCCGTGCGCATGCCCTGCCTACAGTGGCGTCATCATCACGCCACCGGAGCGCGCCATGCTGGTCCAGATTCTTTTCCATACCCCCGTCTATGTGTGGGCCATCCTTGCTTTCCTGCTCTACCGCGGGGTGCTCGCGGCGCGCGACCGCGACATCACCCCCACCCGCATGACGGTCATTCCGCTGCTCATGCTGGCGCTGGGCTTGCAGTCCCTCGTCGCGCAGTTCGGCGCCGCCTCGGCGGCGACGGCGGCCTGGCTCGGCGGGACCATCCTCGTCGGCTGGCAGCGCTGGGCCTTCGGCGCCAGCCGCGTCAGCCCTGTCGCCGACGGCAGGCTGCGTATCCGCGGGAGCTGGACGCCGCTGCTGCTGATGCTGACCATCTTCGCAATCAAGTATGTGACGGGCGTGCTGCAGGCCATCCGGCCCGACCTGGCGGGAAGTGCGGCCGTCGCGCTGCCGGCCAGCGCCGTGCTCGGACTGTGCAACGGCTACTTCCTCGGCCAGCTGGCCTGCGACTGCGCTGCCGCCCGCGAGCGGCAAGCGTGTTCCGCGTCCCGGCCCCATCCCGTATGATCGGGACGTGAAAATCGCTTCGCGAGGAGGTGCAGCATGCTCAAACTGGGAGACACGGATCCGCGCCTGATCGACAAGCTCGGCACGCTCGCGGCCCGGGTGGTCGAAGATTCCCTGGCCTCGGGCCTGAGCTGGGACCAGGCCGTGGTGGCGCTCGGCATCGCGGCGAAGGCCATGTCGGCCCAGGCCGCCACGCAGGGTGGCGCCGTGCCCGCCGACTATGCCTTGCATGCGGAAAAACGACTGAAGGAAGGCATGGACCGCAGCGCCGCGGTTCTCAAGGCCTATCTCTCCTGAGTCTTTCCTTGTTCAGAACCCGATCCGCCCCTTGCCCGGCGTCGGCTTGAGGCGGATGTCGTCCACGATCACGTGCACGCGCCCGGCCGCCACCGCATGGCCCAGCCCGTCGAGCAGGGTCTTGCGCAGGTCACGCGGCGACACCCCCGCCAGCCGATCCAGCACCACGTCGCCCAACCGCGGGTCGAAGGCCGCCAGGTTCAGTTCGTCCAGCAGCCCGGCATACATGCGCTGGGCAATCCCGGCCGCCTGTTCCACGGTCGGCGCCGGTACTTCGTAGACCGCCATCCGGTTGAGCAGCGGGTGGGGAATGCCCTCGGTAGAATTGGCGGTGAGCACCCAGAAGATCTGCGAGGCGTCGATCTCGACGTCGATGAATTCGTCGCGGAAAGCGCTGGCCGTCTCCGGCTCGAGCAGTTGATACAGGGCGGCCAGCGGGTCCGATTGCGAAGAGCCGCTCGCTTTTTCCACTTCGTCGAGCACGATCACCGGATTGGCGTACTGCCCGCGCACCAGGCGTTCGGCGACCTTGCCGCATTTCGCGCCGCGCCAGCTGGCGGAACTGCCGGTGATGACGAAGCCGGCCGACAGGGCGTTCATGCTGATCAGCTCGCAGTCGGTCTGCATCACCCGCGCCAGGCGGCGCGCGAAGTGGGTCTTGCCCACGCCGGGGCCGCCCAGCAGCAGGATCGGCATGACATTGAAACCCCGGTCGCCTGCATGCGCCAGCGCCAGGTAGCGGGCCAGGTCGTCCAGGACTTCCTCGAAATTGGGACACTCTTCGAACAAGGGGGCAAGGGCGTCGATCGACGAGGGTTTGGTGACGAAGCGGTCGGCCCCGGTCTCCAGCATGCGCTCGTAGAACGCTTCGAGTTCCGGGGAGCGGCCGCGGCTGCGGTCGAGCGCTTCCTGAACTTCGCTCAGGTCGTAGACCGCGCAGGTACGGGCAAGTGTGATGCTCACGGCTGTCTCCAGTACATGCCCGCTCCCGTCCGGCTCTCCCATCCTGCCGAGCGGGCCGTAAGCGGATGGGTCTTTGCCTTGCTCCGATCCTAACGCTTCCAGCAGAGTACCGCCAATACCTCAGCGACCAATTCCGCAAAGAAAGTTTTGTTTCCACACGAAAATACATCATCCACACATGACGTTGATCAAACAGAAAGATTGTCTTTACAACTGAGGTCCAACCTTCACTGTGTTTCCTAAGTGACTGATTTAGGAGACATTTTACGTTGACACAGCCTCAAGAGCTGGTGCTAAGTCCTTGGTTTCATTAGACAAATTCGGATTTGCCAAGCGTGAATTCGCTTGACCACCAACATTGATTCCAATAAAGTGGGAAACAGTGTGAAAAAGTGTCGAATTGTGGGGGGTTTCCGGAACCCCAAGCGGCCAAAAAATTCTAAATTGCTAATTCTCCAAGCTAGGTAAACCGTGTTCCAGGGCGCGTCAGCGATCAATCTCGATGCTAAAGGAAGGATGTCGATTCCGGCAAAGCATCGTGACGCCCTCGCGGTCCAGTGCGAAGGCCGCATGACGCTGACCAAGCACCCGCATGGCTGCCTGTTGTTCTTTCCCCGTCCGGTGTGGGAACAGCACCGCGAGCAGATCGCCTCCTGGCCGATGTCGGCCAGGGCGTGGCAGCGCATTTTCCTTGGTAACGCATGCGATGTCGAGTTGGACAGTGCAGGCCGGGTGCTGATTTCGCCCGAACTGCGCATCGCCGTGGGTTTGGAGAAAGAAGTCATGATGTTGGGCATGGGCTCCCACTTCGAAATCTGGGATGCCGCCAAGTATGCCGAGAGCGAAGCCGAGGCCGTGGCCGGCGGCATGCCCGATGTCCTTTCCAATTTCTCCTTCTGAGGCGCCGATGACGGAAACATTGACGGTGCCCGGCGCATTGGCATCTGACTACCAGCATCGCACCGTATTGCTGGACGAAGCAGTGGACGCGCTCGCGCTGGAAGGCGAGCGCGCCGACGGTACTTATATAGATGGCACGTTCGGCCGTGGTGGCCATAGCCGCCTGATCCTGTCCCGCCTCGGCCCCCAGGGGCGCCTGGTGGTGTTCGACAAGGATCCGCAGGCGATCGCCACCGCGGAAGGGATCGACGACCCCCGCTTCACGATCGTGCACGACAGTTTTGCCACGATGTCCGACGCGCTGGCCGCGCGCGGCATCGGCCAGGTGGACGGCATCCTGCTGGACCTTGGTATTTCGTCGCCCCAGGTGGACGACGCCACGCGCGGATTCAGTTTCCGCCAGGATGGCCCGCTCGACATGCGCATGGATACCACGCGCGGGATGTCGGCGGCCGACTGGCTGGCCACCGCGCCGGAACAACAATTGGAAAAGGTTATAAGAGATTATGGAGAAGAGCGGTTTGCTTTCCAGATTGCAAAGGCGATTGTTGCTCGCCGCGCAATCCAGCCAATTTCGACCACACGAGAGCTTGCCGCAATCGTGGCAAACGCGGTCAAGACCCGGGAAAAAGGCAAAGATCCGGCAACCCGGACCTTTCAGGCTGTCCGGATTTTCATCAATAAAGAGCTTGAAGACCTTGAAGCAGGTCTGAACGCCGCCTACGCCATGCTGGCGCCGGGCGCACGCATGTCGGTGATCAGCTTCCACTCGCTGGAAGACCGCATGGTCAAGCAGTTCTTCGCATCCAAGGCGATGGTCGCGCAGCCGGACCGCCGGCTGCCGATCCGCGCGGTCGACCTGCCGCAGCCTTTGATGAAGCTGATCGCCAAGATCAAGCCGTCCGACCACGAAGTGAGCGCCAACCCGCGCGCCCGCTCGGCGGTGCTGCGCGTGGCCGAGCGCCTTGCAGGCGGCCCGGGAGGCGCGGCATGAGCGTGAAGCTGAACATCGTGCTGACGGCGGCCGTGGTCGGCTGCGCGCTGTCGGTGGTGAACGCGCGCTACCAGTCGCGCCACCTCCTGATCGAACTCGAGCGTCTGAACCAGCATGCGCGCCAGCTCGACATCGACTGGGCCCAGCTCCAGCTCGACCAGTCCACGCTCGGCAAGAACGAACGCATCGAGCAGATCGCCCGCACCAGCCTGAACATGGCCCCGCTGAGCCCGGCCCGTACCCAGTACCTGACGGAAGGCACCAAATGAGCAGCGCGACCAGCCGTCCAGAGCGACGCGGCACCTCGCGCGTCGCCGCCTCCAAGGGCGTGGCTTTCTCGAAGAGCCCGGTCCTGGCCGTGAACGTGCCGAACTGGCGCTCGCGGCTGGTGCTGTTCGTGCTGTTCATGGCCTTCGCCGCGCTCGCCGTGCGCGCACTCTGGCTGCAGGGCGTGTCCACCCAGTTCCTGCAAAAGCAGGGCAAGAGCCGCTACGAGCGCCTGGTGGAACTGCCGGCCGCGCGCGGCAAGATCATGGACCGCAACGGCCAGGTGCTGGCTTCCTCGCTGCCGGTGAAGGCGGTGGCCGCGTTTCCGAAGGAAGTGCTCAAGGAGCCGGGCGACAAGCTGGCCGAACTGGCGCGCCTGCTCGAGATGCCGCAAGCCGAGCTGCGCGCCAAGCTCGACCCGAAGAAGAGCTACGTCTACCTCAAGCGCCAGGTGGAGATGGACAAGGTCGAGCAGATCGAGAAGCTCAAGATCGATGGCATCGACACCCGCAAGGAATACAAGCGCTACTACCCGCAGGGCGAGGTGATGACCCACATGGTGGGCTTCACCAACGTCGAGGACCGCGGCCAGGAAGGCATGGAGCTGTTCCACCAGAAGGCCCTGATGGGCGTGCCGGGCAGCCGCCGCGTCATCCGCGACCGCCTCGGCCACATCGCCGAAGACCTGGGCATGTTCCGCGAGCCGCACCACGGCAAGGACCTGACCCTGTCGGTGGACAGCAAGCTGCAGTACATCGCCTTCACCAGCGTGAAGAACGCGGTCGAGAAGTTCAACGCCCAGGCCGGCGGCGCGGTGGTGCTGGACGTGCAGACCGGAGAAGTGCTGGCAATGGCCAACTACCCGACCTACAACCCGAACGACCGGGCCAGGCTGACCGGCGCCCAGCTGCGCAACCGCGTGATCACCGACACCTTCGAGCCGGGTTCGACCCTCAAGCCCATGACCGTGGCGCTCGGCCTGGAAAAGAAGAGGATTACCCCGGACACCGTGTTCGACACCTCGGGGGGACGCATCGTCGTGGGCGGCCGCCCGATCCGCGACATGCATCCGAAGGACGCCCTGACGGTGAGCGGCATCATCCAGAAATCCTCGAACGTGGGCACCGTCAAGATCGCCCAGATGCTCGAAGAGAAAGACATGTGGGAGCTGTACACGAAACTGGGCTACGGCCAGGCGCCGCGCTTCGGCTTCCCGGGCGCCGTCGCCGGCCGCGTGCGCCCATGGAAATCGTGGAAGCCGATCGAATATGCCAACATGTCCTTCGGCCACGGCCTGTCGGTGTCGCTGCTGCAGCTGGCGCGCTCGTACATGGTGTTCGCGCGCGATGGCGACATCATTCCGCTCTCCTTTTTGAAGGTGGACGAACAGCCGGTCGGCCAGCAGGTGATCTCGCCGAAGACGGCCGCCCAGGTGCGCACCATGCTCGAATCCGTGGTCGGCCCGGAAGGTACGGCGTCGAAGGCCCAGGTGGCCGGCTACCGCGTGGGCGGCAAGACCGGCACCGCCGAGAAGATCGTCAACGGCCGCTACTCGAAGACCGACAACATCGGCTACTTCGTCGGCATCGCGCCGATGTCCAGGCCGCGCTTCGTGATCGCGGTCATGATCGACAACCCGCGAGGGGCGCTGCGAACGGGCGGCAGCGTCGCCGCGCCGACCGCCGCCGACCTCGCATCGAATGCCTTGCGGGCGGCGAACGTGCCGCCCGACTCCTCGGTGACCGACATCATCATTCCGGAAACCCCCATCGAGGAGAGCATGTGATGGCCATGAGCCTGAACGAGATCTGCCTTTGGATCCGTGCCGCCGCCCCAGGCGGCCGGCTCGTTTCCGACTCGCGCCGCGTGGCGCGCGGGGACGTGTTTTTCGCGTATCCGGGCGACGCCGCCGACGGGCGCCGTTTCATTGCCGCCGCCATCGCGGCCGGCGCGGCCGCCGTCGTGTATGAGGAAGCCGGATTCGACTGGGATGCCGCACACGCGCTTGATCATCCAGTCGCGCACCTGGGCGTGGCCGGGCTGAAAAAGAACGCGGGGCCGATCGCCCACGGCGTCCTTCAGCATCCCGACGCCGGCATGTTCACCGTCGGCGTCACTGGCACCAACGGCAAGACTTCCTGCGCAGTCTGGACCGCGCAGGCCCTCGCGCGCCTCGGCGAGACCGCCGCCGTGATCGGCACCCTGGGCGTGGGCATCGTGAAGAAGGACGCCGAACCCGAATTCGACGCCACCGGCTACACCACCCCGGACGCCGTGCTGCTGGCGCAGACGCTTGGCGAGCTGCGCGCGCGCGAAGCCACGGCGCTGGCCATCGAAGTCTCGTCCATCGGCCTGGTGCAGGAGCGTACAGCCGGCATGCACTTCGACGTCGCGATCTTCACCAACCTGACCCGCGACCACCTCGACTTCCACGGCACGATGGAGAACTACGAGGCGGCCAAGGTCCGGCTGTTCGCATGGGAAGGCCTCGGGAATGCCGTGGTCAACCTGGACGACCCGGCCGGCCTGCGTCTGGCGGCGCACCTGCGCAAGAACCGTGCGGCGCTCCCGGTCACCGGCTATACGCTCAAGGACAAGGCCGGGCAGCCGGCGCTCGAGGGCGTGGACATCCTGCGTGCCTCGAACCTGCGCAGCCGCCATGCGGGCACGGAATTCACGGTCGATACCCCGGCCGGAAACGCGCACGTGAAGACCCGGCTGGTCGGCCACTTCAACGTCAGCAACGCGCTGGCCGTGCTGGGCGCGCTGCTGGCCAAGGGCATCCCGCTCAAAAACGCGGTGGAGGCCATCGAAGCCCTGGCGCCGGCCCCGGGCCGCATGCAGCAGATCGGCGGCCAGGACGCGCCGATGGTCGTGATCGACTACGCGCATACCCCGGACGCCCTGGAAAAGACCCTGGAGGCGCTGCGCCAGGTGGCCCGGGAGCGCGGCGGCCAGTTGTGGTGCGTGTTCGGCTGCGGCGGCGACCGCGATCCGGGCAAGCGCCCGCAGATGGGCGCCGTCGCCCAGATCGCCGACCACATCCTGGTCACCAGCGACAACCCGCGCAGCGAAGATCCGGCCGCCATCATCGCGCAGATCGTGGCGGGCATCGACAAAGCGTACCAGGCGGTCGAGGACCGGGCGAGCGCGATCCTGCTGGCCGTGAAGAACGCCGGCAAGCAGGACGTGATCCTGCTGGCAGGGAAGGGCCATGAGCCCTACCAGGAAATCAAGGGCAAGAAGATGCCATTCTCCGATGCCGACCATGCTTCGCTGGCATTGACCGCGCGGCTCACCATGATGAGGGCCCACTAGATGCGCGCTACGCTCGCACAACTGGTCGCCGCAATCCCTGGCGCACGCCTGGAGGGCGGCGACGTTGCCTTCCAGGGCGTGTCGACCGACAGCCGCACGGCGCCCGCCGGCGCGCTGTTCGTCGCGCTGAAGGGCGAGACCTTCGACGCGCACGCCTTCCTCGACCAGATCGCTGCGCGCGGCGTGGCCGCGGTCGTGGTGCACCAGCTGCCGGACGGCTGGACGCTGCCGGCCATCGTGGTGCCGGACACCCTGGCGGCGCTGGGCCGCATCGCGAACTCCTGGCGCGCGCAATTCGGGATTCCCGTGATCGGCGTGACCGGTTCGAACGGCAAGACCACGGTCAAGGAAATGATCGCCTCGATCCTGGCAGCTGCCTTCGGCGAGGACGCGCGCCTGGCCACACAGGGCAACCTGAACAACGAGATCGGCGTGCCGCTTACCCTGTTTCGCCTGTCAGCGGCGCATCGGGCCGCCGTGATCGAGATGGGCATGAACCATCCGGGCGAAATCGCCCGCCTGGCCGCCATCGCGGCGCCGACCGTCGCCATGGTGAACAACGCCCAGCGCGAGCACCAGGAATTCATGCATACCGTGGAAGCGGTGGCGCGCGAGAACGGCTCCGTCCTCGCAGCACTGCCACTCGACGGTGTGGCCGTGTTCCCGGGGGACGACGAATATACGGAGCTGTGGCGCGGCCTGGCGCCGTGCCCGGCGCTGACCTTCGGCCTGGCCGAGGAATGCGACGTGCGCGCGAGCTATACGGCGAATGGCTTCGGCAACGACCTGCAGGTGACTGCGCGCGGAGGGCAGTTCGCCATCCAGTTGGCCGCCGCGGGCGATCACAACGTGCGCAATGCGCTGGCGGCGATCGCCAGCACCCTGGCCGCCGGCATCCCGGTCGACGCCATCGTGCGCGGCCTGGAGTGCTTCGCCCCGGTCGGCGGCCGCCTGCAGCGCAAGCAGGCCGCGATCGGCGCGACCGTCATCGACGACACCTACAACGCGAATCCCGACTCGATGCGCGCCGCGATCGACGTGCTGGCCGCCTATCCGGCGCCGCGCATCCTGGTGGTGGGCGACATGGGCGAAGTCGGCACGCAGGGAAAAGAGTTTCACGCAGAAGTCGGTGCCTACGCGCAGCAGCGTGGCATCGAACACGTGCTCGCCACTGGCGACCTCGCGCGCGCCATGTGCGCCTCGGGAGCACGGCACTACGAGCAGTTCGACGCATTATTGGCAGCACTGGATTCAACACTGGGCGGCAATAGCAATTCGACTGTGCTGGTGAAGGGCTCGCGCTTCATGAAGATGGAACGCGTGGTCCAGCACCTGACCGGACAAACCACCATGAAAGACGCCCACTGACATGCTTCTCTGGCTCGCCCAATACTTCCAGGACTATCTCGGTCCGCTGCGCGTGTTCAACTACATCACGTTCCGCGCCGTCTTCGCCACCATCACGGCGATCACCATCGGCCTGATCTGCGGCCCGGCCGTGATCCGCAAGCTCACCGCCATGAAGGTCGGCCAGGCCGTGCGCACCTACGGTCCGCAGACCCACCTGGCCAAGCACGGCACCCCGACCATGGGCGGCGTGCTGGTCCTGATCTCGATCGGCATCTCGACCCTGCTGTGGTGCGACCTGTCGAACCGCCTGATCTGGCCGGTGCTGGTCGTGACCATGGGCTTCGGCGCGGTCGGCTGGGTCGACGATTACCGCAAGGTGGTCTACAAGGACCCGGAAGGCATGCGTTCGGGCGAGAAGTATTTCTGGATGTCGCTGATCGGCATCACCTCGGCGCTGTACCTGGCGTTCTCGGTCTCGGCCGCGAATCCATGGGAAGTGCTGCAGCTGTTCTACGCCTGGGTGCAGTCGGGCTTCTCGATGACCCTGCCGCCCAAGGCCGACCTGATCGTCCCCTTCTTCAAGTCGATCAGCTATCCGCTGGGCGTGTGGGGCTTCATCGCGCTGACCTACTGCGTCATCGTGGGTTCCTCGAACGCGGTCAATTTCACCGACGGCCTCGACGGCCTGGCGATCATGCCGACCGTGATGGTCGGCGGCGCCCTCGGCCTGTTCGCGTACCTGACCGGCAGCGTGACCTTTGCCAAATACCTGTTCATCCCCTACATCCCGGGCGCGGGCGAGCTGCTGATCTTCTGCGGCGCGATGGCGGGCGCGGGCCTGGCCTTCCTGTGGTTCAACGCACACCCGGCGCAGATGTTCATGGGCGACGTCGGCGCACTGGCGCTGGGCGGCGCGCTCGGCACCATCGCCGTCATCGTGCGCCAGGAAATCGTCCTGTTCATCATGGGCGGCGTGTTCGTGGCCGAGACCCTGTCGGTGATCATCCAGGTGTCCTGGTTCAAGTACACCAAGAAGCGCTACGGCGCCGGCCGCCGCGTGTTCCTGATGGCGCCGCTGCACCACCATTTCGAACAAAAGGGCTGGAAAGAGACCAAGGTCGTGGTCCGCTTCTGGATCGTGACGATGGTGCTGGTCCTGATCGGCCTGTCCACCTTGAAACTGCGTTGAAGCTGCGTTGATACGAATGACATACGAAGGCAAATCCGCACTGGTACTGGGGCTCGGGGAATCCGGGCTGGCGATGGCGCAATGGCTGGCGCGCTGCGGCGCGCGCGTGCGCGTCGCCGACACGCGCACCGAGCCGCAGCGCCTGTTCGCCCTGCGCCAGGCGGTGCCGACTGCGGAATTCGTCGGCGGCGAATTCGGAGCAAGCCTGCTCGACGGCATGGACTTCGTCGCAGTGAGCCCGGGCCTGGCCCCTGGCCGCGAACTCGCGCACATTTCCCCCGCGGCGCGCGAGCGCGACATCCCCGTCTGGGGCGAGATCGAACTGTTCGCGCAGGCGCTCGCGCAACTGCGCCAGGAAAGCGGCTACGCGCCGAAGATCATCGCCATCACCGGCACCAACGGCAAGACCACGGTGACCAGCCTGACCGGCCTGCTGTGCCGCCGCGCCGGATTGACGACCCGCGTGGCCGGCAACATCAGCCCGGCCGCGCTCGACGTGCTGCGCGAATGCCTGGATGCCCAGGACCTGCCGCAGGCCTGGGTGCTCGAGCTGTCGAGCTTCCAGCTGCACACCACCTTCAGCCTGCAGGCCGACGCCGCCACCGTCCTGAACCTGAGCCAGGACCACCTCGACTGGCACGGCAGCATGGAAGCCTATGCGGCCGACAAGGCGCGCATCTTCGGTAGCGGCACGGTGCGCGTGCTGAACCGGAACGACGCCATCGTGATGCGCATGGCGGCAGCCGGCACGCCGGCGTTCACCTTCGGTACCGACGAGCCGATGGAGCCGGACAGTTTCGGCCTGGTGGGCGAGCGCGGCGTGCTGTGGCTTGCCAATGCCGTCGCGCTGCACGATGAGCCGCAGAAAAAGCTGAAAAAAGGGGAGGTGGCGCCGCCCGTGGAGGTGAGCGTCAGCCGCCTGATGCCGGCCGACGCGCTCAAGATCCGCGGCCTGCACAACGCCTCGAATGCCCTGGTCGCGCTGGCCCTGTGCCGCGCCTGCGGCCTGCCGCTGGCGCCCTTGCTGCACGGCCTGCGCGAATACGCGGGCGAGCCGCACCGCGTCGAACTGGTGGCGAACATCGACGGCGTCGATTACTACGACGACAGCAAGGGCACCAACGTGGGCGCCACCGTCGCCGCGCTGGAAGGCCTGGGCAAGGCTTTCGCGGGCGAAGACCAGCAGATCCTGCTGGTCGCCGGCGGCGACGGCAAGGGCCAGGATTTTGCCCCGCTCGCCGAGCCTGTTTCACGCTATGTGCGCGCCGTGCTGCTGATCGGCCGCGATGCGCCGAGCGTGCGCGCCGCGATCGAGCCGACCGGCGTGCCGGTGTTCGACTTCGCCAGCCTGCCGGAGGCGGTGCGCAGGGCGAGCGGCCTGGCCCGTCCGGGCGATGCGGTGCTGCTGTCGCCGGCCTGCGCCAGCCTCGACATGTTCACCAATTACGCGCACCGCGCGCAGGTGTTCGTCGACGCGGTGCGCGACATCGCGCTCGATAAGGGGCAGGAGCTCTGATGGCCTTCCAGATTCCATTCAAATTTTCCGGATCCAGCAGCGACGCGACCATCGCGGCGCGCAGCCGTCCGTCGAAGATGATGGACTACGACCAGCCGCTGGTCTGGGTCACCGTGCTCCTGATGATGTTCGGCCTGGTGATGGTGTATTCGGCCTCGATCGCGCTGCCGGATTCGCCCAAGTTCGCCTACCTGAACGACAAGAACGAATACTTCCTGTTCCGCCAGATGGCCTATATCGCCGTCTCGATGACGGCCGCCGCCGTCGTGTTCCAGGTGCCCGTGGCCGTGTGGCAGAAATGGGCGCCGATGATGTTCATTGCCACCCTGGTGCTGCTGGTGATCGTGCTGATCCCCGGCATCGGCCACACGGTCAACGGCGCGCGCCGCTGGATCCCGCTGAAGATCATGCTGCTGCAGCCGTCGGAGATCATGAAGATCGCGGTGGTGCTGTACGCGGCCGACTTCACGGTGCGCAAGCAGGAATACATGCACAAGCTGACCAAGGGCTTCCTGCCGATGATGCTGGCGATCGGCCTGGTCGGCATGCTGCTGCTGCTCGAGCCCGACCTGGGCGCCTTCGGCGTGATCGTCTGCATCGCCATGGGCATCCTGTTCCTGGGCGGGATCAACATCGTCTGGTTCGGTGGCATCGGCGCACTGCTGGTGCTGATCTTCAGTGCGATCATCGCGCTCTCGCCGTTCCGCCGCGCCCGCATGTTCGCCTACCTCGACCCGTGGGCCGACGGCCACGCGCTGGACAAGGCCTACCAGCTGACGCACTCGCTGATCGCGTTCGGGCGCGGCGAGTTCTTCGGCGTGGGCCTGGGCGGCAGCGTCGAGAAGCTGTTCTACCTGCCGGAAGCGCATACCGACTTCATCATGGCCGTGATCGGCGAAGAACTCGGCCTGGTTGGCGTGCTGGTCGTGATCGCCATGTTCTACTGGCTGGTCAAGCGCGCCTTCGACATCGGCCGCCAGGCCATCGCCCTGGACCAGATCTTCGCCGGCCTGGCCGCCAAGGGCATCGGCATCTGGATCGGCGCCCAGACCTTCATCAACATGGGCGTGAACCTGGGCCTGCTGCCGACCAAGGGCCTGACCCTGCCGCTGATGAGCTTTGGCGGCTCGGGCGTGATGTTCAACTGCATCGGCCTGGCCATCCTGCTGCGGATCGACTACGAGAACCGGGTACGCATGCGGGGAGGGCGCACATGAGTACGCAAATGAAGAAGCTGATGATCATGGCGGCCGGCACCGGCGGCCACATCTTCCCCGGCATCGCGATCGCGCAGACCATGCGCGCGCGCGGCTGGGAAGTCTCGTGGCTGGGCACCGCCCACGGCATGGAAACCGAGCTGGTACCGAAAGCCGGCATCCCGATGGACAGCATCGACTTCGCCGGCCTGCGCGGCAAGGGCCTGGGCCACACCATCAAGGGCGCCTTCAAGATGCTGGGCGCGTTTGTCGCTTGCCGCCGCTATCTCGGCCAGCGCAAGCCGGACGTGGTGCTGGGCATGGGCGGCTACGTGACCGTGCCGGGCGGGATGATGGCGAAGACGCGCAACATTCCGCTGGCACTGGTGAACGCCGACGCGGCCCTGCTGTTGTCGAACCAGACCCTGGCACCGATCGCCAGCCGGGTGCTGTTCGGCTTCCCGGCCGATTTCGGCAAGGCGGCCGGCAAGGCGGTCGTCACCGGCAACCCGGTGCGCCAGCAGATCCTCGACCTGGCGGCGCCCGGCAAACGTTTCACGGGCCGCAGCGGCCCGCTGCGCGTGCTGGTCGTCGGCGGCAGCCTGGGCGCCAAGGTGCTCAACGACAGCGTGCCGGCCGCCCTGGCGCAGATCGACCCGGCGACGCGCCCGGTCGTAACCCACCAGTCCGGCAAGAAAAACATCGACGCGCTGCGCGCCGCCTATGCGGCAGCAGGCGTCGAAGCGAACGTGGTCGACTTCATCGACGACATGGCGGCCGCCTATGCCAATGCCGACCTGGTGATCTGCCGCGCCGGCGCGATCACCGTGTCGGAGCTGACCGCAGCAGGCGTGGCCAGCGTGCTGGTGCCCTTTGTGGCCAGCACCACCAGCCACCAGCGCGACAACGCGGCCTGGATGCACGCACAACAGGCGGCGATCCACCTGCCGCAGGGCGAACTGAACCCGCAGCGGCTGGCAGGCCTGCTGCAAACATTGAGCCGTGAAGACTGCCTCGCGATGGCGCAGGCGGCACATGGCGTGGGCAAGCGCGACGCCAACGAGGCGATCGCGCGGGAACTCGAACGACTGGCCGGATGAGCGAACAAGAATGAAACACAAGATCAAGAACATCCATTTCGTCGGTATCGGCGGCAGCGGCATGAGCGGCATCGCGGAAGTGCTGCTCAACCTCGGCTACAACGTATCCGGCTCCGACCTGTCCAGCAACGCCGCCAGCCAGCGCCTGGCGGAACTCGGCGCGCGCGTCCATACGGGCCACTCGAGCGAGCATGTGATCGGCGCGAACGTGGTCGTGACCTCGACCGCCGTCAACGAAGCCAATCCGGAAGTGGTGGCCGCCCGCGCCGCCAAGGTGCCGGTGGTGCCGCGCGCCATCATGCTCGGTGAACTGATGCGCCTGAAGCGCGGCATCGCGATCGCCGGCACCCATGGCAAGACCACCACCACCAGCCTGGTGGCCTCGGTGCTGGCCCAGGGCGGGCTGGATCCGACCTTCGTCATCGGCGGAAAACTCACCGCGGCCGGCGCCAACGCCAAGCTGGGTTCGGGCGACTACATCGTGGCCGAGGCCGACGAGTCGGACGCCTCCTTCCTGAACCTGTCGCCGATGATCGAGGTGATCACCAACATCGACGCCGACCACATGGACACCTACGAACACGACTTCGAGAAGCTGAAGGCCGCGTTCGTGAATTTCACCCACCGCCTGCCGTTCTACGGCCGCGCCATGATGTGCATCGACGACCCGCACGTGCGCGCCATCCTGCCGCAGGTGACCAAGCCGGTGACGACCTACGGCTTCTCGCTTGACGCGGAAGTGCGCGCGCTGGATGCGTACGCGGACGGCGTGCAGATGCACTTCACCGTGCGCCAGCAGGGCTACCCGGACACGAAGTTCGTGCTGAACCAGCCCGGCATGCACAACGTGCTCAACGCCTGCTCGGCCATCGCGATCGCGCGCGAGATCGGCCTCGACGACGCCTCGACCAACCTGGGCCTGCAGAATTTCAGCGGCGTCGGCCGTCGCTTCACCCGCTATGGCGAGGTGGCGATTCCCGGCGGCGGCAGCTTCACCCTGGTGGACGACTTCGGCCACCACCCGGTCGAAACCGAGGTGACCCTGGCCGCGGCGCGCGCCGCCTATCCGGGCCGCCGCCTGGTGCTGGCCTTCCAGCCGCACCGCTTCAGCCGCACGCGCGACCTGTTCGAAGATTTCGTCAAGGTCCTGTCGACCCCGGACGTGCTGCTGCTGGCCGACGTCTACGCCGCCGGCGAGGCGCCGATCGTGGCCGCCGACGGCCGCGCGCTGGCGCGTGCGCTGCGTACCGGCGGCAAGCTGGAACCGATTTTCGTGGAGGCGATCGCCGACATGCCCGCCGCCATCATGAACGTGGCGCGCGACGGCGACGTCGTCCTCACCATGGGCGCCGGCTCGATCAGCGGCGTCCCGCACCAACTGACCACTGCAAAGGCCTGATTCCGTGAACGCTACCACTTCCACTTTTGACCCGGCATCCTTCGGCAAAGTCGGCGTGCTGTTCGGCGGACGCTCCGCCGAACGCGACGTGTCGATCATGTCCGGCACCGGCGTCCTGGAGGCCCTCAAGTCGCGCGGCGTCGATGCCCACTCCTTCGATCCGGGCACCCAGAGCCTGGCCGAACTGGCCGCACAGAAGTTTGACCGCGTCTTCATCGCGCTGCACGGCCGCTACGGCGAGGACGGCAGCCTGCAGGGCGCCCTCGAGCAGCTGGGCATTCCCTATACCGGCAGCGGCGTGATGGCCTCGAGCGTCGGCATGGACAAGATCACGACGAAAAAGATCTGGAAGATGGACGAAATCCCGACGCCGGACTACATGATCATCGACCCGTCCACCGACCTCGACGAAGTCCTGGTCGCGCTCGGCCTGCCGATGATCGTCAAGCCGCCGCTCGAAGGCTCGACCATCGGCATCAGCCGGGTGAACAAGGCCGAGGAACTGAAGACTGCCGTCGACCTCGCCATGGGCTTCGACCCGGTGGTGCTGGCCGAGGAATTCGTCACCGGCCGCGAGTTCACCGTGGCCGTGCTGGGCACCGGTAAAACCGCCCGCGCCCTGCCGATCGTCGAGATCGTGGCCCCGGAAGGCAACTACGACTACCAGAACAAATACTTCACGGACGACACCCGGTACCACTGCCCGGCGCCGCTCGACCTGCACCTGACCGAGGAGATCCAGCGCCACGCCGTGAACGCCTACCGCGCGCTCGGCTGCGAAGGCTGGGGCCGGATCGACGTGCTGGTACGCCAGGAAGACATGCGTCCCTTCCTGCTGGAAGTGAACACCTCGCCGGGCATGACCTCGCACTCGCTGGTGCCGATGGCCGCGCGCGCGGTGGGCATCAGCTACGAGGACCTGTGCCTGGAAATCCTGGCCTCGGCCCGGCTGAAGATGGCGAATTCGTCCAAATCCCTGGCAAAGGAATAACACGGCATGTGGCATGACGTCCGCGCCCTGAACGCGACCGCCAGCAGCCTGGTGGCGCTGGTGGTGCTCGCCTGCATCGGGACCGGCGTGTGGTGGCTGTCGCAGCGCCCCATGTTCCTGCTGCGCGCGGTGACGGTGGAAAGCATGTACCAGCTGCCGCTGCGCCACGTGAACGAGCTCACGGTGCGCAACGGCGTGATCGGCAAGATCCGCGGGAACTTCTTCACCACGGACCTGGAGCAGGTGCGCGCGACGTTTGAAACCGTGCCCTGGGTGCGGCGCGCCACGGTGCGCCGCGAGTGGCCCAACCAGCTCATCGTCGAGGTGGAAGAGCACGAGGCGCTCGGCACCTGGGGCGAGGACGGCCGCCTGCTGTCGGTCAAGGGCGACGTGTTCACCGCCAACCTGGCCGAGGCCGACGATGACCACGCGCTGCCGGCCTTCGAGGGGCCGAAGGGCAGCGAGAAGGAAGTGCTGGCCCGCTTCACCGAGCTGCGCTCGCTGTTTGCGAAGGTAGAGCTGGCCCCGATGGCCCTGTCGCTGTCCGAGCGCTACGCCTGGACGGTGAAGCTGGACAACGGCATGAGCGTGGCATTGGGGCGCGAGCAGGACAAGGACACGCTGAAAAAGCGCGTGCAGCGGCTGGTGGGCGTCTACCCGCAGCTGGTCGCGCGGCTGCAGGAAGGGCGCATCGACACGATCGACATGCGCTACCCGAACGGCCTGGCGCTGTCCTCGGCAGCGCTGGCGGTGCCGCTGGACGCCACCAAGCCGGTGAAGCCGGTGAAGAAGAAACCGAATCAACCGAATAACACAACCAAGCAAACATAAGCAGGCAACAGCAATGACAAAAGACGCGAAGAACCTGATCGTCGGCCTCGACATCGGCACCTCGAAGGTGGTGGCGGTCGTGGCCGAAGTGATGTCCGATGGACGCCACGAGGTGATCGGCCTCGGTCAGCACGAGTCGAAAGGATTGAAGAAGGGCGTGGTCGTGAACATCGAAGCCACGGTCGAATCGATCCAGCGCGCGCTCGAGGAAGCGGAGCTGATGGCCGACTGCAAGATCCGCAACGTCTATGCTGGTATCGCCGGCAGCCATATCCGCTCGTTCAACTCGAGCGGCATGGTTGCGATCAAGGACAAGGAAGTGACCGCCACCGACGTGGCGCGCGTAATCGAGACCGCCAAGGCGGTCAATATCCCGACCGACCAGCAATTGCTGCATACCGTCCCGCAGGAATTCATCGTCGACAACCAGGAAGACGTGCGCGAGCCGATCGGCATGAGCGGCATCCGCCTGGAAGTGCGCGTACACATCGTCACCGGTGCGGTATCCGCGGTCCAGAATATTGTAAAGTGCGTCCGCCGCTGCGGGCTCGAGGTCTCGGACCTGATCCTGCAGCCGATCGCCTCGGCCGACGCCGTATTGACCATTGACGAAAAAGAGCTGGGCGTGGTCCTGATCGACATCGGCGGCGGCACCACCGACATCGCGGTGTACTCGGATGGCGCGATCCGCCACACCGCCGTGCTGCCGATCGCCGGCGACCAGATCACCAGCGACATCGCCATGGCCCTGCGCACCCCGACCGGCGAAGCCGAGGACATCAAGATCCGCTACGGCGTGGCCAAGCAGGTGCTGGCCGATCCGGGCGAGACGCTCGAGGTGCCGGGGCTGGGCGACCGCGGTCCGCGCGCGCTGTCGCGCCAGGCGCTGGCGGCCGTGATCGAGCCGCGCGTCGAAGAACTGTTCGCGATGGTGCACACGGTGGTGCGCGAGTCGGGCTACGAGGGCGTGCTCTCGTCGGGCATCGTGCTCACCGGCGGCAGCTCGATCATGCCGGGCATGATCGAAATGGCCGAAGACATCTTCCTCAAACCGGCGCGCCTCGGCACGCCGGACTACCGCGGCCAGCTGGCCGACGTCGTGCGCAGCCCACGCTACGCCACGGTGCTCGGCCTGCTGCTGGAAGCGAAGAAGCAGTACCTGCGCGGGCACATCGTCACGCGTCAGGATGGTTCGGTGAAGGCAGTGTGGCAGCGCATGAAGGAATGGATAGCGGGGAATTTTTAAAGCACGGGTTGGCAGCACAGCAGGGCACGAAAATTTTAAGTACGGCAGCAACAAATCGTCCACGGGTAAAGATTTTTTAAATACAATCGCTTCTTCCGGTTTTGGAGCTCTGCCAGGGGCCTGGCACCAGTCCTGAAACGGAAGCAGCATCTTGAATATTGGGAGTTCGATATGGAGTTCGATATGGTCGATAACGCAGCACTGGGAACCGTTATCAAAGTCGTTGGCGTCGGCGGCGCCGGCGGCAACGCGGTTCAGCACATGATCAATAAAGGTGTGTCCGGTGTCGAGTTCATCGCCGCAAACACGGATGCGCAGGCGCTGGCCGTTTCGGGCGCCAACAACATCATCCAGATCGGTGAATCCGGCCTGGGCGCGGGCATGCGTCCGGAAGTCGGCCGCCAGCTGGCCGAGCAGTCGCGTTCGCGCATCGAAGACGCGCTGCGCGGCGCCCACATGGTGTTCATCGCCGCGGGCATGGGCGGCGGCACCGGCACCGGCGCCGCGCCGATCGTCGCCGAAGTGGCGAAGACCATGGGCGCGCTGACCGTGGCCGTGGTCTCGAAGCCGTTCTCCTACGAAGGCGACAAGTGCATGCAGGTGGCGGAAGCCGGCCTGGAAGAGCTGAGCAAGCACGTCGACTCGCTGATCGTGATCCTGAACGAGAAGCTGGAAGACATCTACGAAGACGAGTCGATGCTCGACTGGATGAAGCACGCCGACGACGTCCTGAACAACGCCGTTGCCGGTATCGCCGAGATCATCAACGTGCCGGGCCACATCAACGTCGACTTCAATGACGTGAAGACCATCATGAGCGAGCAGGGCAAGGCCATGATGGGCACCGCGACCGCTTCGGGCGTGGACCGCGCGCGCATCGCGGCCGAGCAGGCCGTGGCCTCGCCGCTGCTGGACGGTATCGACCTGTCGGGCGCCAAGGGCGTGCTGGTCAACGTGACCGCCAGCCGCGGCCTGAAAGGCAAGGAGATCAAGGAAGTCATGGCTGCCGTGCGCGCCTTCGCCGCACCGGACGCATCGATCGCACAGGGCATCGCCTACGACGACGAGATGGGCGACGAGCTGCGCGTGACCGTGGTCGCGACCGGCCTGGGCAAGAACAAGAAGATGCAGCTGGTGCAGCCGCAGCAGATGCTCAAGACCGGCACCTACAATGCGCCGGTGATGCAGGGCGCCCAGGGCATGACCGGCAACGTGACCATGGGCCAGACCGACGCCATGGGCGGCATGAAGCAGCCGGCCGTGTGGCGCCGCGAGCAGGCATCGGAGCAGGTGCAGGCGATGCAGCGCAACGGCGTCGAGACTTACGACATCCCGGCTTTCCTGCGCAAGCAGGCTGACTGAGCCGGTTTAATCGGAAGCGGCAAGGGCCAGCGCAAGCTGGCCTTTTTTATTTTTCGTAGGGTGTGTAAAGGCAAAGTTGAAATGTCCGCTTCTGGCAAAGTTGAAATGTCCGCTTGGTTGCCCAGGTTAGCGCGAGCTAACGCGCTTTTGAGCGGACATTTTCTTTGCTGC